>NZ_MQTQ01000075.1:0-71442 GCF_020532805.1 Arthrobacter sp. SO5 | reverse complement strand
GGGCCCGCCACGGGAAATCCCCATGCCAGTAGTTCGCGCGGGGCGTGCCGGCGGTCTCGGGGTCATCTCCCCAGGTGAACCGCGCGCCGTCGAGGCCGCCCCGCGCGGCGAATTCCCATTCCGCCTCCGTCGGCAGCCGGGATCCGGCCCACCCGGCATAGGCCTGCGCATCCTCGTATGCGACATGGACCACCGGATGGTCGGCGCGCTCGGCGACTGACGTGCCGGGCCCGAACGGCCGCCTCCAGTTCGCACCCGGCGTCCACGCCCACCACTGGCTCAGGTGCGTCAGATCGACGGGACCGGGCGTTCCGGTGAAAACCATCGAGCCCGGGACGAGGTTCTCCGGCGGAGCGCCCGGGAACATGGCCGGGTCCAGCGGCCGCTCCGCGACCGTGCGGTATCCGGTCTCCCGCACGAAGCGTGCGTACTCACGGTTGGTGACCGCTGTCGGGCTGATCCAGAAGCCACCGACGCGCACCCGGTGCGCCGGGGCCTCTTCCGGGTAGTGCCGATCCGAGCCCATCGTGAACTCGCCGCTGTCGATGCGCACAAACCCGTCGGGGCCGGCGGTTGGCGTGGCCGGGTTCTGGTTCAATCGCCGCCCGCCAAAAACGCCTGCAGCTTCTCCACGGCCTGGTCGATGCTGAAGCTCGCGGCACGCTGGCGCGGCGGGAACTCCTCGAACGTGGCCAGGAACTGCGACATTAGCGCCTGCGCGGCGAAGACGAGGTAGGCGTTGGTGAAAAGCCAGTCGAAGTATGTGTTTGAGGTGATGTCAGCACGCTCAAAGGGGTCCGTGCGCAGGTTGAACACCTTAGGAATCCGCAGCTGCACAAAGGGTTCGAACCACACCTGGAGGGTGCCCTGCACCCGTTGCTCCATGAAGACGACCTTCCAGTGGTCATACCTCATTGCGAGCACGTCGCCGTCATCGGAGAAGTACACGAGCCCTTTGCGTGGGCTCTCGGTGACCTCGCCCGTGAGGTACGGCAAAAGGTCGTAGCCGTCGATGTGCACCTTGTAGGTGCGGTCACCGATGGACTTGCCCTTCTTGAGCTCCTCGACCGTGCTGGTGTCGCCTGCGGCGGCAAGGAACGTCGGCAGCCAGTCATGGTGCTGGATGATCTCGTTCGACACCACGCCTGCCGGGATGTGTCCGGGCCAGCGGATCATCTCGGGGACGCGGAACGCGCCCTCCCAGTTGGTGTTCTTCTCGCTGCGGAACGGGGTCATGCCGCCGTCGGGCCAGGTGTTCATATGCGGGCCGTTGTCGGTGGAGTAAACGACTATCGTGTCATCGGCCATGCCCAGTTCGTCCAGGTGGTCGAGGAGGCCGCCCACGAGCCTGTCGTGGTCGATCATCGTGTCGTGGTATTCCGATTGCCAGCGGCCGGCCTGCCCGACGCTCTCAGGCTTTGGGTGCGTGCGGACGTGCATGTGAGTGGTGTTCATCCACACGAAGAACGGCTCGCCGGCTTCGTGCGCGCGCCCCATGAAGTCCTTCGCGGCGTCGCTGAACTCCTCGTCGACGGTTTCCATGCGCTTCCTGGTAAGCGGACCGGTGTCCTCGATCCGCTGCCTGCCGCGCCGGCCGAACCGTCCGTCCGCCGTGTCGTCGTCCTCGTCGGCCGCCCAGGAGCGGATGATCCCGCGGGGCCTGGCCCGTTCGTTGAATCCGGGGAAATCCTCGACACTTGGCCAGTTGGGCGACTCGGGCTCCTCCTCGGCGTTCAGGTGGTACAGGTTGCCGTAGAACTCGTCGAAACCATGCGCGGTCGGCAGGAATTCGTTCTTGTCGCCCAGGTGGTTCTTGCCGAACTTGCCGGTCACGTAGCCGTGGGGCTTGAGGACCTCGGCGATGGTGGGATCCTCGGCGCGCAACCCGAGGTCAGCGCCGGGCATGCCGACCTTACTGAGTCCGGTGCGGAATACGCTCTGCCCGGTGATGAAGGACGCCCGTCCCGCGGTGCAGCTTTGTTCCCCGTAGGAGTCGGTGAACCGCATGCCGTCCTCGGCGATCCGGTCGATGTTCGGCGTCCGGTACCCCATCAATCCGTCGCTGTAGCAGCTCAGATTGGTGATGCCAATGTCATCTCCCCAAATGACTAGAATGTTCGGCTTCCCGTTCGGCATGACATTCCTCCCCGAGGCCGGCTGCACTGCCCGGATGGCCCCATCGCAAAGCCATGCCCCTTGTGCCCGACAATCTAGGGACGCGTACAAGTTCCGAGTGCGACGATCCTACGGCGCGACGGACCTGAGTCCTATTGCGTTTTGGGCGGGGCTAAAGCGGAACAGGGTGGGATCGATCTGACGCGGATGCCTGGCCGGTAGCCAGGAGAGCGACGGCGGGCAAGACAACCTGTCCGCTGCGGACCATTGGGGAGACAAGTCGTTCATACTCCCGGCGCATGACGGACTGCATCGCTGGCGTCTGGCTCGTAACAACTTTGCCAATCCCTCCGACCCCACCTGCCGGGCCGGCCCAAAGGTCCTCGGCATCGATGCGGAACTCCCACGTGAGGGTTGTTGCTTCGACGCGGCCGAAGCCAGCGCCGGTCAGCAGCTCCGCGAGTCCATGTTCCGTGCGTTCGAAATCCTTGGTGGGCGGCAAATGCTGCGGGGGTGGCGTATCTGCACCGCTTGCTTTGATGACGTCGGCCCACAGGGCGTTTATGGCCGAAGGTTTCGACGGCCAGACCGTCACGCCAACGACCCCGTACGGCACACAGACGCGCATGAGATCAGCGACTGCGGCGCGGGGATCGCCAACATGGTTGACGACGAAATTAGCCACGACGGCGTCGAAGGTACCCGGCTCGAACGGAAGATCGGGGACGGCACCCACGCAGAGGGCCGCTTCAGGTGCTGTTGCGCGGGCTAGGGAAAGCATCTCAGCGTCCGGGTCAACGCCGGTCACGCTTGCGCCACGGCCGGCCGCACGGGCGGAGAGGGTTCCGGTGCCACACCCCACGTCCGCCAGACGTTTCCCTGCAATCTCGCCGATGACGTCCTCGATGGCGTCCAGCAAGGGCACGATCGCTCCAGCGCACAAGTGCGCGAAGCTCCTCGAGTACGGTGGGCCCTTGCCCGCCCAGTTGCTCGTGCCCCGTACATCCGAACTAAGAGTCATTAATCAATCCTTGCATTTCCGTGTCGGTTCACCTTGCCAGCCTGATACGGAGACGAAAGAGTGCAGGCTCAGCCCGGCGGGGAGTTCACCGGAATTACGCTGCACTGCTCCCGAATAGGCGGGCAGTGTCTTGGCCAGGGCATTCAGGGCGACCCGGGGGAGCCGCCGCCGTGGCACTTCCCTGGTACGCGGTCCTCACCCTGCCCGTCCTTTTCGACGCCGCGGGGCGTCGGCAGGGCGATGAGGGCCTGATTTCGGTCGACGGCCCCCGGGGCCGGCACACCAGAGCCTGGCCCGAGCCGCAGGACTTGTCCGGGTGGAAGGCTCCTGCGACCATGGCGTAGTGAACAGGCCTATCGGATACTGGGTCAAACGCCTGGATGCGGCACTGGAGAGCCTCCTCGATTCCTCACTTTCCCGGCTCGGGCTGAGCATACGGCAGTGGCGGGTCCTCAACGTGCTGCGCTCAGGTCCCGCCTCGCCGGCGGAAATCGAGGACACCCTGCGTCCCTCAGCCACTGGCGGTGCCGCGCAGCAGCACGACATGGCCGGGCTGGTGCGAAACAACCTCGTGTTCCTGCTGGACGGCCGCTTGGCCCTGACCGATGCCGGTTTGGCACTGCATGCTGAGGTGTCCGGGCTTTTTGAAGACACAGCTCGTGAGTTGACCGCGGGCATCGGAACGGATGAGTATGCCACGGCCGTCAGCGTCCTGGAACGCATGAGCAACAATGCCGACCGGCTTGGGCCGCCGTAGGGAGCTCTGTCGTCAGTGGTGATCACTGATGTCCTCCATACGAGGGGCGGCATTCCTATTTCAGGACGACGCCGGTGGAGTGCGCTACGATTCCGGTGCTCTGGGTGCGTCCACTGACGTCGATTTGTAACCGGCGCCGCTGCAGGGGTGCTTCCAGGGCGGCGGACAGGTCCGGCAGGGTGGACGATTCGAGATGCCGCAGCAACTCCCGGACGTCGGCCCTGTCGTTGACGGTGACTTTCAGGGTCAAGTCCGGCTCTTCGGCGGTTCCTCGTAACATGGCCGAGGAACCAACCACACCGGGCAGGGTGTTGACCTGGTTCTCGACGGCAGTGGCCAGCACGGACGGGTCGCAGATCGTGCGGCCTTGGGCGCCGTCGTCGTCCAGACGGTAGGCGTCTGCCGGGTTCTTCCGGGGGATCTGCGCGATGATCCACACCAGTGCCAGCACAGCGGTAAGAACACCGATGACCAACAGGACCGACACCGCCGAGGGCTGGCTGAAGAACGGATGCAGGTCACCGGAAACGACCTTCCGCCCGGCCGGTGGGGTGTTGGCGAGGGTGGGCAGTATTCCCGAGGCCTGCAGGAGCAACGCGAGGCCGGCGGCCAGGACAAGGATGCCCAGGATCGCCAGCAACGTGCGGTTCAAGGTTCCGGCTGTCTGTCGCATCGGAATCCTTCCTTGGGTACATTGAGCGCTACCACGGGGGGGGGTGGGATTCAGCGCTTGGATTCGACGGTGGCGGTGACGTGGGGGACCGGGTCCAGTCCGATCGCGTTCAAGCGCTCCCGGACCCCATCGGTGACGCGGGTACTCAGATCTCCTGTGTTCCGCAGGGACGTCTTCACGCTCAGGTGCACGCGCTTGTCCGTTGCGGTTGCTGAAGCCGATCTGACACCGTCGATCCGCGCACACTGTGCCTTCGCCACTTGGGCCACGGCACGGCTTGTCATCACGGTCTCACGTTCGTTCGCCCGGACCCCAACGCCGGCGTCATCGGCATCCCGGACCGTCAGTGCGTTGAACCTGCCTGGGATGAGGGCGCACAACAGGAGGATCAAACCCACCACGACGGCGGCTATCCCGACACCCCACACGTCCGGACCGTTCCATGCCAGCACGGCGAGCCAGTCACGTGGCCCCTGCAGAAGCGTGGACCAGGTCCCGTCCATCAACCGTGCAACGGTCAACCACACCAGGGCGACGCCGGCGGCCAGCAGCAGGATCCCGACGATTGACGCTGGAACGGTCCGGCTGGGCCGGCGTCGCAACGGGGTGGATTGGCCGTCATTGCGACTCATAGCAGTCTCCTTCGTCCGCGGCCGTCACCACGGTCGCTCGTCAGCCAGGAAACCTTGATATCGACCTGTCGGACTTCCAAACCGGTCAGTTCCGTCACCCTGGCGCCTATCCGCTGCCGCAATGCCTCGGTTGCCTGCCGTAACGGGACGGGGTAGAGCATGCCGACTTCAACGCTGAGGGTGGCGATGTTTCCGCTCAGTTCCACGGATGCCTTGGGGCGGGCGGAGAGGTCCGCATGGGTTCCGATGCCCAGGAAACCGCCGGAGGAACCACCGGCTAACGATTCATCACTGGCGACCTGACTGGCGATTTTCTCGATCACCTTATGGGCCAGCACAGTTTGCCCGCGGGAATCGATGTCACCGCTGCCGGTGTCATCGCCCACGGTGAACGGCAGCGCGTGCGCGCCTTGCGGGTTCATCGGCTTGATGCTCTACCGAACAGCGCCGCCATGTCCAGTTTCCCCTCCGCTACGCGGCCGACCACCAAACCGATGAAGCCCAGGACGATCGCGGACACCAGGGCCCACCAGCCGCCGAAACCCAAGACAATTCCGAGTACCAGGCCTATCGCCAGGCACCACCGTGTAGTAGACATAGCCATCCTTTTCCTTCTCGGCCTCACCCGGGCACCGGGCGAGGGTTGCAGTCCGGTGCTGTGAACTTACTGAAGTTCGGTCTTCTGATCCTGCTGTCCATGCTGGTCGTCGTCGGGCAGGTGCACATCGGTGACGTTGACGTTCACTTCCAGCACCTCCAGCCCGGTTGCGTGCTCGACCGCCTGGATGACATTGCGGCGGATGCCCTGACTGACGTCCACGATCGAGACCCCGTACTCCACAACGATCGAGACGTCAATGGCCGTCTGGCGTTCACCCTTTTCGACACTGACGCCGCCGCTGACATTGGTCTGCGACCCCGGGATGCGTTCGGTCATGGCGCTGAAGGCCCGCCGCCCTGCACTGCCCATGGCGTACACGCCCGGCACTTCGCGGGTCGCTATACCGGCCAGCTTCTGCACCACGGTTTCCTCAATCGTGGTGTTTCCCCGCTCGGTGTGCAGGGCATCGTGCCTTTTCGGCTGCTCGGCCGGGGCAGTGCGCTTCTGTTCCTCGGGGGTGGCCACAACGCCGGTGGCAGTTCCGGGGGTTCTTGGTGACTCTGTCATGGAAAACAACTCCTTCTCGAAGAGCGGGACTGTGCAGACACCGATTAAGACGAAATCGAGCTGGAATCGTCACGCGAGGGTGCAAAGAAATTCTTCCCAGGATGTCGACACAACCGGTTCCGGCCGATGCCCGGTTGTGGCATATTGGGGCCAAGCGCCGCCACACCACCGGACGGGACGGACAGCGCATGGATGATCACGGGCGCGGCTTCGACCCGGACCTGGACGAGGGAAGCATCGTCGCCCGCGCTCAAGACGGCGACCTGGCAGCGTTCGAACACCTGGTGGTTACTTATCAAGACAGGCTCTTCCGGCTGGCGTACCGGATGCTCAACGACCGCGGAGAAGCCGAAGACACCGTGCAGGAGTCGCTCATAGCCAGCTGGCGGGGTCTTCCCATGCTCGCTGACGTGAATGCCTTCGACGGCTGGCTTTACCGGCTGGCGACCAACAAATGCCTGGACGTGCTGCGCAAGCGATCCAGCCACGCGGAGAACATCACTGACCCGGACAACGTCTGCTCCCTCACCGAAGCCGGCGCCATCCGTGCACCCGCCGGATCTGACCCGGCCCACGAGGCCGAATGGTCCGCCCAGCAAGCCGGCCTGATCCTCGTGCTGAACACGCTCCCACCCGTACAGCGCGCCTGCTGGCTGCTACGGGAAATGCACGGGCTCACGTATGCCGACATTGGTGCCACACTGAAGATCAGCCCCGCAGGGGTGCGCGGCATGCTCGCCCGGGCACGGCATCAGATAACAGAAGGGATGAGCCAATGGCGCTAGGAGACATCCCCCGTTTGGGCTGCGGGCGCAGCATCGACCGGATCTGGGCCACCATCGACCAGCCCCCCACCGCGCACGAACAACAGTGTGAACAATGCCAAACCGCCCGGGCCCGGCTCAGCGGACTCAACGAAGCAACCCGATCACTGCGCGAAAGCGACCTTCGCAACCCCTCTCTCAAAGCCCACCCGGGAGTCACGAACGCCATCATGGACATCGCCCGCGCAGAGATCCGCCGCAGCAAAAGAATCCGCCTTCACAGCACAGTCAACGGCACAACCGAGATCAGCGAGCAGGCCTTGAGCTCGATCATCCGGTTCGCGGCAACAGCTGTCCCCGGCATTCACTCACGGCGCTGCCGCATCGAAGTACGCTCCACCGCCGACAACCTGTCCGCTACCGACAACCTGTCCGCTACCGACAACCTGTCCGCTACCGACAACCCCTCCGAAAACACGGGTACCACTGCCAGTACCGGCCCGCACCTCATAGTGAATCTTCGGGTTGCCGCCGCCACGGGCATCGACATCCCCCGCACCGTTGATGCGCTGCGGCACCAGATCCGCAACGCCATTCCGGCAGGTGTCGGTATCACTGCCGGAACCATCAACATCACAGTCGAGGACCTTTACGATGTCTGACCAACCCCTCAACGGCAAAGTAGTCACCAGCCAGCTGATCGCCTCCCTCGCCGCCCGCACCGCCCTGGAAACGCCCGGAGTCCTCAGACTCGAACCCACCATCACAGGTTTCGTGGCCCGGCTCGGTCCCGCGGCACTGCAAAACCTGCGCAACGCCGGAAGCCAGAACGGCACGTACCGACACGACGGCGTCGCCGCCACCATCAGCGACGGCACGGCACACGTCCGCCTCGACATCGCTACCGACATCGCCTATGTTGCCCTCAACGTTGCCGAAGCGGTTCAACAACGCGTGCGCGAGAGCATCAGCCACACCGGCCTCACCCCGGGCCCCGTCGATATCTGCATTCTCGCAATAGAACCCCGATCGTGAAAATGATCCATGCAGCCAGCGGGTCCGCGGCATTGGTTGACGCCGGACTAGCCCCGGGTGACACTGGCAGGGTGAGCGAAGCGGATAAGGAAACCATTGTCAGTGCGGTTGTCGACCGGCTGTCGGCCCGTTTTCCGGAGGCGCCCCGGCCGCATATCGCCGGCGTCGTGGGGGAAGAGTACGAGTCTTTGGCCGGCGGACGCATCAGGAGTTTCATCCCCACCCTGATTGAGCATGGAGCCAGGAACCGGCTCCATCGCGAATATTCATTCGAATCTCCCGACGGGCATTCTTAGGCCAACGCCGCATCACTGCGTTTCTTTTGCGTGTGGTCCTGCATCCGGCCGAGGATGGTTCGGCAGGGCGGTATCTGTGAATTCAGGAGCCGCAAAGCAGCCGGGTAGCTCCGGCCCGCCCGCAGCCGGGTCTCGGCTCGCTAGCTCACTCAGAGGCCTCGGCGTCCCACCCACAGCCCATGCAGCAGCGGAACCACCGACGCGATCATCAGCACGCTGCCGAGCACCGCGTCGTCCGCCCGGACCACGGAACCGGCGATGAGCAGGGCGCCGAATATCAGTGCCGACGCCGATCTCTGCGCCGTCCGGTCAAGCCGTGCCACCTGCCGTTCGAGGCGCGGGTTGGCCACGGACAGTGAACCGTCCTCGACTCGGGTGACAAGCCCGTCCAGGCGTTTCGGCAGACGAAGGGCCACCCCGGCTGCGTCGAGCGCCTGCTGAGCCACGTCCTGCACAATGTTGCCGCGCTCGTCGCGCAGCAGCTGCGCTGCATAGGGTTCGACCGAGTCCCACAGATTGAACCGGGCGTCCAGCGAGCTGCATACACCCGACGTCAGTGACATCGCGCGGATGATGAGGAGGAAGTTCTCGGGCACCTGGAACGGCAGCGAGCGAACCAGGTCGCCGAACTCCACCGCAAAATCGAGGAACTCCCGCGGGTCCACCTCGCGAAGCTCGGCGAAGCCCATCCCGCCAAACCGGGCGAAGAGGTGCGTCATCGCCCTTTCAAGCTCGGCCGTGTCGGCCGAGGGCACCAGCACACCGACGTCGCTGATCGCGGTCACCAAGCCCCTGCCGTCACGCGAGGCGGCCGCGATCAGCAGCTTCCGCAGGCCGCTGCGAGTGCTGGGCGTCACCTCTCCCATCATGCCGAAGTCGATGAATGTCAGCTTCCATGGGCGCCCGTCGGACGAATCGGTGACCGGGGTGACAAAGATGTTGCCGGGGTGCGGATCGGCGTGGAAAAAGCCGTTCGTGAACATCTGGTCGAACATGACCGACGCGAAAACCGGGGCGACCTGCGCAGGATCGATGCCCGCGGCACGGAGTGCCTCCGAGTCCGTGATCTTGATCGCCGTGACATCTTCGAGGGTGAGCACGCGGCGGGTGCTCCGCTCCCAGACGACGTCGGGCACAGTCACCCTGTGGTCGTCGGCGAAATCAGCGGCAAAGCGCTCCGAATTCGCCGCCTCCTGCAGGTAGTCGATCTCCTCAAGACTGATCTGTGCAAACTCCTCGACCAGTGCGGGCATGTCGGCGCGATCGGATACGAGGCGCACGTGGCTGAGCCAGCCGCCTACCTTGCGCAGCGCGGCCAGATCGACGTCGACAATCGCGTCGATGCCCGGCCGCTGCACCTTCAACACCACGTTATCGAGCCCGGTGTCAGTGGCATCGGTGTGACGAAGTTGTGCCCGGTGCGCCTGCCCGAGAGATGCGGCGGCGATTGGCGTCTCTTCGACGGAGGCGAACACCCGGTCCAGAGGCGCACCCAGCTCAGCCTCGGCCAGTGCACGGATTGCTGGGAACGGGACGGCGGGCACCTCGTCCTGCAGCCCTTCCAGTTCGGCGGTGATCTCCGGCGGGAGCACATCCAACCTGGACGACAGGAACTGACCAACCTTGATCATCAGCCCGCCAAGGTCCACCGCGAGCACACGGAAGCGCTGGGCGAAGCGCAGCATCCTCTTTGTCCGGTTGCGTTCGGTAACCCTGCCTAGCCCGATGCGCGGGAGGGCCAGCTCAAACCACCAGGTCACCGCGAGGTGCCACGCGGCGAAGCGCAGGATGCGACGGTAGCGGGCACGGGTGTTCCCGGCGCCGGATACCGGATCTGCTCGGTCCCGACGCACCGACCTCACCCCCGTCAGTCCTGGGCGAGGATCGAGTACAGCCGACGGCGTGCCTCGTCGAGCACCTTCACGGCCTCCTGCACCTGCGCCGGCGAGCCTGTGCGACCCACTTGGGCCGCGGCCTGCGCGAGCTCGACGCCAGCCTTGGGCAGCGCCGCGAACCCGGCGCCTGATGCCGTACCCGTTGATTCCCATGGCGCTGACGGTTCGGCACCCGCCACATCCTCCCGGCCGGCTTCGGTCAACGAATAGATCTTGCGGCCGTTGGATTCCTCGGCCCTGATGAGCCCCTCATCGGCCAGCAGCTGCAGCGTTGGGTAGACGGAGCCGGCACTCGGCTTCCAGCTGCCACCGCTGCGCTCCTCTATTTCACGGATGATCTGGTACCCGTGCATCGGACGCTCCGCAAGCAGGGCCAACACCGCCGACCGCACCTCGCCTCGACCCGCGCGCGTGCCCGAGCGCTTCTCAAACCTTGAACGCAACTCCTCAACGGCCTGCCACATGCCGTCGATGTTGTTGCCACCAAATCCGCCCGCCGGGTATGAATTACGCATCATGCTCTCCTTTGTGAATCGCGAACGATGTACAACGATAGTCAACGATACATCCCGGCTGCTCCGTCCAGCCAGCGTCGCCGGAACCAGACCAGCGCAGCCATGGCCCGGCTGGTACCCGGAGAGGGCAGGCGCTCCCGGACGTCGGCGACCGCAGCACTCCACACACCGTCCGAAAAGGTTGGGGTACGGGTGGGTCGTTCCGGCAATGACGGACATTGTCATCCCCATCTGGACTGCCAGGGTCAGTTCGGCCAGGGATGCACCGGACCGCAGTCCGACGATCGTGCCAGCCAGGATTCTTCCCCGCCGGTCTGCGCGGTGGGAGGGGTCCGGCATCACCGCTGCCCCCCTGGCAGGCAGTGGAAGAACGCTGCGCTGACGTCGTCCGATCGTCGGCGCGCGGATGGCACCTCCAGATCCGGGCCGGACAGATGATGCATGACGTGTGAGTCCCGCCCGGTTCGCTTTCTACGGATGGCCTCCGGCTTCATCCGGGTCGGACCGGACTTCTCCCACATCGGGCTCTCTCCGTTTGCGCCGGCGCCGCCAGACGATCACGAAGCCAAGAACGGCGATGGGGAGCAGCACCCAGCCGCCGATATCGAGAGCGTCCCCGATGGCGAGCGCCACACTCCCGGCCACGAAGGCGAGAACGCTGAGACTCGCAACCCAGGCGATGGACCCGGTCACGTTCCACAGCATGAACATTGGCCAGGGCATGCGGGCAACCCCCGCGGCGATGGCCCCCCAGAGCCGGACGACAATTACCCAGCGGCCGAAGAACAGCGCACTCCCGCCGTGCCGGGCGAAAAACGATTCCAGCTGGTCGATGCGGCGTTCGTCGGCATGGAAGCGCGTTGCAAGCCTGACCATCAGGGGACGCCCTCCTACCCGGCCGAGAATGAAGCCAATGGTGCTGCCGAGGATGGCGCCCAGGCTGCCGAAGGCGATCACGGCAGGGAGACTGAGGCTTCCGTTGCGCGCCGAGGCATATGCTCCGAGCAATACGGCGACGGCGGGAAGCGGAACACCGGCGCACTGGGCCAGCACGATCACAAACACAATGAAGTAATACCCCCATTGGTCCGCGATCCCCGCTTCCGCGGCGAGGATGCCGGCCGAGCCGAGCGCCAGGGTCCGGAGCAGACCTGATCCGGCCATGGCTACCGCAAACGGTTTCGGTGAACGATTCCGGTCGGCAGCGGGGCGGCAATCTTAGGCCGCGTCATGGCGCATCGGCCGGTGCTGTCGATACGGCTGCCGCTACCGGCAGTCCCGGGATCCGCTGCGTGAAGAAGAGCGCCGCGCAGGCAATCAGCGCGAGTATCGCCAGGGCAGCGTGCAGGCCGTCAATCCGGGCCTTCTCGTTCTCGTCAAGGGCCGCCTGGGTCACCTGCTCTGATGCGCCGGCGGCCTCCATCGCTTGCTGGAGATCGGCGTCTGAGAGGAAGGGGGCGCCCCCGGCCAGCTCGACGCTCGCCTGCGTCTTCACCGACTCCGGCACCGTGGGGTTCTGCTGGATGCCGGAGATGAAGGACGCACTCAGCACGGCGATTAGGACTGAGCCTGCGAGTGCTGTGCCGAGTGAGGCGCCAAGATTGGTGGCTGTGTTCTGCAGGCCGCCCACCTCGGGACTCTTCTCATCGGGCACGGCGGATACGGTCACGGCGCCGAGTTGGGAGGCGAGGGACCCAATGCCCAGGCCAATCAGCATGAGCGGGACGGAGACGACGGCGGCGTTGGCGTCAAGGTCAATCCCGGCCAGCAGCCCGAGGATGCCGGCAAGGATGAGGAGCAGCCCTGCCCGGGCAACGCGGCGCGGTGAGGCGTTGGGCAGCACCTTCGGGACACCCGCCGCGGTGAGGAGCAGGCCAACCGAGAGCGGCAGGATCCGCACGCCCGTTTCCAGGGCGGAGAGGCCGAGCACGATGGACAGGAACAGCGGGATAATGAAAAAGATGCCCGACTGCAGGAGGTACTGGAAGAAGAAGGTCGTGAGCCCGCCGGTCAGTTGGTGATTGCCGAACAGCGCCGTCTCGACCAGTGGCGCTTTGCCCTCGCGCTCAAGGCGTGTCTGCCAGCGGAAGAAGATCCACAGGATGAAGCTGCCCGCGAGGATGAGCCAGATGGTCGGAGAGAGTCCAAGCCACGACGGGCCGCCCGCCTTGGGTGCCACCCATCCCCACTCGGACGAGCGCAGCACCCCGTAAATGCCGAGAGCAAGTCCGGTGGCCGAAAGGAAGGCCCCGATGAAATCCAGGCGCGGCTGCTGCGCCGCCTGCTCGTCCTGGACTCGCCGGGCCATGAACAGGATGCCGATGATAATGACAACCTCGCCGACAAAAACGTACCGCCAGGAGAAGTAGGTGGTCACCAAACCACCGATGAGCGGACCGACGGCAACGGCCATGGCGCCCGCCGCGGCGACGAGGCCGTAGGCCCTCGGACGTTCCGTGCGCGCAAAGTTGCTGGCGACAAGCCCCACGATGGCCGGCATGATCAATGCGGCGCCAATGCCCTCGAGGAAGGACCACCCGAGGATCAGGACGAAGAGGTTCGGGGCGAGTGCCGTCGTGAGGGAACCTGCGCCGTAGATAACACAGCCGATCGAGAAGGCACGGCGGCGGCCGATGATGCTTCCGATCTTGCCGCCGACGATCATGAGGCAGGCCATCACCAGCGTGTACAGGGTAATGGCGGTCTGGATGCCGGTGACGGTTGTGCCGATGTCGCTGGCTACCGTCGCGATCGAAACGTTCATCACCGAGCTGTCGAGTGTCATGACGAACTGGCCCGTCGCCAGGGTCAAGAGCACGAATCCGCCAGTTGCCGCCGCTTTCGTGGGTGCACCGTCGTTCGCCATGACCACCCCTGTGCTGTCCGTATTCGGTAACGTTTGCTGCTGCCGCAGCGTCACTGGGAGTCCTCGAGGGCCAATTCTGTCCCCGCGAACATGGCCTATCT
Source organism: Arthrobacter sp. SO5 (assembly GCF_020532805.1). Taxonomy (GTDB): domain Bacteria; phylum Actinomycetota; class Actinomycetes; order Actinomycetales; family Micrococcaceae; genus Arthrobacter. The sequence continues at coordinate 57,604 of NZ_MQTQ01000075.1, read as the reverse complement.
CTACCCCTGCAAGTGGGTCGCGTCAAGAGAAGAGGCGCGGTAAGGGTAGGGCGGCACCTCGCGGCGTAACGCTGCCGGCAACGTTTTCTCCTGCGACCCATCCGTGACCCGCATCACAGCGAAGTAACAGTGTCACCATCGTGGGCAGCCCTGTACTTCGCTGTTTGGGCTTAATCTGCCGGTTGGGGACCGGGCGGGACTACCGTCCGGAATGTCATGGTCTCAAAAATCACTCATGACAGGAGCACACCAATGTTCGAGCAGAAATTCATTACCGACGCACTGAGCCGCAGCGCCGAAAATCCGGTGGACCGGCGCATCCTGTTCCGGGCCGCCGGGATCGCAGGAATCGGCGGCGCTGCGGCACTGCTGACGAGCTCACCCGCCCAGGCGTCCAGAGACTCCAGAGACGCAGAGAAACCGGCCGGCGCACCCAGCGACGGGGCGATCCTGAACTTCGCCCTCAACCTGGAGTACCTCGAAGCGGAATTCTATCTGCGTGCTGTCACAGGCCGCGGCCTGAGCGACGGGCTCACGGACGGCAAGGGACGCAAGGGCGGGGTCACCGGCGGCGCGAAGGTACCGTTCAAGTCCGGCGGCCTGATTGAAAAATATGCCAAAGAAATAGCCGCCGACGAAGAATCCCACGTCAGGTTCCTCCGTGCCGCGCTGGGCAGCGCCGCTGTCTCCCGGCCCCAGATTGACCTGGAGGCCAGCTTCACTGCCGCCGCACGGGCAGCGGGCCTGATCAAGTCCGGACAGACGTTCAACCCCTTCGCGGATGAAACCAGCTTTCTTCTGGGCGCCTTCATTTTCGAGGACGTCGGCGTCACCGCCTACAAGGGTGCAGCTCCGCTGATCGACAACAAGACTTACCTCGAAGCCGCCGCCGGTATCCTCGCTGTCGAGGCCTACCACGCCGGCATCATCAGAACCACCCTGTATGCGCGCGATCTGCAGATGCCCGCTAAAGCCATCTCCGATGCCCGGGACAGCCTCGACGGTTCCACCGACCTCGACCAGGGAATCGGCACCAAAGACACCGCCAACCTCGTTCCCACGGACGGCAACGGCCTTGCCTTCAGCCGCAGTGCCGGACAGGTCCTGAATATCGCCTACCTGACCCCCAAGGCAGCACGCGAAGGCGGGTTCTTCCCCAAGGGCGTGAACGGCGAGATCAACACCAGCGCCGCAAGCTCCTAACACCGACACCGGCAAAAACATACCGGGGGCAGGGGAAGGCAGAGGCCCGAGGTCTCAGCCTTTCCCTGCTGCGGCAGTCGGCGCCGCGTGAAAGCCGGCCCGAGCCTCTGAGGAGGAATCGATGGGTGCGGTCTTTGTGACCGGCGCTACTGGCACCGTCGGATCAGCCGTCGTGGAACAGCTGCTCGCCCGCGGCCAGGAGGTCATCGCCGCAGTCCGCGGCGGCGGTGATGGCTTACCGGAAGAAGCGGTGCACCGCCCGTTCGAGTTTGGTGCGTCCGCCGCAGTGCTCGATGCGGCGTTGGAGGGCGCCGATCGGCTGTTCCTGATGCGCCCGCCCGCGATCGCCGACGTGCAGGGGCAGTTGTTTCCGGTGATCGACGCCGCGCAGCGACGCGGCATTCGTCAGATCGTCTTCCTGTCGCTTCAGGGGGTGCAAGCCAACCGCAAAACCCCGCACCACGCCGTCGAGCATTACCTGAGGCACGTCGATGCTCCGTACACGTCGCTACGGCCGAACTTCTTCATGCAGAACCTGTCCACCACGTACGCGCGCGAGATCCGCGAGGAGGGGAGGATCTACGTGCCCGCGGGCCGATCGTTCACCGCGTTCATCGACGCCCGGGACATCGGGCGCGTCGCCGCTGCCGTGTTCACCGAACCCGGCCACGAGCGAAAGGCGTACACCCTCTCCGGAGAGCAGTCCCTGACCTACCGCGGGGTCGCCCGCATCATGACAAAAACACTCGGGCGGCCCATCGACTACGCGGACCCCGACGAGACGGATTACCTGGCCCACCTCGCCGCGCAGGGTGCACCGCAGGACTACATCGACGTGCAGCGAATGATCTACCGGATCGTCCGACTGAACCTCTCCGCCTTCCCGAGCAAGACCGTCCGCCGCCTCACCGGAGCACCCGCCACCACGTTCACCCAGTTCGTGGAGGATCACCGCACCGCATGGGACTGACTGCCACGGGTTCGTCCGGATGAGGAGTGTGGCTCACAGCTGTCGGTAGTAGTCCATCACTGGGTCTGTTTGATTCGGTGGGGTGTTGCTGAACATGTGCTCGGGCGTCCGTCGAACGCATGTTTTCCACGCGGACCCGGATCCCGGCAGTTGGCGGCGCGGACTGGTTCGGGCTACTCGGCGGATGGCCGCCGTCGTTGCCGTTTGGTCGCTGCCCGCTGTTCCTTGGCGGCGAGGCGCCGGTGGTTCGAGCCACGGCTGGGTTTGGTCGCCCGGCGGTGGGCAGCTTCGGGAGCGAGACCCGCTGCCACGACGTCGGCGAGTTTGGCCAGGGCGATCTCGCGATTGCGCAGCTGGGAGCGCCGCTCGGAGGCGGTCACGGTGATCACCCCGGCGATCAGACGTTGTCCAAGACGGGTCAGGAGCATCAGCCGCTGACTGTCTGAAAGCGCCGCCGAGGCGCCGACGTTCCATGAGAGCTCGACGCGGCTGTCCGAGGTGTTGACGTGTTGACCGCCTGGCCCGGACGATCGCGAGAACCGCCAGCCAAGTTCCGAGGCGGGAATCGTGAGCGCGGGCAACACCTCCAGATCCATGACATCAGCGTCGCACAATATAGGCGTAATCGAAGACCCCATCCCCTGCAGGCTCAAAGATAATCGTCCTACGGCGGGGGAGATACTTTCGGGCGTTGGTCCAGCCCGGCATCGTCAGGAAGGCGGTCCGGCCGCTGTCATGTGACCGTGAGCGTTCCTTGCATATTGGAGTGGTAGGTGCAGTGGAAGGTGTAGGTGCCTGGCTTGGCGGGGGCGGTGAAGGTGACGGACTCTCCGCCTTTCACGATGACGTCGAAGGAACCGTCGTCCGCGGTCACGGTGTGGGCCTCGGTGTCCATGTTCATCACAGTCAGCGTGGCCCCGGCGGGGACGCTGTCCACCGCTGAGTAGGCGAAGGACTGGATGTGGATGGTTGTAGCGGCCGGGGTGCCCGCAGGAGCCGAAGTGGTCACCGAGGGGGAGGCCGGCGGGGTCGAGGTGGCCGGGCTCACGGACGCAGAGGCGGACGACGGCGGCGACGTTGCTGGCCCGGTGCTGCTGCTCCCGGCGCCGCTTCCGCAGCCAGTGACGCCCAGCGCCACGGCTCCGGCGAGGAATGCAGCAGCGAGGCGGCAGGATTTGGTGCTGGTCAGGTTCATGGTGTTCCCTCCGGGAAACTGCATCGGCCGCTCAGGTGTGAGCATGCCCGGTGTCAGGCGGGGCGGCTGGCGGTGAGGTGGGCGTAGACGACCGTGTTGTCCAGGTAGTCCCCGGTGGCAGGATCATATCCGCCACAGGTGATCAGCCGGACCTCGGGCCTGTCTGCATTTCGGTAGACCTCCACGGTCGGGAAGCTGGCCTTGCGGTAGGTCTCGACTCTGTCCACGGTGAACACGGACGCCGTGCGGTCCGCGAGGGTGACGGTGAATTCCTCGCCGGCGGCCAACTCGTGGAGGCGGTAGAACACCCCGACGGGGCCCTTTGTGGAGTTCACATGGCCGAGGATGATCGCCGAGCCCGCCTGTCCGGGAACCGGGGAGTTGTTGTACCAGCCGGCGGGGGAGCCGGGTTCCCCTGGCGGGATACCGACTTCGCCGTTGTCCTGTTTGCCGAGTTGCATCAGCGGGGACGTGACCCCAATGGCGGGGACGTCCACACTGACGGGCACGCTGACGGGCAAAACGGAGGGATTTGCGGGGGCTGGAGCCGGCGGGCCGTCCGGAGCTGCAGTCGGCGCTGCGGATCCCGCCTGTGCTGTCGGCGTGGACTGTGTGGAGTTTCCGGCGGAAGCGGTAGCGGCAGGTGCGCCGGCAGGATTCCCGCCCCCGGCCTGGAGCCCGGATCCGCACGCGGTGATTCCGCCGGCCAGAATCAGGGCGGCCGCCGCGGACGCAATCGTACGTCCGCGGCGGCCTTTCATTTCAGATGCCATCAGGCCCTGCCCTATTTCAGGCCTTGGCGCTCATCCGGCGGCGGACTGTGTAGGCTCCGCCCGCTGCCAGGAGCAGACCGCCGCCGGCAGCCAGCAGTCCCATGTCAGGGCCGGCGGGGGTAGCCGGAGCCTTGATTCCCGTGCCGGGGGCCCCGGCAGGCATCGCGGTGAGCGTCCCGCACAGTGCCGGTGACGTAGCGGCCAGCGGCAGGGACGGGACGAGGTCGCTGGGTGCCTTTTGGGCCTCGGGGGACAGGGTGGCGGGGTCCAGGCCGTGGACGACGACGACGGCGGTGCCCCCCTTGAGCGCGGCGGAGGTCTTTGCGTCCAGGGTGAAGGTCCGCTGGTAGGTGTAGGCGGCGCCCATGCCGGCCACGGCCAGGTTGGTGCCGGCGGCCGGGCTCGTGTCGCCGCTGGTGGACAGGGTCGCTCCGATGCCGCCGTAGTTCGGGGCGCCTTCGGTGGTGCTGATGACGCCGTCCTTGTTGGTGTCGGCGGACATGTCGGGGCAGGTGCCTTTGGCGCCGATGTGGATGTGCTGGACGTGCGGGTAAGGCTTGCCGTCGAACGTGGCGGCGAGTCCTGAGACTTTTTCGGTGACGGTGGCTTGGTCACCGCTGACGGTGATCATCACCGTGCCCGTGGCGTTGCTGCCGTTGATCGCGGCAAGGTTTGCCTGGAAAGTATTGTCGTCGGCCGCGAGGGCCGGGCTGGTGGAGAGGGCGAGCACGCCCAGGGCTAGGGCGGGGGCGATCAGGAATGCGGACTTCTTCATGATGGGTTCCTCCGATGACAATGGCCGTTCCCCTGGTGGGCACGCCATGGTTGTGACACTAATGCTTCGTAGTGATCCATGTCACGGATTGGACATTTCCAATTTCTTTATTTGAGACTTCGCTCCAGAATCGGAGATCAGGACCCGGCCGGCGGATGTTCGGCCCAGCAGGCCAGGACGGCGGTCGCTACCTGGTAGGCGAAGGCGCCCCGGGTCACACCGTGCGGGCCGACGGTCGCCGTCAGCTTCGTTGCTTCGACGGTGAGGGTCATGTTGTCCTTGGCGAACACCACGAGGCCATCTCCCGTTTCGAAGGCCGGCAGCCCGAGGTTGGTCAAGCCTTGAATCGGCACGGCCGACGGTGTGTTGTGCTGGAGGGCGTCAAACTGAGCGCGCGCCGAGGGCGCGTCCGTGGACTCCTGCACCGCCAACACCAGGGACCCCGCCGGCAACGTGTAGGTGCACGTGTAGAGCCGGTTCGCCCACGTATCGGTCGGCTTGGGGGGCTCGGCCAGGGAGAGGACCTTGGCGATGTTTTCCCGCGTTTCGTCCGAGCACGCCATCCGTGCGGCCGTCGAGGGGGAGTCCCCGGCGGCGCCTGGCACCGGTGCGGACGGACCCGTGGACGAGGGAACGGTTCCAGGCGCGGCCACCTGGGCCGGCGTGTCCTGCGGTCCGGAGCTAGTGGGGCTGACACCGCCCGCACCGGTTGCGGCGGAGCATCCGGTCAGCACCAGCGTCGATACCGCCGCAGCTGCCAGGGCCGTCCTCAGGCGTCGGGCGCGCCGGCCGGTGCAGATCCTACTTCTCATAAGGCGCCTTCCAGAGATTCCGGGACTGACGAACATCAGCCTTCCCCAGCCATTCGTTGCCGGGCACTCCACGGACCGGTGAAGTCGAGATGGTCCGAGTAAGCCCGTCGTCGCTATTACACCCCATCTTCCACCATGCAGTCACGGCGCCTAGGGCCACGGCACGGGGTGATTACGAAAACCTTTTGTACCCTAATTTGTTTTAGGTAAGCCTTATCTAATAATATCGTCCGGGTGACCACGCAGATTGACTTCATGCGGGTGCCCTTTGCCGCCGATCTGGCGAGCTACGGGGACAGACCCGCCATCCTCACCGACACCCTGGTCCTGACCTACCGGGAACTGGCGGAACGCGTCGATGACCTGGCCGTCCGGCTGGGCACGGAGCGGCGCCTCGTCGCGCTGACCGCAGGCAACGATCCCGACTCCTTGGTCGCCTATCTGGCAGCGCTGGCGGGCGGGCACCCCCTGATCCTCTTGCCCGAGGACAAACCGGCCGCTCTGGAATCCCTCCTCGCGGCCTACGACCCCGACGTCGTCATGCGGTCCGGGAACGGCGGGACCGTGCTGGAGGAACGTCGGCCCGGTACACGGCACGAGCTGCATCCGGACCTGGCGCTTCTGCTCAGCACATCCGGATCCACGGGCTCGCCGAAGCTCGTCCGCCTCTCCCACGCGAACCTGCAAGCCAATGCCGAATCGATTGCCGAGTACCTGAACATCGGCCCGGATGACCGTGCCGCCACCACGCTCCCCATGTCCTACTGCTACGGATTGTCGGTGATCAACAGCCACCTGCTCCGCGGCGCCGGGCTGGTCCTCACCGGCCTTTCTGTCGTTGATCCGTGCTTCTGGGACCTCTTTCGGCAGCAGGGGGCTACGGCCTTTGCGGCCGTGCCGTACACCTTCGAGCTGCTGGAAAGGGTGGGGTTCGCCGGCATGGAGCTGCCCGACCTGCGCTACGTCACCCAGGCAGGCGGCCGCATGGCGCCGGAATCGGTGCGGCACTACGCCGAGCTGGGCCGCCGCAACGGCTGGGAATTTTTCGTCATGTACGGCCAGACAGAAGCAACTGCCAGGATGGCCTACCTTCCTCCTGGGCTGGCGGCCGAGCTCCCGGGTGCCGTCGGCATCCCCGTACCCGGCGGATCGTTCCGGATCGACCCCGTGCCGGGACTTGAGCACGGCGAACTTGTCTACACCGGCCCCAACGTCATGCTCGGCTATGCCCGCAGCCCGGCGGACCTCGCCGCTGGCCGCACCGTCACCGAGCTCCGCACCGGCGACCTCGCCAGGAAACATCCTGCGGGAGTCTACGAAGTAGTGGGGAGGCGCGGCCGGTTCGTCAAGATCGTCGGACTTCGTGTTGACCTTGGGCAGGTGGAGCGGCTTCTGGCCGACCTCGGAGTGCGGGCCGCCAGCGCGGGAACGGACGACGGCGTCGTCGTCGCCATTGAAGGCGACCACGACGCACAGCTGCTGGGCAAGGTGCTCGCCCAGGGCGTGGGGCTGCCGCGGGCAGCCCTTGAGGTACACGCCGTCGAGCGTCTCCCGCGCCTGGCGACAGGAAAACTGGACTACCAGGCTGTGCTGGCCCTGTCCCGGCCACAGCCTGCACCCGTGACGGAAGCCGGCGGAACAGACAGCGTCCGGAAGATTTTCCAGGACGCCCTGGAATGCGCCGACATCGCCGACGGCGACACGTTTGTCTCGCTGGGCGGGGACTCGCTGTCCTACGTGGCCGCGTCGGTCCGGCTGGAACAAGCCCTGGGCCATCTCCCGCCGGACTGGCATGTGACGCCGGTCCGGGACCTGGAACCGCGGCCCCACACGGAACCGGTCCGGAAGCGGCGGCGGTACTTTGCCCGGCTCGAAACCAGCATTGTGCTGAGGGCTGTGGCTATCGTCCTGATCGTCAGCACCCACGTCGGCCTGTTCAGCTGGCAGGGAACGGCCCACGTGCTCATGGCCGTGGCCGGCTTCAACTTCGCGCGCTTCCAGCTCGCCGGAGAGCGGCTGCCGCGGCTGCGGCGGCAGCTGGCCAGCCTGGCCAGAATCGTCGTACCCAGCATGGCGTTCATTGGGGTCGCCTATCTGATCACCGACAACTACTTACCTGCCAATATCCTGCTCCTGAACGCTGTCCTTGGGCCGGCAGCGGTCACCACGCAGTGGCATTTCTGGTTCATCGAGATACTCGTCTACCTGCTCCTGGGAATGACAGCGCTGCTGGCCTTTCCCTGGGCCGACCGCACGGAGCGGCGCTTCCCGCTGCTCTTTCCCCTGGCGCTGACCGGCGTCGGGCTGCTGACCCGCTACGAGCTGGTGAACCCCGGGGTGCCGCACACGGCGCCGGCCCTCTGGCTGTTCACTCTCGGCTGGGCCATTGCGCGGTCCCGGACGGTAGCCCAGCGCTGCGTTGTCTCAGCGATTGCGGTCCTCACCGTTCCGGGGTTCTTCGACAACGCGAACCGGGAATACACCTTGCTCGCTGGGATACTGCTGCTTATCTGGCTGCCCGGCATCCCGGTGCCGAAGGGCCTACGACGCCTCACGGTGGTCCTGGCGAGCGCCTCCCTCTACGCGTACCTGGTCCACTGGCTGGTCTTCCCGCTCTTGGCCGGGATCAGTCCAGTTCTGGCCGTCGCGGCCTCTCTCGCCGCGGGGATAGCCTATTGGGCGCTGTGCATGCGTGTGGTCAACGCGGTCACCCGCCGGCGGACCCGCCCGAAGAACCCGGCCAAACCCGTTCCGACGACCTGACGCTATGTCCCGCACTGCTGGCTGCGCCTTGCCGCCTCGCGCAGATAGGCGGCTCTGGGCGAGATCTGGCTGGTGCCGTCGAGGTGCCGGTACACGCGGAGGGCACTGACTTCACCGGTCGCGTACTGGATGTTCTCAGGTTCTGCTCATACCGGATGGGACATACTTCCACTATCAAGGAGGGGGTCCCTGAATGAGGATTCTGATCGTGGAAGACGAGAAAGGCCTCGCCGAAACAATCCGCCGCGGACTGACAAATGAGGGCTTTGTCGTGGAAGTGGCGCACGATGGGGTCAGCGGGCTGTGGGCGGCGACGGAAAATCCCTACGACGTGATCCTGCTGGACCTCATGCTGCCGCTCAAGAACGGGTACGCGGTCCTGAAGGAACTCCGGGAGCGCAAGGTATGGACCCCGGTGCTGATGCTCACGGCGAAGGACGGCGAGTACGATCAAACCGATGCGTTCGATCTCGGAGCCGATGACTACCTGACCAAGCCTTTCAGCTTCATGGTGCTGGTGGCCCGCATCCATGCCCTGATCCGCCGCGGTGCACCTGAACGGCCCGTGGTCCTGACGCTGGGGACGTTGACGCTGGACCCGCGCAACCGCACCGTCCGCCGGGGGGACACCGCGGTCGGCCTCACGGCGCGCGAATACGGACTCCTGCACTACCTCATCCGCCGGCATGACCAAGTCGTGTCCAAGGCGGAAATACTGGACAACGTGTGGGACCCGGCGTTTGAGGGCGGAGATAACGTTGTGGAGGTTTACATCGGTTATCTGCGGCGGAAGATCGATGTTCCCTTCGGGGTGCACACGCTGGCCACCGTACGCGGAATGGGCTATCTGCTGAGCGCCGACAAGGATGCGGGAGCGGCAGCCCGACGGTCCTCCGAGCGGTAGGTGGGGTGCGTCCTCAGGGCATGGCGGCGGGGAAGGCCAACTCGAAGCGGCAGCCGCCGGTGGGGCTTTGGGTGGTCCGGATGGAGCCGTGATGGGCGGACATGATTCCTTCTGCGATGGCCAATCCGAGTCCGCTTCCGCCGCCTTCGCGCGACCTGCTCTCGTCAAGCCGGACGAATCGTTCGAAGATCCTGCGCCGATCAGCTTCGGGCACCGGGTCGCCGTCGTTGTCTACGGTGATCAGCGCGCCAGCTCCGCCCGCCCCAGTAGTCAAGTTGATTTGGATCTGCGAGCGGGCATGCCGGTTGGCGTTGTCCAGCACGTTTCGCAGTGCCTGTCCCACCCGGCGCGCGTCCCCGGTGATCCGGGCGGGCGTGAGGTCAAGAGTGATGAGGTGTGGGCTTGTGGCGCGCAGACTCCGCGTTTCGCGGTCGACGACGTCGTCTAGGTCAACTTCCGCCGAGTTGAGCCGCAAGCCGCCGTCGTTGGCATTGGCGAGCGTCAGCAGGTCCTCCACAAGGTAACGCATCCGGGAGGTTTCCTCCGAGATGATGTCCGAGATCCCGTGCCAGGTCTCGCCCGAGGGGTCGGCCGCGGCAATCTCGACCCCCGCGCTCAGCGTCGCCAAAGGGCTGCGGAGTTCGTGGCTGGCGTCGGAAACAAAGCGGCGTTGTTCGCGGTCCGATGACTGAAGCCGTTCCAGCATCTTGTTCATGGTCACGGCCAGGGCCTGGATTTCGTCGCTGGTCTGCGGAACGTCCACTCTGCCGTCCAGGCGCCCGCCGTCGATTCGGGATACCTGCCCGCGGATCCTTTCGACCTGTTGCAGGGACCGCCCCACCAGCAGCCAGACCGAGACGGCCACCACAACAAGCAGCAAGGGGGTGGCGCCGAGGAGGAACCACGACACAGTGCTAACCGTCTCCGTCAAAACCCGAACCGTGGACGCGACGACCACAGTGTAGATTCCGCGGTCCAGACGCACAGCGCTGGCGATGATCAGGAAGTGATCCGCGTCCCCGATGCTCTCCAGTCCTGACACCTCCTGCTTCAGGGTCTGGTTTGGACCCGGGCGCAGGGTCGTTAGCGGCATGTGCGCCGCCGTCGGCACCGAGGCTGCAATGACGACGCCGGATGGGTTGAGGAGCTGGACGATCTGCCCTGAGTGCGCGGTCGCGGTCAGGTACAGTCCCGCCTCGTCGACATCCTGATCCCGCACCTGCGTGATGACGTCCTCGGCCTTGCGCTGCGCGGCCGTTTCCGTGGACGAGATCAGCGATGTCTGCAGCAGCACGAGCAGCGTGAGCCCGCCGATCAGCAGTGCCACCGCGACCACCACGACGGCTGTCGCTGTTGCGCGCTTGCGCACTCCCCAATGCTTGGCGCTGAGCTGGGAGGCGCCCGCGACGGCGTCGTCTGTCATACGCCAAGGATGGTGCACACCTTGAACGCCGACAACCTGGCGGCCCCCGATTCTCAGGTCCGCCACAGGATCCCTTAGGGGAATCTCAGCGGATTCGGCCCACACTGAACCCGGGCCCTAACACCATCCGCAATCCCCATCAAGAAATCGAAAGGCTGAACCGTGAAGACCGCCGGCGGGAACACAGAACTGAAAACCACAGGGGCCCGGCCGCGGCCCGATGGCACCAACGTGGTCACCCCGATCGGGGAGGGCGCCTTACTGCGCGTACAGGTTCTGGAGATTATCCAGGAGGTACTCAGCGGCACCTGCCCCGAACAGGCCGAGGCCCGGGCCAGACTGCGGACCCACGTCGAAGGCAACCCCGGAGCGCCGGAGCGGGCCATCCTCAAACACCTGATGACCAGGTAGCAACGCGCTGGGAACGCGGCACTTGCGGCGCATGGGGGACTCGAGGCGAGAGGAAGGACAGGCCCGGGCATGGGGACAGCTGACCGAAACGGCAGCAGTGCGGCCTTCAGCCGCAGGGCCTTCACCCTCGCTGCCGCATTGGCGCTCGCCGGGTGCGAGAGTCCAGTTCGGCAGGGAGCGGAGCGACGGCGGGAAGCTGTCCCCGGTGCGAACCGGCCGCCGGCGGGCTCCCAGCCAGGCCTTGCGACAAACCACCCTCCGAACCCGGCACCAGAAGTTCAACCAACGTCTCCGACAGACGCCACACCACCGTCCCCAGACGCCCTGCCGACGGCTCCTTGAAAGGAAGAGATCGTCGCGGCCTTCGCCGGGCAGGCGCCTCAGGAGTGGGGGCTTCAGTTATCCGGAGTCCTGTCCAGTCTTCCGGCCGGCAGTTCCGGCGTCGCTCTGAGCTTCGACTGCTGCGGCGGTCCCGGGGGCAATGCCGTGGACCAGGTCCTCATCGATTTTCTGCAACAGACGGGCACCCCAGCAACATTTTTCCTGAACTTCCGCTGGCTCCAGGCCAACCCGGGCCCGGCGAAAGCACTGGCTCAAAACCCCTTATTTGAGATAGGAAACCACGGCACCAGACATAGGCCGCTCTCGGTCTCCGGCCGCGGCGCCTACGGCATTCCCGGAACCGCCAGCCCAGCGGAAGTCTACGACGAGGTCATGGTAAACGAGGACGCCCTCCGCAGTCTGACCGGCAAGCCTTCCCGCTATTTCCGGTCCGGAACTGCGTACCTCGACGATGTCGCCGTTAGGATCGTTCGTGCGCTGGGACTGGTCCCCGTCTCCTTCAGCATCAACGGCGACGGCGGAGCCACCTTCCCCGCCGCCGTGGTCTTCCGGGAAGTCGCAGCAGCCAGGACCCGCGACATCGTCATAGCCCACGCCAACCACCCCACGGCAGGAACAGCCGACGGCGTCGCCCGCGCGCTCCCTGCACTGAGCTCCGCAGGAATCACCCCGGTCCCTCTCCCCAGCACTTGAAGCTAGTGGTGAAGGGGGAGCATTTCGCCGGTGTAGGTTCGCTGTCCGATTCCGGACTCATGCGAAACTAACTTCCGCTCCATGTCTCGGTGGAGAGCCGCGACGACGCGTTCCCTGGCCTCCGGCCATTCCTCCACCAGCAGGGACAGCACCGTGATGTCCCGCCAGGTGCCGTCCCCCCGCTGGGAAGACCGCCGGCGGACACCCTCGATCGTGAAGCCGAGCCGGGTCAGGGACCTCAGGGACCGCTCGTTGCGCGGATCGACGTCGCATTCGATCCGGCCGGCACCGGCGGCGAACAGCCAGTCGAACATGGCTACCTTCACCTCATGGTTCGCCCGGGTACCCCAGAACACCGGGTTGATGACCGTGCGTCCCACCTTCACCCGGTCGAATGAAGGGTGTGCCTCGGTGATCCCCGTGGTGCCGGCGAACAGCGGGCCGCCGGGCAGGCCGGTGTAGTGGATGGCGAAGACCGGGAGCCCGTCATAGCGGCGGCGGATGTACCGGACCAGCTCGCCATGGGTGGCGGGCCTGGGCGCGCCGTTGCCATATCCCTGGGCCCAGACGTCGTCGTTGGACAGTATGCTGGCCAGCGGCTCGACGTCGGCGTTACCGAATGGGGTCAGGACGAAGCGGCCTGTGACCGTGGGGAGGGCCGGCAGGATGCCGGGGAGTTGTAGCGCCATGACGGCCTTTCAGTGACCCGGGATTCCCGGTGAGGTTCGGCCAGGCTGGGCCGTCGATGACCGCATGCGTGCGGCGCCGGAGGAAACACTCATGCATGAAAGTAAATGCCGGGTAAAGAAGGGCGGAACCGCTGGTGGCTGGTCCTCGGCAAGCCGCCCGAACGAGGAGGAGCGATCAGAAATTGGCCGGCAAACGCCGTCGAAAGGGCTGTTGTCGGTAACTTCGTGGGCCGTCCATGCTGGACGATTCCGGGCCGGCCCCGGTCCGGGCGGACCGGGGACGAGTGAATCTCTTGACCGCCTGGAATGTTAGAGACTAACATTCTGCTATGGGAAACGCGGTTGCCACGAGGGCGTTGTTGCAGGAGCAGGCCATGGCACTGTTCGTTCAACGAGGTTTTGACGAGACGACTGTTGCCCAGATCGCCGAGGCGGCCGGTGTCTCGCAGATGACGTTCTTCCGGTATTTTCCGACGAAGGAAGCAGTGGTCTTTGACGACCCATACGATCCGGTGATCGCGGACGTCATTGCGGCCCAGAACCCCGGGCTTCCGGCGGTGGAGCGTGTCCGGCTGGGGCTGCTGGCCGCGTGGACCTCCGTGCCCGAGCCCGTTGGCGATGCGACCAGGGACAAGATCAGGCTCATCGCCGGCCACGCCAGGCTTGCGGCGGGCGTCTGGGAGAACAACCGCAGGACCGAGGACCTGATCGTAGAAGCCCTGACGGGAACCGGCGTCGGCCGGCTTGAGGCGCGCGTCGCCGCAGGAGCCTGTCTTGGCGGATTGACCGCCGCCCTTCTGGATTGGGCATCGGAGCCCGACGGGCAGGAACTGCGGGAGCGAATCATGACGGCACTGGTGCTGATGGGCGAACCGGGCGCGACTTCGCGGGTAGTCCAGTGACTACGCCAGCGTCGCTGAGAGCGGAGCGGATATCGACGGCCTTGGGCGGACTCACCGTTCTCGACGACGTGTCCCTCAATGTGGGGCCGTCGGAAATCCACGCCCTGGTAGGGCTGAACGGAGCAGGAAAGACGACCCTGATGCGGATACTGCTGGGCATGCTCACACCTGACCTGGGCACGGCTCACCTGACAGGAGTCCGGGTCTGCGCTGCAGGAGAGCGGGTATGGTCACGGGTCGGACAGATGCTGGAGACCCCATTCGCCTACCCGGAGCTGACGGCGAGGGAGAACGTGTACTCCTCCGCCCGATTGCACGGCATGGGCAGGGACGCCGCCGGTGCTGCCGCGGCAAGGGCACTGACTGCTCTGAGTCTGGATCACTATGCCAGCCGGCGTGCCGGGACGCTGTCGCTGGGAAACCGGCAGCGGGTGGGTCTGGCCGCCGCCCTGGTCCATGGACCGGACGTGCTTGTCCTGGACGAACCGACCAACGCACTGGACCCGCGCGGCGTCGTTGATCTTCGCCGGATACTTCAGGAAGCAAGCAGGGAGAGGGGCGCCGCCATCCTGGTCTCCAGCCACCACCTCGATGAGGTCGCTCGGATGGCCGACAGGATCAGCGTGCTTCACCGGGGCCGGATCCTCGGTACGCTGCAGCCCGGAAGCGTGGACCTTGAACGCCGCTTTTTCGATCTGGTGCTGCAGTCTGACTTGCAAGAGCAGGAGCAGTGATGAGCGCTTCCCCGCAGGCCCTGGAATTCGAGGCCCTGAAATTCCGCCGGGCGCCGGTGGTGCGTACGGTCTCCGTCCTCATCGGAGTCGGCCTGCCGGTGCTGGCAGCGGCATTCATGGTTGCCGCGACCTCAGACGGGTCCAGCCAGATCGGTCTCAAGGCAGCGGCGATGCTGACGAGTACAGGCTGGACCGGGTATTTCGCGATGGTGGGGATGCTTCTGTCCGTTGGTGCGCTGATGGGCATCGGTTTCGTGGTGTGTTGGTGTTTCGGGCGCGAGTTCACCGAAAAGACCCAGGCCTGCCTGTATGCCCTGCCGGTCAGCCGCCGCCGGCTTGCCTATGCGAAGTTTACGGTGATCCTTCTCTGGTCACTGGTGCTCTGTCTGGTCACCGTAGCGCTTGCACTCCTTGCCGGCGGGATCATAGGTCTGGGCATGCCCGGTCCGGAGGATCTGGTGGTCGCCGGCAAAGCCTGGTGCGCCGGTGCCCTGGCGGCTCTGCTGGCTTGTCCGCTCGCCGTCGTGGCCAGCGTTGCCCGCGGCTATCTTCCCGGCGTCGGCGGACTGGTGCTACTGGTGGTCATCACGCAGGTGGTGACGGCATTCGGCACCGGGGCTTGGTTTCCGTACGCAGCGCCCGGCCTGTGGATGGGCATGGGCGGCCCGGCGGCCGCCGAAACGGTCAGCCCGCTGCAGCTCCTGCTCTGCGTCCCGGTCTCCGTGCTCGGCATCGCCGTCACCGGGCAATGGTGGAAGAACATGGAAATCAGCGCCGGATAAGAAACGCCGCCGCCGGGTGAAGACTTGGGTCCTCGAGGGCGCTCCGGTCCGGTACCCCTGCGGCTCCGAATCACTTTCAGAGACCACGAGCAGAAGGTGACCATGAGTGTTCAGCAGGAAACCGCGCCCGCGGGAGCGGCCGAGCTGCGGCGGCAGATCCTTCCGACGGAGCTGGGTCCGTGCACGGTGCGCGTCCAGCAGGGCACCGGGGGACTGCCTGCCGCGTCCGGCACACCGGTTGTCTACCTGCACGGCGCCGCGGGATCCTGGACTACCTTCCGGCCGATGCTGTCCGGGGCGCCCGCCACTGACCGGGTGTTGATTGACCTGCCGGGCTGGGGCGAATCCACGAAGGGAGCCCGGCTGGAAGATCTCAGTATCGAGGCGATGGGGCGATCTGTCACCGGGGTGCTGAACTCGCTCGGCTACCGGCGTTGGAACCTCGTGGGCCACTCCATGGGAGGCTTCTTAGCGCTGCACATTGCCGCGGCGTGGCCGGAGCAGACCACCAGCGTGGCCGCGATTTCGGCCACCACCTTCGGCGTGTCCGACGCGGCGCGGGGGCCACTGCGCAGCCTGTCAAGGTTCCCGGCGTTCGTCGGCATGATGCTGGCCATGCGCTCCATGGCGGCACTCGGCCCGGCGGGGTCCGCACTGGTCCGCGCAGTCGGCGCCACACCCGTGATGGGACCGCTGATGGCCCCGTTCTTCGCGGATCCCAGGGCAATTTCCCCGAGCGTGATCCGCGCTCTCGGCGACGACGCCCGTCCGGCCAGCTTCGCCGCGGCGGCCAGGGAGGCGGCGCAGTACAATTTTGGCCAATGGCGCAGCATCGCCTGCCCGGTCCTGGCCACCCGCGGAGACAGCGACGTGTTCACGCCGCCGACTGACCCGGTCCGGTTGGCGGAGATAGTCCCGCACGTGAAGACGGTGACGATCCCGCGTTGCGGCCACTTCGCCACCATCGAGCGGCCGGAGCAGTTGCACCGGTTACTCGGTGAGATGTGGTGGCCGTGAGGTGTCCCCAGTCAGTGCGCAACCCCGTGCTCGTCACCGCACGTTTGGGTGGGCCGGGGAAGCAGCTTCCTCATCGTTGTCATCTATGGGCGGACCTTCCGAGGGATCCTGCGCATGGACCCTTGGTGTCGACTCGGCAGCCTCTAGTTCACCCTCCGCGGGCGCGTCGGCATGGAGGCGCTCCACCGGCTCAGGTGTCTCATGCATTTTCATACTCTCCTTGATCGCTTCCGGAGGCGGGACGCCGCAGACCAGTCCGCGTCATCATTCCTTGTGAATCTTCTCGCGCGGTGCGTGCACGCCAGCGTCGATAGCCGCTGTAAGGAATTGATCATCGCTTTGAAGAAACCCGTAGCCAAGCCTCTTTCCCATGATCGGCTCGGCAGGTCAGCGGGTCAAGGGGCATCGCCGGCAGTCCGAGACCGCTCACAGGGGGCTTCGATGAGGCCGGCAAGCCGCCTTACGGGTCCGGCTGCGGAGGGGTAGGTAACGCAATCGAGTGGCCGCTGGATCAGATCAGGGGACTGACACCGAGAAGCGCGGCGCGCAACGACTCGGCGGAGGGAAGTCCTGCCAGGCCGTGACCGGAACGGTAGAGGCGGCAACTCAGTGCAGGTGCGGTTTCCGCGGGGAAAAGGTCCCGTCCGTCGGCTATGAACGACGGCGAGCCGTGGAACTGGAGTTCCACTGCCTCCTCTTCCGAGGTGACGCGGCGGATCGTCAGCTGTTCGGCCGCGTGTCCTTCGGCAGTTAGCGTCTTACGGAACAACTCCAGGGCGGCCCAGCTGTTGGGGCAGTCCCGGATGGTGCGCAGCTCGAAGTCCATGGCTCAGGCGTCCTTCCGGCCCAGGCTCAGGCATAGGCAGGCGGCGCGCGTCAGGGTTTCCATGTATCCAACGTACCGCCAGGTGCGGACAATGGTGGTGCGGGTAGGACACGGATCAGATGGCGGGCTTGTGGTGGGTGCCGCGCATCCGGAGGGCGACCAGGATGCCTGATGCCCCGGTGAGGGCTGCGACTGCGGCGACGTACGCCGGAATCCCGTATGCATCTGTGAGAAAGCCGGCGAGCAGCGCACCGATGGCGAATCCGCCGTCGCGCCACAGACGGTAGATGCCCGCCGAAGCGCGCACGCCAGTCAGGATGCTCGACGTCGCCGATTTCAGCCAGCAGGGTCGGGTAGACCATGGCGGTGCCGAGTCCGAGCAGAACGGCGGCGGCGAGCACCGCCCGGAATGGCATGCCGCGTCAGAACAGGACAGACTGCAGGGCGACATAGACGGCGATGGCCAGCACCAATGTTCCGAAGCTGCGTTTGATGGTCTTGTCCGGGATGCTCGTGCCGATCCGCCCGGCCGCGAGCGAGGCTGCCATCGCGGTAACCGCGAAGGCTGCCGTGACGGCCCAGTCGATCTGCAGGTCACCCAAGTGCGCGGCGAAGCCTGCGGCAGAGTTGATGGCGATGATCACCAGGGAGGTCCCTACCGTCAATGCCATTGGGAGCCCTAGAACCAGGGTGAGGGCCGGGACGATCAGGAAGCCGCCCCCGACGCCGAGCAGGCCGGTCAGGAAGCCCACGACGGCGCCGGTGGCGATTGCCTTGGGCAGGCAGCTGGGCCAGTTGATCCCGCCGCCGGGGAGCGCGCAGGCGCCTCCGGCTGCTGCCGAGGGCATCAGCATCCGGACTCCGGCGAGGACCATGATCGCGGCGAAGGCCAGCAGCAGGATCTTCGGGTCCAGGTGCCGGTTGACCATGGCGCCGAGGTAGGCGGTTGCGGTTCCTGCGGCGCCGATGATGAGCGCCAGTCTCCAGTTCACCCCGGTGCGCAGCCGGGGCAGCACCGCGACGGCGGAGGAAGCGCCGACGACGACCAGCGACGTCGGGATTGCCGCGGCAAGCGGCAGTCCCACGCCGTAGACGAGGGCCGGCACGGCGAGGATGGATCCGCCGCCTCCGACCAGGCCCAGCAGGGCGCCGACGAGAAGCCCGAACGCCGCCGCGGCAAGGATCATGCCCGGGCGTCCAGGTTCTGAAGGGCCTGGTGCGCGGTGGGCTCATTGGTTGAACGGTTCCAGGGCATCTTGGAGAGCATCTGCCCCATGGCGCAAGTGTTGGTCGCTGCGGAGGACGTCAGGCCGGCGCCAATGCCGCCGGCGAGCAGTCCCAGCTTCGGGGAAACGAACTTCGCGGCGACGATGCTGGCGAGCACCAGGGAGCCGGCGGTCATCCGGACCTGGCGTTCCAGCGCCCAGGGGCCACGGCCGCGGACCACGTTTCCGCCGGCGGCGGCGTAGGCGGTGACTCCTCCGGAGAGCACGCGGGCGCTGGCCAGGCCGACGGAGTCCAGGTGTTTGCGCGCCTGCTCGGCCCGGTTTCCGGACTGGCAGACGAGGACTACGCGGGTACCCATTTTTGCTGCGAATTCTTCCGCGTGTTCGCTGAGCATGGCCAGCGGCACATGGTACGAGCCCTTGATATGCAGGGACTCAAACTCGGCGCCGCTGCGCACGTCAATGATCATCAGATCGTCGTGGTGATCTTCCCAGGCCGTCAGGGTCGAGGCATCGATGGACTGAAGAGCGGAATCAATGGTGTTGGTCGTATTCCAGGAAGTCATGATCTCTTTCGGTATGTCTTGGAGGATTTCCGGTGGCGGCCACTCATTTGCGCGAAGCCGCCCTCCACCGTCCGGTTCGCCGGGTCAAAGCCGGTCCGGGCAAGTGGAAGCCCGGGCAGCACTTGGGGGGCCTGCCGCCCGGGCAGTCTGGTGGGGTCAGCTGATCGATAGTCCGGCTCGTGCCGACTTCAGATAATGCGTGGATCAGTTGCTGGAAACAGACTCGCGCGACTGCTGCCAGGCGGTCCACCCGGCGTAGCTGCCGTCGAGTTCGACGACGTCGTACCCGGCGCGGCGCAGGGCGCTGGCCGCCACCGAGTTCCTTACGCCGCTCTGGCAGTAGCTCACGATGGTGCCCCCGGCGGGGAGCTCGCTCAGGTTCCACATGACGCGGCCGCCGCTGAGCTGGTGCGACCCGGGGATGTGCCCGGCCGCGTGTTCGGT
Source organism: Arthrobacter sp. SO5 (assembly GCF_020532805.1). Classification (GTDB taxonomy): domain Bacteria; phylum Actinomycetota; class Actinomycetes; order Actinomycetales; family Micrococcaceae; genus Arthrobacter. The sequence goes on along the minus strand of NZ_MQTQ01000075.1, from coordinate 38,154 downwards.
GCGGTTGCGGACATCCAGGAGCATGGCGTACTCGAACCCTTCGAGTTCTTCGGGCTGGATCAGCGGGGGAGTGCTGATGGGCAGGCCGTCGAGGCTCGTGACGTAGCCGGCCACCGAGTCGATGCCGACGCGGATCAGGTGATCCCACATGTCCTGCGCGGCTGCCTGGCTGGTGGCCAGCAGGACGAGGGCGTTCTTGTCCGTTTCGGGGTTCACGGCCCAGGCGCCGAAGCTGGCCGCGGACTTGCCCGCCGGAATATTCACCGAGCGCGTGACGGTTCCTGTGTGGACTTCGGCGTTGGACCGGGTGTCCACGAAGGTCACGGTGTCCTCCGCCAGGTCCCGGACGACGTCGGCGGTGGCCAGCTTGGCCAGCGGCTTCCGGTCGCCCAGGACGGCGGGGCCTTCGCGGTTTTCGCGTTTCATCCGGCCGAAGTAGGCGTGGGCATCGGGCTGTCCGTCGAGGAGTTCAGCGACAAAGCCTTCCTCGTCGTTGGCCGCGAGGTAGGGCCCCCACCAGGAGTAGAGCCGCTCGTAGCCGACGGTGGAAGAGGGGATGGCGCCGAGGGCCTTCCCGCAGGCGCTGCCGGCGCCGTGGCCGGGGTGGACCTGGACGTGGTCCGGCAGGATCAGGAACTTGTCCCGCAGGCTGGCGAAGAGCTGCCGGGCGCCGGCGAAGCGCGTGTCGACGCCGCCGGCCGCCTCGTCGAGCAGGTCGGGGCGGCCCAGGTCCCCGGAGAAGACAAAGTCGCCGGAGAGCAGGTAGCCGGGGGTGTCGGCGAACGCGCCGTCGGTGATGAGAAAGGACAGGTGTTCTGGGGTGTGCCCGGGGGTGTGCACGGCCTTCACGGTGATGTTGCCGAGGGTGATCTCGTCGTCGTCGTTCAGGCGTTCAGCCGCGAAACCGTACTGCCAGTCGGTTCCGCCCTCACCGGAGACGTAGGCGGCGGCGCCGGTCGCGGCGGCCAGTTCACGGGTGCCGGAGAGGAAATCCGCATGGATGTGGGTCTCTGTGACGGCCACAATCTTCATCCCGTTCGCTGCAGCCAGGGACTGGTACACGGCGATGTCGCGGCGGGGGTCGACGACGAGCGCCTCGCCCTTGGCCTGGCAGCCGATCAGGTAGCTGGCCTGGGCGAGGTCTTCGTCATAGATGCGCTCAATAAGCATGGGGGCACTCCTTTGGTCGGCGGTGGGGAGCTTCGGGGTGGGACCCTCCGTTCCTCTCACAACGGTAATACCCCCGGGGGTATCTTGCAAGCGGTCCGGCGTCGACTGGAACGCGACGGACCGCCGCTGGCCGTTATACCCTCCGGGGTATAGACTCGGCAATGCACCCACCACCTTCGGAGTCCGCCATGGAACTTGATTCGACAGAACTCACCCCGGTCGTCAACCGGCTGAAGCGCGCCCAGGGGCAGCTCGCCGCGGTCACCCGGATGCTGGAAGAGGGGAAGGACTGCCGGGACATCGTCACCCAGCTCGCAGCTGTCTCAAAAGCCCTGGACCGGGCCGGCTTCGCCATCATCGCGAGCGGCCTCGAGCAGTGCCTGCTCCGCGGCGACACGAGCATGGACACCAAGGACCTGGAAAAACTCTTCCTGTCCCTCGCCTGAGACCCCTCACTATCCCTGCAGGAGCAGCCATGAGCTACACGCACACCGTCACCGTCCCGCTGACCTGGGAAGAAGCAGTCCAGCGTACCCGGGAGGCGCTCGCCGGACAGGGGTTTGGCATCCTCTCGGAGATCGACGTCCGCGCTACCTTTGAGGCCAAGCTGGGCGCCGGTGCCGCGGCGGAACTCGGCGACTACATCATCCTCGGCGCCTGCAACCCGGCCCTGGCCAGCCGGGCACTCTCCGCGGACCCGGACATGGGCGCGCTGCTGCCCTGCAACGTCGTCGTCCGACGGGGGAGTGACGCCGCCGAAACAACCATCCAGTCCATCGATCCGCAGACCATGGTCAAACTCAGCGACAGCCCGGAAGTCCGGGACGTCGCCGACGACGCCGACGGCCGGCTCCGCGCCGCCCTCGCCTCCCTTCAGGCCCGCTGACCCCCGCGGACTGAACCACCGGCATCAGTCGTGGGCCGGCTCGCCGGTGATCCGGTGGTCGGCGTGGTTGATGGTTTCGCGGATGAGCCGGACCAGGTGCCCGTCGTGGAGGGAGTAGATGACGTGCCGACCGTCCTTTCGTGTGTCCACGAGGCCGCTAAGGCGGAGCTTGGCAAGGTGCTGGCTGACGACGGTCCGGGCCGCACCGGATGCGGCGGTGAGTTCGGTGACAGTTTCCGGCCCGTTTGAAAGCAGCCACAGGAGATGCAGGCGTGTGGGTTCGGCGAGCATGCGCAGGGTACCCGCGGCTGTTTCGAGAAGTTCCGGCCCCGGGGTGACGGGATGGACAAGGGACGACCCGTCCGGAGCGTTCCTAGGCGAGCTTCCCGACTGGCTGTTCAACGGTCTCCTCCTCAAGCGTGGGTTCCGCCGAAGCCGCGGCTATGTGCCGCGGCCAAGACAAGAAGGCAGCAGCACTTCCTATCATCGCAAGAACTGTCAGGGCCAGTGCGGCCCAGCCAAGTCCCGCGACGGCGCCGACCCAGCCAGCAAGTGGATAGGTCGCGAGGTAGCAGGCGTGGGAGAGCGAGAACTGCGCGGTGAAGACGTAGGGCCTGGTCTCCTCAGTGGAGGCGTCACGCAGCAGCCGAGATGAGGGCGTGAGGATGGTCGAGTTCGCGGCGCCCAGCAGGAACCACAAGCCCAGCAGCAGCCACCACTCTTCACCGGGGACGCCGAAGACGGTCGTAGCCGTGGTGCCGGCCAGGACCGTCGGGATCAGGGCGGCGCCGGTCAGCATCACCGCCCGGTCCCCGAACCGGTCCAGAAGCCGGGGCGCGGATAAAGCGACGAGCATCGACCCGACGCCGAAACACGCCAGGGCCAGCGCAAGATCCGTATCGGGGCGGTGCAGGACGTCCCGCACGTAGACCACGGTATTCACCAAAACAAGGGCTGTCGGCGCCGCGACGACGAGGTTCAGGGCCAGCAGGGAGCGCAACCGCCGGTTGCGCCAGAAGATCCGCGCTCCCCATGTGGTCCTGTGCCACAGCGAGGTCTGCGGCATCTCGGGCGCGGTGACCTTGGGCAGGACGGTAACGGCAACCATGACGGCCGAGAACAGGAACCCGGCAATGGTGCCGACGAAGAGATTGTTGTAGCTGACCACTGCCAGCAGTACCGCGGCGATTGCCGGGCTCACCAGCGCCTCCATGTCGTAGGCCAACCGCGACAGCGACAGCGCACGGGTGTAGTCCCGCTCGTCTTCCAGAATGGTCGGAATCAACGACTGAAAGGCCGGGGTGAACGTCGCTGAGGCGGACTGGAGAAGGAAGATCACCACGAAAATTTGCCATGGTTCCGTGACGAACGGAAGGCACAGCGCCATCGCTGCTCGGATGAGGTCCGCGCCGATCAGCACCCTCTTTTTCGGCCACCGTGCCGCCAGGGCATTGATCACCGGGGCCAGCCCAACGTAGGCCAGCATCTTGATCGTCAGCGCCGTACCCAGCACCGCACCGGCGTTTTGTCCGGCCAGATCGTAGGCCAGCAGTCCCAGGGCGACCGTGAGCAGCCCGGTGCCGATCAGGGCCACGATCTGAGCGGCAAAAAGCCGCCGGTAGGTCACGTTCTTCAAAACCGTCAGCATCAAGGCCGCCCTCCAGGTGCATATGTGCGTGTCTGTGCACTCATTCTAGCGCGGGCGACGGCTGCGGGGCTCGCGTATCAGGCCAGGTGCGTGCCAAGGAACGAGAAGACATCCGGGAGGATGGAGCGCCAGTAGCCGCTGTCGTGGCCGCCGTCCTGGAATCCGCCCTTGTGTTCACCCGGCAAGTCCTTCACATAGTCCTTCACGATGAAGAGCAGGTTGTCCGCCGTGCCGCAGTCAATTCTCTTCGGCAGTGACTCCAGCTCCGGCCGCAGGGCGAAGACGTCGTTGGCCGCAAAGTCCGCTGCGCTGTCGAACGTATCGGACCGGCCGGCGTCGTACTGGCTCCAGAGGGCGGGGCTCATCGCGGCGACGGCGCGCAGCTCCGGGAGTCGATGCTGTGACGCGAGGAGCAGGGCGCCGAATCCGCCCATGGACAGGCCGAACAAGGCGAGCCTGCCGGTGTCGAGGCCCTGGCTGGCCAGCAAGGGGAGGAATTCTTCCACCACCATGGACTGCGTGTCGGTGCCCGACGCGCGGGGGTGCCACCAGGAGTCGCCGCCGTCGACTGCAGCGATTGCGAAGGGCGTCCCTCCGCGGGCGACATGCTGGGCCAGGACATCTGCCGCGTGCAGGTCCTCGAAGACCATGCTGTGATCCGCGTGCGCTCCATGCAGGAAGAGGGCCACGGGGAGGGGACCGGACGTGCCGCCGCCGGTGGGTCCGGGCACCATTGTTGTCCAACCCGTGGGTTCCTGCGGGCTGAACCGTGACGCGAAGCTGCCGGTCTCCATGGTCATTGACGGGGGCTCCCCGGCCGGGGTCCGGCCGGCGCACGCCCCGAGTGACGCCGCTGCGAAGGCGCCCGCTCCGAGCCCCAGGAGGGTCCGTCGGGGTATTCCGGGCGTTCGCATAGCCCCGATCATAGGCCGGGAGGCGCCGGCCCGGCATGACGCCACTGCGCATTCTCCCGTGACGATCGTGCCATGATCGGTGGTGTGACCGGACGACTGATGCTCCTGGATACCGCTTCGCTGTACTTCCGCGCCTTCTACGGGCTGCCCGATACCTTGCGAGCGCCGGATGGTTCCCCCGTCAATGCCGTTCGGGGGCTGCTGGACATGCTCGCACGGCTGGTCCATGACTTCGCGCCGAGCGAACTGGTGGCCTGCTGGGATGACAACTGGCGCCCGCATTGGCGGGTTGCGCTGCTGCCCGGCTACAAGGCGCACCGTCTCGCGGAGGTGGTTCCCGGCGGCAACGATGTGGAGCAGACGCCTGAACTGCTCGTGGCCCAGGTACCGATCATCCGGGAAGTGCTTGGCGCCTTGGGCATAGCGGTCATAGGCGCGGAGGACCACGAGGCCGACGACGTGATCGGCACCCTGGCGACGCGGGCGCGGACTCCGGTGGACATTGTCACCGGTGACCGCGACCTGTTCCAGCTTGTCGACGACGGGTCTTCGGTACGCGTGATCTACACGGCCCGCGGGATGGGCAGGCTTGAGCTCGTCACCGACGCCGTCGTGGTGTCGAAGTACGGCGTAGCCCCGAACCGGTACCAGGACTTCGCCGTCCTGCGCGGAGATCCGTCCGACGGGATCCCCGGCGTTCCGGGCGTGGGGGAAAAGACGGCGGCGGCTCTGCTGGCTCAGTTCGGGGATCTCACGGGAATCATCGAGGCTGCCCGGGATCCCGCGGCAGCGCTGTCAGCCGCGGTGCGGACGAAGATTACCGGCTCATCGGCCTATCTCGAGGTGGCGCCCCACGTGGTGAAGGTAGCGCGCGACCTTGAGCTTCCCGTGATGGACCTGCGCATCCGTCCACTCGATGCAGAGCGTCTCGAAGACCTGGCCGCACTCTCCGAAAAGTGGGGACTCGGTGGCCCGCTCGAGCGCGCAGTGCACGCCCTCGGCGCGGCAATCTGACATCAGTGCAAGTGCGCTCGGCTCCAGCCGTAGGGATGGCTGACGCGCTACCAAAGCCATTCCGCAAGTCAGGAACCACCCTTTGAAAATGAGATCAGGGCCCGCATAAAAGACCTGATAGCATCCCTGACCCCGGCCGCCACGCAGCACCTCTCCGGCGCTTGTACCGGTGCCACAGGATAATCTTGAAGAATGACTCCCGCAGCCCGATCAACCGTCACCCTCGAGGGTCACTTCGCCCGCGACTTCGCGGAACTGGCCGTTCCGTGGCAAGCGGAGCAGGCTCCCGATCCGCGGTTGCTGGTCCTCAACGAGCCGTTGGCGGCCGAGCTGGGCCTCGATCCCTCCTACTTGCGGGGTTCAGACGGGCTGCTTCTGCTCGTCGGTAATCTTGTCCCGAACGGTGCCACGCCTGTGGCGCAGGCGTATGCCGGCCACCAGTTCGGCTCTTTCGCGCCCCGCCTGGGTGACGGGCGCGCACTGCTGCTCGGTGAGATCGTCGACGCCGCCGGCCACCTTCGCGATGTCCACCTCAAGGGTTCCGGGCGGACACCGTTCGCCCGCGGTGGCGACGGCCTGGCCGTGGTTGGTCCCATGCTGCGGGAATACATCGTGAGTGAGGCCATGCACGCCATGGGCATCCCCACGACACGATCCCTTGCCGTCATTGCGACGGGTCGTTCGGTGCGCCGCGAATCACTGCAGCCCGGAGCCGTCCTGACCCGGGTCGCGGGCAGCCACCTGCGCGTGGGCAGCTTCCAGTATGCCCGGACCACGGGCGACGTCGATCTCCTGCGCAGCCTCGCCGACCATGCGATCAGCCGTCACTACAGTGGCGCCGCGTCGGCCGAGCACCCCTACGTTGCGCTGTTCCAGGCGGTGATCGCCGCGCAGGCTTCGCTGGTGGCTCAATGGATGCTCGTGGGATTCGTGCACGGGGTCATGAACACCGACAATATGACAATTTCCGGCGAGACCATTGACTACGGGCCGTGCGCATTCATGGACGCTTTCGACCCGGCTGCGGTCTACAGCTCCATTGACGAGGCGGGACGCTACGCCTACGGCAACCAGCCGGTCATGGCGGAGTGGAACCTCACGCGGCTCGCAGAGGCTCTCCTGCCTCTTTTCCACGACGACCAGGAGCAGGCGGTAGCCCTCGCCGAGGAGTTCCTCGCCGCGTTCCGCGGGCAGTACAGCGCCGCCTGGGCGGCCGGCATGAAGACCAAACTCGGGCTGCGCAACGACGTCGACGACGAAGTGGCCGCGCCGCTGCTGGTTGAACTGCCCACCCTCCTGAAAGTCGGGCGGATCGACCATACGTCCTTCTTCCGGAGCCTTGGCTCGGCTGCCCGCGGCCATGCTGAACCTGTGCGGAGCATGTTCATGGACCCGGTTGCGTTTGATGCATGGGCGCAGCGCTGGAGCGCCTTGGGCCCCGATGCGGAGGTGATGGACCGGGTCAACCCTGCCTACATCCCCCGCAACCACCTGGTAGAGGAAGCCCTCGCCTCCGCTTCAGGTGGCGATTTGTATCCGCTCGAACGGCTCCTGAGCGCGGTGACCGACCCCTTCAACGAGCGCTCGGGGCTGGAGCGCTACGCGTGCGCCGCGCCGGAAGACTTCGGCACCTACAGGACCTTCTGCGGAACCTAAGCCTCCGGCTCCCTGTTCGAGCCAGAACGCGGCCCACCGGCCGTCATGCCTAGACGCCTTCGACCGCGTCCAGGCGGCCGGAACGAACGGCCTCGGCGAAGGCCTGGTAGTCCTGTTCGTTCTGATCCGCATAGCGCTCGGAGAAGTCGGTGATAGACCGCTCGAATTTGTCGCTCTTGCCGAGGTAAGCGGCGATCGCGATCGGGTCGCCTGACCGGGCATGCGCACGTGCCAGTGTCCAGCCGCAGGCGTCGGCGTAGAAGTTCAGGCCAAGTGGTTTCATCCCCTCGACAATGGCTGAACCCTTCATATCGCGCAGTTGGCGCCAATACAGGTACCGGTTCTCCTGCGCGCCCTTGGTCCACCCCAGGAAAATGTCACTCGCGGCCTGCATCATCCGCTGCCCCTGCACCACGCGCTCGCCCGGCTGCTTGAAGCGACTCTTCGGCAAGTGGTCCTCAAGTACCGATCTGGTGGCTTCCTTCACCTGCAGGAACAACGGATCCTGCTGATCTCGTCCCTGGAGCAAGGCGATGAACGCCCGCGTGCCGACGCTGCCGACGCCCACCACCTTGCGGGCGACGTCGATGATTTCGAAGCGCTCAAGCAGGTGGCGTCGGTCGTCCTGAAGCGTGGCCCGGTACGAACGGAGCTGCCTGCGAAGCACGCGCTGAAGCTCATCGGCAGACATGCCGAATGATTCCCCCAGCTCGCGGGCCGGAATGACGATCGGCGGCTGGCTGACGATCCGGTACTTCCCGTCCACGAGCTCGGCGAGCTTGGAGAGTGCCTGCAGGCTGTCGCGGGTGTGGGCCTTCTCGACGTTGTGTCGCGCGGCTTTTTCCATGCGCTGGGCTGACTTCTTGAGGGCTTTGCCCTTTTGGCTTGTTACGGCCAATCCAACGGCTTGCAGCAGCTGTTCCTCGGACAGCCGGGCATACCAGATGTCCAGAGTGCCCATTTGCGCGAACTGGGCCATTGCTTCCCGGTAGGTTCGAACCGCGGTGAGGGTTACGTCTCGAGTCTCCTCCTCGGTGAAGGCGTTATTCCTCGCTGCGATGGTAAAGCTGGCCGCCATGCGTTTGACGTCGTACTCGAAGGGGCCCGGGAGCGTCTCATCGAAGTCATTCAGGTCGAACAACAATGTCCGCTCGGGTGAAGCGAAGACGCCGAAGTTGGACAGATGCGCGTCCCCGCACAGCTGGGTGGTCAGGCCGGCCCGCGGCGTGTCCTTCAGGTCGGCCGCCATGATTTTGGCCGCACCCCGGTAGAAAGTAAACGGTGAGGCGAGCATCCGTCCGTGGCGAACGGGTACCAGGTCCGTCTCCCGGGTGAGGTTTTGTTCCTCGAGGAGCGCGACCGGATCCGCGCGGTCGGGTGCGGGAACCCAGCCCGAGTGGCTAGAGACGGGTGTCTTGTCCCGGTAGCCCTTGCCCTTCGCAGCTCGCTCTTCGACGCTCCGGTGCTTGATTTTGGTCTCGGCCATGATCGGCGACCTCCCCTTTACATCCGCGGACCGGCACGGGCACCGGTGCCCGGATCAGTCCCTCCTGAGCGCGTAACTGCGCCTGACGTTCGTGCTCAAATCGAAATGGCTGGTACGGAAAATCTCACGGCCGGTCCTGCGTGGAATATTCGGGAATATTAGGGAATTGCCGGGCAACGTCGGCTATCACCTTGCCCGAAGTGTCCAACTTCTCCTTCGCATTAATACTGCGATTGTGGCCCCGAAGCGGCCACGAGTCAACGCACTGCAGGCGGCTGTGGTGACGGCCGGGAAGTTGACCCTTGGGCCGACGATTCGCTTAATCCGAGTCTCGCTTAATCCGAGTCCCTACGTGGTCTGCCTTCGTCGTCGCCACCATCCGTTCGGTCTTGGCCCACGGCTAGGCGGTCATGGAGTCTCTCGATCAGCTCCGTGAGCTGGGCAAGCTCCTCGGTACTGTAGGTTCCGGATTCTTTCGTCCGCTCACCGGTTGCGGCGCTCACGCTCTCAACCAGCCAGGAGGCCACGGCCGCCGTGACCATGCTCAAGACGGCAAATCCGCCGATCATGAGTGCTGTCGCGGCCCAGCGGCCAGGAACGGTTACGGGGTAAAAGTCGCCGTAGCCGATTGTTGTGAGGGTGACAATCGCCCACCACAAAGAGTCACCCATCGAGGTGATATTCGCGTTCGGAGCGCCCTTTTCGAAACTGAGGACACTCAAGGCAACGGTGTAGATGAGAAGGAGGGCGGATGCAATGACGTAGGCCATGACGCGGGCCCTAATCGCGGTGCCAGGGGCGCGGTCCATCACCTTGCGCAGCGTGAAGGGACGCAGGAGCCGCAACGGCCGGGCTACCGGCAGCACCACCATGAGCAAGTCCATCGGATGGCGGAGGAACCATCGGCCCCGCTGGGGGGACAGGGACAGTTTCACGAGGTAATCGACTCCGAAGGCAGCCCACGTGGACCAGATGGCAATTGTCAGAGCCGTGGAGTATGGTGCGGCCGGTTCGACAATGACCAGGATGGAGTAGGCCGCCAGGAATACGAAGGCCGCACCGATGAGGGGCCCTTCGGAATGCTTTTGCCACGTCTGAAGCGTCATGGCTGAATCGTAGGACTTTGTTCCCCAGGTTGTCCCTAGAAATTGTCCGACCCGAACTTCGAGCGACGGAAGAATTCGTCGCCAGTGACGGGCGCCTGCCAGCGGACGGGCCATCAACCGCAAGGTCGACACGCAGTGATGACAAGTGGCTAAGGCGGCGGTACATTGAGGCTCTGACGTGCCGGACCGTGCTGGGCACGGCAGGTGAGGATGCCAGTATCGGCGGAGGCAAGCCATGGCGGAACATCAGGGCGACGAAGGAACCGGACGCAAAAGTGCGCGCGAGGACCGTGCGCACGCAAACAACTTAGCCAGCGAACTGGGAGTTGTGGAGCAGAACCTCCTGCAGCGCATCGAGGATTTCAATGATCCGCGCCAGGAATGGCGGCGCCTCTTCTCGGAGTTGTATGGCACGTTCCTGCTCGTCGTTGTCGCGGCCGGGGGTGGCATGATGAGTCAGGCTTTCCCCGGCGTCATTAGCCGCACGGCGGCCGTAGTGGGCCCGGGTTTGATGGTGATGGGGATCATCCTGTTCATGGGCAAGGTCTCGGGTGCGCACCTGAATCCCGCAGTCAGCATTGCCTTCGCACTCCGGGGCGACTTCCCGTGGCGCCGGGTGCCGGCGTACGTTGTGGTTCAGCTCGCTGGCGCGACGCTGGCTTGCCTGTTGCTGCAGGCCGTAATCGGCGTCTCCGCCACCTACGGTTCGAACTATCCGGCGGCTGGCTATTCGGCGGGTGCCGCGTTCTGGATGGAGGCGCTGCTGACGCTTGCGCTGGTCAGCGTAATTCTTGGAACGGCCTCAGGGGCTCAAAATATCGGGTTGCTCGGGGCTTTTGCGGTTGGCGGATACATCGCCTTGGCAGGCCTGTGGGGCAGCCCGATCTCCGGCACATCGATGAATCCGGCGCGAACGTTCGGGCCCGATCTCGTCGGTGCCAATTTCAGCGACTACTGGGTTTATGTCGCCGGGCCATTGGCCGGCGCGGTCGCCGCCGTCGGTGTCGCATTCATCTTGCGGGGCGCCGGCGGAGGGAAGTCCGGTTCCGGTGCCGCGCAGGGAGACCTCTTCACCGAGGCTCCCAAGGAAGAGCGGGCTTAGCAGTCGGCTGGACCGTGCCGGGACCGCGGCAGTTCGCCGGCCGGATTCCCAGCCCTTCAGGTGGGGGTGGCGATGACAGTTCGGAGCGCAGGTATTCTGCTGTACCGGCACGGCAGTTCTTCAGACGTGCAGGTTTGGCTAGCCCATATGGGAGGACCTTTTTGGGCCCGCAAGGATGCCCATGCCTGGTCAATTCCCAAGGGCGAATACGCTGCGGACGAGGACCCGCTGGCGGCAGCGAAGTGCGAGTTCGCAGAGGAAATGGGCACTCCGGCCCCTCGGGTCGATTACATCCAGCTGGGGGACTTTCGGCAACCCTCGGGCAAGGTGATCACGGCCTTCGCCGCCGAATCGGGCTTTGATCCCGAACGAATCGTGAGCAACACCTTTGCCCTGGAATGGCCGAAGGGATCCGGCGCCGTCCGAAATTACCCCGAAGTCGACGGCGCGCAATGGATCGGGGAACCCGAGGCCCGCCTCAAGCTGGTACGGGGTCAACTGCCGATCCTGGACGCGCTCATCCGGCATCTCCGGAACGCCGGTGACCGCGGGGGAAGAATCTAGGTCCGTCCTCTGGCTGCCGACGCGCGGGTACAGGGTTCCCACGGCTTTTTTGGGTCCAGGGGGACCGAAAGCTGTCTTTGGGTAATAAACTTGTGCTGCTGATGCCGAAGCCATGAGCCCAACTTTCTGCGCGGCCCGGGCCACCCGACGGTTGTTCCGTCATCAGGACGAACAGGCGCCGGAATTATCAGGAGGACCAGCCATGATCGGTGTTTCCGCCAGTGAACAGCCGCTGGATCCTTTTCCCGGATACGAAAAGATGAGGAAAAGCCAGCCTGTCTTCAGGGATCCGCAGTCCGGGGTGTGGCATGTTTTCCGCTACGACGACGTGCAGCGGGTCCTTTCAGAGCACGTCACGTTTTCGTCCCGGATGGGCGGCGAGAATCCCTCCGAGACGGGCCAGCTCTTCGCTGCCAGCCTGATCAATACGGACCCGCCCCGGCACCGCCAGTTACGCTCCCTGGTGACGCAGGCATTCACGCCCCGGGCAGTGGAGGCGCTGGCCCCGCGGATCTTCGACATAACGAATGAGCTGCTGGCCCCGGCGATCTCCGCTGGTGCGATGGACCTCATAAAGGACGTGGCATATCCGTTGCCCGTGATCGTCATCGCGGAACTCATGGGCATCCCGGCGGGGGACCGGGATCGATTCAAAAAGTGGTCTGATGCAATAGTCAGCCAAACCCGACCGGAAACGGATGAGCACCACCATGATGACGCAAACCATGAAATGGCAGACTATTTCCTGGGGATGATCGAGGAACGCAGGCGCCGCCCGGGCAACGATTTGATCAGCAGGCTCTTGGCGGCGCAGATCGAGGGCGAACACCTCAGCGTCGTCGAGTTGCTCGGGTTCTGCAGCCTGTTGCTTGTGGCGGGCAACGAAACAACCACAAACCTGATCGGCAACGCCGTGCTGTGTTTCAGCGAAGACCCCGGCACGATTCCGCGGCTCGCCGCCGAGCCGTCCCTGCTGCCGGAGGCCGTCGAAGAAGTGCTGCGCTACCTCTCCCGGTCCAATCGATGTATCGCGTCGCGGCCGCCGATACATCGGTCGGCGAGCACCAAATCCCCGCCGGTTCGCCCCTCGTCGCCTGGATCGGGTCAGCGAACCGGGACGAGAAGCATTTTCTGCATCCGGACGTTTTCGACGTCGGGCGAACCCCCAACCGCCACCTGGCCTTTGGCCAGGGCATCCACTTCTGTCTCGGGGCACCGCTCGCCCGGTTGGAAGCCCGGATTGCACTGCAGACCGTCATCGACCGCCTGCCCGGGCTGGCGCTGGCACCGCGTACGCATTTGGAACGGATGGACAGTACCATCATTTACGGTCTGAAGAAGCTTCCCGTCGTCTGGCAGCCCGCCTGAGGCTGAACGCACGGCTTCGGCGGTGCGGTGATCCGCGGTACTAGCCATCTGCTCTGGCGTGCGCAGGCGAAGGAGACGAGAATAGCCTCGTGGTGACCCTTCGCCCTGGCGGTGACGGCGACGAGATGAATGCCGCCGCCCTAAAGATTCAACGCATCTTTCTCACGTTGACGCTGGGCAACACCCTTGCCGCCTCGTTCATCTGGGGGATCAACACCCTCTTCCTGTTGGATGCGGGACTCAGCAACCTCGAAGCCTTCGCCGCAAACGCCTTCTTTACTGCCGGCATGGTGCTGTTCGAGGTTCCCACGGGAGTGATTGCCGATGGCTGGGGACGCCGAGTCTCTTTCCTGCTCGGCACTGTGACCCTGGCCGTAGCGACCTATGTCTACTACCTGCTCTGGCAGGTCTCCGCTCCGTTCTGGGCCTGGGCGCTGGTGTCGGTCTCGCTCGGTCTGGGCTTCACCTTCTTCTCGGGCGCAGTCGAGGCGTGGCTCGTCGACGCCTTGCACTTCGCGGGGTATCGGGGCGCGCTGGAGACGGTGCTCGGGCGTGGACAGATGGTGTCGGGCATAGCGATGCTCGTCGGCTCTGTGGCCGGCGGCGTGATCGCGCAGGCCACCAACCTGGGTGTGCCGTTCCTGATGCGCGTGGGCGTGCTGTTGGTCATGTTCGCCGTCGCCTTTTCGCTCATGCACGATGTCGGTTTCACTCCCGAACGCTCATCCCGCCCTCTTCAGGCCACCCGCGCCGTGCTGTCAGCGTCGATCGAGAACGGATTGAAGAATCCACCCGTGCGTTACGTAATGCTCGCCGCACCGTTCAGCGCGGGCGTCGGGATCTACGTGTTCTACGCCCTGCAGCCCTACCTGCTTGGTCTCTTCGGTGACCCTCACGCGTACTCGGTGGCGGGTCTGGCGGCAGCAATCGTGGCCGGAGCGCAGGTACTTGGCGGGTGGATGGCGCCCCGCATCCGGCGCCTCGTTCGCAGACGCACGACGGTGTTGATTTTGAGCAGCATCGTGAGCACACTGATCCTGGTCTTGCTGGGGTTTGTCCAAGTGTTCTGGGTGGCCTTGGCGCTGTTGGCACTCTGGGCTCTGGTCTCAGCGGCTGGCACCCCGGTGCGGCAGGCGTACCTCAACGACATGATCGCCTCAAAGCAGCGGGCCACCGTGCTGAGCTTCGACTCACTTATGGGGTCGAGCGGCGGAGTGGTGGTGCAGCCGTTGCTCGGCCGGGCGGCCGACGTGTACGGCTACGCTGCCTCGCTGGCCATCGCCGGCGTTATAGAGTTGATCGCGGTGCCGTTCCTCTTGGCGAGTCGTCTGCAGCGGCCCAAGGCCGATCAGGCGAACGCTTCGGCAGGGACGGCCAACGCGGAAGGTCGGCGCCCCAGCGCAACATGAAGGGCCCCAGTCATTTGAGGATTATCACAGCCGCTCAGGGCAAGAACTCGCTGGAAGTCATCGCGGGCATCATTCAGTCAACGTGGCGCCCCGGATCTTTTGTCGACGTCGACGACGCCCGGGATGCCATCCTGGCCGCGGAACGCATCGGCGGCGGCACTCCGATGCCAATGCTGTCCGAAATGACGGACGTAGAGATAAGCGCCGCCGCCCGGCACGCATTCGCCCAGACGACGGGCGTTTCCGCCATCGCCGTGCTGGGATCCAGTGCTGTGGATCGTGTCTTAGCCGCCGCCATGAGCCGGTACACGCGCTACCCGCACCGGTTCTTCACGTCGCGGGACGACGCCCTGGCCTGGCTGAGGACTGTCACCGCAACGCCGATCGACGCGCCGTCGCCCTAGAGGCAAAGCGGAGCACACGCCGCGTACGGCACAGCGCAGTGATCGAGGCGTACGGCAGCCCATTGATGAAGTCGGCGTCGAAGGCGTAAGCGGCAAGCCACTGGCGGTAACCGGCGCGGTTGTGAGCTCCGGATGGGCCTTCGCCCCTGCACTGCCGCGCCCAAAAGGCTTCTACTGGACGTATCAACCTTGTTCCCGGCCCTTTTCCATGATCCACTTCCATGATCCACGGGAGTACCGCCATGTCCGACTTGCTTAAGTGGTCACCAGTCCACGCCCAGCATTGCGTGGCCCCATGCCGCACCGGCCCTGGTGAGCGGGAACGGCACCGGCGATGCCGGCTCCCCGTCGACATCGTCGCGGATCTAGAGTCCCGCCCTCGGCCGGATGAGACTTCGTAGCAGCTGGGAGGCTGCAGCGGGGAGTGTTGGGAAATGTTTGAGCGATTTACCGACGGTGCGCGGCAGGCCGTGGTGCTGGCCCAGGGAGAGGCATGGCTGCTGAGCCATCAGCATATTGGCACCGAACACTTTCTGTTGGGCCTGATCCGGGAGAATGAAGGCGTGGCTGCCAGGTCCCTTGAGTGTTTGGGCGTCTCACTCCGCAGCGCACGGTGGCAGGTGGATGAGCTCACGCGCCACAGCCAGCCTGCACCGTCGGGGCGCATCCCCTTCACTGCACGGGCCAAGAAAGTGCTGGAACTGGCGCCGCGGGAAGCCGCGGACCTGGGACACAACTACATCGGAACGGAGCATCTGCTGCTCGGGATCATCCGCGAGGGTGAAGGTGTGGCCACCCAGGTGCTGGCCTCCCTTGGCGCGGAACCTGCCAGGCTGCGCCGCCAGGTTCTCCGGCTCATCCACAGCCCGGGCAGGAACACGACAGGCCCGGGCGCCAGTGCCGGTTCACGGGCGTGGACGGCCGCCATGTCGCCCGTGTTGGATCAGTTCGGCCGGAACCTGACCCAGGCCGCTGCAGAGTGCACCCTGGACCCGGTCATCGGGCGGGAATCCGAGATGGAACGCGTTATGCAGGTCCTGTCCCGGCGCACCAAGAACAACCCGGTGCTGATCGGCGAGCCCGGCGTCGGCAAGACCGCCGTCGTGGAGGGCCTGGCCCAGGCGATTGTCCGGGGCGATGTCCCGGAGACCATCAAGGACAAGCAGCTGTACACCTTGGACCTCGGGTCCCTGGTGGCCGGCTCCCGGTACCGCGGTGACTTCGAGGAGCGGCTGAAGAAGGTCCTCAAGGAGATCCGTACCCGCGGGGACATCATCTTGTTCATCGATGAGATCCACACGCTTGTGGGTGCCGGTGCCGCGGAGGGTGCCATCGATGCGGCCTCGATCCTGAAGCCCATGCTGGCGCGCGGGGAGCTGCAGACCATCGGTGCCACCACGCTGGATGAGTACCGCAAGCACATCGAGAAGGATGCCGCGCTGGAACGGCGTTTCCAGCCCATCCAGGTCAAGGAGCCCTCGGTTGCGCACGCGATCGAGATCCTCAAGGGCCTGCGGGACCGGTACGAGGCGCCCCACCGCGTCACCATCACCGACGGCGCCCTCGTCGCCTCCGTGACCCTCGCAGACCGGTACATCTCGGACCGCTTCCTCCCGGACAAGGCGATCGACCTGATCGACGAGGCCGGCGCACGCCTGCGCATCCGCCGGATGACGGCGCCGCCGGAGCTCAGGGCCCTGACCAGCAGAATCATCGCCGTCCGGAAAGCCAAAGACGCCGCGATCGACGCCGGCAACTATCGGGAGGCCGCTGCTTTGCGCGACACGGAGCAGAGCCTTGTTGTACTGCGTAAGGAGCAGGCGCGCTTCTGGGGTGCAGGCGTTCTGGACCGATGTTCACAGGTGGATGAGGACCTGATCGCCGAGGTCCTGGCGAATTCCACGGGCATCCCGGTCTTCAAGCTGACCGAGGAGGAGTCCTCGCGGCTGCTGAAGATGGAGGATGAACTGCACAAGCGGGTGGTGGGCCAGAACGAGGCCATCAAGGCCCTGTCCCAGGCGATCCGCCGGACCCGTGCAGGCCTGAAGGACCCGAAGCGTCCGGGCGGTTCGTTCATCTTCGCCGGCCCCACGGGCGTCGGCAAGACCGAACTGGCCAAGGCCCTTGCCGAGTTCCTGTTCGGTGAAGAGGATGCCCTGATCACCCTGGATATGTCCGAATACTCGGAGAAGCACACGGTCTCGCGCCTTTTCGGTGCCCCTCCGGGCTATGTGGGCTACGAGGAGGGCGGGCAGCTGACCGAAAAGGTCCGCCGCCGCCCGTTCTCCGTGGTCCTGTTCGACGAGGTGGAAAAGGCCCACCCGGACCTGTTCAACTCGCTCCTGCAGATCCTGGAAGACGGCCGCCTGACCGACTCCCAGGGCCGGGTGGTGGACTTCAAGAACACCGTGATTATCATGACCACGAACCTTGGCACCCGGGACATCTCCAAGAGCGTCGCCACCGGCTTCCAGTCCGGCACGGACACCCAGACCGGCTACAACCGGATGCGTGCCCGGGTCACGGAGGAGCTCAAGCAGCACTTCCGCCCCGAGTTCCTGAACCGTGTTGACGATGTGGTGGTCTTCCCGCAGCTGACCCAGGACGAGATCATCGAGATCGTGGACATGTTCGTCGGCCGGCTGGAGAAGCGCCTCAAGGACAAGGACATGGGCATCGAACTCACGCCCGCGGCCAAGGTGCTCCTGGCCACGCGCGGCTACGACCCCGCGATGGGCGCCCGGCCGCTGCGCCGGACCATCCAGCGCGAGATCGAGGACCAGCTCTCCGAGAAGATCCTGTTCGGCGAGCTCCACTCCGGCGACATCGTGGTGGTGGATGTGGAAGGCGAAGGCGACGACGCCAAGTTCACGTTCGCCGGCAACGCCAAACCGCGCATCCCCGATGTGCCTGCGGGAATCACTCGCCGCGGGTGGTGACTCCCGGGCAGGCGAGGACCACACTTGAACCAACGCGCCGGACAGCGCGCTCGAAATGCAACGGAGGAAAGCCAGTGACAACCACACCAGAGGCAGAGGCAGAGGCAGAGGCGCACGGGCCGGTCGACTTCGTGCTCCTTGAGTTCCCTGTGGCCGGACTGACGGGACGGGTGAGCGAAGAACTTGTGCGGCTCGTTGAGCAGGGCGTGATCCGGCTCTTTGATCTCCTCGTCATCATGAAGAACGAGGACAGCTCGGTTGTAGTCCTCGAGCTCACCGACCCGGGCGGTCCCGCGGAGGCGTTTTCGTACTTCGACGGCGCGCATTCCGGACTTCTTGGCAACGAGGAAATCGCGGAAGCAGCAAGCGCGATTCTTCCGGGGAGCGTAGCCGCGCTGATTGTCTACGAGAACACGTGGGCCGCACCCTTCGTGGCGGCCGTTCGCGACGGCGGAGGCGAGCTCGTCGCGAGCACGCGGATCCCGGCTCCCGACGTGATGGCAGCGCTCGAGGCCCTCGACGCCGAGCCGACCGTAGCCTGATACATAAGACCGACGCAAGAGGAGAAAGAAAATGGGACTGCTTAGGGGTATGGCGCGAACGGCGGTTGTGGCCGGGACAGCAACCGCGGTCAGTGGCCGCGTCCAACGGCGGCAGGCTTCGAAGTTCGCCGAAAAGGACGCCCAGACCGCGGCTGCGGAGCAGCAGGCTTATGACCAGCAGATGGGCCAGCAACAGCAACCTTCGGACCAGCCACCGCAACCTGCCTACGAGCAACCGGCTCCACCCCCGACGACCGGAATTTCAAACGAGGCCATCGAGCAGCTCAAGGAGCTCGGGGCGCTCAAGGAGCAAGGGATCCTCACGGAACAGGAGTTCGCCGTCCAGAAGGCGAAGATTCTCGGCGCGTAACCTCTTCGGGTGGCAAGGCTGAAGCCCCACGGAGGCGATTGTTCCCGGGAGGCGGGTATGGGAGAGTTCACACATGCCCTCACCCCCAACTACCTCCGCCGAGGACGTCGTCGATCAACCACTCCTTGCCCAGTTCGAGACGTTCCTTGGCGAGCACCGCCGCGCGCTCAATCACTGCCTGGTCGGGCTGACAGAGGAGCAGGTCCGACGGTCGCTGGTGCCGTCCCGGACTACTCTGCTTGGTCTGGTGAAGCACGCGACCTTCGTTGAGAAGGTCTGGTTTGACGAAGCCCTCACATGCCGTTCCCGAGAAGAGATCGGCATCCCGGCGACGCCCGAGGAGTCGTTTATCCTCGATGCCGAGGACACTATTGCCACCGTCCAACGGGCCCACCGGGAGGCATGCGAGTCATCGCGCCTTGCGACGTCAGTTTTGGGGCGCGACGACGTGGTCCACGGCAACCGATCCGGACGCCGGGAGCGGCTCCCGGCTATCCTTCGCAGTCGACCTATCCTTCGCAGTCGAGGCAGTACACGTGTCCGTTTTTCTCCAGAGCAATCTGGGACCGGTGACGGACCAGGAAGCATGAGTAGCAGGTGAACTCATCGTCTGCCTGGGGGATGACCTGGACAATAAGCTCTTCGGCGATAAACTCACCGCCGGGGACACCTGCTCCGTCCAGGCCGTCGGTTTCATCCAGCTCGCGAACGACGCTCAGGGCGTCCGGAGCGTTGGCCGACTGCAGTGCTTCCAGGGAGTTGTCCTGGGTCTCCTTGACGTCGGAGCGGACTTCATCATAATCGGTTGCCACTTAGGTGATTCTCTTTTCTTTTCCGGCTTGTTCGAGCTGAAACGTACACCATGCCGGCTCTATTCCAGTGCCACGAAATTCATGTGCGGTCTCCGGACTCCTGCCAGCGTTTCCTCCGAAGCCATGGACCCAGCAGCCTGGTGGTCACGGGCAGAAAAACGTACGTCATCAGCGGGGTGAGGAGACAAGTGGCCAGCAGCACCTGGAGCGTCAAGGGCCATCCCTGGGTCAGCGGGTGCAGCAGGAAGTTGGCCAGCAGACTCAGCGGAAAGAAGGGCAAAAAGATGCTGACCATTTGCTTCCACCGGGGCGGCACTTCGGTCTCGGGGACGGTGAGGTGGGCATCTCCGGGCTGCGCGAACCAACCCTCAATGCCGGTTCGCCGTTCTATCTGCGTAACTTCCACGAGGTCTGCTGCGCTGTCGATCCACCAGCGTCGCTCGTCGGACTGCTCCCAGTCGTTCAGGAGATTGGCATTGGCAAAGCGGTAGAGCATGTGCCACTCATTCGAATCCCCGGACGTGCGGACCCAGCCGGAACCAAGGTAGCCGGGCCATTCGCGGGCGAGTTCCTGGCCTGCATGGGCCCAGGCGCTGGCCTGGCGCGTCCGGCCGGGTTGGACTGTGCGCACAACGGACACAGTAACGGGCTGGGCATGCAAATCGGAGAGGGTCACACCACAGATCCTACCGAGCGGGTTAGGGGTCCGGTCCGCGGTCCATGCATATCCATGAGTTCAGTAAGGGTACGCCTTTCTTGGAACGACCTTCCGGCCTAAGGTTGGGGTTGTAGGACTGTCGACAGGAGTGCAGCCATGATTACCCTGCAGATCGAACACCGTGTCCGGGACTTCGGCATGTGGAGGAGTGCGTTCGACAGTGACCCCCTAGACCGCTCCGCTTCGGGGGTGAGGTCCTACCGCATCTCCCGTCCGCTCGATCAGGAGGACTATGTGATGCTGGAGATGGACTTCGATACGCAGGAAGCGGCCGTAGATTTTCTCGCGCGGCTGCAGAACGACACGTGGAAGACGGGCGTCACGGCGCCTGCGCTGGTCGGAGAGCCCTCGACCAGAATCATTGAAACGGTCGCCATCGAGCAGGTGGCTGTTCGCTGATATGTAGACTCCCTCTTGACGGTAGCCACTGCCCGCCCGAAACTCGAAGAGTGACCAGGGACGACGAATTGAAAGCCATGGTGAAAGTCGTCGACCGGCTTGCCGAACGATTCCCTGCAGTGCCACGCTCGAGCATCGAGGACGCGGTCCGGGAGGAACACCACGCTTTGGACAGCGGCCGGGTGCGTGACTTCGTTCCGGTCCTTGTCGAACGCGCAGCTAAGGCGAGATTGTCCCGATGAGGACCGTCGTCGTCCATCGTGGGGCCTGGACTGAGCCGGCACGGCACGCGGACAGGCGAACCCTAGTACTGCGCTGGAGCTGATGAGGCGGTTCCACCCGGAGACGGGAGTCGCTGCAGCCACTCCATGGCCTCAGGGACGGAAGTGAAGTAGTGCTGGGGGCAACTCCGCTCGCGCTGGAGGGCCGCTGCGAGTACCCGATCCACCACGGTGAGCCCGACGAGTGCTACTGCCGCAACAAAGCGCGTCTCAAGAAGGATCCGGCGCGCCCCTGAGCTCATGCTCACGTGCGTAATCTCGACGAGGAGGGGTCGCAGCGTATTGCCGCTCAGGCGCTGCACCTCCACCACCACGGTCCGCGCATCATCGGCGTCGAGGATGGAGCCGGGCTTGCAGGCCAGACGGAGGACCCCGTGCGGGCCGTCGGCTAAGGTGGCCTTGCCCCCTGCCAGTTCGATGTGTTCCATACGCGCCCCCTCATGAGGCTAGCGCCTCATGTGAACCGCCAATCACCCGTCTCGTATCGTGGACAAATCTACGGAACCTCCGCACTTTGCGCGTCGGGGCGACAGGATGTCGTTGGCGGCGGCACCGGAGCCAAGGACCAGCTTACGGATCGGGATCATGGCTCCTTCGAGCCGTCATCGCGCCGGTCTGTGCGTGTCCTGGGCAGGAGGTGGCTGGGCGAACGAGTGGGCAGACCGCGAGCCAGCCACGACGCTGGCTGCGATGGTGACCAATGCTCCGAGGATCAACGCCGAGGGCTCACCCGGAAGAAGCACGCCCAGCTGGGTGCCGATGCTCACTGCCGCCACAGGAATGCCCAGCTGAGCGGCGCTGAGGACCCCCAGCGACAGCGGGAGTCCCAGAACCCGCAAAGCGGCGTGAACAAACACTGCCGCGACGCCGAGACAGAGTCCCAGCAGGATCATTTCGGGGTGAGTGGACAAGTCACGCATGCTCAATGAGGCGCCAAGCCAGACAAAGAACACCGGACCCAGAAATCCCTCGCTTAGCGCGAACAACTGGTGGGCCAGTCGCCGGGGCTCCCCGACAGCCGACACGACGAGTCCAAAGGAGAATCCCGCGAGCATGATTGAGACGTGGCTGAAAACTGCCAGTCCCGCGAGGGCAAAGAGAATCGTCAGCTGAATGCGCAGTTCCAGCGCGAACTTGCGGCTTTCTGAGATCCGGTGCAACCGGCCCCGAACACCGGACTTCTCCAGAGGCCGGAGAATAAAATACAGTGCTATCGAACAGGCCGCGACCGCCAGCGCGCCGAGCGCGGCGCGGCCCGCATTCTTCGGATCAACCGCCAGCGGAAGAGCGACGATGCAGGCCAGATCCGCCACGGCGACCTGGGCGGTCATCGCGAGAACTTCCACGCCACCCAAACGAAGGGATTCCACGATGGGCAGGACCAGCGCCGCCGAAGAGGAACCCAGCAGCACCACGTAAAGCGGTGCATGGGCGGTGGCGAATAGCGCCGCTATCAAGATTCCAACAGCGGCAGCCAGGAGTGCAGCAGCTCCCGCCCGGAGCGAACCCCGCCCCAGCGCGGAGCGGATATTCGCATCCCGGACGGGCACATGGGTTCCCGCGACGAACATCATGAGTGCAAAACCAATGTCCGCAAGCAGGGAGAAAGTCGGATCTGTCGGATCAACGAGGGCAAAGCCGCTGCTTCCGATCACGATCCCTGCGAGCAGCTCACCCAGCACCGCTGGGAGGCGCCACTGGATGGGCAGAGCCAGCACCGGTCCCGCCAAGGCCACGACGCCCACCAACGCCAGGGTCAAGAACGTCACGTCGGCCGCCATGCCCGCCGTGGAGCCGTAACCCGGGCCGCGGTCGTCGGAGCATATTCGTCGTCGATGGGGGAGACCCCAGAGACTCGGACGCGGCTTCGGGAGTTTGCCGGATGCCGGTCAGTCGCTGTCATCGTCGGGCAGACGACGGAAATCCCGGGAGAGGTACAAGGCCATCGCCGCCGCGTTGCTGCTGTCCACCCGGACGGTCACCGAGGTCCGTCCTGCTGCATGCAGGGCGTGGATGCAGCGGAGGAGCAGCTCTTCCGCCAGGCCTTGCCTGCGGTGATCGGGGTGGGTGAAGAGCTCCGCGATGATGGCCGCACCGGATGCTTCAGCGGCAACAGCCGAATCGGTGGTGATGATGGCTGCAGTGATGTTCCCGCCGGCGTCGACGCTGACCAGAGTGGCGTCGGGGACCGGACTTCCGTGGACACCTTGCAGGAGGGCGCCGATCCCGCCGGCTGCGCCTTCACCAGGGTCGTAGGCGCCGTCGGCATAGGCGCGACGGTACAGAACGGTGAGTTCGGGGAGGTCCAGGGCTTCTAGCGGCCGGACCTCGATGGTGGCAGCACGCCGGTCCTGGGGCCCAGTTGGTGCCGCAAGGGTGACCATTGCATTCATGACAGCTCCGCCTTCTCCGGTCCGGACACACTCCTGAACATAGTGTCCGGCATGCAGGGCCGCGCGCGGAAGACCCGAGGACCCGGGATGCGCCGGGCATGTCCGCGTTCACTGCGGCGCCAGCAGTTCGTCGGGTGCCGCCAGCACAACAAGCCCTTCATCCCACCCGAGCTGATTGGCGACTCGTTATGCTGTCCGTCACCGTGAACACTTCTCCTTTGCCGGGGGCCGCCGGGACGCACGTCCCCTGCTCCGCCAACACGGGGAATTCATATTGACACCAACTTCTGCGGAGAGGAGCCTGATAGCGGAACTCGAAAATTGTTCGGCGCGGCCCTGCAACGGGCACCCGCGCGGACCAGCCGAACCCTCATCCTCGGAGCCCTCCCCAGCGCCTCCGATGACCAGCTATCACCGCTCCCTCACAAGGAGGACAAGATGCCCGCAATAACTGTGAAGGCCCTGGAATCCAAGTCCTTCAACGAACCCGACGAAAAACGGCGG
Organism: Arthrobacter sp. SO5; assembly: GCF_020532805.1. Lineage (GTDB taxonomy): Bacteria > Actinomycetota > Actinomycetes > Actinomycetales > Micrococcaceae > Arthrobacter. The sequence continues at coordinate 14,469 of NZ_MQTQ01000075.1, read as the reverse complement.
CCGCCCAAGACTGAAGTTGACGTGGTCACCCTCGGCGACACCACCCTGGGACGGCTCACGTTCGAGCCCGGCTGGCGTTGGTCCGAGACAGTCAAGACCGTGGTGCACACGGACAGCTGCCAGAACAACCATCTGGGGTTTTGCGCAGCCGGAACGTTGACAGTCGAAATGGACGATGGAACCCGCGTCACGCTTCACGCCGGCGACGCCTACGCAATTCCCGCCGGCCATGATGCTTGGGTCGAAAACGATGAGGCCTTCGTGGGCTACGAAATCCTGAGTGCGGCCACATTCGCCAAACCCGTCTAGCTACCGGACGCCAAGACAGCCGGCATCGGCCGGCTCGCTGCGCCGATGCCCAAGCGGCACCGGCGAAGCGCGTTGGGGATTTGTGCAGGCCATTGGCGCGGATCCATGGGGTGAAGGAAGCCGCCGGAGGACGTGACTTTTTCACGGTCTCTCTATGGGTGGCTCGCCGGGGCAACCTCCCGGTGTGGGACCTTTACACGCCTAGGTTCCCGGCCCCGGACAGTGCTGGCTGACATCCGGGGTGGCTTGCGCGAGGACGCCCCTTTAAGAAGACCAAAGGGGCCGACGACGGCTGGGGGGAGAGATGCCCCGGTCTCAGAGGGCTCTCAAGCGTCGCCGACCCCGTCTCGCGCCGGACCCGCAGGTCCGGCAAGAAAACGCGGCCACTTCAAATCGCGGCCACTTCAAATCTATGCCACTTCAAATCCATGCATGGTTACGCACAGGCGCTGCCACTACTACCATTGAACACCTTCCGGGCAGGATCGGGGAGAGCCATCTTCCGGGCGGCGGTGGCCCGGGGTGCTGCAGGCGTGGAACCGGAGTGGGAGGTGATCGCGCTTTTCGGCTTGGCCCAATTCGGGACCGACGGCGGGGAGTAGCCGGCGGTTCCTGATCCGGGACTCGCCGAAGTCGATTGAAAGGGGTCCTATCTCCCACGGTCCGCGGCCCCGCGTTTTCGGACGACCCACTGCAATGTGGGGTGTCCAATGGGGGTGCCGGTAGCCGAGGGCGGGCGAGCTAAGTATGAAGTCATCGATGTTGTCCACCAGCAGTGAATCGAGAAGTTCATGCAGCGACTGGAGCAGGGACACCTGGTAGTCACGCACTTGTTGGGGAGCCTCCACTTCGAGACCGCACACGCCTCCGCCGCCGAGTACCACCAACCTTTCGGCGCTTGCGGAGAAACCCTCCAGCACTGGCAGCGCCTCCAGCCAGGCAACTGTCCGCCGGGTGGTTTCATCGGGGCTAGTGATGCCGGTGGTCCAGGAGGCGATGTCCCGGGAGAAGTCTGCCAGGACACCGATGTGCAGCAGGGTCATGTGCAGCCCCTGCCGGTTACGCGGCGCGTCGACATGGCTGACCAATTCCTCAAAGTCCGCGGGCTCTGATCCGATCCTCAGTGCTGGCACTTCGACCGTGATGCGCGGAATCGTGTGCATTCGGACCCTCCTGCCCCCGCCGATCATCGCGGGACCTGGTTTGGGGCAGTTGGTGCCCCACGTCAATAACTACACCTTCTCCCCGATCTCGGACGAACGGATCAGCGGGGCCCCGGCGTGAACCTCGGTCATCGGCTGATCAGAGCTGAAGGGCGCTGTAGCCGGCAATGAACAGCCCGATTCCCAGGGATGCCCACGCCGCAATGGTGCGGCCGTTTCGCTGGAGCCAGGCCAAGAGTGCAGTCAGTTTCACTTCGGCGCGCTCGGGGGAGCGCAGCCAGATGGCAATCGGCACGACGACGGCTGACTGGGTGACGGCGGCGTAGGCAAAGACAAGGATGGTTCCGGAGAGCTGCGTCGGTTCCCGGACACTGATCAGGGCCCCGGCCGTCAATGCGAGCAAGAGCGCCTTCGGGCGCAGGTTCAGCCCCAGACCCAAGGCTACGAATTCCCAAGTCCGGGCTGATTGGAATTTCGCCCCAATTTTGCCAAGCATGGCGCTTTCCGTCTTGCCGCCGCGGCTGAAGAGGTAAATGGCGTAGCCCACGAGGAATGCGCCGATCACCAGGCCAAGCATCGCTAGCGTCACATCCTGATTCAGCTTCGGCCTGACCGGCATGGACTGCAGCCCGACGGCGGAGAGTCCGACGATCACGATCGATCCGGCAAGGCTGCCAAAGAGAAAGGGCAGGGCGCCGTGGCGAGGATTCGGGGACAGCAGAATCAGGATTGTGATGCTCAGGGGCACTGTGCTGATCGCCCCGGCGACGGCGACCAGCGCCAGGTTGGCGACGACGCTCAGCACGCGGCGGTCACTTCCCCCAGGCGGTACCCTGACAGCACGTCAGGCCTTCCGGGTGTTGCCGTGCGCCGGGGCATTCCGCCCCCGCTGTGCTCGGCGGGCGCGGATGGCGTCGTCTTCTAGTTTGAGGATGGGTTCGATGTCCTTCCGATCTCCCGTCAAGGGACGCCACCAGGCGCTAGACGGATCTGAATCCAGGAGGATCGTACGGACGAAGAGTGTCAGGGGGACGGCGAGGATAGCCCCCGTTGGTCCCAGGATGACAGCCCAGAAAAGTACAGACATGAAGGTCAGTGTCTCGCTAAGGGACACCGCGTTTCCGACGTACTTAGGTTGGATGATGGACTGGATGACGCCGTTAACCACGCCGTAGATGAGGATGATGGCCACGGCCGTGGGCCAGCCGCCGCTGAGGAATCCGAAGAACAGCGGCGGGACGATGGCAATGAAGTAGCCAATGTTCGGGATGAAGCTGCAAATGAATGAAAGCAATCCCCAGAGCAGGGCGCCCGGTACCTGCAAGATGACCAGGACTAGCCAGTTGAACAGCCCCTGGACTAGTCCGAGGACGGTGGTGGCGACCATGTACCGGCGAACTGCGTCACCGAAGCCGACGAAGGCGGTAACAAGCGCAGGCCGGTGCAACTTCAGGTAGGTCAGGAGTGCGGGCACGCGCGAGCCGTCCACCGCCATGAGGATGAGCATCGTCAGAATCACCACGATACTTGTCGCAATGCTGGTGATGCTTCCCAGAAGACCACCGAGGAACGCGATGATCCGGCCCGGAGTGAAGCCTTGCAGAAGCATTTGCGCCTGATCGGCGCCGAAACCGATCGATTCCAACCCCTGGGCGATGGAGGCACCAAACTGTGCTATCTGGGGGGCAAATTGCGGTAACAGCGCGGCAAACTGTGAGAGCGAGGCCACCAAGACAGCACCGAAGCCGATCAGCAGGCCGAAGGCGGCAACAACTGTGGTGCCAGTGGCTAATCCCCGGGGAATTCCGCGCCCTTGCATCCATTTCCGCAGAGGGTGAACGCAAAGAGTGAGCACGAACGAGAAGAAAACTGGCGTGAAGATTCCGCTGATGGCGCCGATCCCGAAAGCTGCGATGGTCGCCCCGGAGAGGGCAAGCAGGATAGTGACGGTGCGGGGAAGGACTGGGGGTGGATCTGATTCCGATGGTTCCGGCCCCATTGAGCCCTCCTTCGATCGCCCTAGGCACAGTGTAGACGCGCAGCGGCGCTCTTAGAAGGAGGATTGGGGCTGCCCCGTCGCTAGGACGAAGTCAGCACACTCCAGGGGCCAGGCGCTGACGCCACACGAGGGCCTTCGGCGAATCGGGGTTGGGCCGGCGAACCACTGCCTCAGCACTTGACGTCGCGCCTGAGGTCGGCCACCGAGGCCTGGACCTTCGCCGCTTCGCTTCGCAGGGAATCCACCGCCTGAGGAACAGTCGCCTGGGAGGATACGGCGTTAACGGCGGACACGAACTCCTTCTCGGCCGCCACAACGGCGGCCGCCCGCTCCTGGGCCAGCTTTTCGCTCTCCTTGATCAGAGCGTCGTAGGCCTTAACGGCCTCATCCCGGGCAGAGCGCACCTGCTCAATCGTGGCGCCAGGCTTAAGCGTGTCCTTGAAATTCGTCAGCGCGCTGGCGAAATCATTGGAAGCAGCGCATAGCTGCGCAACGTCCTCCGGCTGGCTTGACCCGGCACTGGGGCTCGGTATCGCACTGGTGCTCGGGTTGGACGCTGGGCCGGGGCTGCTGCAGCCCGCGACTACCCCCACGGCCGCTGCGAGCGCGACCAATCGCGCAAGGACTGGTTGTGGTTTCGACATCGGAGAACCCTTCTCCTGGACGGGCTGCCACCCGGCAATCGAGCGCCCGCTGGCAGCACAATTCTCCGTCCTGCCCCGGCGGTCCGCGTCACCCGCTGGGGGTGATCCGGGAGCGTGCGCCGGGACAGGCGAGACCTCGCGCCTGCACCCCCGGCCATCAGATCAAGCGTGATTCAAGATTTCCAAAGACCGTTCCCACGAGTGCGCGTCTGTGAGAGCATACGGCTTAGGGGCGCCGAAGGAATGGTGAGACTGATGGCAGTCAGGAAGCCTGGGTGCTTAGAAGTTCGCAACCCCTGGAGCGCCTTTGTCCCCGGTTATCTAGGCCTTAGTGAGGCCTTTGATGACGCCCTCGATCCGGATGCTGCGGGGTTTGACCGAATTCTGCACGGACCTTACCGGACGTCCTTTTGCTCATCATAGTGAAAGGCAATAATCATGAAATCCAGCAGCTCGGATGAAGGTAAAGGCAATGACTTTCTGGGACTTTTTCTGGCTAATGGTCTGGACTTATCTTTTTATCGCCTACCTGGTTATTCTCTTCCAGATCATCAAGGACATTTTTTCTGATTCGGAGCGCACCGGATGGAGCAAGGCCCTCTGGGTGATCCTGCTGGTCATCGTCCCGATCCTTGGTAGCTTGGCATACCTGATAGCCCACGGCCGGTCCATGGCACTTCGGCAGGCAGCCCGGTCCGATGTCGCAAAAGAAGACGTCGACGACTATGTCCGCCGGGCGGCAGGATCCAGCCCGGCGGAAGAGATCTCACGAGCCAAGACCCTCATGGACGATGGCACCATTACCGCCGGCGAATTCGCGGCCATCAAAGAGCGGGCCCTTCGCCAGTAACTGGGTCGCAGGAGGAGGGCGGGGCCGGACCATCCGCGAGGGATGATCCGCCGGGCGCCTCCACCGTGATCGAATTCTTTTCAACGGATCGAATTCTCTTCACAAGGAGGAGAAGGAGGAGGTTGCCATGTGTCGCTGGCTCGCGTATTCGGGTTCACCGGTGAATTTGGAGGAGCTGCTTTTCAAGCCCGCCAATTCGCTGGTTATGCAGAGCAAACACTCGCGGCTGGGAGTCGAAACCACCAATGGGGATGGCTTCGGTGTCGGCTGGTACGGAACCAGGGCCGAGCCCGGGTTGTTCAGCAGCACGGAGCCGGCCTGGAACGACCGTAACCTGCGGGAGCTCGCAGCTCACGCGTCCGCCGGCCGCGTCTTCGCGCACATCCGCGCCTCCACCGGCTCCGCAGTCCAACAGACGAACTGCCATCCCTTCCGGCACGGCCGCTGGCTGTGGATGCACAACGGCCTCATCAAGGACTTTCCGGCCGTCAAGCGCGACCTCGCTTTGGCCGTCGAACCCGCACTCTTTCCTCAGATCGAGGGATCAACGGACTCCGAATTGTTCTTCTTCCTCGCGCTCACCTTCGGCCTGGAACGGGATCCTCGCGCGGCGGTAGCAGCCGCGGTTGGCCTGGTTGAAGAGACCGGCCGGAGCCACGGCATCGAGAATCCGATCCAGATGACAGTAGCCACTACTGACGGCGACACCACGTGGACATTCCGCTACTCGAGCGAACGCCGTTCCCGATCGCTCTTCCACAGTGCCGACATGTCGACGCTCCGCGTCCAGTACCCGGACAATCCGGTCCTCCATGAGCTGTCCGACGATACACGGTTGGTGGTGTCGGAGCCGCTGGGGGATCTACAGGGAGCGTGGCAGGAAATACCGGAGTCAACGTGCGTTGTGGTTCACGAAGGCGATGCGGACTTCTTTCCGTTCCTGCCCGCCACAGCCTAGACCCAGCGCCTATTGTCCGGGGCCTGAAGTAATCCCAGGCGACTCCGGGGGACTGGCCGCGGCGGCCCCGGCCGCAGGGCCTTCGGCGATGGGGCCCGGGGCAACAGCCGGGCGGCACAGGATCTCGATAAGCACAACCGACAGCCCGGCAAGGACGGCTGTCCAGATGGCCACTGCGGCCGTCGGGTACTGCCACAAGACGAGCACCAGCACGGCAACGCCGACGACGGTGGTTTCTAGGATCCGCCGGTAGCGAGCCAGCCAGCGTTGCCACGGCTTAACCTGACCGGCGCCGACCTTGCCGGACAGGTAGTCTCCGGCCCCTGCAATACCCTGCCTCACAAACTCGGCGGGGCGCGAGTGGCCACCCAGGAAGGCGCCCACGGCGATCAGCAGCGCCACCACGAAGACAAGCCGGACGCTGGCCCGCAGGGGTGTCAGCAGGGTATCCACGAGGCTTGCAGCAGCTGCGGGGGAGACCGCGTCCTGCGGGATGGTGGCGAGGAAGATGTTCAGCCCTACGGCCAGGCCGAGCGCCAGCACAGCCATGGCGGCGGCTATGCCCAAACCCACGTAGCTCAACGTGCGCCGTTTCCAGCCCCGCGGTGCGAAAAGAATGGCACCGACGGCGCTGATTACCGTCAGCCAGCCCAGTATGGGGGCTGTCTGGTCCAGCGTCCTGATTGCCTGCGCTGCCCTGGCCAGTTCGGGCGTCTGCAACAGGGGGATCTGCCGGTCAATCTCCGGAATCCTGGCGGCGATGTCGACGCCTTGCTGAACCAGGGCACTCTTCACCCGGGAGATGATCTCTTTCGTGGAGATCGTCACGGTGCCGCCCTGGTCGATGCTGACGGCGCCGCCCGTGTTTCCTGTCGCAAGGTTGACGAGACCCTGGTGGCCCACGCGGTTGACCTGGATCCAAAGATCCTGAAATTGTTGGCTCGCCACGAATTTGGAAACGGCGGAATGGATCAGCGATCTGGTCTGTGCAGCAATGGCCGGCGCCAGTCCGGTGACCACGCCTGCCACTCGAGGCGCGACTTTTCCGAGTTCGGTCATCGCATCCCGCGTGATCGCTTCGATGTCCAGCGCTTCGGTGATCTGTGCGGTGACCTTGTCTGCGATTTCGGCCTGGATGGCAGGGTCGGAGGCCAATGGTGCGACGGTGGCCACGTAACGATCCGCGTCGAGTACCTCGCTGCGCAGGTACAGTGCCGGAACGGCAGCGAGGGCCAGGACGGCGGTAAGCACCACCAGGACAACGGCCACGATCCGTCGAGCCAGTCCACCTGGGGGACCCGAAGACTTCGGGCTTGCCTCTCTGGCCTCGTCCCGCTCGAGCTGCAGCCGTTGAACCTCGGCCCGCAACTGAAGTAGTTCCTGCTGCTCCGGGTTGCCGGGGGAGCCGGCCGGATCATGACTAGGCATGGGGACGCACCGTCCGCGTTTCGGCTTGCCGCACTGGCCAGAAGGTCCAGCCGGACGACGCCGGCACCGTCGCCGAACTTTCCGTCGCCTTGCTCTCCAGCGCTGGGAAAGGGACACGGCTACGAGGTAGCGACACGGGAACCAACTCCAAAGTAAGGACCGCGGTGAAAGGGTTTCAGGTACGGGCGGGTGGGCGCCTGTCGGGCAGTCATACCACTGTTTATTCTCCACACTCCACGACGGGTTCACCCCACCCCCAAAGGGTGATTGGCCGCGATGGGGAACGAGCCCGCATGCGCGCGGGCCACACAGGCGGTGGCGGGATATTGCCCGGCTACCCGCAGCCGGTGTTCGGCGTTGCCATTTTTCGCGGCTGGGTCTTGCTGGATTGTCCGCCCGCGCGGTTCCATCGCGCCGCGACCGTCCCCCTCGTGTGAGAAAGGCTGCCGCGGGCTGAGTTATCGGCCCAGACGTCTGCCCGCCGCGAAAAAGGTGACCTTTGCGACCAGCACAAGAGCACCCAGATCAGCGATCATCTGAACGGACACGATGGCCCGCGCGAGCTGATTCGTGGGTGTAATGTCTCCGAACCCCACAGTGGCGAACGTGGAAGTGGTGAAGTACAGCGAATCTATCTTGCCCAATGGTTCGCTGAACGTCGAACGGTCTGTAGCGGACATTGACGAGTACAGCAGCGCGAACAGGCACACAAACATCAGTATCGTTTCCACAAGCGCTTCGGCCGCCCGGACTTGGGGGACTTTTGCCGCGAGGATCATACGCAGTTGCAGGGCCAAGGCAATGAGAAAAACGAGGATGACAGCCCCAAGCCGGATCCACGCGCCGGCAGGGTTGTCAGCATTGAATCCATCGACCGGAATGAGGAAAAAGAGGGACAGGATAATTGCCAGGACAACCATCAAGCGTATTGCCGCGGCAACAATGACGCGGCGCCTGCCAATCTTGTCGAGTTGGCGGACCAAGACCGGCTCCTTGCGGCTGCCGCGGTTAATTGCCATGACTGATGATACTCCCGCGGGGAAAACCACCCCTGGGCGGGGGCTCGGGCCGGGCCGTCAGCGGACGGTGCATCGCAAAGTAGGCGCGCCCGTAAAGAGGACAGAAAGGGCACAATGGACCTATTCGTGCCGTCTCAAGTGGCCCTAGCCTTTTGCACATGGAAGACGCCGTAATCTCCGGATATGTGCCTGCTCCTCAATTCAAGATCCGGCCACCCCTGCGCGGCCCGGGAGCGCTGGAGCGTCCGCGTCTGGAACGCGACTTGGCAGCGGCCGTCGCTTCGCATCGGCTCACCCTTGTCGCCGCGCCTGCCGGCTACGGTAAGTCCACTTTCTTGGGCGACTGGGTCCGCAATTCGGACCTGAATTGCGCGTGGCTGTCCCTGGACAGGTTCGACACCGAACCTGAACGGCTCTTCCACGGGGTCCTCGGGGCGATTCAGTCCGCGGCCGGCAAACTCCCTCTTCCCGGCAACCACATCCTGTTGGCCCTCGACCAGAATCTTGCCCGCGACCGTGCGGTCTCCTACGATCTTCTGCTCGGAGCCCTCGAACACCTCACGGAGCCGGTTGCCCTGGTCATTGACGACGTCCATCTGGCCGGCGCAGGGCTAGCCCAGGGAATCGTCGGCGTGCTCGCCGCGTCGGCTCCGCCAGCTTTGCGGCTGGTCCTCTCCGGGCGTGGCCATCCTTCCATCCAGCTGGAGAGACTGCGTTACGGGGAAGGCATCGGTGAAGTCCAGGCGGCCGAGCTCGCCTTTACCCGGGGGGAAGTCGCCGAGCTTGCCTCTGCCCTTGGGCAGGACTCCGCGTTTGATGCTGGGTCCCTGTGGCAGATGACCTCCGGATGGCCCGTGGCCGTGCACGCCAGCCTGGTAGCCCTGGCACAGACGCAGAATTCCCGGGACCGGGCTGCGATCGCCCTGCCAACGCACGTATCTCTTGTCGATTACGTCGCAGAGGAAGTAGTCGACCAGCTGGAACCTTCGCTGGCAGACTTTGTGCTGCGCGCCACCACGTGCGACTGGATCAGCAGCCGGCTCGCCACCGAGCTGTATGGCCGGCCGGGTGGCGGTATGTGCCTCCAGGAATGCCTCCGCAATGGCTTTTTCATCGAGGGGCACGATGACCGCGGCGGTGAATCGATGTACCGCTGGCATACGCTCTTCGCGGTGCAGTGCCGCCGCATACTGGAGCGCCGGGACCCGCTTCTCGCTGAACGACTTCACCGCGTGGCGGCCCACTACTTTCGGGACGTCGACGTGTGCGAAAGCGTTGCTCAAGCTTTGAACGGGCGCTCGCCGGGGCTTGCGGCGGCATCGCTCGGACCGCATTGGCTCGAGTTCCTGCTCCGCAACGATGCCCGCACCCTCGAACAAGTGTGCCGCGACCTGCCGGCCCCGTGGGGCGAGGACCCGGAGATACTGATGATCAGGTCCGCCTGCCGGGCCGTCGCCGGGGCCGTTGCGGCGGCCTCTGAATTTTCGCGGGGTGCCTTGGCCGGCGCCTCTGCCCTGGATGCAGCGCGCCACGCGACGTCTGACCGTGTGGACCCTTCTGAAGCTCTGCCCCTGGGCGGCCCGGCTAATCCACGCGCCGTCGCCCACGACTTCCAGCGATTCGTCGAGATTTCAGCGGACGGCAATCCCACCCTCGACGCGACAGACCTGCTGCTCCTTGGTCCGGCTGAGGTTCGGTTGCACCGGGACGGGGTGCAAGCGATCGCCCCGCTCCCGGCGGCCGGCGCCACGGCTCATTCAAACCCGCGGACCGGGATCGGGGTGTCCGCCACAGCAGAACTCGCATTGGCGTTCGCGGCCGCCGGGGACCTGGTGAATGCAGCCAATCAAGGAGCCAACGCGTTGGAACGGGCCGAGAGGCTGGGCAGGAGCTCGCAGGAGCGGATGGCAGCGGCGTGGCTGGCACGCGGCATTGCGTGCTACTGGACGGACGATCTGAAAAACGCCCGCGCGCACCTTGCCAAGGCCTTGCGCTTAGGCGGCAAGCTGCTCCCGCTTGCGCCGCTCGGGATCCTTTACCAGGTTCTGGCCGATTGTGCCACCGGCGATCCATCCCACCTTTCCGCCTCCAGCGCGGTGCTTGCTTCCGAACATGAGCGGGGGATCTATCGAGTGTCGTGGACCGACTTTCATACCATCACGGCAGCCAAAGTCACCGAAGCAAGCGGCGATGTGGACGGTGCCTTGACGATCGTTCGGCCTCTGGGTGCGGGCGGGCACGCTCCGCTGGTGGACACCCTCCTGGCAGAGCTGCTCCGCAGGGGAGGAGAGATAACGGCGGCCCGGCGCTGCGCCGAGTCCATGACAAAACGCCGGCGCAATGCATATATCGACACCAGCTTGAGCCTGACCGAGGCACTCCTGGCCCACGGGAGCGGAGACTCAGCTACGGCGCACGAGCGGATTGAACACGCCGCTTACCGGGCCGAACCCCAGTCCGTGGTGCGCCCTTTCACCGAGCGTGCAGACGAACTCGCCGACCTTCTCAGTCAGCATGCTGTGTGGGGCACAACTCATGAATCCTTCATCGCCGCGCGGCTTGCACGCCACGCGGCAGATCACGCCATCGGGACGGATTCACAGTGGAGCCTCACAGGGCGCGAACGCGAAGTCCTTGCCTACATGCGCTCCATCATGACCGCAGCTGAAATAGGAGCGGCCCTGTTCATTTCCGTGAACACGGTGAAGACCCACGAACGGTCAATTTACCGAAAACTCGGGGCAGCCAGCCGGCGCGATGCGCTCAAGATGGCGGCCGAACGCGGGATCGTATGACTGGCCCATCGTGGCAAAGCCACCCCGTCCACGCGGAAAGGAGAGCCCGAGTGTCGAGACCGCACCTGACGATGGATCGATAAATCTTCGGGATATTCCCAGTTTTGCAAGCCCCCATGTGCCTCAGGCAGGGGAGACCTGCATCCAGCCTCATGCCCGACGCAGGCTGCGCTCACGTACAACGCTGCATTAATTGAAAGCAGGGATCCAGAATGAATTTCTGGGATAGTTTTTGGACTATTTTCTTGTGGTTCTTCTTCGTTTATGTATTTTTCGCCTTCCTCTATGCCTTGTTCATTGTCATTGGCGACGTTTTTCGCGACGACACGCTGAACGGCTGGCTTAAGGCCGTCTGGATCGTCCTCCTGGCATTCCTTCCCTTCTTGACCCTGGTGGTCTACTTGATTGCCCGCGGCAAGGGCATGACCCAGCGGTCCAGGGAACGGGCGCGCCAAGACCAGGAATCCACCGAGGCCTACATCCGCAGCGCCGCAGCATCCGGGCCGGCCGCATCATCCAGCCCGAGCGAGGAGATCGCCAAAGCCAAGGCTCTCCTGGATTCCGGAACCATCAGTGCCGCAGAGTTTGAAACGCTCAAGAGCAAGGTGATGGTCTGACCTGCCAGTCCGGCCGTGGGACTTACGGCCTCTTCGCCAGGAGCAGGCGCAGTCCCCGGTAAAGGATGCCTGCAGCGAACATGACCATCCCCGCGATCACGGAACCCACGGGCAGCGTGGCAACCAGGGCCACGCAGGACATTGCGCCCGCCACCTGCAGTGCCTTCGGGTAGCGTCGGTGTTCGGAGTTCTGGGTGTACGCGGAGAGGTTGGCGACCAGGTAGTAGACCAGCACGCCGAAGGATGAGAACCCGATGGCGCCCCGAAGGTCGGCGACGCCGATGATCAGGCAGATGGCAGCCGCCAGCACCAGCTCCGCCCGGTGCGGGACTTTGAAGCGCGGGTGCACGGCGGCCAGCCAGCGCGGCAGGTCCGCCTCCCGCGCCATTGCCAGGCTGGTCCGGCCCAGTCCCGCGATCAGCGCCAGCAGCGCACCGAGGGAAGCGAGCGCGGCGCCGACGCCCACAATGGGGGCGGCCCAGCCCCAGGATCCGGCGGACACGGCGGCGGCAAGCGGGGTGGGCGTGCCCGCGATGCCATCCGGACCGAGCACGGAGAGGATGCTCACCGCGATCACGGCATAGACGACGGCGGCGATGGCGAGGGCGATCACGATTGCCCGGGGGATCGTCGTGCGCGGATTGATGACTTCTTCGCCCATCGTGGCGATGCGGGCGTAGCCCGCGAAGGCGAAGAACAGCAGCCCGGCGGACTGCAGGATCCCGTACCAGCCGTGCGCAAGCAGGCCGCCGTCGGCCACGCGAAGGGGGTCGGCAGTACCGGGGATCCAACAGGCGGCCACGACGACGGCGAGGGAAGCCAGGACGGCGACAACAATGATCCGGGTCAGGGCAGCTGTGCGGGTCACTCCCCGGTAATTGACGGCCGCCAGCAGGACGACGGCGCCGATCGCGACCGGACGCTCCCAGCCAGCAGGAGCAGCGTAGGCGGCAAAGGTCAGTGCCATGGCCGCGCTGCTGGCAGTCTTTCCGATCACAAAACCCCAGCCCGCCAGGAAGCCGGGCCACGGACCCAGCCGCTCGCGCCCATAGACGTAGGTGCCGCCCGACGTCGGGTACTGAGCGGCGAGCTGGGCCGAGGCCGTGGCGTTGCAGTAGGCCACCACCGCGGCAACAAGAAGTCCGATCAACAATCCGGACCCGGCGGCCTGGGCCGCGGGGGTGAAGGCGGCGAACACTCCCGCGCCGATCATTGACCCGACGCCAATGGCCACGGCGTCGAACGTGTTCAGTCGGCGGGCCAGGACGGGATGGTGGCTCAACGCTGAAGACCCTTCACAAGAAAACGAGAGCCCTGGCGCCTGCCGGGGCAATTCCATACTGTCACGAGCCTAACGGGACTCAGTCCTGAATCCTGTCCTTCCACTTCGTAGCCAGGTTTCTCTTTGCGCGGTACAGTGCGGTAACGGACTGCCGCGGCCCGTCTGGGGACAGGGACGTGTGCAGGCCGGTTCCGGGCTCAGCCGGAACGGCAAACAGAGGAACCGCCAATGCCGACCGAGTCATCCAACGTGCCATCACCCAACGAGATACAACCGCCGAACGCCCCGGCCGCCGGCAACCAGCCCGGGACAACTCCGGGGATACGCCGGCAGGCCGCTGAGATTATCGACGCAGTATTGTCACAGACTGCACCGGAGAACGCGCCAGTGCGCGATCAGCTCCGCGAACACCATGCAGCCAACCCGGGACGCCCGGAAGTGGCGCTGGCAGAGCATATTGCTTCACTCAGAGTCCTCGCCGCCGGCCAGAGTGGCCCGGGCGACGCGTTGCCCCCTACCGCGGGTGCCTCACGAATTGAGTCGGTCCTTGCGCATCGGACCCTCCTGACGGCCTTCCAGCCGATCTTCGATCTCGCCACGGACGCCGTCGTGGGTGTCGAAGCACTCACCCGCTTCGTGAGCAACGGGAGCGACAGTGCGGACCACTGGTTCGCCGAAGCGAGCAGCGCACAGCTGGGAAGTGACTTGGAGTTCGCGGCGCTGGAGTCCGCCCTCATCGCCGCGCAGCGCCTGCCCGGGCACCTGTACGTGGCCCTGAAACTCTCCCCGGCAACCTGCCTTGATCCGCTCCTGCCGGGGCTGCTCCGGGAATCGGTTCTACATCCGGGCCGCACAGTCCTTCAACTCACCGAGACCCTGACCGACGAGGAGCCCGCTGCCCTGGCGTCAGCGCTGGCACCGCTTCGGGCGCTGGGAGTCCGGCTGGCGATTGACCATGTGGGCTCCTACTTTGCCTCGATCCGTCACGTCAGGCTGCTCGAACCGGAGATCATCAAGCTTGACCGGGATCTCATCGCGGGAATCGATACGGACCCGCTGCGCCACTCGTTCGGTGAGGCCATGACCATAATTGCCAGGCAGTTCGGCGCGTCGGTCACTGCAGAGGGAATCGAAACCAGCGATCAACTCGCTGCCGTCACCGGGCTCGGAATAACGGCCGGGCAGGGATATTTCCTGGGCCGGCCTTCCGCCCTGCCCCGGGACTGGGAAAGCTGGAACAGTCCCGCGCCGGACGTCGGGCTGCTGACCGATCCTGACGCGGCGCGGCGGGCGTGGTTGTGACCCTTGCCTTGACCGGCGCCGGTCCCCCGTTGCCCGAGGTAACGGATTGGTGACGGATCGGGGCTGACCCATCCGGGACGGCTGTGCTGTCGAAGTACTCCTG
>NZ_MQTQ01000074.1:108348-140630 GCF_020532805.1 Arthrobacter sp. SO5 | reverse complement strand
GAGCCGCAGGTGTGGGGGCCGGCGCGGCGGCGCCGCTGCCGATCTTGATCTGCTGGCCCGGACGGATGATGGAACCCATGTTGAGGCCGTTCCAGCCGAAGACTTCGGAGAGCTTGACGCCATGGCGGGCGGCGATGGCGCCGAGGGTGTCGCCCGACTTCACGGTGTACACGCTGCCGCCGGCGGCACCGGCCGGAGCGGGAGCCGGTGCTGACGGCGCCGGTGCTGACGGCGCCGGGGCCGTTCCGGTGAGCTTGATCTTCTGGCCGGGGTAGATCAGCGTGTTTGACTGCAGGTTGTTCAGCTTCAGGATGGCGGACGTCTCAAGGCCGAACTTGCCGGCAATTCCGCTGATCGTGTCGCCCCGCGTGATCGTGTACTCCGCCGGCGCCGCGGCCTGGGCCGGACGGAACGCAGCCGGAACCATCGCCGGGACGGAGCTGGCCGGGATCAGTGCGGAGGTCAGCGACTTTGCCGTCAGGGCCTGCGTCTGGGCCTTCATGGCGGCAGCCAGCGTCGCCGGAATGACGCGCGGACGGGACTCGGCCGCCGCCGGCTGGGCGAGCGCCAAGGAAGACAGAACGACGGCGGGAAGGGCCGCCGTCGTCGCCGCGATCATGGGCAGGCTTGGCCGCTGGTAGGGCTTTGGCGAACGAGACGTCGTCATGGGAAAAATCCTCTTCTCAGCGGCGAACGCTGCAGGTCAGGCCGTTGTTACTGGTGTTACCAGTGTGACTTAAGTTATTGCTGTTACAAATGTGATCTAAGTGAATCTCTCATGAATTGGCAATTAGCACAAGAACTGTTTGACATTCCGCAAACGTCTTTCTGTGGAGTGTCGGCAGGCGGGGGCCCACGGGGGCCGATATCAAGGCGGCGGCGCGGGTAGGGAGCCGACTAGGCGCGGGGGTGCCTGCCGTGGCAATCTTGATCCGTGAGTAATGTAGAAAGCCTCGTGGGCGAATGGCTGCCCCTGCCCGATGTCGCCCAGCTCCTCAACGTTTCCATTACCAAGGTCCACGCGCTTCTGGATGAACGCGCCGTCGCCGCATTGCGGGTCGGCGAACGTCGGATCCGCTGCGTGCCTGCGGAATTCATCCAGGACGGCCATGCCGTGGAGAGCCTGAAAGGGACCATCGTGGTCCTTTCCGACGCCGGCTATTCGGACGAGGAACTCATTACCTGGCTCTTCACGCCGGATGAATCCCTGCGCGGGCGCCCGATCGATGCCCTGCGCGAGGGCCGGAAAACGGAGATCCGACGCCGGGCGCAGTCCTTGGCCTGGTAGTCCCGGTCCGGACGGATCCGCAGCTGCCTAAGCGGCGCGGCTGACCGTCGCCTCAGCCAATTTCCGGAGTGCCGTCTTGGGCAGTTCCTCCAGCGGCAAAACATCCAGCGCCGCGAACGCCGCCCGGCCGAACTCCTCGATCAGTGTTTCCGTGGCCTGGAGCGCACCGCAATCGGCGATGATGCGGCGGATCTCGTCCACATCCGCCGCATCCAGCCCGGGGTCGCCCAGTTTCGCGTCGATGAAGGCGGATTCGGCCGGCGTCGCCTGGTCCAGCGCGAACGCCACCAGCACGGTCCGCTTGCCTTCGCGCAGATCGTCCCCGGCCGGCTTGCCCGTGGTCACCGGGTCGCCGAAGACGCCCAGGACGTCGTCCCGGAGCTGGAAAGCCTCGCCCAGAGGAAGGGCGAAGGCCGAATAGCCGCGCAGCAGCTCATCCGGCGCGCCGGCGAGGGCTCCGCCGAGGGCCAGGGGATGTTCGGTGGAGTACTTTGCCGACTTGAACCTGATGATGGACTGGGCCCGTCTGACCGCACCCGCCCGGTCCCGCCGCGGTCCCGCGACCTCTTCGAGGATATCGAGGTACTGGCCGGCCATGACCTCGGCGCGCATGAGGTTGAATATGAGCCTGGCCTGGCTTCCTGATCCGGCGCGATCGCCGATTTCGGTGAAGGATTCCTCGCTAAAGGACAGGCACAGGTCGCCCGTCAGGATGGCGGCGGCGTGGCCGAACCGTTCGCTGTCCAGCGCCCAGCCCTGGGTCTGGTGCAGCTCGCTGAAGCGCCGGTGCACGCTGGGACCGCCTCGGCGGGTGTCCGAGCGGTCAATGATGTCGTCATGGATGAGCGCGGCGGCCTGGAACAGTTCCAGGGCCGAGCCGGCCGTGACCACCTCGGCGGCTCCGGCGTCTCCGCCCGCGCCGCGCCAGCCCCAATAGCACATGAGCGCCCGCAGGCGTTTGCCGCCGGTGACCAGGTTCGAGATGGACCCCATCAACGGATCGATATCGGGGGAGATCGAGGACATGACGCTTTGGCGGCTGGTCAGGAAATCCGTGAGCTTGCCGGCGACGGCGGCCACGTAGGCAGTCTGCTCAAGGCGCAGCTGCTCCGCGAGGGTCACTTGACGGACTCGGCAGCGACGTTTGCGCCGATGGTGAACGTCGACACTCCGGAGGTCTCCATCACGGAGATGTTGACCGTCTCGTTGTCGCCGCGGAGGAAGTCCTTGGACGGCACGGTGCCGACGGTCTCGCCGGGCACGGCCTTGAAGCCCTGTGCCTCCAGAGCGGCCGTATAGTACGCAAGCACCGCGGCGGCCGGCCCGGGAATGCTGCCGACGAGAGCCACGGTCGCCGGCACAGTGGTCTTGTCGAAGCTGCTCGACACGACCCTCGCACCGGGCATGACAGGCAGGAGCGTCTGCGGGAACCCGGGAACCAGGGCTCCCACCGTGGCCGACGTTCCGGGTTCCGCGGAGGGGCTGGCCGAGGCCGTGGCCGAGGGGCTGGACGACGCGCTGGCCGAGGACGGCACAGCCGCCGCCGTCGACGACGAACCCGAGGGAGCCGGCCCGGGGGCTGCGGGCGTGCAGGCGGCCAGGGCGGCCATCAACGTGCCGGCTGCCAGCACCGAAACTGCAGCACGTGTGCGCTCTCCAAAAACCTTCACAGGGACTTTCCTCCTGGTATTGACGCCGGATTCAGCCTCCAGCTTAGTCAGTCCCGGGGCATAGGATTGAAGTTGTGGGGCCGGACAGGGATAAACAGCAGCAGGAAGAGCCGCTTCAGCAGGCCCTCCCCGCATCCGGACGCCCCAGTGAGGCAACGCTTCGGGAGCTCCGGCGCAGCAGCATCCTGCACGTGGACATGGATGCGTTCTACGTGTCCGTCGAACTGCGCACCCGACCGGCCCTGGTGGGCAAGCCGGTGATCGTCGGCTACCCCGCAGACCGCTCCGTCGTCCTCTCGGCCTCCTACGAGGCGCGCGCCTTCGGCGTGAAATCGGCGATGCCCATGGTGGTCGCGGCGCGCATGTGCCCGTCGGCCGTCATCATCGAACCCCGGCACAAGCTGTACTTCGAGGTCTCCGGCCAGATCATGGGGATCTTCGGATCCATCACCGACCTCGTCGAGCCCCTCAGCGTCGACGAGGCCTTCCTTGACGTCGGGGGGGCGATCCGCCGGCTGGGGCCGCCCCGGGAGATCGGCGAGCTCATCCGCACCCGCGTCCGCAGCGAACTGGGCATTACAGCGTCCGTGGGCATCGCTGCGAGCAAGTTCGTCGCGAAGATCGCATCCACCCGGTGCAAGCCCGACGGCCTTCTGCTCATCGGTCCGGACCAGACGGTGCCCTACCTGCACAGCCTCCCGGTCAATGCGCTCTGGGGTGTCGGCGCGAAGACCGTCGAGGTGCTGGCCAGGATGGGCATCCGGACAGTGGCCGACGTCGCGGCGACACCGCTGCCTTCGCTCCGGAAGGTACTCGGCGCCTCCGGGGAGCACGTCCACCGGCTGTCGTGGGGGATTGATCCCCGCCCCGTCACACCGGTCCGGCCGGAAAAGAGCATCGGCGCCGAGGAGACATTCGCCGTCGACACGGCCGACGAGGCGTTGCTCCACCGGGAACTGCTCAGACTCTCGCACCGGACTGCCGAGCGTCTCCGGGGAGCCGGAATGCACGCCCGCACCGTGGCCCTCAAGCTGCGGTATGCGGATTTTTCAACCATCACCCGCAGTCGAACCGTCAGCACCCCGATCGACAGCGCGCAGCTGCTCTATGCCGTGGCGGTCCAACTCCTGGCATCCGTCGGCGACCGGCCCATGACGGTGCGGCTTGTCGGCATCCGGGCCGAGCAGCTGGAAGTAGCGGCGCAGGCGCCCCTGCAGCTCAGCCTGGACCGCCGGGATGACAACTGGCGAGCGGCAGAGCAGGCCCTCGATGCCGTGACCCGGAAGTTCGGCACGAAGTCGGTGCTGCCGGCACGGCTACTGGATCCGGGCAGCGGCGCCGGCTGATTTGTCCCCCCGGGACACTGACTCGGTGCAGTCACTTAGGGACAGCGTCTTTCCGAAGAGGGCACAACAAACTATCCTTATTTATACGTAGGTTTGGAACGCCTGGATCGAGCGTTCGGACTCTTGCGTGACCAGCTGAACACCTGTGAACGGGCCCGCGAACACTCCCTTTCGACCAATGGCGGCGATGGGGAACCACTCGGGAATCCCGGACGTTAGGGGTTTAGGACAATGGCCGCGTCAAGTCCGGACGCCGGCCGAATTTAGGAGGTCGTGATGCCGCTCTCGGAACACGAACAGAAGTTGCTTGAGCAACTGGAGAAGCAGCTGCATGAAGACGATCCCAAGTTCGCCAGCTCCATGGGTTCGGACCCGGGCCGTTCCTGGTCCACCCGCCATCTGGTCATCGGCGTGCTGGCCACCCTGGCCGGGGTGCTGCTCCTGTTGGTCGGTGTGACACTTCAGAATATCTTCGTCGGGGTCCTTGGTTTCGTGGTCATGGGGGCAGGGGTCTACTACGCCACGATGCGTAACTCGAGCCCCGGCAAGGAGAAAGCGGCCCGTCCGGACCGGAAGTCCGGAAAACCGAGGAGCTCCTTCATGAGCAGCCTCGAGCAGCGCTGGGACGAAAGGCACCGCGGGGAATCCTGAGGCCACTCCGCCTCGTTCCGCACCGTACCTTCACCACCCTCCATTCCCCACCACAGACATTCCCCACCACAGACGTTCCGGGGAGGCATTCAAAGACCCGCTTCGGCGGGTCTTTTGCCGTTAACCGTCCAGTGTGCCGCCGGCCCCGCTTGAGGGTCGCACTTCCCTCCACTTTCCCTCCACTGCGCCCCACCGGCCCATTTCCCGTGCCCTTGCAGGGCGCGTTGGGTGCCACATCCCACAAATTGGCCCAGATATGTTCGGCGTGTCGTTGACTGTGGAGCGATGTGGAGTAATGTGGAGGACGTAAGAGGGTAGTGGCAGCACGGGGGACGTTGGGCTTCCTGCGAACAGACAGGCGGTGGGCCGTGTTTCTCGGCACACACTCGCCGCGTCTGGACGAAAAAGGTCGAATCATCCTTCCCGCGAAGTTCCGTGAGGAGCTTGCCAGCGGCCTGGTTCTCACAAGGGGCCAGGAACGTTGCATCTACGTCTTCAGTGAGGCGGAGTTCGGCCGGGTTCACGAGCAAATGCGGGAGACTCCCATCTCCAACAAGCAGGCACGTGACTACATCCGGGTCTTCCTCTCTGGAGCCTCCGACGAGGTACCTGACAAGCAGGGGCGCGTGACGATTCCGCCGGCGCTCCGGGAATACGCAGGACTCGGCAGGGAACTGGCCGTAATCGGGGCCGGAACCCGCGCAGAGATCTGGGACGCCCAGGCCTGGAACGAGTACCTCGCCGAAAAGGAAACGGCCTTCTCGGAGACCGACGACGCCATACCGGGGATTCTCTGAAGACCCACAGGATTCACCGCACGGCATGTTTCTTGACCGAGATCTCCAGCCGCCCATCCGGTTGTTTTCCTGGCTCACTTCCCCGGAGCCAGGCGGACGCAGGATAGGCGCGGATGGGGATCTGGATCAAGAAACGGCGCGCAGCACCATTCAGAGCGGCACCATTCAGACACACACTCCGGCACCACCGCCCGATCACGAGCCAACCATGATCAACCATCTCGAAAGGACGCAGGTATGACCGACCCTGACCAGGCGAAGCCTACGTCCGAACGGCATGTACCGGTCCTCAGGGACCGGTGCATCAATTTGTTGGCCCCTGCTTTCGAGGCTGCACGGAGCCGCGGCGAGACCCCCGTGGCCATCGATGCCACCCTGGGCATGGGCGGGCACGCCGAGGCCATGCTCCAGCGCTTCCCGGACCTCCACCTGATCGGCATCGACCGTGACGAAGAGGCCCTGGCCCTGGCGGGGGAGCGGCTCAAGCCCTTCGCGAACCGGATCGACCTCGTTCACGCGGTCTACGACGAAATCCCGGAGGTCCTCGAGGACCTTGGATTCACCGAGGTCCACGGGATCCTGATGGACCTCGGTGTCTCCTCGCTGCAGCTCGACGAGCGCGAACGCGGCTTCGCGTACTCCTTCGATGCCCCGCTGGACATGCGGATGGACACAAGCCGCGGCCAGCGGGCCGCCGACGTCGTCAACAACTACAGCGAAGAGAAGCTGGTCCGGATCATCCGCAAATGGGGCGAGGAGAAGTTCGCCGGGCGCATCGCCAACCGGATCGTCACCGCCCGCGCCGTGAAGCCCTTCACCACTACCGGTGAACTGGTCGAACAGATCCGCGACGTGGTTCCCTCCAGCGCGGCGAAGAGCGGCGGACACCCCGCGAAGCGGACCTTCCAGGCCCTGCGGATCGAGGTCAACGAAGAACTCGACGTCCTGGAGCGCGCAATTCCCGCAGCCGTCACGGCAATCGCCGTCGGCGGCCGCGTCGTTGTCATGTCCTACCACTCGCTGGAGGACAAGATCGTCAAAGGATTCTTCCAGGCCGGCTCGAAGTCCTCGGCCCCGCTCGGTTTCCCGGTGGAGCTCGAAGAGCACAGGGCAGAACTGAAAACCCTGACGAAGGGCACCGAGGTGCCCACCGTCGCTGAAATCGCAGAAAATCCCCGCGCCGCTTCCGCCAGGCTCCGTGCCGTGGAACGAATCAAAGCCAGGAGGGCCGCATGAGCACCGCCGCTGTCAACAGATTCCCCGTTGCCGCGGGCGCGACAGCCCGCGCCCTGCCGGCCATCCATCCGGACACGGCGCCGGCCCGCAAGGAACGCACGCCGCTCTCGGTGGTCCGTACGGCCCCGCGCAAGCGGCGTGCCCCGTTTGTGGTGCTCTGCTTCTCTCTCCTGGCAGTGGCACTCATGGCGGTACTGGTTCTGAATATCTCGGTTTCCACCGCGCAGTACCAGCTGGTCCAGCTCCGCAGCGACCAGTCGACGCTCACGAAACAGAACCAGGACCTGACCCAGCAGGTGCAGAACTTCGATGCCCCGCAGAACCTCGCCGCCAAGGCCACCGAGCTGGGCATGGTGGCATCCACCGCCAAAGGCCAGATCGATCTCTCCACCCTGGCGGTCACCGGCAAGGCCAAACCGGCGGTGAAGGGCGACTCTGCCGGAGCCGTCATCGCGGCCCCGGCCGTCGCCGGCCAGCTCAGCATCGTCCCGCCCGCCACCACCAACGAACCACTCATCAACCGCAAGCCGGCGGAGAGCGTACCGGCTCCGGCTGCCCCGTCGCCGCCTGCGGCTCCGGCCGCGGAACTCCCGGTTCCTGCGGTCCCGGCCACGCCGGCGGCCGCCGCCGTGGAACTTCACGGAGGATCCGTTCCGGCTCCTGCGCAGAAGGTTCCGGGAAAGTAACGCAGGACGGACCACCAGCCAGGCAAGCAGCAAGGAAACCCCGTGGCGCAGAACACCGGCAAGGCACGCAAGCCCAAGGCGCCCAGCGCGACACGGCGGCTCCGGCTGGGCCTTGGCCTCATGCTGACGCTCCTGCTCGTCGTCGGCGGAAAGCTTTTCCTGGTCCAGGGCCTCGACGTCGGCGGGATGGCCGAAGCGGCCCTCAAAAACCGCCTGACACCGGTGGCGCTGCCCGCCGAACGCGGCAGCATCCTGGACGCCAACGGCACCGTCCTCGCCAGCAGCGTGATCCGCTACAACGTCGTCGTTGACCAGACGGTCAATACCAAGACCGAGACCTTCCGCCGCCTCGAAACAGTGGACGGCAAGGATGCTCTCGTCAAGGTCTCCCGGGACCAGGGGATCTCCGAGCTCGCCGCGCTGCTGGGCATGGGCCGGGACGACGTCAAGACCGCACTCACGGGCACACAGCGCTACTACATCGTGGCCAAGGACGTAAAGCCCGACGTCGAGGACCGCATCTCCAAACTGCAGATCCCCGGGATCGTCACCGAAGGCACCAGCAAGCGCGTCTACCCCAACGGCTCTGTTGCCGGCGGGATCGTCGGTTTCCTCAAGGACGGCGAGAGCGGCCAGGCCGGCCTGGAACAGACCCAGGATGAGGTCCTGAAGGGTACGGCGGGCAAGCGGCTGTTCGAAATCGGAGCCGACGGCCTGCGCATCCCGGTGGGCGTGGATCAGTTGACCCCTGCCGTGAACGGCAAGGACATCAAGCTCACCCTCAACTCGGACCTTCAATACTTCGCCCAGCAGGCGATCCAGAGCCAGCGGGACAAACTCAGCGCCGAGTGGGGCGTCATCGTCGTCTCCGATATCAAGACGGGCAACATCATCGCGATGGCGGACACCAACGCCCCGGATCCCAACGACCCGGGCAAGGCCGAGGCCAAGGACCGCGGCGTCCGCGCCGTCACCGCCGCCTACGAGCCCGGTTCGGTGGAGAAGATGATCACGGCCGCGGCACTGATCGAGGAAGGCAAGGCCAGTCCGCTGGAGAAGTTCACCATCCCGCCGTCGTACACCGTCGACGGGCAGACCTTCAGCGATTCCTTCACCCACGGTACCGAGGACCGGACGCTGGCCGGCATCCTCGGGTGGTCCATGAACACCGGAACCGTCATGGCCGGGCAGCGGCTCAGCAAAGACCAGCGCCATGACTGGCTGGCGAAGTTCGGCATCGGCGAAGCCCCCAGGATCGGGCTGCCCGCCGAGGCCACAGGCATCCTGACTCCCGCTGACCAGTGGGACGGACGGCAGGAATACACCGTGCTGTTCGGCCAGGGTGTGTCCCAGTCCACCCTGCAGACGGTCCGGGCCTTCCAGAGCATCGCCAACGACGGCGTGATGCTCCAGCCACGCCTGATCGATAGCTACATCACCCCGGAAGGCACTGAGGAAAAAGTGCCGGCCGAGCCGCCGCGGCAGATCGTCTCGAAAGAGACCGCCCGGCAGGTCCGCGACATCCTTGAGAGCGCCGTGACGGAAGGGCGGATCAAGGAAGCAGGGGTGGACGGCTACCGGGTCGGCGCCAAGACCGGCACGTCCCAGTCACCCTGCGATGACGGGAAGTCCGGGTTCTGCGGCTTCACCGCCTCCATGGTGGGGATGGCGCCGATGGACGATCCGCGGTTTATTGTTGAAGTGGTCCTGCAACGGCCCAAGGGCGATATCTACGGCATCTCGAACGGTCCGACCTTCCGTTCGGTCATGAGCCAGACGCTGCGGACCTTCAACGTCCAGCCCTCGACCGGTGAGCCCGCCAGGCTCGCGCAGTACGCCAAGTAGCAGCACCCAGCACCGGCGCCTGAAGCAAGCACCACAGCCTGCGGGCCCGAGCAATTCCGTGCGCAGCGCACGGTCCAACCCGCACCACCAACGGAGATCCACTTGTCAGAGCTCAATGCCCCCGGCGCGTCCCCCGCGCAGCCCGGCCAGGCCTCCGCCCCGGCGTTCCGGCCCACAGCCGTCGCCGCAGTGCCGTTGGCCGCCATCGGCCAGGCGGTCGGCGTCCTCGTTCCCGGGGCGGCCGGTTCGCTCGCGGTCACCGGGATCTCGCTGAACTCCCGGGCAGTGCAGCCGGGGGACCTGTACGTCGCGCTGCCCGGTGCTGCCCGGCACGGGGCGGACTTCGTGCCCCAGGCCGTAGACGCCGGCGCCGCCGCGGTGCTGACGGACGACGCCGGCGCGCGCCTGCTCGCGCTCTCAAACGACATTTCCGTTCCGGTGCTGCTGGCCCGGGAACCCCGCAGCCTCGTGGGTCCGTTGTCCGCCCTGATCTACCAGAGCAGGCCAGCGGACGCACCCGCACCGGCCCTGTTCGGCGTTACGGGCACCAACGGCAAGACCACCACCACCTACTTCGTCAACGCGCTCCTCCAGGCCCTCGGCAAGAAGACCGGACTGATCGGGACCATCGAGATCCTGGCCGGCGGCGAGCCGATCCCGAGCCTGCTCACCACCCCGGAATCCACCGACGTGCATGCGCTGCTCGCGCTGATGCGCGAACGCGGCCTCGATGCGGCGTCGATGGAGGTTTCCTCCCACGCGCTCTCCTTCCACCGCGTGGACGGAGTCACCTTCGACGTCGCCGGCTTCACCAACCTCACGCAGGACCACCTGGACCTGCACGGGACCATGGAGGAGTACTTCCAGACCAAGGCACAGCTTTTCACCCCCGGGCGCGCGCGCACCGCCGTCGTGACCGTAGATGACGAATGGGGCGTGAAGCTTGCGGCCGCCGCCGGCATCCCGGTCACCACCCTGGCAACGTCGTCCGCCGGCGCGGCTGCCGCGGCTGACTGGACCGTGACCGGGCCGGCCCCGCGGGGGCTGGGAACCGACTTCACGCTCCGGCACCGCGACGGCACCGAGCTGCGCGTCCACACCGGGCTACCCGGCAGCTTCAACGTGGCCAACGCCGCCCTCGCCACCGCCATGGTGCTCGCCGGCGGCCACGAAGCGGCCGCCGTCCAGACCGCACTGGAAAGCCACGACCCTTTCACCGTCGCCGTCCCCGGCCGGATGCAGCTTGTCGCCACGGCCCCTGCCGCGGTGGTCGACTTCGCGCACAACCCCGACGCCCTGGCCCGCGCCCTCGAGGCGGTCCGGTCACCGGAGCCCGGCTCGAAGGTGATCGTGGTCTTCGGTGCCACCGGGCAGCGTGACCAGGGCAAACGGCCCGCCATGGGAGCCATCGCCGCCCGGCTCGCGGACACCGTCATCATTAGCGACGACGACCCGCACGACGAGGACGCCGCCGCGATCCGCGCAGGCGTTCTGGCCGGGGCCATCGAGGCGCGGGAGCGCGAACGGCTGGACTGCACCGTCCTGGAAGTCTTCCCTCGCGACGCCGCTATCCGGAAGGCGGCGGAGCTTGCCGGCCCGCGGGACACCATCCTCGTGGCCGGCCGGGGCCACGAAATATGGCAGGAAGTCAAGGGCGTCAACCTCGCCCTGGACGACAGGGTGGAACTGCGCTCCGCCTTGACAGCACGGGGATTCACCGTTCTCGAAGACCAGAGGATAGAGTCCTAAACCGAGATGATTGCACTTACAGCGGCGGAAATCGCCGAGATTACCAACGGCCGGCTGGCCGCGGAACCGGACATCACGCCCGGCTCTGTGGTGACCGACTCCCGTGAAGCCACAGCAGGTTCCCTCTACGTGGCGAAGCCGGGGGAGGCTGCCGACGGCCACGACTTCGTCGGCGCCGCCTTTGACCGCGGCGCCGTCCTGGCGCTCGTGGAACATGACGTCGCCGACGCCGCCGGGAAGAACTACCCCGCCGTCGTCGTCCAGGACTCGGTCCTGGCCATGGGCGCCCTCGCAGCCGAAGCCGTGCGCCGGATCCGCGCCCGCCGGCAGGCCGAGGGCGCGCAACTGACCGTCATCGGCATCACCGGATCCGCCGGAAAGACCACCACCAAGGACCTGCTGGCCGGGATCCTGGCAGGCGGCGACGACGACAGCGCTGCCGGCTCCCAAGGTGCCACGATCGCGCCGCAGGGCTCCTACAACGGCGAGGTCGGCGTCCCGCTGACCGTCTTCCGGGCCGGCTTCGACACGCGCTACCTCGTCATTGAGATGGGGGCCACGGGCATCGGCCACATCCGCTACCTCACGGAGATGGTCCGGCCCGACATCGGCGTCGTCCTCTGCGTGGGGACCGCGCACGCGGGAGAATTCGGCGGCGTGGACAACATCGCCGTGGCCAAGGGTGAACTCGTCGAGGCCCTGCCCGCCGGCGGCACCGCCATTCTCAACCTTGACGATGCACGCGTCGCAGCAATGGGGGAGCGCACCCGGGCAACGGTGCTGGGGTTCTCGGCCCGGCCGGCCCGCACAGGCCAGCCGGCCGCGGTCCGCGCGGACGGCGTCGCACTGAACGCCGGAGGCAGCCCCGAATTCGAGCTCCTCCTGCCGGGCGGCAACTCCCCGGCCGGCACGGGTCCGCACCACGTTGCGTCCCGGCTGATCGGCGAGCACCACGTCGCCAACCTGCTGGCAGCGGCGGCCGCCGCGTCCGCCGCCGGCATCCCCGCCGCCCGGATCGCCGCCTCGCTCAGCGCCCAGTCCGCGGCGAGCCGCTGGCGGATGGAACGCACCGAACGCGCCGACGGCGTCACCATCATCAACGACGCCTACAACGCGAACCCGGAGTCCATGCGGGCCGCCCTGCGGACGCTCGCCGACCTGGGCCAGGGACGCCGGACGTGGGCCGTGCTCGGGGCCATGCTCGAACTGGGGCCGGACTCCATCCGCGAACACATGGCCGTCGGTACCCAGGTGGTCCGGCTCAACATCTCCCGCCTGGTGGTGGTCGGCCGCGAGGCACGGTCCCTGTACGTCTCCGCCGTCAACGAAGGCTCCTGGGGCAACGAATGCGTCTTCGCCGAGACCCCGGAGGAGGCCTACGAACTGCTGCAGGCTGAACTCGAGCCCGGCGATCTGGTCCTGTTCAAATCCTCCAACAGCATCGGGCTGCGGCATCTGGGCGATCGGATAGCATTACCCCCACAAGCCCCGGGAACCCCGGCCGGCCACGCCGCAAAAATCCCCGATACAACTGCCGGAACCGCCACTGAAGGGAGTGCGCCGCTGTGATTGCACTGCTGATGGGCTCCGGCCTGGCCTTGCTCTTTGCCCTCGTGGGCACCCCGCTGTTCATCCGTTTCCTGGTCCGGAAAAGCTACGGGCAGTTCATCCGGGACGACGGACCCACATCGCACCACACCAAGCGCGGCACTCCCACGATGGGCGGCACCGTCGTCGTGCTGGCCGTCCTGGCCAGCTACGGACTCACCCACCTCATCATGTGGCTCATGAACCCGGGGTCCCCGGGGCCGTCGGCCTCGGCCCTGCTGCTCCTGTTCCTCATGGTCGGCATGGGGCTGGTCGGGTTCCTGGATGACTTCATCAAAATCTCCAAGCAGCGCAGCCTCGGCCTCGACGCCAAGGCCAAGCTGATCCTGCAGGCCGCCGTGGGCATCATCTTTGCCGTCCTGGCGCTGCAGTTCCCGAACGAGAACGGGCTCACCCCCGCGTCCTACCAGATCTCCCTGGTCCGCGACATCCCGTGGCTCAACCTCGCATTCGCGGGCACCCTTCTGGGCGCCATCCTCTTCGTGCTGTGGTCCAACTTCATCATTACGGCGGCCACCAACGGCGTGAACCTCACGGACGGCCTCGACGGCCTCGCCGCCGGCGCGGCAATCATGGTCTTCGGCGCGTACACCCTCATGGGCATCTGGCAGAGCAACCAGGCCTGCGGTTCCCCCCGCCAGACCGGCAGCGGCTGCTACAGCGTCCGCGATCCGCTGGACCTGGCCCTGCTCGCGGCCATTCTCAGTGCCGCGCTGGTCGGCTTCCTCTGGTGGAACACCTCGCCAGCGAAGATCTTCATGGGCGACACCGGATCGCTGGCCATCGGCGGCGCCGTCGCCGGCTTCGCCCTACTTTCCCGGACGGAACTGCTGCTGGCCTTCATCGGCGGCCTCTTCGTCCTGATCACCCTTTCGGTCATCATCCAGGTCGGGTACTTCAAACTCACCAAAGGCAAGCGCTTCTTCAAGATGGCTCCGCTCCAGCACCACTTTGAACTCAAAGGCTGGGCGGAAGTGACCGTCGTCGTCCGGTTCTGGATCCTGTGCGGGCTGTTCGTCGCCGCCGGCCTGGGCATCTTCTACGCCGAATGGGTGGTGCTGCTGTGACCGGACCGGTACCCGCACCGCTCACCACCTCACCGCGGCTCAAGGACCTCTGCACCTGGGATTCCGACTGGGCCGGGCTGCGCGTCGTGGTCACGGGCATCGGCGTCTCCGGGTTCGCGGCCGCGGACACCCTCATTGAACTTGGCGCCCGGGTGGTGGTGGTGGACGCCGCGACCGGCGCGAAGGCGCAGGCCCAGGCGGACACGCTGCGGATCGTCGGGGCAGTCGACGTGCTGCTCGGCGAGGACGCGGTGGAAGCCGTCCCCACGGTCGAGGGCCAGAAGCCCGAGCTGATCGTCACCTCCCCGGGCTGGCGACCGGACCAGGCCCTGCTCGCCGCCGCGGCACGGGCGCACATCCCGGTCTGGGGCGACGTCGAACTTGCCTGGCGGGTCCGTGAACGCAAGGGCCGCAAGACCGCCGACTGGCTCACCGTCACCGGCACGAACGGCAAGACGACGACCGTCGGGCTGACCGAATCCATGCTGCAGGCGGCCGGGCTGAAGGCCATTGCGGTCGGCAACGTCGGCACGCCCATCCTGGACGCGCTGCGCGACCCGGTGGACTACGACGTCTTCGCCGTTGAGCTCTCAAGCTTCCAGTTGCACTGGAGCGACTCCGTCTCGCCGGTGGCAAGCGTGTGCCTCAACGTCGCCGAAGACCACGTCGACTGGCACGGTTCCTACGCCTCCTACCTGGCCGACAAGGCCAAGGTGTACGCGAACACGCAGAAGGCGTGCATCTACAACGCCGAACAGATCGAAACCGAACGCATGGTGGAAGAAGCCGACGTCGTCGACGGCTGCCGTGCCGTGGGCTTCACCACGCTCACGCCCGCCGTCAGCATGCTCGGCGTGGTCGAGGGCCTCCTGGTGGACCGTGCCTTTATCGCCGAACGCAAGAACAGCGCCGTCGAGCTGGCCTCCATTGCCGACCTCGGACCGGTGGCGCCGCGCCACATGGTGGCCAACGCCCTGGCCGCGTCGGCCCTGGTCCGGGCCTACGGCGTTGAGCCGTCCGCCGTCCGCGCGGGCCTGTTGAAATTCCTGCCGGGGGAGCACCGCATCCAGCTTGTCGCCCGCCACAACGACGTCCTCTGGATCAATGACTCCAAGGCGACCAACCCGCATGCCGCCGCCGCGTCTTTGTCCGCGTTCGAAGACGTCGTGTGGATCGCCGGCGGGCTCTCCAAGGGTGTCAACTACGACGCCCTGGTCCAGGCGAACGTGCGCCGGCTCAAGGCCGTTGTGCTTATCGGTGCGGACTCGAGCGCCCTTCTGTCCGCTCTCCAGCGACACGCACCGGATGTCCCCGTGATTGGCCAGGCCAAGGGTGAAACTGAAGAGGCGCAGACTGCCGGAACGGCCCAAGCCGCATCAGGCCCCTCGCCGATTTTCAGCGAGACTGTGATGGCCCGGGCCGTTGCGTCGGCAGCGCAACTGGCCGCCCCCGGGGACACCGTGCTCCTGGCCCCGGCGGCAGCATCCATGGACCAGTTCTCTTCCTACGCTCACCGCGGCGACGCCTTCATTGCAGCCGTCCGGGAGCTCGTGGAAGGGCAGGCCCAGACCAGCGAGGAGTAACAATGGTCAGCGCGCCCACACGCCCCCCGGCGGCCAAGCCGGCCGCAGGAAGAGCAGGGGCCGGGACGGTATCCGGCACTGCCCAAGTTCCACGGCCGCCGGCAGGTCCGCAGTACGCCGCCGGCAAGGTCCGCGGCTGGTACCGGGGATTCTGGTCCGGCCTGGAGGGGACCGGGAAGTCCCGCAACGGATCCACCTACTACCTGATCCTTGGCTCCACCCTTGCCCTGACCGCCATCGGCATCATGATGGTGCTCTCGGCATCGAGCGTGGAAGCCATCGCCGCCGGAGAATCGCCGTATTCGGCGGCGCTCAAGCAAGGCATGTTCGCGGCGATCGGGGTTTTCGGCATGTTCCTGCTCTCCCGGGTCAATGTCGTCTGGCTTAAGCGCTTCGCCTGGCTCGCCATCGCCCTCGCCCTGGTCCTGCTCGTGCTGGTGCTCCTCGTGGGGCGCAGTGCCCTCGGCAACCAGAACTGGATCGACGTCGGGCCCTTCACGTTCCAGCCCTCCGAAGCTGCCAAGCTGGCCCTCGCACTCTGGATGGCCACGGTGCTCGGGGCCAAGTCGAAGCTGCTCAGCCAGTCAAAGCACGCCCTGGTCCCGGTGGCACCGGTCGCCGTGCTGGTGATCGGCCTCATTCTTGCCGGCAACGACCTCGGCACTGCCATGATCGTCATGATGATCACGGCCGCGGCACTCTTCTTCGCGGGCGTCCGGCTGTATGTGTTCGGCATTGCCGGGCTGGTGCTCGGTGCCGCCACGGCCGTCCTCGCCATTACCAGCCCCAACCGGGTGTGCCGCATCCTCTCTTGGACCGGCCAGACCTGCGCCGACGGCTCGGATGTGAACTACCAGTCCACCAACGGTATTTACGGGCTCGCCTCGGGCGGCTGGTTCGGGGTGGGGCTGGGCCAGAGCCGGCAGAAGTACAGCTGGATTCCGGAAGCCCACAACGACTTCATCTTTGCCATCATCGGCGAGGAACTCGGGCTCGTCGGCACCCTCGTGGTGCTGGTGCTGTTCGGCATCCTCGGCACCGCCATCTACCGCGTGGTGGTGGCGCAAAAGGACATGTTCCACCGAGTCCTCGCCGGCACCATCATGGTCTGGCTGCTCGGCCAGGCCACCGTCAACATGGCCGTCGTCACCGGCCTGGCCCCCGTCGTGGGGATCCCGCTGCCGTTCATCTCCTACGGCGGCTCCGCGCTGCTCATGTCGCTGTGCGCCATCGGCGTAGTCTTGTCACTGGCCCGGGCGCAGATGGCGCCCGGTATCCAGCCCCAGCGGATGTTCCGGTTCGGTCCGGCCGCGCTGGCCAAGACCCTCCGGAAGAAGTTCGGCAGCACCACACCCCCGAAGTCCCCGGCGTACCCGAAGTCCGCGGCCGCCGCGGCCAACCCGAAGTCCCCGGCCGCTGCGGCCAAACCTTCAGCTGCCAGGGTCCCGTCCGCCAAGATCCCGTCCCCCAAGAATCCCGCACGAAAGCGTAAATAGGCCACCATGCACACCGAACCGTCTTTGTCAGTCGTCCTAGCCGGCGGCGGAACAGCCGGGCACATCAGCCCGCTCCTGGCCATCGCCAGCGCGGTCCGGGATGCCCGCCCCGACGCGCGGCTCCTCGCGGTCGGCACACCGGCAGGCATGGAAGCCCGCCTGGTTCCGGCCGCCGGCCTGGACCTCGCCACCATCAGCCGGGTTCCGTTCCCGCGCAGGCCATCACTGGACCTGCTGCGGCTCCCCGGCCGGCTGGCCGGGGCGGTAAGGCAGGCCGGGGCCATCCTCGACGAGGCCGAGGCCGACGTCCTGGTCGGCGTCGGAGGCTATGTGTGCACACCGATGTACCTCGCCGCCTGGCGGCGGAAGATCCCGAT
Organism: Arthrobacter sp. SO5; assembly: GCF_020532805.1. GTDB lineage: Bacteria > Actinomycetota > Actinomycetes > Actinomycetales > Micrococcaceae > Arthrobacter. Next base: position 123,231 of record NZ_MQTQ01000074.1, on the reverse strand, counting down.
CGTGATCCATGAAGCCAACGCCCGTCCCGGGCTGGCGAACCGCGTGGGAGCGCTGCTGGGCGGGCAGGTCGCCGTGGCCTTCGCCGGGACCAGGCTCGCCGGGGCCCGGCACGTGGGCATGCCGATGCGCCCCGGGATCTCCGGACTGGACCGGTCGGCGGCCCGGGCCGCGGCCCGCACGGCGCTCGGACTGGACCCTGAGAGGCCCACCCTGATTGTCACCGGCGGCTCCTCGGGCGCGCAGAGCATCAACCGCACCCTTACAGCCTCCGTCGGGGCCCTCGCCGGGGCAGGCATCCAGATCCTGCACATCACCGGCCGCGGCAAGGCTGTCCACGACGCCGACGGGGCCCCCCTCGCCGCCCCCGGCTACCGGCAGGTGGAGTACGTGGACGGCATGGAAACCGTCTACGCTGCCGCGGACCTGCTGCTGGCCCGGTCCGGCGCCGCAACCGTGTGCGAGGTCGCCGCCGTCGGTGTCCCCGCGGTCTTCGTCCCGCTGCCGGTCGGCAACGGCGAGCAGGCGCTCAACGCAGCCGGCCTGGTAGCGGCCGGAGGGGCGCTGATCGTGGCGGACACGGCGTTTACCCCCGGCTGGGTCAGGGACCACATCATCGCGCTGGTACAAGACCCGGACAGGCTCGCCCGGATGTCGGCCAGCTCCCGCCAGCTGGGTATCCGCAACGCGGACCGGCGCATGGCGGAGCTCGTCCTCGAAGCTGCAGATCACGACAGGTCCGCCTCCCCAAAGGCCGCCTCCCCGAAGGCAAAGTCCGTGAAACAGCACGGCAGGAAGCGCTAACGCCATGACCCAGCCCGAAAACCAGCACTCCGCCCCGAAGGCTGCCCGTACGCAGGCATCCCTCGGCAGGGTGCATTTCATCGGCATCGGCGGCGTCGGTATGTCCGCCGTCGCCCGCATTATGGTGGCGCGCGGCGTGCCGGTCAGCGGCTCCGACGCCAAAGACCTGCCCGTCATGGCCGACCTTGCCGCCGCCGGCGCCCGGATCTGCGTAGGCTATGACGCCGCCAACCTGCGCGACGCGCAGACCGTGGTCGCCGGCTCAGCGATCCGGCAGGACAACCCCGAACTGGCCGCCGCGCGAGCCGCCGGCCTGCCCGTGCTGCACCGCTCCGAAGCCCTGGCAGCAACCATGGCGGAGGACACAGTGGTGACCGTCGCCGGCACCCACGGCAAGTCCACCACGACGTCGATGATCACCGTGCTCCTGCAGGGCGCCGGCCTGGATCCCTCCTTCGCGATCGGGGCCAACGTTCCGGCGCTGGGCGTCAACGCCGCCAGCGGCAGCACACCGGTCTTCGTGGCGGAGGCCGACGAGTCCGACGGCTCATTCCTGAACTACCGGCCGCAGATCGCCGTCGTGACCAACGTCGAACCGGACCACCTGGACTACTACGGCACCGCCGAAGCCGTCTACGAATCCTTCGACCGCTTCACCGAACTGCTGCCGGCCGGCGGTGTCCTTGTTGCCTGTGCCGACGACGACGGCGCCCGGGCCTTGGCGCGGCGCACCCTCGAGCGGGGAAACACCCGCGTGGTCCTCTACGGGACCGCAGGGGACGCGCAGCTCACGCTGCACGACGGTGGCCCCGGCGACGTCTCGATCACCACCCCTGCGGGACGCTTCGCCCTGGACCTTCACGTTCCCGGCCGGCACAACGCGCTCAACGCCGCTGCAGCGTTCGCCGTCGCCCTCGAACTCGGCGTCGACCCCGAAGCCGCGGCAGCTGCCCTGGCGCACTTCTCGGGCGCCTCCCGGCGCTTCGAATTCAAGGGTCAGGGCCGCGGCGTGCGCGTCTACGACGACTACGCCCATCACCCCACCGAGGTGCGGGCCGCCCTGTCGGCCGCACGCTCCGTCGCCGGCGGCCACAAGGTGCACGTGCTCTTCCAGCCGCACCTGTTCTCCCGGACCCGTGAGTTCGCCCGCGAATTTGCGACGGCGCTCAATGCCGCCGACACTGCGCTGGTCCTGGACATCTATCCGGCCCGGGAGGACCCGATCCCGGGTGTCAGCAGCCAACTGATCGCAGCCCACCTGGGCGCCGGCGGCAGGCTGGTCGGAGCGGACCAGGAGGCCGTAGCAGCCGTTCTGGCCGCTGCCGGCCCGGGGGACGTCGTACTGACGGTCGGAGCCGGCGACGTCACGGCCTACGGCCCGGTGATCGTCGAGGCACTCAACGCCAGTGCGCCGGTTGAGAGTGTTCCCGATGCCTAGTACACGCCGCCCCAGCTACAAGGCGGGCCCCCGGCGCGGCGCCACGCCCGCAGACGCAGGCTCAGGAGCAGACCCAGGAGCAGGCCCAGGAGCGGGCCGGTCCACCGGCCAGCGGCCGGAGGTCATCTCGGCCTCCAAGGCCGATTCCGGCGCCAGCATCCCGGCCCGGGAGCGCGGCAATGTGCTGTCCTTCCCCGAGCCCAAGGCCAAGCGGCGCAAGCGGATCCTCCTGGGTACTATCGGCGTCCTCGCGGCGCTGGTCGCCGGGATCGTGGCCGCGGCCGTCTATTCACCCGTGCTGGCACTTCGGACCATATCGGTCGAGGGCACGAAGATGCTGACCGCAGACCAGGTCCAGGCGGCCCTCGCCCCGTTGCAGGGAAAACCGCTGCCGCAGATCAGCGAGGAGGACGTCGCCGCGCTCCTGCAGCCCCTGGTCCAGGTCAAGGACGTCAGCACGCAGGCCCGGCCGCCTTCGGTGTTACAGATCCACGTCACGGAACGCGTTCCCGTGGCACTGGTCAAACAGGGCGCCGGATTCGGGCTGGTCGACGTCGACGGCGTTCAGCTCGGTACCACCGCTGACGCCGCCTCGGTCCCGCTGCCGGTGATCAACGGCGGGGACGGCGCGCTGTCCAAGGACCTGTTCCAGGCCATCACAGCGGTTCTCGGCGCGCTGCCGGCCGACGTGCTCGCCAGACTTTCGGATGCCTCGGCAAAGTCGGCCGACGCCGTCGAACTTAAACTCGTTGACGGCCAGATGATCGTCTGGGGGAACGCGGGGGAGAAGGAGCTCAAGGCGAAGGTCCTCGCAGCCCTCCTGAAGGCCCCCGCCGACCCGAAGAACCCGGTCCGGGTGTACGACGTCAGCGTGCCGCGGCACCCGGTCACCCGATAGCAGCACCACAATCCGAGGCTATTTCACCGGTATTCCTGCGACACGCGGCCGCGGTTATTGAATGTCCTCAGCATAGGAAATAGCGTCACAGTCATGAGTTACTTGACATAACTATAACCTTCAACTCGAAGGTTAGGGTTCAAAGCTTCAAGCCCGACTCCATCAGTTTTCGCAATAGAAGCAACAGAACACGAACAAGGGACACGTAACGTGGCAGCTCCGCAGAATTACTTGGCCGTCATCAAGGTCGTCGGCATCGGCGGCGGTGGCGTGAACGCAGTCAACCGCATGATCGAGGTCGGTCTTCGCGGCGTCGAATTCATCGCAGTCAACACCGATGCGCAGGCATTGTTGATGAGCGATGCTGACGTCAAACTCGACATCGGGCGTGAGCTGACGCGCGGCCTGGGAGCCGGTGCGAACCCGGAGGTGGGCAGGCAGGCTGCCGAGGACCACGCCGAGGAAATCGAGGAGGTCATCCGCGGCGCGGACATGGTCTTCGTCACCGCCGGCGAAGGCGGCGGCACCGGTACCGGTGGCGCGCCCGTCGTCGCCCGCATCGCCCGCTCGCTCGGCGCGCTGACCATCGGCGTCGTGACCCGCCCCTTCACCTTCGAAGGCCGCCGCCGCGCCGGTTCCGCCGAGGCCGGCATCGACGCCCTCCGCGATGAAGTCGACACGCTGATCGTCATCCCCAATGACCGTCTGCTCTCCATCAGCGACCGCAACGTCTCCGTCCTTGACGCGTTCCGTTCCGCCGACCAGGTCCTGCTGTCCGGTGTCCAGGGCATCACCGACCTGATCACCACCCCGGGCCTGATCAACCTCGACTTCGCCGACGTCAAGTCGGTCATGCAGGGCGCAGGGTCCGCGCTGATGGGCATCGGCTCCGCACGGGGCGAAGACCGCGCCGTCAAGGCTGCCGAACTTGCCATTGCCTCACCGCTGCTGGAGGCATCGATCGACGGCGCCCACGGCGTCCTGCTGTCCATCCAGGGCGGCTCGGACCTCGGCCTGTTCGAGATCAACGAGGCGGCACGCCTGGTCCAGGAAGTCGCCCACCCCGAGGCCAACATCATCTTCGGTGCCGTCATTGACGACGCCCTCGGTGACGAGGCCCGCGTCACGGTCATCGCTGCCGGCTTCGACGACGTCAAGGCCACCTCGCCGTCCATGGACCAGTCCCTCCCGCAGGCGGCGCCGCAGCGTCCGGCAGCCACGGCCGCAGTCCCGGCCCCGGCGCAGGCGCCGCACGTCCAGCCGCTGCACGCCACGGTCGGTGCGTCCGGCTACGGCGGCTGGGGCCAGCAGCGTCCCTCCGCCGTCCCGGCGGACTCCGGCTTCGACGCTGAGCTGCCCTCCGTCGTGGAGCCGGATTTGTCCGGCCGCCACTCGGACGACCTGGATGTCCCTGACTTCCTGAAGTAGCTCCCGGCGTAGATCCGCGAACACCATGGCACCGCCGCCCGGCGGTGCCATGGTGTTTTTTGTTAGGATCGCAGTTCTGAAACAAGCAGTTGCAAAAGAATTGGGCGGTGTTCTGAGTGTTCTCGTGGCGGGCCGAAGTCCGTTCCGGCGTCTGGGTTGCCTTTACCGACGCCGCAGCCGGCAACCTGGCGCTGCATGTGGGCGACGATCCGGCGGAGGTCCTGCACCGCCGCGGCGAGCTCGAACAGGCAGCGGGCCTCGGCTCCCGGCGTTTCCAGTACATGAACCAGGTCCACGGCAACGACGTTGCCACCGTCGGCACCGGACCCGTGGCGGCGGGAGCCGGGGCCCCGACGGCGGACGCCCTGGTGTCCCGCGGTGAGCCGCTCGCCGTCATGGTGGCCGACTGCGTCCCGATTGTCCTCGTGGGGGAGCCGGGGGACGGGAATCCCGGGGGATTCCCGGTCCTGGCCGCGGTGCATGCCGGCCGGCCCGGCGTCGCCTCCGGCGTTGTGCCGGCGGCCGTGGCACGGATGCGTGTGCTCGGAGCCGAACGGCTCAGCGCGTGGATCGGCCCGTCCATCTGCGGGAGCTGCTACGAGGTCCCGGAGCGGATGCGTGCCGACGTCGCCGCGGCCGTCCCGGCTACCTGGGCCATCACCTCGCGGGGTACGCCGGGGCTGGACCTGCCGGCCGGAGTCCGCAGCCAGCTGCGGGCCGACGGGGTCGGAATCGAATACTCCGGCGGCTGCACGCTGGAGGACGGGAACCTGTTCTCCTACCGCCGCAACAACCGCACCGGACGGTTCGCGGGCCTCGTCTGGGCCGGGAGCCAGGCGGGCAGCCATGAATGAGGCTGAAGCGGGCCGGGCGTCCGGAGCAGGTCCGGGACCTGATCCCCGCCTCGACGAGCTCCGGGAGCGCCTGGCCGCCGTCCGGCTCCGCGTTGACGGTGCCGTGGCTGCCGCCGGCCGGCCGGGGAACCGGCCGCAGCTGATTGTCGTCACCAAGTTCCATCCTGCCCAGGACGTCCGCCGGCTCGCGTCCCTGGGCATTACCGACGTCGGGGAGAACCGGGACCAGGAAGCCGCGGAAAAGGCGGCCGCGCTCCGCGGGCTGGAGCTCCGCTGGCACTTCATCGGCCAGCTCCAAAGTAACAAGGCCAAGTCCGTCGTCAAGTACGCCCACGCGGTGCACTCCGTGGACCGGCTCCAGCTGGCCAGCGCCCTGGCCAAAGCGATGGTGGCCGAACATGAACGCACCGGACGTGCACCGCTGGAGTGCTTCATCCAGGTCAGCCTCGACGACGACGCCGACGGTCACCGCGGCGGCGCCCGGCCAGCCGACGTCCCCGCGCTGGCCGGACTGCTCGCGGAGTCCGAAGGGCTCCGGCTGGCGGGCGTCATGGCGGTGGCCCCGCTCGGCGCCGATCCCGTCGTGGCGTTCGGGAAACTTGCGGAGGTCTCCGCAGGGCTGACCGCGGACCATCCGGACGCCACCGGCATCTCCGCCGGCATGAGCCAGGACCTGGAAACGGCGATCCGCTTCGGGGCGACACACCTTCGCATTGGCTCCGATATTCTCGGTCCGCGTCCTGCGTTGGGGTAGGTTCAACGTATTGGAAGGTAATGGCGGGGATTCCAAGGCTGTCAGGTCGCTTGAGTGGCCCGCTTAAGGACACGATTAGGAGTCGACCATGGCCGGCGCTCTGCGCAAGACAATGATCTATCTTGGGCTCGCCGATGGCGATGAACACTACGAGTCCGAGCACCACACATCGCATAAGGATGAGGACGATTCCATGGAGCACGACCGCGAGGAACGCCGTGCACCGGCACCCGTCCGCGAGGCCCCAGGGGAAGCGCCCTACGCCGCTGAAGAGGAATATCGCGCACCTGTGACACCCATCAAGCGAGCGGCATCAAGCCGCGAAGAGCACACCGGACTCCGGCAGATCACCACGATCCACCCGCGTTCCTACAACGATGCCAAGCTCATCGGTGAAAGTTTCCGTGACGGGATCCCCGTCATCATGAACGTCACCGACATGGGTGAGGGCGACGCCAAGCGGCTCGTCGACTTCTCCGCCGGGCTGGTCTTCGGCCTGCGCGGGAGCATCGAACGCGTCACCAACAAGGTGTTCCTGCTCTCGCCGTCGTATGTAGAAGTCATCGGCGACGACAAGAAAATCAGCGAGACGCAGGCGAGCTTCTTCAACCAGAGCTGACCGAGGTTTTTGCCCATGGATGCCAGACGGGGACACCTGCCTGGCATCCATGCTGAATGATCCGTGCTCAAATAGAGGCGTAACCATCCGAAGGACACTTCGGTAGCGGAATGAACATGGAGATATGAGTTAGCTCATGGGAATTGTTTTCGGACTTGTCTATATCGCCCTGCTGCTTTTCTTTGTTGCCCTCATCATCAGGCTGGTCTTTGACTGGGTCCAGATGTTTGCACGGAGCTGGCGGCCGCGCGGCGTGGCCCTAGTAGCGGCGCACGCTGTGTATTCGGTCACAGACAGGCCGCTGAAACTGCTTCGCCGGCTCATCCCGCCGCTGCGTCTTGGCGGAATCTCGCTGGACCTGGGTTTCCTGCTGCTCTTCGTGGCCGTCACGATCGCCATGGCAGTTGCGAAGTCCCTTGTATACGCACAGCCGATCTCGGCCTAGGCCGGCGTCGGACCGGGTCCGCAGCCCCACAGATTGAATCTCCGGTTTGACACCGCGGTGTTGAATTAGAGGAACCAGACCATATTTAGGTACCGTAGTTTTGACGGCCGGAAGGCCTACTGACTAACTAGACCAACGAGGTGACCAGATGGCTTTGACGCCAGAAGACGTTGTCAACAAGCGCTTTCAGCCGACCAAGTTCCGCGAAGGCTACGACCAGGATGAAGTTGATGACTTCCTGGACGAAATCGTCGTCGAACTGCGACGCCTGAACCAGGAGAACGACGAGCTGCGCAAGAAGCTCGCCGAATCCGGCGCCGGCACGCCTGCCAGTTCCGCCACCGCGGCCCCCGTGGTGGAGAAGGTTCCGGCGCCCGTCAAGGCCGAGAAGGAAGACCGTGCCAAGGCTGAAGCCGAGGCCAAGGCTGCTGAACTTGCCAAGAAGAAGGAAGCCGAGCAGGCTCCCGTCGCGGCAGCGGCTCCGGCAGCGGCCCGCACCTCCGGTTCCACCCCGGCTTCCGAGTCCGCTGCAGGCCTGCTGGCCATGGCGCAGCAGATGCACGACAAGCACATCGCCGACGGCGAGCAGCACCGGGACAAGATCATCGCTGAAGCACAGATCGAGGCCAGCGGCCTCGTCAACGATGCGCAGGAAAAGTCCCGCAAGATCCTCGGTGCCCTCGAGCAGCAGCGCTCCGTCCTGGAACGCAAGGTGGAGCAGCTGCGCGGCTTCGAGCGCGACTACCGCTCACGCCTGAAGGCGTACATCGAAGGCCAGCTGCGCGATCTGGACGCCCGCGGTTCAGTTGCTGCCCCCGAGGTCGGCGAAGCCAGCTAGGCAAAAAGCCAAGTATTCTGGAAGCCGGTGGCTGAGGATTCCTCGGCCGCCGGCTTTTGGCATTAACCTCCAACTCCCGTTGTCCTTGTGCCCAGGCAGCAAGCTCCCAGTCCCGCACTGGCTCCCCAACGAAAGCCCTATGACTGACGCACCAACACCAGACGCCACACACCCCGCTGACCGGCAGCCCGGAGCGGCCGCGCAGCCTGCCGGGGTCACGGCGCCCGCAGCCGGCACGCGGCCCAGGCCGCGGCGGGCCCTGCTGCTGGGCGTTTTCGCCGGCCTTGCCGTCTTCGCCTACGCCTTCGACCAGCTCACCAAACTGTGGGTCACCAACACCATGACCGAGGGCGAGCGGATTCCTGTGCTGCCCCCGCTGCTGCACTGGTACTACATCCGCAACTCCGGGGCCGCGTTCTCGATCGGCGAAAACATCACCTGGGTGTTCACCATCGTCATGGTGGGCGTGTCCGTGGCGATCCTGCTGCAGCTGCGCAAACTGGGTTCGATCTGGTGGGCGCTGGCGCTCGGGCTGCTGCTGGGCGGCGCGCTCGGCAACCTCACGGACAGGCTGTTTCGTGAGCCGTCGTTCGCGATGGGCCACGTGGTGGACTTCATCCAGCTCCCCAATTTCGCGATTTTCAACATCGCAGACTCCGCCGTCGTTTCTTCGGTCGTGATCATCTGCCTGCTGACCCTCAAGGGCATTTCCCTCGACGGCTCACACCACACCAAGGAAGCAGCCGAACGCGATGTCTGAGCACGCGCCGAAGAACCTGAGCGACGACGAGGCCGGGGACCTGGCGGACCTCGCCGAGGAATCCGGTGCGCCCCGGCGCATCGTGGTGCCGGAGGACCTGGCCGGTACCCGGGTGGACGCCGGACTGGCCCTGCTGATGGATATCTCCCGCTCCCAGGCTGCCGTGCTCATCGCCGGAGGCAACGTCACGAGCGCCGGCAAAGCCGTCGGAAAATCCCTCAAGCTCAGCCCCGGCGCCGTCCTCGAGGTCGTCGTTCCCGAACGGCGGGACCCCCTGGAAGTCGTGGAGGAAGTAGTGGAAGACCTGTTGATCCTGCTGGACGATGACGAGTTCGTCGTCATCGACAAGCCCGTGGGGGTTGCGGCGCACCCTTCTCCGGGCTGGGTGGGACCCACCGTCGTCGGCGCCCTCGCGGGCGCCGGCTACCGCATCTCCACGTCCGGCTCGCCGGAACGCGCGGGGATCGTGCACCGGCTCGACGTCGGGACCTCCGGCGTCATGGTGGTCGCCAAGACCGAAGAGGCGTACACCGCCCTGAAGCGCGCCTTCAAGGAGCGAACCGTGGACAAGGTCTACCACGCCGTCGTGCAGGGGCTCCCGGACCCGCTGGCCGGCACCATCGACGCCCCGATCGGCCGGCACCCCGGCCATGACTGGCGCTTCGCCGTGATCGAGGACGGCCGGGACTCCATCACCCATTACGAAGTGATGGAAGCCTTCGGGAAGGCCTCCCTCGTGGAGGTCCACCTCGAAACGGGCCGTACCCACCAGATCCGCGTGCACTTTGCCGCGCTCCGCCACCCCTGCGCCGGTGACCTGACCTACGGCGCGGACCCGCGGCTCGCCGCCACCCTGGGGCTCACCCGGCAGTGGCTGCACGCCCGCCAGCTGTCCTTCGACCATCCCCGCACCGGCGAACGGGTCACCGTCACCAGCGAATACCCGCAGGACCTGTCCTACGCACTGGAAGTCCTGGAGTCCGGCCAGGCCTGATCCGGGGCGCCTGGCGGTGGAGCCTGGCGGCGGACACCGGTGCCCGGCACTAGAATGATTCGGTGACTTCCAGCAACGACTCGTTTGTCCATCTCCACAACCACACCGAGTACTCGATGCTGGACGGCGCCGCCCGGCTCGGGGAGCTGTTCGACGAAACCGAGCGGCTGGGCATGCCGGCGCTCGCCACGACGGACCACGGCTACCTGTTCGGCGCCTTCGATTTCTGGAAGCGGGCCACGGACCAGGGCATCAAACCGATCATCGGCGTCGAAGCGTACGTCACCCCCGGGACAGCGCGCACGGACAAGACGCGCATCCGCTGGGGCGAGGAGAACCAGCGCAAGGACGACATCTCCGGCGGTGGCGCGTACACCCACATGACGCTGCTCAGCTACAACAACGTGGGCATGCGGAACCTGTTCCGCGCCTCCTCGCTAGCCTCCTTGGACTCGGTCTTCGGCAAATGGCCCCGGCTGGACCGGGAACTGCTGAATACCTACTCCGAAGGCCTGATCGCCACCACCGGCTGCCCGTCCGGTGAGGTCCAGACGCGGCTCCGGCTCGGCCAGTACCGCGAAGCCGTCGAGGCGGCCGCGGAGTTCCGCGACATCTTCGGGGCCGAGAACTACTTCTGCGAACTCATGGACCACGGCCTGGACATCGAGCGGCGCGTCACCGGGGACCTCCTGCGCCTCGCCAAGGACCTGAACCTGCCGCTGGTGGCCACCAACGACCTCCACTACACCCACGAGCACGACGCTAAGGCGCACGAGGCCCTGCTGGCCATCCAGTCCGGATCCACCCTCCTGGAGCCGACGTACGACAACGGCGGCTCGCGCTTCGCCTTCTCCGGCAGCGGCTACTACCTGAAGTCGCCGCAGGAGATGCGGGAGCTGTTCCGGGACCACCCGGAAGCCTGCGACAACACGCTCATGATCGCCGAGCGGTGCGAAGTGTCCTTCAACACCGGCGCCAACTACATGCCCCGGTTCCCCTGCCCGGAGGGCGAGGACGAAACGTCCTGGCTGGTCAAGGAAGTGGACAAGGGGCTCCGCTACCGGTATCCCCAGGGCATCCCGGACAAGGTCCGCACCCAGGCCGACTACGAACTCGGCGTCATCAATTCCATGGGTTTCCCGGGCTACTTCCTGGTGGTGGCCGACTTCATCAACTGGGCCAAGAACAACGGCATCCGGGTGGGTCCCGGGCGCGGCTCGGGCGCCGGGTCGATGGTGGCCTATGCCATGCGCATCACCGACCTCGACCCGCTCCACCACGGCCTGATCTTCGAGCGCTTCCTGAACCCGGACCGTGTTTCCATGCCCGACTTCGACGTCGACTTCGATGACCGGCGCCGCTCCGAAGTGATCGACTACGTCACGCGCAAATACGGCGACGAACGTGTCGCGATGATCGTCACCTACGGCACCATCAAAACCAAGCAGGCCCTCAAGGACTCCTCGCGCGTGCTGGGGTACCCGTTCAGCATGGGCGAGCAGCTCACCAAAGCGCTGCCGCCGGCCGTCATGGCCAAAGACATCCCGCTGGCGGATATCCAGAACAAGGACTCCAAGCGCTACAGCGAGGCCGGGGACTTCCGGCAGCTGATCGCCACAGATCCGGAAGCCGCGAAGGTGTTCGAAACGGCGCTCGGCATCGAGGGCCTGAAGCGCCAGTGGGGCGTCCACGCGGCCGGCGTCATCATGTCCTCGGACCCCATCATCGACGTCATCCCGGTCATGCGGCGCTTCCAGGACGGGCAGGTCATCACGCAGTTTGACTACCCGACGTCCGAGGGCCTCGGCCTGATCAAGATGGACTTCCTGGGCCTGCGGAACCTGACGATCATTTCCGATGCCCTGGAAAACATCACGATGAACCGCGGCGTGGACCTGGACCTCGACTCCCTGGCCCTCGACGACGCGGCGTCCTACGAGCTGCTGGCCCGCGGTGACACGCTGGGCGTGTTCCAGCTCGACGGCGGCCCCATGCGGTCCCTGCTCAAGCTCATGAAGCCTGACAATTTCGAAGACATTTCCGCCGTGTTGGCCCTCTACCGGCCCGGTCCCATGGGCGCCAATGCGCACACCGATTACGCGCTGCGCAAGAACGGGATCCAGGACGTCATTCCGATCCACCCGGAGCTGGCGGAGCCGCTTTCCGAGATCCTCGGCGGGACCTACGGGCTGATCGTGTACCAGGAGCAGGTCATGGCGGTGGCGCAGAAGCTCGCCGGCTACACCCTGGGCCAGGCCGACATCCTGCGCCGCGCCATGGGCAAGAAAAAGAAATCCGAGCTGGACAAGCAGTTCGCTGGCTTCTCCCAGGGCATGCAGGACAACGGCTACTCGATGGCCGCGGTCAAGACCCTCTGGGACATCCTGCTGCCGTTCTCCGACTACGCGTTCAACAAGGCCCACTCGGCCGCGTACGGCGTGATCTCCTACTGGACCGCCTACCTCAAGGCCCACTATGCGCCGGAGTACATGGCGGCCCTGCTCACCTCGGTGGGCGATGACAAGGACAAGTCGGCAATCTACCTCAACGAATGCCGGCGTATGGGCATCACGGTGCTTCCGCCGGATGTCAACGAGTCAGCGCTGAACTTCACCCCGGTCGGCACGGATATCCGCTTCGGCATGGGAGCCATCCGCAACGTCGGCGTCAACGCCGTGGAAGCCATGGTGGCGGCCCGGGAAAAGGAAGGCGCCTACACGTCCTTCAAGGACTACCTCATGAAGGTGCCGGCGGTTGTCTGCAACAAGCGCACCATCGAGTCCCTGATCAAGGCCGGTGCCTTCGACTCCCTGAACCACCACCGGCGGGCCCTGGCCATGATCCATGAGGAAGCGATCGACTCGGTCATCACGCTCAAGCGCAACGAGGCGATCGGACAGTTCGACCTCTTCGCCGGGTTCGACGAGGCGGAATCCGAGGCATCCCTCAGCATCGAGATCCCCGACCTGCCCGAGTGGGAAAAGAAGGACAAGCTCTCGTTCGAACGGGACATGCTCGGCCTGTACGTCTCGGACCACCCCCTGCAGGGGCTCGAGGGGCTCCTCAGCCAGCACGCCGACCAGTCCATCACCTCTCTCATCGCCGAGGACGGCCCGCACGACGGCGCCATCGTCACCATCGCGGGCATGATCACGTCCCTGAGCCGGCGGATTGCCAAAGCGAGCGGCAACGCCTACGCCCGCGCGGAAATCGAGGACCTGGGCGGCTCCGTCGAGGTCATGTTCTTCGGCCAGGTCTACGGCCCCATCGCCTCCGTGCTGGCCGAGGACCTGATCGTCGTCGTCAAGGGACGGCTGCAGCGGCGCGACGACGGCGCCGTCGCCCTGAACTGCATGGAACTCTCCGTCCCGGACCTCAGCGAGGGCCTGAACGGGCCCCTCGTCATCACGATGCAGACCCACAAGGCAACCGAAGCGGTGGTGACTGAACTCGGGGATGTCCTCAGGACGCACCGTGGCAAGTCCGAGGTCCGCCTCCACCTGCAGGGCGACTCGAGGGTCGAGGTCATGGGGCTGCCCGTGCACTTGCGCGTCAACCCGAGCCCGTCGCTGTTCGGGGACCTCAAGGTGCTGCTGGGCCCGACGTGCCTGGATAGCTAGGCGCCGGCGCCAACACGCGCCGTTTCGACGGTTCCCTGCCCACTCGACGTCAGCGAACGTCTAGCCGGCGCGGAACCGTCGAAACGGCCGGTCGCCAGGCTAGATTTCGTAGTCGAGCGGGACGGACTGGCCGTACCCGCCCGAGTGGTACAGCAGGGGAGCGCCGTCGCCGCCGACCGCGCCGTCCACCACCTCGACCACCACCACGGCATTGTTCTCAAACGAGAGCCGCATCTGGACCTTGCCGATGAGCCAGCCCGCGACGTCCTTCAGGATCGGCACCCCGTGGGGTCCAGGCTCCCAGTGGTCACCGTCGAAGCGGTTGCCGCCCGTGGCGAATCGGCTGGCCAGCTCCTGGTTCTCCCGTCCGAGCATGTGCACTCCGATGAACGTGGTGTTGGCTACGGCCGGCCAGGACCTGGAGGTGCGGGCCATGTTGAAGGTGAACCGCGGCGGCTTGGCCGAGAGCGAGGCCACCGACGTCGCCGTGAAACCGAACGGCACGCCGTCGTAGTTCACTGTGATGATGGCCACCCCGGCGGCGTGCCGGCGGAACATTTCTTTGAACGTTCCCTCGAACGTTCCGTCTCCTGCTGCCACTGCGATCAAACTCCCTGCTGTACGTACTGGTGATCTTCCCACCCTGCCAGCGTATTGCGCACGGACGGGCTGCGTTACTTCTCTCCCGCGAACCGTCCACCGGCGGTGCGCGGTGTCACGTGCCCGGCCGGCCCAAACCTTGTTAAGGGGCCTGTTAAGGTTTGTTGCATGACACAGCCCCCAGTGCACGCCCCGAACCCCCGGCCGCAGGAGCCAGAGGAACCGCAGGTACAGCAGGAGCCGCAGGAGCCGCACGACCGGCAGGACCAGGTCACCGGGCAGGTCACCGGGCCGGATGCCGCTCCCGGCCGCCCTGCAGCGAAGCGGATCCGCCGCGGGGCGCCGTGGCGCAAGGCCGCGGTGATTGCCGCCGCGGGAGTGCCGGTGGGCTTTCTGTGGTGGGTTCTCGCGCCGTCCGGCCTGAATCTGCTGTCCGGGAACGCCGCCCTGCAGAGCGGCAGCAACACGGACGCGTGGCTGCCGCGCGACCTGGTGCTGGCCGGGCTGTTCCTGCTGGCAGGTTGCATCGCCGGCGTGCTTTCGGCCGGTACCCGGCACGCGGAGCCGTCGGGCCGTGATGTTGTGCTGGCCGTGCTTGCCGGAGCTGCGGGCGCCGTGATTGCCTGGCGGACCGGAGTGCTCTGCGGCGCCTGGTCGGGAACGGCGGGGGACACGTCGGCCAACGCCAGCATCGCTTTTTCGCTGCGGTCCTACGCGGTGCTGGCAATCTGGCCGGCCGCCGTCGCACTGGCCATCTTCCTGGCCGCCGTTTTCGCGGCGCCACACACGGCTGACGCCCCAACGGTTGCCGGGCCGGATTTCCCGCCGGCGTA
>NZ_MQTQ01000074.1:86749-108337 GCF_020532805.1 Arthrobacter sp. SO5 | reverse complement strand
GGGCGCCTGCGCGGGGCACGTAAAATGGGTGCGTGACCCTTACACCTGACAGCCACGTGCCCCCGGCCAGCGCGCCCGCCGTTCCCGCCGACCTCACCTTCCGCACCGTTGACCTGCGCGGCCAGCGGCTGACGCTCGCCGGACTCCGTGCCGCGGTTCCCCGGGCACAGCCGGGCACCATGGCCGACGCCGAAGAGAAGGTTCAGGGCATCATCACCGCGGTCCGTACCCGAGGCTTCGCGGCCCTGAGCGAGCTGGCACTGGCCTTCGACGGCGTGGAACAGACCCACCCGCGCGTCCCGGCCGAGGCGCTGCACGCTGCCCTCGCCGGCCTCGATCCGGCCGTGCGTGCGGCGCTGGAAGAATCCATCCGGCGGGCCCGCCGCTTCGCGGACGCCCAGCGGCCGGCGGACACCGACGTCGAACTCGGCGACGGCGCCGTCGTCAGCCAGCACTGGGTGCCGGTGGCCCGCGTGGGCCTCTATGTCCCGGGCGGACTGGCCGTGTATCCCTCGTCGGTGATCATGAACGTTGTCCCGGCCCTCGCCGCCGGCGTGGAATCGATCGCCCTCGCATCACCCCCGCAAAAGGACTTCGCCGGGCTCCCGCACCCGACCATCCTCGCCGCCGCTTGCCTGCTCGGGATCGAAGAGGTTTACGCGATCGGCGGAGCCCAGGCGATCGCCGCCTTCGCCTACGGCATCCCGGCGACCGGCGGCACGGCCGGGATTGACCCGGTGGACGTCGTCACCGGCCCGGGCAACATCTTCGTCGCCACGGCCAAGCGCCTCGTCAAGGGCGTCGTCGGGATCGACTCCGAGGCGGGCACCACCGAAATCGCGATCCTGGCCGACGCCGCAGCCCAGCCGGCCCTCGTCGCCGCGGACCTGATCAGCCAGGCGGAGCACGACCCCAAGGCGGCATCCGTACTGTTCACGGATTCCGAGGAACTCGCGGCGGCGGTCCGCGGGGAGCTGGACCGCCAGGCCGCTGCCACCAAGCACAGCGCCCGGGTCCGCGAGGCACTATCGGGGCCGCAGTCCGGCGTCGTCCTCGTGGACGACCTGGAACAGGGCATCGCGGCCTGCGACGCTTACGCCGCGGAACACCTGGAGATCATGACGGCGGACGCCGCCGGCGTCGCCGCCCGAATCCGCAACGCCGGAGCGATCTTCGTGGGGGACTACAGCCCCGTCAGCCTCGGTGACTACTGCGCCGGCTCCAACCATGTCCTGCCGACCAGCGGAACCGCTGCCTTCTCCTCGGGCCTGAACGTCACGACCTTCCTGCGCGCCATCCAGGTGATCAACTACAGCCGATCCGCCCTGGAGCAGGTGAGCGGACACATCGTGAGCCTGGCCGGAGCTGAAGACCTGCCGGCCCACGGGGAGGCTGTCACGGCACGGTTCCTCACGGGCGCCTGACCACTACATGTAGTAATTACAGGCTTGTTATTCAGCTATATCTAGTCGTAAACTGGGCACGGAGCGAACGTTCCGGAACGCACCGGCGCTCTCCAGCGTCAGGGATTGCCAGCTTGCGACAGGGGAGGAAACGACATGTATTGCCCGTTCTGCCGTAACCCTGATTCCCGCGTGGTGGACAGCCGCATCGCCGACGACGGTTCGGCCATCCGGCGCCGCCGGCAGTGTCCCGAGTGCGGACGCCGCTTCACCACCGTGGAGACCACGAGCCTGACCGTGATCAAGCGCTCGGGCGTCGGCGAGCCGTTCAGCCGCAGCAAGGTCATCAACGGAGTCCGCAAGGCCTGCCAGGGCCGTCCCGTCACGGAAGACGACCTCGCCATGCTGGCCCAGGAAGTCGAAGAGGCGATCCGGGCCGCCGGTGCCGCCGAAATCGATGCGCACGAAGTCGGCCTGGCCATCCTGAACCCGCTGCAGAAGCTCGATGAGGTCGCCTACCTGCGCTTCGCCAGCGTCTACCAGGCCTTCGAATCCCTCGAGGACTTCGAAGCGGCCATCTCCCTGCTCCGCCATGAGGCGCAGACCAAGGGGCGGGAAGACCAGAGCACGCAGAAGAGCCCGCTCTAGGCCCGGTTCGGGAGCGCCGGCGCGCAGACTCCGGCGCACAGACTCCGGTGGTGGCAGCGGAGGGGAAGCCGCGGCCACCACCGGCACCACCCCACCCAACTGACTCGCAGCTGGGCCGTTTTGGACGCTGAAAGCGGCCTCTGCTGCGAGCCAGTTGGGTTCCGGGGCGGGAGCCACGTGCCGGACAGTGGAAGCGGGCCGGGTGGCTACTTGGCCAGTTTGTGCTTCAGTGCAATCTCGAGGGCGGCGCCGACGATTCCGGCGTCGTTCTTCAGCTCGGCCGGGACGATCGGCGTGCGCAGCTTCATGTGCGGCAGGTACTCGTCGGCGCGCTTGGAGATGCCGCCGCCCACAATGAACAGTTCGGGGGAGAACAGGAACTCCACGTGGGAGAAATAGCGCTGCAGCAGCACGCTGTACTGCTCCCAGCTCAGCCCGTCCCGCTCGCGCGCCACGGCTGACGCCTTGCTCTCGGCGTCGAATCCGTCAATCTCCAGGTGGCCCAGTTCGGCGTTCGGGACGAGCTTGCCGTCAAAGATGAAGGCCGAACCGATCCCCGTGCCGAGCGTGATGACCAGCACGGTGCCGTTCACGGATTTGCCGGCGCCGTAGCGAGCCTCGGCCAGCCCAGCGGCGTCGGCGTCGTTGATGACCTCAACGGGGCGTCCGAGGCGGGCCGTGAGCAGTCCGTCGATGTCCATTTCCAGCCAGGACTTGTCCACGTTCGCGGCCGAGTGGACCACGCCGTGCTGGATGATGCCCGGGAACGTGACACCCACAGGGGTGCCGGCCTCGGGGGCGTCGGGGCGGGCGGAGAGTTCGGCGACAACCTGGGCGACCACTTCGGCAACGGACTCGGGCGTGGAAGGCTGCGGGGTGGGGATGCGCAGGCGCTCACCGAGCAGCTTTCCCTTCTTCAGGTCGACGATCCCGCCCTTGATCCCGGTGCCCCCGACGTCGATGCCGATCAGCGGGGCGTTCTTCTTCGAATTCTCGTCCTTCTTGGCCAATGTGGTTCCGTTCGTGGCAGGGGGGCGGAGCTAGGAGGGTGCGGCCCAGGGCCGACGGGCGAAGACCGCGATCTTTTGGTGGAGACGAAATTAGGGGAGGGTCAGCACTTCGGCGCCGGACTCCGTGACGAGCAGGGTGTGCTCGAACTGCGCGGTGCGCTTGTGGTCGCGGGTCACAACGGTCCAGTCATCGGCCCACATGTCCCAGTCCACCGTTCCCAGGGTCAGCATGGGTTCGATCGTGAACACCATACCCGCTTCCATGACGGTGTTGTAGGCGGGAGCGGCGTCATAGTGCGGGATGATCAGCCCGGTATGGAACGCTTCGCCGACGCCGTGGCCGGTAAAGTCGCGGACTACGCCGTAGCCGAAGCGCTTCGCGTAGGACTCGATGGTCCGGCCGATCACGTTGATTTCGCGTCCCGGCGCGACCGCCCGAATGGCACGGTTCAGCGATTCCTTGGTGCGTTCGACCAGGAGGCGGGATTCCTCGTCCACTCCGCCGACCAGGAAGGTGTGGTTGGTGTCGCCATGCACACCGCCGATGAAGGCCGTGATGTCGATGTTGAGAATGTCACCGTCCTGGACCACGGTGGTGTCCGGGATCCCGTGGCAGATGACCTCGTTGAGGGAGGAACACAGCGACTTCGGAAAGCCCCGGTACCCGAGGGTGGAGGGGTAGGCATTGTGGTCCAGCAGGAACTCATGGCCCACCCGGTCCAGCTGGTCGGTGGTGACGCCGGGCGCGATGTGCTTGCCGACCTCCACGATGGCCTGGGCGGCGATCCTTGAGGCGATCCGGATCTTCTCAATCGTTTCCGCCGATTTGACCTCGGACCCCGTGAACTTGGCAGGGCCCGGCTTGCCCACATATTCCGGACGCGGGATGGACGCCGGCACGGGAAGCTGCGGGCTCACCGTCCCCGGGACAAGCGTGCCGATGGGTGCAGTGGAGACTAGAGAAGGCATAGATTGATCATATAAGCCCCCGGGCCCGGCCCGGAAAATACAGCCCGGAAAATACAGCCGCGGATTACAGCACGGACACATGGCCGGGGCCAGAGTCCGGACACGATCCGGGCCATGAAGGAGGACAAATGCCCGAATACTGGTACAACGTCAACACTCACGAGATCGAGGAAGACGCCATGTCCGACTGGAGCCAGCTGATCGGACCCTATAAGACCCGTGCGGAAGCCGAGCACGCACTCGAAAAGGTCAAGGCCCGCAACGAGGCGTGGGAGAAGGGCGAGGACGACTAGGGCCGACGCGTTGACCGGACTGATCCTGGTGAACGGGCTGCCCGGGTCCGGCAAGTCGACCCTCGCCCGGGAACTGGCCGTCGCGCTGGAACTGCCGCTGTTCTCCAAGGACGCCTACAAGGAGAGCCTCTGGGCCCGTGACCGGGCTCCGGCCGCCGAGGAATCCACAGCCCTGGGGCGGCAAGCGCTGGAGCTCATGTGGGCCGGCATAGCCGCCGAACCGGGCCCGGCCGTCGTCGAATCCTTCTGGTTCGCGCCGCGGGACATCGACTTTCTGCGCGCCGATCTCCGAACCGCAGGCAGGGCGGCCGCCGCCGAAGTCTGGTGCGCCGTTGATGACGCCACGGCGCGGCAGCGCTGCCGGTCAAGGCAACGTCATCCCGTGCACCATGCCGCGCATGACGACGACGGGACCTGGTCCGAGTGGGTCCGGCGGGCGGCCCCGCTCGGGCTGGCCCCCGTGCTGGAAGTTAACACGGAAAAGGCGGTCGACGTGCCGCAGCTCCGGCGGCGGCTGGATCTGCTTTTTCTCACCCCGTGAGGGTGAGTGCCGGACGGATACGTCCGGCCATACTGGGAAAATGCCAACGAGTTTTTCCCGCACCCGTGGCGTCCGGCTCACCGACCTGGCGAGGCTGGCCGCTGCCTGGGCTGCTTCGACTGTAGCCCTGATAGTCACCGGCGCCCTGCTGCCGGGGTTCTCCGCAAGCAGCTGGTGGGCCTACGCCGCGGTGGCAGCAGCAGCCGGCATCGTCGGCCTGGTTCTCCGCCCAGCGCTCGTGGAGATCTCGGCCAGGGTGGGCTGGCTGGCGGTCCTTCTTATCGCCTTCGGCGGCCAAGCCCTGATCATGTACGTGGCCATCCTTTTGGTGCCCGGCGTCGAGTCGACGGGATGGACCGCCCTTGCCGCCAGCTGGGTCAGTGCCGTCGTGGGCACGCTCATCTCGTGGGCCACCACGGCCGGGAGTGATGACGGCATGATCACCTCGTTGGCCGGCCGGGCACGTCGGCAGGACGCGGTGCCCGATCCGGAGGTCGACGGCGTCCTGTTCGTCCAGCTCGACGGTGTCCCCTTCCCGGTGCTGCATTGGGCGGTCCAGTCCGGGGCGGTGCCCCATATCCGGCGCTGGCTGGCCTCGGGGGAATACGCGGTCCGCGAATGGACGCCCCAGCTGCCTTGCACCACGCCGGCGAGCCAGCTGGGGATTCTGCACGGCACCGTTGACGGGATCCCCGCATTCCGGTGGTACGACCGTGAGCTCAACCGGGTCCTGGTGGCCAACCGCCCCGCAGATGCCCGGGTGATCGAGGAAAGGCACAGCACCGGCCAGGGCCTGCTCTGCGACGACGGGGTCTCCATTTCGAACTTGTTCACCGGTGACGCCCCCCGGTCGCTCTTGACGATGAGCCGGGTGGAGGTCCGGCGCGGCTCCACCCAAACCCGTCGGGCGTTCGCCTGGTTTTTCGCTTCCCCGAACGGGTTCATGCGAAGCCTCACGCGGACCGTGGGCGAGATCATCAAGGAACGTTGGCAGGCCCGAAGGCAGGTCAAGCGTGATCTTGACCCGCGGGTGCATCGGGACTGGACCTTCGCCCTGCTGCGGGCAGTCACCAACGGAATCCTGCGTGACCTGAACACGGCCCTGGTGGCAGAAGAGTTGCGTCGGGGCACGAAGTGCATCTATGTCGACTACGTTGACTATGACGAGATTGCCCACCACGCAGGCATGTTCCGGCCCGAGTCGCTCGCAGCCTTGGACGGCCTGGACCGCACGCTGGGTTTCTTGGCCCAGCTCGCCGGGTCCGCTCCCCGCCGCTATCGGCTGGTGGTGCTCTCTGACCACGGCCAGTCCCAGGGCACCCCGTTCGCCGACCGGTACGGCCAGACGCTCGGGGATTTGTGCGAGGAACTCATCCACGAGCATGTTCAGAACGTGGACGCGTCGGTCGAAGGGCTGGGGCGGGCGGACTCGATCGCCGGCGACATCGCGGCCGGTGGAATGACCGGGAAGCTCGCCGAGCGTGCCGACGAGGCGCTGACCAAGGCCCAGCAGACGCCGGCGCCACGGACTTCCGGCCCTGGCGACGCGGCCGAGGAGCCGGTTGTCGTGCTGGGCTCGGGGAATCTGGGCCTGGTCTACGTGCGCGGCAACCGGCGCTGGACGCTCCAGGACCTTGAGGGGGAGTGGCCGGCACTGATCCCCGGACTGGCAGGGCATCCCGGCGTTGGGTTCGTTGCGGGCATCGATGACGACGGCCGGGCGTGGGCGATCGGGAGCCGCGGGCGGGTCAACATCGCAAGCGGGGAGGTGGAGGGCGCCGACCCGTTGGCTCTCTTCGGACCCCACGCGGCGCGGGTGCTCCTGCGTGCGCTGATGCACCCCGAGGCGCCGGATCTCTACGTCAACAGCACCGTCGATCCCGTAACCAACGACGTCGGTGCGTTCGAGGGCCTGGTCGGGTCCCACGGTGGCCTCGGCGGGTGGCAGGACCGCGCCGTGCTGCTCGGCCCGGCCGATCTCATGGCCGGGCTGCCCGAGCGGATAGAAGGTGCCGACGAACTCCACCGGGTGCTGGTGGCGTGGCTCGAGGCCTGCGGCCAGCGCACGGCGGCGGCATTCCGGGATTGAGCGCCTTGCCCTGTCGGCTGCCGGGCGCTGAGGTTCATCAACTCACGCGGGCACTACCCATGACTGGCCGGGAGCCAGGATGACTGCCGTGCAGCCCGGAGCCTGCTCCCCGACGGCGGCAGCAAACCGGCGCCCGGGCTGCTCAAGCCAGCTCCGGGCAAAGTGTGTGATCAGCGGAGGGTGCAGCGTTCCCCAGTGCACGGGTAGGGCGAATCGCGCACCGCTCATGGCGACAGCCTGGGCGGCGCTCTCCGGAGTCAGGTGTCCCGCCGAGAGCCTCGGTCCCCACCCCCAGACCGGCACCAGGGCCACATCGATCGGCCCGCCTGCCATGGCCGGGAGCGCTGCCATCTCCGGATACAACCCCGTATCACCGGCGATCCAGACGATGCCCGACGGGCCCCGGACCACGTACCCATTGGCGTCGTTGGGACGGTGTGGCATCGGGCGGCTATGGTGCTCGGCCGGCACCTGGCGAATCCGGACCCCGCCTACCGCTGTCCAGCCCTCTCCCAAGGGAACTGCGTCAAGCAACTTCCGGCGACGCAGCCAGGCGGCATTCGCCGGAGCGCTCAGCAGCGCCGCCCCCCGCAGCATGCGGAGGGAGCGCAACTCGGCGTGGTCGTGGTGGAGGTGGGAGAGGAGTACTGCGTCCGGCCGGCTCCACGACGCCGGGTCCGGCCGCGGAGCCAGGCGGCGCAGGAGCCCGGCGTGGGCACGAAGCAGCGGATCGGTCAGAACCCGAACCCCGTCGATGTCCAGCACCACCGAGGAGTGACCGAGCCACGTGATTTTCATGTTGTTGCTTGTCCCGGGATTCTGCGGGCGCAACCCGCTGAACCGTCAGGCCATGGCCTTTGCCTTGAGGGAATCGAACTCGGTCTGGTCGATGACGCCGGAATCGAGCAGCGCCTTGGCGTCGGCGATCTGGGTGGCCGGAGCGGCTGACTTGCCCGCGACCTGCTGGATGTACTCCTGCTGGGCAGCCTGCTGCCGGGCGATTTCCGTCATCTGCCGTTCGGCCATGCTGCGGCCTCGGGCGATCAGGTAGATCAGGGCGCCGAGCCAGGGCACCAGGACCAGCAATATTATCCAGCCGGCCTTGGCCCAGCCGCTGAGCGTGTGGTCGCCGAACAGGTCAAACAAGCAGCGGAACCACACCGTGATGGCGGCGATCCAGATAAAGAACCAGAAACTCCACAGCAGGACATCCCAGAAGCTAGTCGTAATTGAGTTCATCGCTAATCCTCCACTCGTGTCCGCCGGAACCGGGCCCATCGCGTCGGGCACGAATTCGCCCGGGGCGGCGGAACATCTGCCAGGGCCTGGTTGCAGCCCTTAATGGCAAGCCTGCCCTCAGTGGCGGCGCAATGCATCGCCCGTGAAGGATGAGCTCCGGCGGGGGCCCGCGGCTATCGCCTAGAAGGAGTGCTCGGGGCCGGGGAAGTGGCCCGAGCGCACGTCCTCGCCGTAGGCTTTCGCGGCGTTGCCGAGCGAGGTCCGCAGGTCCGCGTACTGCTTGACGAATTTCGCCATTTTCCCGCCACGCAGGCCCGCCATGTCCTGCCAGACAAGGACCTGTCCCGTGGTGGCGTTCCCGGCGCCGATGCCGACGGTGGGAACCTCGACGGCGGCATCCACCGCGGCCGCCGTGACAGCGGGAACCATTTCCATCAGCACGCAGAACGCGCCGGCGTCGGCCAGCGCAACGGCGTCGTCGATTAACCGCTGGGCGTCCTCGCCCCGGCCCTGCACCCGGTAGCCGCCGAGGGCGTGCTCGCTCTGCGGCGTGAAGCCGATGTGCGCCATGACCGGGATGCCGGCCTGCACCATGGCACGAACGGTCTCGGCGTAGAACTTCCCGCCTTCGATCTTGACGGCGTGGGCGAGGCCTTCCTTCAGGAACCGCACGCCGGTGGCCACCGCCTGCTGGGCAGAGACCTCGTAGCTGCCGAACGGCAGGTCCGCCACCACCAGGGCCCGCCGGGCCGAGCGGGCGACGGCCCGGCACAGCGGAAGCAGCTCATCCACGGTCACGGGAAGACTCGTCTCATTGCCGAAGACGTTGTTGGACGCCGAATCGCCCACCAGGAGGACCTCGATGCCGGCCTGGTCGAAGATCTCCGCGGTGTACTGGTCATAGGCGGTCAGCATGGCAAAGCGCTCGCCGTCGGCCTTGGCCTGGCGAAGATGGTGGGTGCGGATCCTTGCCACCGGTTTCCGGACGGTGCCCGCAGGCGCCGGCCCGTCGCCGTAGGGGGCCGCTACTTCTGCGGGCGTGCTGGAATCGGGGCTAATGCTTGTGGCCATGGCACGAGCGTAGTGCGGTACCGGGCGTCCTAGCTACCGGGCTCCGGACCGCCGCCGGTGAAACGCATCACAGCCCCGCCGGCGGTGACCCCCTGTCCGGGGCCCGCGGGCCCGTTCCGGGGCCGGAGTGTTAACGCTGTGTTACGCGGGGCGGCCGCTCCGACATTCAGCGCCAATGATTAGTAAAGTGAACGGTGAGCAGCCGTGGGCACCATGCATGACGCCCGGGGCACGGACGAAAGAACCCGAAAGAGGCCAGTATGGACCGCCAGCAAGAGTTTGTCCTGCGGACGATCGAAGAGCGCGACGTGCGGTTCGTGCGCTTGTGGTTCACCGACGTCGTCGGATCCCTGAAGTCCGTGGCCCTGGCCCCGGCCGAAGTTGAAGGTGCCTTCGAGGAAGGCCTCGGCTTTGACGGTTCCTCCATCGAGGGCCTCGCCCGCGTCTTCGAATCCGACATGCTGGCGCAGCCGGACCCCGCGACCTTCCAGATCCTGCCCTGGCGCGGCGAGACCGAAGCGACGTCACGGATGTTCTGTGACATCCTGACGCCCGACGGCGAGCCCTCCGCCGCGGATCCCCGCAACGTCCTCAAGCGCAACCTGGCCAAGGCTGCGGACATGGGCTTCACCTGCTACACGCACCCCGAGATCGAGTTCTACCTGCTGAAGTCCCAGCAGCCCGGTCCTGACGGTTCGCCCGTCCCGGTGGACGAGGGCGGCTACTTCGACCACGTCCCGGGCGGCGTGGCCCAGGACTTCCGCCGGACTGCCGTGACCATGCTCGAATCGGTGGGCATCTCGGTGGAGTTCAGCCACCACGAGGCCGGCCCGGGGCAGAACGAGATCGACCTGCGCTACGCGGATGCGCTGCAGACCGCGGACAACATCATGACGTTCCGCACGGTGATCAAGGAAGTCGCCCTGCAGCAGGGCACCTACGCCACGTTCATGCCGAAACCGTTCACCGCCCACCCCGGTTCCGGCATGCACACCCACTTCTCGCTCTTCGAAGGGGACACCAACGCCTTCTACGAGGCCGGTGCGGAATTCCAGCTCTCCGAGACGGCCCGGCAGTTCATCGCCGGCATCCTCAAGCACGCCCCCGAATTCACCGCCGTGACCAACCAGTTCGTGAACTCCTACAAGCGCCTCTGGGGCGGCGGAGAGGCGCCGAGCTACCTCAGCTGGGGCCACAACAACCGCTCCGCCCTGGTCCGGGTGCCGCTGTACAAGCCGGGCAAAGGCCAGTCCGCGCGGATCGAGTACCGCGGCATTGATTCCGCGGCCAACCCCTACCTTGCCTACGCCGCGCTGCTCGGCGCCGGCCTCAAGGGCATCGAGGAGGGCTACCAGCTTCCCGCCGCCGCCGAGGACGATATCTGGTCACTGAGCTCGGCCGAGCGCCGCGCGATGGGCCACGATCCTCTCCCGGCCAGCCTCCATGATGCGATCCGGACCATGGAGGACTCAGAGCTCATGCCGCAGATCCTCGGCGAGCAGGTGTTCGAGCACTTCCTGCGCAACAAGCGTGCCGAGTGGCAGGACTACCGCCTCCAGGTCACGCCCTACGAGCTGCAGCGCAACCTCGGCATCCTTTAGGCGCCCCGGGTGAGCCTGGCACGACGCCTCATAGCCGCGGGTTTCAGCGACCTGGAAAACGGCGAACGGTGGCTGGCCGCTCCGGAGCTGGAGGGCCTGGACCAGGGGGCCCTGTTTGCCGGACTCCAGCTTGCCGCGGATCCGGATACCGCCCTGCAGTCCCTCGTCCGGCTGATCGAAAAGCATCCGGCATTGCGGAAACTGGCCGTGGCGGAGCCGGAGATCAGCGAGCCAATGTTCCGGGTGCTCGGTGCCTCGGAAGCGCTCGGCGAATTCCTGATCCGCCACCCGGAGCACCTCGACGCCTTCGAGGTGACGGCGAGCCCGGAGCCCCGGGCCGCGGACACGGCGGTGCTGCGGTCCCTGCTGCTGCAGTCCGTGCGGGCCGATCCGACATCCGCCCGGCCGGTCGCGGGAGTGTCCGGCCGCGAGGCCTATGAGGCGCTCCGCACGGCGTACCGGCGGGGCCTCGT
Organism: Arthrobacter sp. SO5; assembly: GCF_020532805.1. Lineage (GTDB taxonomy): Bacteria > Actinomycetota > Actinomycetes > Actinomycetales > Micrococcaceae > Arthrobacter. The sequence goes on along the minus strand of NZ_MQTQ01000074.1, from coordinate 97,000 downwards.
GGAGCTCGCGGTCAAGGACCTCTGCGCGGCGGACCCGCTGGACTTCATGCCGGCCGCCGGCGCCGAACTGGCCGATCTGGCCGGCGCCGCCATCGAGGCCGCCCTCGCCGTCTCCCGCGCCGAAGCTGCCGAACACTTCAGCGCGGCCGAAGTGGCCGACGTCGGGCTCGCCGTGATCGGCATGGGCAAGTGCGGCGCCCGCGAGCTCAACTACATTTCCGACGTCGACGTCATTTACGTGATCGAGTCCGGCGAACTCGAGGATTCCCGGGCCAACACGATCGGCACGGCCCTGGCCTCCGGGATCTCGCGGGCGATCATGTCCACGAGCCGGGAACCCGGACTGTGGGAGGTGGACGCCAATCTCCGCCCCGAAGGCCGGTCCGGCCCGCTGGTCCGGACCCTGGCCTCCCACGAGAGCTACTACGCGCGCTGGGCCGAGAGCTGGGAGTTCCAGGCGCTCCTGAAGGCCCGGACCATCGCCGGCGACGCGGAGCTCGGCGCCCGCTACGAGGCCGCCCTCGCCCCGCTGATCTGGTCCTCCGCCGGACGCGAGGGCTTCGTCGATTCCGTCCGTTCCATGCGCCGCCGGGTCACCGAGCACATCCCGTCCGACGAGGAGCAGCGGCAGATCAAGCTGGGCCGCGGCGGTCTGCGCGATGTCGAGTTCACCGTCCAGCTGCTGCAGCTGGTGCACGGAAAATCCGACGAGTCGCTGCGCTGCCGCGACACCACCTCGGCCATCGCCGCGCTGTCCGATGCCGGCTACATCGGCCGCTCCGACGCCGCGGAATTCGACCGCGACTACCGCTACCTCAGGCTGCTCGAACACCGGATCCAGCTCTTCCAGCTTCGCCGCACCCACCTCATGCCGGTCAAGGAGTCCTCGCTGCGCACCCTCGCCAAGGCCGTGCTGGGGCCCTTCTCCACGGAACGGCCGCAGCCGGACGCCCTGATGGCGGCCTGGCGCAAAACAAAACGCTCCGTCCGCGAACTCCACGAGCGCATCTTCTACCGCCCCCTGCTCAACACCGCCGCCGGGCTCAGCAGCGAGGAGGCGCGGCTGACCCCGGAAGCGGCGCAGGGGCGACTCGCCGCCCTGGGCTACCTCGACCCGCCCGGTGCCATGCGGCACATCGAGGCGCTCACCGCCGGCGTGAGCCGCCGTGCGGCGCTTCAGCGCCAGCTCCTGCCGATCCTGCTCGGCTGGCTCGCCGACGGCGTCGACCCGGACGGCGGTCTGCTCGCTTTCCGCCGGGTCAGCGAGGCACTCGGCACCACACACTGGTATCTGGGCCTGCTCCGGGACTCGACGGCGGCGGCCGAGCGGCTCTGCCACGTGCTCTCCAGCTCCCGGCTGATCTCGGACCTGCTGGAGGTTTCCCCCGAGTCCGTTGCCTGGCTCGGCGCAGACAAGGAACTGGTGCCCCTGGCCTTCGAGGCACAATGGCTGGAGATGGCCTCGAAGATGTCCCGGCACGCGGCACCGGAAAGCGCCATGCGCCTGATCCGGCTGATCCGCCGCCGCGAGATCCTGCGGATCGCGATCGCCGACAGCGCCGGGCTCCTGGACCAGGATCAGGTGGGCGCGGCCCTGGCTGACACCGACCGCGCCGCGGTCCTGGGCGCGCTGCGCGTCGCCGAAACCATGGTCACAGCCGGGGAGCCGCTCAAAACCCGCGTGCTCGTGGTGGCGATGGGTCGCCAGGGTGGCCGGGAGATCGGCTACGGCTCCGACGCCGACGTGATGTACGTCCACCGGGGGCTTCCCGGTGTCCCGGAGGATGAGGCGCAGCAGCAGGCCCAGCAGATCGTCAGCCGGCTCTCGAACCTCCTGACCCAGCCCCTGAAGCCCGCCATCCTCGCCGAACGGGTCCTGATGGTCGATGCGGACCTGCGCCCCGAGGGCAAGAGCGGGCCGATGGTGCGGTCGCTGGCGTCCTACGCCGAGTACTACCGCCGGTGGTCGCTCGTCTGGGAGGCCCAGGCGCTCCTGCGGGCCCGCCCCATGGCCGGCGACGACGCGCTGGCCGCCGATTTCATCGCGTTGATCGACCCGCTCCGCTATCCGGAAACCCTTTCCGAGCAGGACGTGCGGGAAGTCCGGCGCGTCAAGGCCAGGGTCGAATCGGAACGCCTGCCGCGCGGGGCCGATCCTGCCCGGCACCTGAAACTGGGCAGGGGCGGCCTGAGCGACGTCGAATGGCTCGCCCAGCTGCTGCAGCTCCAGCACGCCGGGCAACACCCCGGGCTGCGGACCACCTCGACAGTCGAGGCCCTCGAGTCCGCGGCCGCCGTCGGGCTCCTCGAAGCGGGGGACGTCGTGATCCTGCTCCGGGCGTGGCGCCTGGCGAGCCGGATCCGCTCCGCCAACGTGATCTGGACCGGCCGGGCCTCGGATGTGCTGCCGTCCTCCCGCCGGGACCTCGAAGCCGTCGCCCGCTGGTGCGGCTACGGGCAGGGCAACGCCGCGGCCCTGGAGGAGGACTACCTGCGGCTCAGCCGCCGCGCCCGGAGTGTGTTCGACCGGGTTTTCTACGGCCAGTAGCGGTGCCCGCGGGAGCCAGGCGGTGGCGGGGCAGGGCTGACATGCGCCGGGCCCGGTGCTACTTTGGGCGCATGGCCAAGCAAATGTTCCTGAATCTGCCCGTCAAGGACCTCGACAAAAGCGTTGAATTTTTCAGCGCCCTGGGGTTCTCCTTCAACCCCGACTTCACTGATGAGAATGCCACGTCCATGATCATCAACGACGACGCGTTTGTGATGCTGTTGACGGAGGGCTATTTCAAGACCTTCACGTCGAAGTCCGTCGCGGACGCCCGCAGCGCCACCGAGGCCATCATGTCCTTTTCGCTGGACAGCCGGGAGGAGGTCGACGTCATGGTCAAAAGAGCCCTGACCGCCGGCGGTACACCGTCCCAGGAAGCCCAGGACTACGGTTTCATGTACACGCACAGCTTCCAGGACCCGGACGGCCACTTGTGGGAAGTCTTTTGGATGGATCCGGCCGGACCGCCAAAGGACGCCGCGCTCTAGCCGGGCGCTCCAGCCCGGAACGCCGGTCCGACTCCGGCGGCTGCCCCGCCTGGGTACGCTTTTGTCATGCCTGACAATGTGTGGCTGCTGCCGCTGAAGAACCTCGACGACGACGCCCGCGCCATCAAGCTGGGCGAGATCGCGGTCCTGGCAGTCACCGCGGAGCAGCGGATGTTCGTCGGCGATCCGCTGCGGATGATGCTCGTGGGACTGGAAGAAGAGTCCCGCCACCCCTTCGTGATTGATTCCAACGGCGTGGCCGTGGGGGTGCTGACCCTGCAGACCGGGGCGGCCACCGCAGCCGGCTGGGCCGATGACGACTCGGCCTGGCTGCTGCGCGGCTTCCTCATCGACCGCCTCCGGCAGGGTCAGGGCCTGGGCGCGCTGGCAGCCGGGGCGGCCGTCCGTGCGGCCGCGAAGCTGACGGCGGCCCTCGGCGGGGGACAGTCCGGCATCGTGCTCTCCGTGAATGAACTCAACGCCGCGGGGCAGGCCGCCTACCGCAAGGCGGGATTCGCGGACCACGGCCAGTACGTCGGCGGCGACTCCGGACCGCAGCGGACCATGTACCGGGGATTCTGAACTGTTCTGCTGCCGCCCAGCGGCCCGGTTCGGCGCCGTGCCGGTCGCACCCGTTAACGACGGCGGCCCCCACCGGAAAGGTGGGGGCCGCCGTCGGGCAATTCTTTGGTGGGATGCCGCTGGTGGCTAGACGCCGTAGTACAGCTCGAATTCGAACGGGTTCGGACGCAGCGAGAGCGGACGGATCTCGTTCTCGTACTTGTATTCGATCCAGGTGTCGATCAGGTCCTGGGTGAACACGCCGCCGGCCTGCAGGAACTCGTTGTCCTCGGCCAGGGCATCCAGGGCTTCCTCAAGCGTGCCGGGAGCCTTGGGGATGTCCTTGGCTTCCTCGGCGGGGAGCTCGTAGAGGTCCTTGTCGATCGGGGCGGGCGGTTCGATGCGGTTGCGGATACCGTCGATCCCGGCCATCAGCTGGGCAGCGAAGGCCAGGTACGGGTTGGACGAGGGATCCGGCGCGCGGAATTCGATGCGCTTGGCCTTGGGGTTGGAGCCCGTGATCGGGATGCGGATACCGGCGGAGCGGTTACCCTGCGAGTACACCATGTTGACCGGAGCTTCGAAGCCCTTGACCAGGCGGCGGTAGGAGTTGACCGTCGGGTTGGTGAAGGCAAGCACGGCCGAGGAGTGCTTCAGCAGGCCGCCGATGTACCAGCGGGCCATGTCGGAGAGGCCGGCGTAACCCTTTTCGTCGTAGAACAGCGGCTCGCCGCCGTTCCACAGCGACTGGTGGCAGTGCATGCCCGAGCCGTTGTCGCCAAAGACGGGCTTCGGCATGAAGGTGACCGACTTGCCCCAGGCATCGGCGGTGTTCTTGACGACGTACTTGAACTTCTGCAGGTCATCGGCCGCGTGGGTCAGCGTGGTGAACTTGTAGTTGATCTCGGCCTGGCCGGCGGAGCCGACTTCGTGGTGGCTGCGCTCGACCTCAAGGCCGGCCTCGTCGAGGGCGACGCACATGGCGTCGCGGAGGTCCGCCTGCTTGTCCGTCGGGGAGACCGGGAAGTAGCCGCCCTTAATGGGGGTCTTGTAGCCGAGGTTGCCGCCCTCTTCTTCACGGCCGGTGTTCCAGTGGGCTTCCTCGGAATCGATCTTGTAGAAGCTGCCCTGCGGGGAGGACTGGTACTGGACGTTGTCGAACACGAAGAACTCGGCCTCGGGGGCGAAGAACGCGGTGTCGGCGATGCCGGTGGACGCGAGGTAGGCCTCGGCCTTTTCGGCCACGCCGCGCGGATCGCGGTGGTAGGGGTCACCCGTGCGCGGGTTCACGATCGAGAAGTTCAACGCGAGGGTCTTTTCCAGGCGGAACGTGTCGAGGAACGCGGTGGTAACGTCCGGAATGAGCTGCATGTCCGACTCCGCGATGCCCTGGAAACCCCGGATCGAGGATCCGTCGAAGAGCTGGCCGTTGACGAAGAAGTCCGCGTCAACGCTCTTGGCGGGCACGTTGAAGTGCTGCTGAACGCCTGGGAGATCGGTGAAGCGGATATCGACGAACTTAACGTCTTCGTCTTTGATGAACTTGAGGACTTCGTCCGCAGTCTTGAACATCTATGCTCCTTATGCATGTGAAAGATCTGGCCGTCAGGCCGTGTGGTCCAGCGCAGTCCGACAGCGGGGAAAACTCACGGTTCGCCCCGCTTCAGTGCCGCTAGCAACTGTTACCACCCTAAGGACACGGAGTTTCCCCGCGGTGTCCGCTTTGTTTCGGGCAGGTTACGGAATGCCCTGACACATATACGCTAGTCGGCGTCCACACTGTGGGCTATCAGGTTCCATGGTGTGGCCTCCCGAAGTCCATCCCGTGGACATGCCTGAGCCGCGATCTTTGCCGATAGTCTTGGAGGGTGGTTGATCGCAAAGACATAGGCTCATGGCTCACCGGGCCGGACACGTCCGGCATCTCGAAGTACCCGGGGGAGCGGCTGGGGCTGCCCCAATCGGGGCCGGGCTCGATCGCCCGTGCCGGCCGGCGCATCGCCGCCATCTGCATCGACTGGGGGATTGCGCTGCTGATCAGCGGGTTTGCCTTCGCCGGCAACTCCTGGGCCACCCTGGCCGTGTTCGCCGTCGAGCAGGCCCTCCTGATCGGCACGCTGGGCTACAGCATCGGCCACCGCGTTATGGGCATTCACGTGGTCCGGCTTGGCGGCGGCCCCGCCGGGCCGCTGCCGGCTCTGGTCCGCACCCTGCTGCTGTGCCTGGTGATCCCCGCCGTCATCTTCGACCCGGACCAGCGCGGACTGCACGACAAAGCCGTCAACACCCTGCTCGTCCGGAGGTAGCTTCCGCGGGTGCGCCGGTGCGCCGGTGCGCCGGTGCGACGGCGGACGGGGCTAGGTGCCGGCACTCGCCCGTGCCGGCGTCGAAGCGTCCCGGCCGCGCGTGAACGTGAGATAGCCGTGACGGCCTGCCCAGCGTTCAAACCACACGGTGGCGAAGGGAAGGACGGCGGACAGCCCTGCCAGCACGGCCACCCGGAACGGCCAGCGCTGCAGGCCCCACAGGCTCAGCGCCGCGAGGCCGTAGCCGATAAAGAACGCCCCGTGGAGGGGACCTGCGATTTCTACCCCCAGTTCCGTGGTCCGGGTGACCCATTTAAGGATCATCCCGATCAGCAGTGCGGCCCAGCTGAAGCCCTCGGCGATGGCAAGGACCCGGAAGATCCGGATCCTGGCGGACGGGGCGGAACCATTCATGGCGGAGTCTCCAGGTTCTGTTTGGCAAACGTCGGGTCAGGGTCCGGGCAAAAAAACGCCCCGGCGGCCGGCCTGTCGGGCGGTCACCGGGGCGGTCATGAAGCCTTGGCGTTATGGCCTAGCGTCCGCGGGATGCCTTGCGGTCGGGGCGGGCCTTGTAGGGATCGATGCCCTTGGGGATGGGGAGGCGGGTTCCGAGCGAAGATATGCGCTTGGAAACGGTGTTGACCTCCAGCTTGGTCAGCTCGTTCTTCAGCTTGGTCATCTTCTTGGCGACCTGGCTGATGGGAACCTGCCCTTCGCCGCGGCCGCTTTCAATCACGTGGATGGTGACGTTCGGCAGGATGCGGGCGAGCCGCTTGCGCTCGGCGTCCACCAGCGGCTTGACCCGGCTGCTGGGGCCTTCGCTGACCAGCACGACGCCGGGACGGCCGATGGCTCTGAAGACGGCGTCCTGGGTGCGGGGGTTCACGGCGACGGGCTGGTCCTCGGTGATCCAGCCGCGCTTGAGCGTGCCCAGCGCGGCTCCCGAGGCACCGGGCTGGTTCTCAATCTGGGCGAAGGCGGCGCGCTCGGCCCGGCGGGACAGGATCAGCGTTGCCGCCAGGATGCCCAGCGGGATGCCGATGATCAGGCCGGTGATCCAGTTGTCGAGCAGGAACCCGACCAGGAGGCTGAGGGCTACGACACCCAGGAAGGACAGCAGCATGAGCCACGGCACCATCGGATCGTGACGGCGGGTCATCTGGAAGACCTCGCCGATCTGCTTCAGCCGGCTCGGCTTCTTGACCTTCGCTTCCTTGGGCTTGCGGGAAAAAAGGCCGCGCTTCGGAGCTTCGGAAGCCGTGGGGGAGGTGCTGGAATCAGAGGAATTCGCCATAGTGCCTTAATTCTACGTGATTCACGGCTCAGGGCCGGACGCCGGAATCACCCGGTGCCGGCCCTGAGCCGTCAATCGTGACAACTGGATTCAGGAGTGCGCCGCGAGCAGCGAGCTGGCTTCCTGGCGGGTGCTGCCGGAGCTTTCGATGTGGGCAAGTTCGGCCGGGATTTCCCAGCCCTTCTTGCGCATTGCGGTGGCCCAGAGGCGGCCGGCGCGGTAGGAGGAGCGCACCAGCGGGCCGCTCATGACGCCGAGGAATCCGATCTGGTCCGCTTCCTGCTGCAGGTCCACGAATTCCTGCGGCTTGACCCAGCGATCCACCGGCAGGTGACGCTCGGAGGGGCGCAGGTACTGGGTGATCGTGATCAGGTCGCAGCCGGCGTCATGCAGGTCCTGGAGGGCCTCGGAGATCTCCTCGCGGGTTTCTCCCATGCCCAGGATCAGGTTGGACTTGGTCACCATGCCGAGCTTGCGGCCCTGGGTGATCACGTCCAGAGAGCGGTCGTAGCGGAACGCCGGGCGGATGCGCTTGAAAATCCGAGGCACGGTCTCGACGTTGTGCGCGAACACCTCGGGCTTGGAGTCGCAGATCGCCTCGATGTGCTCCGGCTTGCCGGAGAAGTCCGGGATGAGCAGTTCGACGCCGGTGCCCGGGTTGAGCTCGTGGATCTTGCGGACCGTCTCGGCGTAGAGCCAGACGCCCTCGTCGGCGAGGTCGTCGCGGGCAACACCGGTGACGGTGGCGTAGCGCAGCTGCATGGCCAGGACGGAGCGGGCCACCTTGGTGGGTTCGAAAACGTCAACGGGGGAGGGCTTGCCGGTGTCGATCTGGCAGAAGTCGCAGCGGCGTGTGCATTCGGAGCCGCCGATCAGGAACGTGGCTTCCTTGTCTTCCCAGCATTCGAAGATGTTGGGGCATCCGGCCTCCTCACACACCGTGTGGAGGCCCTCCTTCTTGACCAGGTTCTTGAGCTGCACGAACTCCGGGCCCATCTGGACCTTGGCCTTGATCCACTCGGGCTTACGTTCCACCGGGGTGGCCGCATTGCGCTGCTCAATACGCAGCATTTTCCGGCCTTCTGGTGCCAGTGTCACAGTAGGGCTCCTTCATGGTTTGCAACTAGGGCTTCTTCATTGTTGCGCAGTTCTTCGATGACCCGCGACACGAGGTCCGCCGGCGAGATGTCCCTGCCGGTCTCCTGCGCGATCGTGGTGACCCCCGCGTCGGTGATGCCGCAGGCGATGATCTGGCCATACGGGGCAAGGTCGTTGTTGCAGTTGATCGCAAAGCCGTGCATTGTCACGCCTTCGTGGACACGAATGCCGATGGCGGCGATCTTGCGTGCCGGGCCCTTCGCATCCTCTTCGAGCCAGACGCCCGCTCGGCCGTTGATTCTGACAGCGTCGATGCCGTAATCGGACAGCACGGCGATGATGACGTCCTCGAGACGTTCCACGTAATCCCGGATGCCGGCCGGGTTCTTGAGCTTGATGATCGGGTAGCCGACGAGCTGTCCGGGACCATGCCATGTGAGTTTGCCGCCGCGGTCCACGGGCACCACGGGGGTTCCGTCAAACGGGCGTTCGTGGTCTTCGGTGCGTTTACCGGCCGTATACACGGCGGAATGCTCAAGCAGCAGGACCGTGCTGGGCGCTGTGCCGGCGGCGACCTTCCCGTGCAGCTCGCGCTGGATGTCCCAGCCGCGGGTGTAATCGACGAATTCAGGGGCGAGACCCGGCTGGGAGAACTCAAGAGTCATGGCATCCAGCTTAGTCCCCGCCCGCCGGAGCTGCGGCTTGTGTGTCCAAGCTCTCACGCCTGTGGATAACTTCTGCGGGAATCCGCGGAATCGGCTATTCCTAGGGGATGGAGCATGATGCGCTGGCCCCCGGCGGGGCCCCCAAAGTTCCCGGCTACGACGTCGAACGCTGCCTGGGGCGCGGCGGCAGTGCCACCGTCTGGCTGGTCGTCGAAGAATCAACTGGCCGTGAGTACGCCCTCAAGTGTTTCGATGACCGTGCCGGTGCGGACGGGCCTCCGGCGGACCAGCGGGAAACGGAAGAGGGGATGCGGCGGGAGGTCCGCATCCTCTCCGCACTGGACCACGGCCATCTGATCCGGGCCCATGCCGTGCTGCGGCTGCGCCCGCCGCACGACGGTGGCGAGGACGGCCTGGGGCTTGTGCTGGACTATGCCCCAGGCGGATCGCTGGGCGGGCTCCTGGCCAGCCGGGGGCAGCTGGGCCCCGGGGAGACGGTGACGGTCCTGACTCCCGTTGCGCAGGCCCTCGCCTACCTGCACGGCCATGGGTTTACCCACGGCGATGTGTCCCCTGGCAACGTCCTGTTCAGCGCCCACGGGAAACCGCTTCTGGCCGATCTCGGCGTGGCGCGGATGGTGGCCGACACGAGCCCTGTGGCCGGGGCAGGGACCGAGGGGTTCCGCGATCCCGCCCCCGTGGACGCCGTCCGGGCGGGACTTCAGCCGGAGCGCGACGTGTATTCCCTGGCTGCCCTGGGCTGGTACTGCCTCACGGGCAGGGCCCCCGAGCCGGGGGCGCAGCGGCCGCCCCTACCGCTGCTGGTGGCGGGCGTTCCGGCTGCGCTGGCGGAAGCGCTGGAAGCCGGACTCAACGATGACCGGCGGCGACGGCCCTCAGCCGCGGAATTTGCCGCGGCGGTCTACCGAAGCGCCGAGCCGGAGCCGGTAGACCTGTCCGTGTCTGTCCATCCCACGGTCATTCCCCGGCTGTTGACCCGGCGCGCCCTGCCCCGGACCGCCCGTCAGCGGCGGGCCGAGCGGCTGCGCGGATTCCTGGGCCGGAACCGGGCACCGCGCCCCGACGTGCCGCCGGCCGGGAAAACCCGCGCCGCCGCCCGGCATTCCACGAACGGTAACGGCTCTCCTGCACAGCCCGCGTCCGGCCGCCCCGCCCGCCCAGGCCGCCGCACCGCCCGCCTGGGAGTCAGCACGGCCCGTAGCACGGCCCGGGGCGGCGGCGTCTTGCGGGCGATGTCGGCGGCGCTGGTGCTGGCGGTGCTGGCGGGGGC
>NZ_MQTQ01000074.1:80965-86739 GCF_020532805.1 Arthrobacter sp. SO5 | reverse complement strand
CTGCTGCCCTCGGCTGCAAGGGACTCCAGCACGGGCTGGCGGCCGGCGGCCGCCTGCCCGTGCTGGAGTCCCTTGCAGCCGAGGGCAGCAGACCGGGTCCGACGTCGGGCCCGCCGGCCGGGCAGATCGCGGAAGCGGCACCGGACGCTGTCACGGTGCCGGTGGACCTGCAGGCGCTGCTGGCGTCCACCGATCCGGCTGAGGCGGTCCGCGGGCTGGCCCGGCTCCGGTCCCTGGCCTTGAGTTCGGGGGACTTCAGGCTGCTGGAGCAGGTCACCGTCCCGGCGTCGCCCGCTGCGGAGGCGGACGCCCGGATCAGGGCCCGGCTCACAGAGTCCGGCCATGTGCTCGCGGGTTTCCAGACCGTCCTGACCCGGGTGGAAAGCTCCCCGGACGGCGGCCCGTCCCGGTCGGTGGTGGCAGTCAGTGCGGCAACCACCCCCTATCAGGAGCAGGATGGCGCCGGGACGGTCGTGGCGGGCGCCGGCGCCGGTGCTCACCAGCGGTTGCGGCTGGTCCTGGTGCCGGTCGGGGGCCGCTGGCGGATCCAGGAGATTCTGCCGGGAACTGCTGCCGGCTGAGTACAGGCAGGACCCCTGGACCGGCTCAGTGCCGGTCCGTGGCCCCCGCCACCCAGGCGGCGGCCTGTGCCAGGGACGGGTGCTGCCATTCGAAGCCTGCTGCGCTCAGGACAGCCGGCTCCATCCGCTGGCTGGCAAGCAGCAGCTCATCGGCGAGCTTGCCGATCACCAGGCGCAGGACCGGTGCGGGGACGCGCAGTACCGCCGGCCGGTGCAGGGCCCCGGCCAGCTGGGCGATCAGCGAGTTGACGTCAGCGCTTTCCGGGGCGCAAAGGTTCACTGGCCCGGACACCGGGGCCGCGAGCAGGAAGGCGAAGGCGCCCGCGACGTCCGGAAGAGTGACCCAGGGCCAGTACTGCCTCCCGTTGCCCAAGGGGCCGCCGACGCCCAGGCGGAGCAAGGGCATGAGGCGGCCCAGCGCTCCGCCGGAACGGCTCAGGACGACGCCGGTGCGCGGGGTTACCACGCGGACGCCGGCGGGGGCCTCGTGCGCGGCTGCCTCCCAGTCGGCGCAGATCCCGGCCAGGACGCCGGTGCCGGCGGGGGCGTTCTCGCGCAGCACCTGCGGGCCGGCGCTGCCGTAGTACCCGGAGCCCGACTGGCTCAGGAAGACCGCCGGCGGCGTCTCCAGCCGCCCCATAGCCGCCGTCAGCGTCCGCGTCGCCCCCAGCCGGGAGTCGCGGAGTTCGCTGATCCGGGCACTCGTCCAGGGCCTGTCGCCGATGCCGGCGCCGGAAAGGTTGATGACGGCGTCGGCGCCCCGAAGGGCTGCGTCGTCGATGCGGCCCTTCGCAGGGTCCCACCGGAACTCGGCGGAAGAGGCCGGCGACCGCCGGACGAGCGTGCCGACGTCGTGCCCCGCGCTGCGCAGGGTGCTGGAAAGGGCGGTTCCGATCAGCCCGGAGGCTCCTGCCATGATGATTCGCATGATCCATCTCACCATGCCCGGCACGGCCGGGACACCTCCCCGGGGCGAAGGGCGGTGTTGACTATGATCAAACGATGACTTCTTCGAGTTACTTCCGTTTTCCGCATCTGCACGGCGATCTGGTTACTTTCGTGGCCGAGAATGACGTCTGGATTGCGCCCCTCGGGGGAGGCCGCGCCTGGCGTGTCTCCTCCCTGCAGCTGCCCGCCCGCAATCCCCGGTTCACCCCCGACGGCAAGCGGCTGGTGTGGACGGTCGTGCAGGGGACGGCGCCGGAAGTCGTCACGGCGGATGTCGACGGCGGCGGCTACCGCCAGCTGAGCTACTTCGGCCACAGTTCCACACGGGTCAAGGGGTTCACCCCCGCCGGGGATGTTGTGGTGACCAGTGCGTTCCGGCAGTCCGACAGCCGCCTCACGTACGCCTACAGCCTGCCCGTGGACGGCGGCTGGGCCAAGGAGCTCCCGTTTGGGCCGGTCGAGTCCGTGGCCTTCGGCCCCGTCCTCGGTGACGAACGGCCCGTCGTCCTGGCCAGCGTGCTCTCGCGCGAGCCGGCCTGGTGGAAGCGCTACCGGGGCGGCACCGCCGGCAAGTTGTGGATTGACGGCGACGGCAACGGCGAGTTCGAACGCCTCGCTGCCGAACTGGACGGCAACCTGACCGACCCGATGTGGGTGGGGGGCCGCATCGCGTTCCTCTCGGACCACGAGGGCTACGGCAACCTGTACTCCGTGCTGCCGGACGGCAAGGACCTGCGCCGACACACAGACCACGAGGACTTCTACGTCCGGCACGCCGCCACGGACGGGCGCCGCGTTGTGTTCGAAGCCGCCGGAGAGCTCTGGCTCCTGCCGGACCTCGACTCGGAGGCCATCCGGCTTGAGATCTCGCTCGGCTCCGCCTCCCAGGCCCGCCGTGCCGCGCCGCTGAAGGCCTCCCGGCACCTGGGCGACGTCGCCCCGGACCGCACCGGCGGATCCAGCGCCGTCGAAGCCCACGGCACGCTCCACTGGCTGCGGCACAAAGACGGCCCGTCCCGCGTCCTGGAAGCAACGCCCGGTGTCCGGGCGCGGCTGCCGCGGCCCTTCGGCGAGGGCCGGATCGCCTACGTCGCCGACCACGACGGCGTCGAGGCGCTCTACCTTAAGTCCGTCGCCGCACCGGTCCCCGGCGGACACCTCCCCGGCGGAGACCTGACGGGCGGAGACCAGGCTGCCGCCGCGCCGCAACCTTCCGCCCCCGCGGCCGAGTCAGAGGCCGGAACGCCGCTGCCCCGGCCGGTCCCGGCCGCCTCGCTGACCCGTGCCGACGCCGTGACCGCGGCAGCTGTGCCCACGGCCGCACCCGGGCACGACGGCGCTGGTTCGGACGGCGCTGGTTCGGACGGCGCTGGTTCGGACGACGCTGCTTCGGACGGCCGCTCCGACGGCCGCTCCGCGGGGAGTACGCCGGCGCAGGACGGCGGGGCCTTCGCGCCGCTGACCAGGATCGACTTCCCCAAGGCCACCCGGGCCAGCGCCATCGAGGCCAGTCCGGACGGCAACTGGCTCGCCGTTGGCACCGCGTTTGGCGACGTCTACCTCGCCGACGCCCGCAACGGCACCATGTCGCTCGTGGGCAGCATCGGCGAGGGCAGCATCGACGGCTTCAGCTGGTCGCCGGACTCGGCCTGGCTGGGCTGGTCAGAGCCGGTGACTTCCTTCGGCTCCCGCAGCCGGCTGCGGATCACCGCAGTCAACGGTGCCGGCGCCGCTGCGGAGGGGGCGCGCACCATCATCGACGTCACGGACGGCCGCTTCCGCGACGAATCGCCGTCGTTCACCCCGGACGGCAAGTACCTGGCGTTCCTCTCCAACCGCAGCTTCGACCCGGTCTATGACGGGCACTCCTTCGACCTGTCCTTCCCCAGCCCGATCAAGCCCTACCTCGTGGCCCTCGCCGCTGATACGCCGTCGCCCTTCGGTCCTACCGTCGACCTGCAGGACGGCGCCGGCACCGTGACTGACGACGGCGCCGAACCCAGCGCGCCGGACCACGTGCCAGCCGTCCGGGTCGACGCCGACGGCCTCGCCCACCGCGTGATCAGCGTCCCCGTGCCGCAGGGAAATTACTCCCACCTCACCGCCGTCGCCGGGGCGCTGCTCTGGCTGGACAGTGAACTCACCGGGACCACCGGCGAAGGCCGCGCCAGCCTCGAGGATAAGAGTGCCGCGCCGAGCCTGGTCCGCTACGATCTCGCCAAGCGCCGCACGTCCACGCTGGTAGAGGCACTGGACAGCTACCGCCTCTCTGGCGACGGAGAAAAGGTCGTGTTCCTCCAGGACAAGCAGATCCGGGCCGTGCCGGCCGGCGCCAAGGCGGACGAGGACTCCGGCGAGCTCGTCAAGGTGGACCTGGGCCGCATCCGGGTGCTGTTGGACCCGCTGAGTGTGTGGGGCCAGGCCTTCGACGAGGCCTGGCGGCTCCAGCGCGACTTCTTCTGGACCGAAGACATGGCCGGCCAGGACTGGGACTCGGTGCACGCCCGCTACCGGCCCCTGGTGGACCGGCTCGGGTCCCACGATGACCTCGTGGACCTGCTGTGGGAACTGCATGGCGAGCTGGGCACGTCCCACGCCTACGTGCGGCCGATGGCCGTGTCGGAGAACGGCAGCAGCCCGCAGGGCCGCCTCGGCGCGGACCTTGAGTTCACCGGCACTGGCTGGGAGATTACCCGCATCCTGGCCGGGGAATCGTCTGACCCGCTGGCCACGTCGCCGCTGACCCGGCCCGGCGCCGACGCCAAGCCCGGCGACGTGCTGCTGGCCATCGACGGCGTCGAACTCACCGCTGCGCTGACCCCGGCGATGCAGCTGGTCGGAGCGGCCGGCCGCGCCGTCGAACTCACCCTGCGCAACGGCGCCGGGCACGGACCGGCCGCTGGCGCCCAGCGCCGCGTGGCCGTGGTTCCGGTCAAGGACGAGGAACGCCTGCGCTACCAGGACTGGGTAGCCGGCAACCGCCGGACCGTCCGCGAAGCCTCCAACGGAACGTTCGGATACCTCCACATCCCGGACATGTTGGCTAACGGCTGGGCCCAGCTTCACCGTGACCTCGACACCGAAACGGCCCTGGACGGGCTGATCGTGGACGTCCGCCGCAACCGCGGCGGCCACACCTCCCAACTCGTGGCCGAGCTCATCGGCCGCAAAGTCACCGGCTGGAGCATGCCGCGCGGAGAGAAACCGCGGACCTACCCGCATCATGCACCGCGCGGCCCGGTGATTATCCTCACGGACGAATTCGCCGGTTCCGACGGTGACATCATCACCCAGGTCTCCAAACTGCGGGGGATCGGTCCCGTCATCGGCACGCGGACGTGGGGAGGGGTCGTCGGCATCGACAACCGCTTTGCCCTGGCCGACGGCACGGGGGTCACGCAGCCGCGCTACGCCACGTGGTTCTCCGGGGGAGTGGGCTGGGGCGTCGAGAACTTCGGCGTCACCCCCGACATTGAGGTGACGTTCCCGCCGCACGCCTACGCCGCGGGCGCGGACCCGCAGCTGGAATACGGCATCGGCGCGCTGAAGGAAATGATCCAGGAACTGCCCACCGACCGGCCGCCGCTGCGGGAAGGCTACCGCACGGTCCGGCCGGCCCCGCTCCCGGCACGCCAGCAGCACGGGCAGTAGCTGAAAGCAGTTATAACCGGCGAAGGCCCCCGGTCCCTGAACAGGGAACGGGGGCCTTCGCGGTTGGCGCTCGAGGGGTTTGCCTCAGGGGCTCGCGTCAGGGGCTAGGAGGCCAGGGTGGCGTCCAGCGTGATCTTGATGCCGGTGAGGGCGGCCGAGACGGGGCAACCGACCTTGGCTTCCCCGGCGATCCGCTGGAATTCATCTTCCGTGATTCCGGGGATCCGCGCGCTGACGGTCAGATGGCTGTCCGTGATGCCGGTGCCTGGCACGAATGTGACATCGGACTTGGTGTTGATTTCCTCGGGGGCGTGACCCGCTTGGGCCAGGGCGAGGCTGAAGGCCATCGAGAAACAGGCAGAGTGCGCCGCGGCGATGAGCTCTTCGGGGCTCGTTTTGCCCTCGGAGGCCTCGGCGCGCGCCTTCCAGGTCACATCGAAGTTACCGAGTCCGGAGCTGTCCAGGGTCGTGTTGCCGGCGCCCGCCATCAGGTCGCCGTTCCATACAGTGTGTGCGGTGCGTGTTGCTGCCATGTCCACTCCTCAAGGTCGTTCTTATCCCACGGGTCCGGTGATCCGCCGGATCATGCCGTGT
>NZ_MQTQ01000074.1:50089-80906 GCF_020532805.1 Arthrobacter sp. SO5 | reverse complement strand
CGCCGCCGAAAATCCCGGGGACCTAGTTCCAGAGGGTGGCCACCGCGATGTTGATCAGCCCCAGGCCACCGACGGCATGCGCCAGTCCGGTGGGCACCACAGCCCCGGAAGCGGCTTTGCGGTACCCGATCACGGCCGTCACCAGGACCGCGACGGCGATCAGCAATTTGACGGCGATCTTGTAGTAGTTCAGCGGATCTTGCGTGGCGCCGGCAATCCCTACGAGGGCCAGCCCGGTGACCAGCTGGGCGATGGCGCCGTAGAGCTGCACCGGCAGGACTGTGGGCTTCTTGAAGGTGGCGAACCAGCCGCCGACGATCGCGGCGGAGCCCAGGATGTGCAGAAAGACCAGAAAGTACTTGAGAATGTCCATGGCCCGAGTTTATCGACAAACTGTCCATAAACGCCGGAGGGCACCCTCCCTGACAGGAAGGTGCCCTCCGGCTCTCAGCGTGCGTACGCCGTGCCGTGGATCCTAGAGGCCGAGGTCGGCTTCGAACGCGCCTTCTTCGAGGCGCGCCTTGAGCGTCTGCAGGAAGCGTCCCGCGTCGGCGCCGTCCACCAGGCGGTGGTCGTACGTGAGGGAGAGGTACATCATCGAGCGGATGGCGATCGAGTCGTCCCCGTTCTCATCGGCGACCACGACAGCACGCTTGACGATCGCGCCGGTGCCGAGGATGGCGACCTGCGGCTGGTTGATGATCGGGGTGTCGAACAGGGCGCCCACGGAACCGATGTTGGTGATGCTGAAGGTTCCGCCGGAGAGCTCGTCCGGGCCGATCTTGCCGTCGCGGGTGCGGCCGGCGACGTCGGCGATCTTGCCTGCCAGGCCGGCCAGGTTGAGGTTGCCGGCGTCGGCGATGACCGGAACCAGCAGGCCCTTGTCCGTGTCCACCGCAATCGCCAGGTGCTCGGCGTTGTGGTAGGTGATCTCCTGCTTGTCCTCGTCGTAGGAGGCGTTGACCTTCGGGTGCTGCTTCAGGGCCTCGGCTACAGCCTTGGCGATGAAGGGCAGGAAGGTCAGCTTGGAGCCGTTCTGGGCCTGGAAGGAGTTCTTGGCCGTGGCGCGCAGCTTGGCGACCTTGGTCATGTCTACCTCGTGCACCTGCGTCAGCTGGGTGGAGATGTCCAGCGACTCACGCATGCGCCGGGCAATGACCTGGCGGATCCGGGGCGCCTTCTGCACGGTGCCGCGCAGCGAAGAAAGCTCCGCGGACGGACGCGAGGCAGGAGCAGCAGCCGCTGCCGGCGCGGGTGCTTCGGGGGCCGGAGCGGCCTTGGCCTCTGCGGCTGCCAGCACGTCCTGCTTGCGGATGCGGCCGCCGACGCCGGTGCCGGTCACCGAGGAGATGTCCACGCCCTGCTGATTGGCGAGCTTGCGGACCAGGGGAGTGACGTAGCCGGACTCGGCCTGCGCAGCCGGTGCGGCCGGGGCTGGCTCCTGCTTGGGTGCCTCCTGCTTCGGGGCTGCGGCCGGAGCCGGTGCCTCCTGCTTGGGTGCTTCCTGCTTGGGGGCTGCGGGAGCCGGAGCCTCCTGCTGGGGTGCTTCCTGCTTGGGGGCTGCGGGAGCCGGAGCCGCGGCGGGCGCGGCGGCGCCGGAACCAATGACGGCCAGGACGGAGCCGACCTCGGCGGTTTCGTCCTCCTGGACGCGGATTTCCTGCAGAGTGCCGGCAACCGGGGAGGGGATCTCGGTGTCGACCTTGTCGGTGGAGACCTCGAGCAGCGGCTCATCGACCTCCACGGTGTCACCGATGCTCTTCAGCCAGCGCGTGACGGTACCTTCGGTGACGCTCTCGCCTAGGGCCGGGAGGGTCACTTCGTGGCCTTCGCCGGCGGGTGCGGCCTCGGCAGCGGGTGCTGCAGCGGCAGCTTCGGCGGCCGGCGCGGGCGTTTCGGCCTCGGGGGCCGGCGCCTCGGCAGCGGACGGGGACTCGGCGGCCGGGGCTTCAGCGGCCGGGGCTGCAGCTTCGGCGGAGCCGGAGCCGATGCGGACCAGCGGGGCGCCGACCTCAGCGGTCTCGTCTTCGGCGACGAGGATTTCCTCGATCACGCCGGCGATCGGAGAGGGGATCTCGGTGTCGACTTTGTCGGTGGAAACCTCGAGCAGCGGCTCGTCCACCTCTACCCGGTCACCTACCTGCTTCAGCCAGCGGGTGACGGTTCCTTCGGTGACACTCTCACCGAGGGCGGGCAAGTTAACGGATTCAGACATGTCGTCCCCGTTCTCCTTATTGATCTTTAGTGCGGATGATTGCTGCCTTGGTCGAGCTTAGTGCACCCGGCATTTCGTGCCGGGTGCACTACGCACGGTGTTCTTGCGGTGGTGCGGGCGGAACTACCTAGCCGTGGAGGGGCTTGCCCGCGAATGCGAGATGGGCCTCACCCAGTGCCTCGTTCTGGGTCGGGTGGGCGTGGACCAGCTGGGCCACATCCTCCGGGTAGGCTTCCCAGTTCACGATCAGCTGGGCTTCGCCGATCTGCTCACCCATGCGGGCGCCGATCATGTGGACCCCGACCACGGGGCCGTCCTTCTGGCGGACCAGCTTGACGAGGCCGGACGTGCCCAGGATGGAGCTCTTGCCGTTGCCGGCGAGGTTGTATTCCTGGGTCAGGACCTGGTCGTCGCCGAACTTGGCCTTGGCGGCCTTTTCCGTGTAGCCGACGGTGGCGATTTCGGGCTCGGAGTAGGTGACCTTGGGGATGTTGACGTCGTCAACGACAACTGGCTTCAGGCCGGCGATTTCCTCGGCGACGAAAATGCCCTGCTGGTAGCCGCGGTGCGCGAGCTGGACGCCGGGGACAATGTCGCCGAGCGCGTAGATGTTGCCGACGCCGGTGTGGAGGCGCTCGTTGGTGATGACGAAGCCGCGGTCCAGCGTCACGCCCGCTTCCTCGTAGCCCAGGTTGGCCGTGACGGGTCCGCGGCCGACGGCCACGAGCATCAGCTCGGCCTCGAAGCTCTGGCCATCGACCAAGGTGACCTTGACGCCGTCGTCGTTCTGCTCGACGCCCTGGAAGAACACGCCGGTGGAGAACTTGATGCCGCGCTTCTTGAATGCGCGTTCGAAGGCCTTGACGATCGTCGCGTCCTCGTTCGGGACGAGCGAGGGGAGGCCCTCGACGATGGTGACGTCGACGCCGAAGGACTTCCAGACGGAAGCGAACTCGACGCCGATCACGCCGCCGCCCAGGATGATTACGCTCTTGGGGATGTAGTCCATGGTGAGGGCTTCGTCGGAGGTGATGACCTTGCCGCCGATTTCCAGCCCCGGCAGCGAGCGGGAGTAGGAGCCGGTCGCGAGGACGATGTTCTTGCCCTTGTAGGCGGTCCCGTTCACGACGACGGTGTCGGTGCCCTGGAGCTTGCCCTCGCCCTCGATGACGGTGATGGCCTTCTTGGACTTGATGAGACCCTGGAGGCCCTTGTACTTGCCGGCAATGATGCCGTCTTTGTAGGCGTTGACAGCGGTGATGTCGATGCTGTCGAGGGTGACGTTGACACCGTACTTGGACGAGTCACGGGCGTGGTCGGCCAGTTCCGCGGAGTGCAGCAGGGCCTTCGTGGGGATACAGCCGTTATGCAGGCAGGTGCCGCCGAGCTTGCCCTTTTCGATCAGCCCGACCGTGAGGCCGAGCTGAACGGCGCGCAGGGCAGTTGCGTAGCCGCCGCTGCCGCCGCCGAGTACCAGGATGTCGAATTCTTGCGCAGTTGCCTGATCGGCCACTAAAACGCTCCCTCGCGTGAACGATGACACGAGAGTACGCATCATCTGGTCTTGGAACTTCCTGCCGTGATGATGCCAGCAGGGGCGTTCCCTTTCATTTGTGACTACCGCAGTTCACCTTAGCGAACCACCTATCCATGCTCCACCTTGCCGAGGCGTTTGTGGAGCGCTTGTGTCCAGTCTCACGCGCCGTTGCGACCGGGAGATCCGTGCCCCCGGCCACAACGGCGCGCGGGAGCCTAGACCGTTTTGGCCAGGATGTCCTCGACGTACGCCACCAGGGTGCGCACCGTGCTGCCCGTGCCCTGCTTGTGGTTGTAGCCGTACGGGGCGCCGTTGTTGAACGAGGGGCCGGCAATGTCGATGTGCGCCCAGGGGATCTGCTCGCCGTTCTTGCCCTTGCCGACGAATTCCCGCAGGAACACGGCGGCCGTCATCATGCCGCCGTGGCGTTCGCCGATGTTTGCGATGTCGGCAACCTGCGAGTCCAGGCTCGGGCGGAGCTCCTCGGGCAGCGGCATCGGCCACACCAGTTCGCCCGCGCGGTCCGCGGCGGCCTTGAGCGGGCCGGTGACGGAGTCGGATCCCATGATGCCGGCGGTCCGGTCGCCCAGGGCGATCAGCTGCGCGCCGGTCAGTGTGGCGACGTCGATGATGGCGTCCGGGTATTCCTGGCTCGCGGCCACGATGCCGTCCGCCATGACCAGCCGGCCCTCGGCATCGGTGTTCAGGACCTCGACGGTCTTGCCGCCGAAGATCGTCAGGACATCGGCGGGGCGCTGGGCCGCGCCGGAGGGCATGTTCTCGGCGATGCACAGCCAGGCGGTCGCCTTAACGGGCAGGCCCAGGCCGGCGAGGGCCAGCACCGTGTTGAGGACGACTGCGGCGCCCGCCATGTCGGACTTCATGTCGCCCATGCCCAGGTGCGGCTTGATCGAGATGCCGCCGGTGTCAAAGGTGATGCCCTTGCCCACGAGCGCGATCTTGGCGGTGGCCCGGGCGGGTGCGTATTCGACCTTGACCAGGCGCGGCTGGCGTGCGGAGCCTTTGCCGACGCCGAGGATGCCGCCGAAGCCTTCCTTTTCCAGGCGCTTCTCGTCCCAGACGGTGACCTTCACGGGCAGGCCCTTGGCCAGCTCCCTGGCGGCGTCGGCGAACGTCTCGGGGTAGAGATGGCTCGGCGGCTGGTTGACCAACGAGCGGGTGGCGTTGACGGCCTTGCCGATCAGGGCGGCGCGGCTCAGGACAGGCAGCAGGGCCTTGTCGGCAGCAAAATCGGTGACGATCACGACGTTTTTCACCGGGTCCTTGAGGCCGTCCTTGGAGGAACGGTACTCGGTGAACGAGTAGGCGCCCATTGCGGCGCCTTCGGCGACGGCGGCGACATCGCCGAGCGTCGACGTCGGAAGTGCCAGCTTCACGGTGGCCACCCCGGCCAGCTGGCGCACTGCCGAACCGGCGGCGCGACGCAAGGTTTCCTCGCTGAGTGCCTGTCCGGCGGCAACTTTGCCGACACCGGCGAGCACGAGGACGTCGGCTCCGACGTCGCGCAGGCCCGGCAGCCGGTGCACCTGGTCGGTTGCCCCGGAGATGCCAAGAACGCTCAGTGATTCCGCCAGCGCCTCGGCGGCCTTGGCCGTCAGGGGGTTGGCGAGCAGCACAGGACCGTCCACGCCCTGCCCCACTCCGATGACGAGGGCGTCGCTGGGGGACTTCCTCAGATCCCCGGCGATTGCACTAAGTGTGACTTCAGTATTCTTGACCACGAGGGCAGTCCTCAATTCTCTGGGATGTGTCGGCAGGACCTGCATGTTCGGCGTCCGGCCACGGAACCCGAGCCACGGTCGGTTGGAGACGTGGCAGGGTGTCGGCAAGCCGTCAGACGGCCAGTTCCGATCGTAGTCTCTCCCGGGCGCGGGTGTTCAATTGAATGAGAGCTGGAGCACACCAATGGCCGGAATGTCCCGGCACCGCCAGACGTTGTATCTGGTACTGGCGCCCCGGCCCGCCTGCGCTGCCCCCGGCACTGCAAGGTGCAGGGCCGGTCAGCCCACCCAACTGCCTACGACGAAAGGAACATGCCGTGATTGAGCGGATTTCCGGCTCACTGCTGGACCCCGAATCGCTGTATTTGCGTGACGACGTGCTGTTCCACAGCCCGGAGCTGCGCGGACTGAACCTCGTCATGGGGTTCACCGGCTTCGCCGACGCCGGCCACGTCGTCAGGCAGATCACCGACGAACTGCTGGACACCCTGGACTCCGAGATGGTCGCCCAGTTCGACGCCGATCAGCTCATCGATTACCGGAGCCGCCGCCCGCAGGTCAGCTTCGTCGAAGACCACCTTCAGGATTACCAGGCCCCCAGCCTGGCCCTGTACCGGCTCGTGGACGGGCTGGGCAGTCCGTTCCTGCTCCTGGCCGGGCTCGAACCGGACCTGCAGTGGGAACGGTTCGCTCGCGCCGTCGTCGGGATCGTTGAGGACCTGGACGTCAATCTGGCCACCTGGATCCATTCCATCCCGATGCCGGTTCCGCATACCCGGCCTGTCGGCGTCACGGTCCACGGCAACCGCCCGGACCTCATCGAGGGAATCTCGATGTGGAAGCCCACCGTCGAGGTGCCTGCCGCCGTGGGCCACCTCCTGGAGCTGCGGTTGGTGGGGGCCGGCCGCAACGTCGCCGGCTATGTCATCCACGTCCCGCACTACCTTGCAGAGGCCGAATACCCCACGGCCGCCGTCGCAGGGCTGGAGTACCTCGGCGCGGCCACCTCCCTGATGCTTCCCGCTGACCGGCTCCGCGAGGCGGGCCGTGAAGTCGGGCGCCAGATCGCCGCACAGCTTGACGCCTCGGAGGAAGTCCAGCAGGTGGTTTCGAGGCTTGAGACGCGCTATGACGAGAAGGCCGAAGGCACCGTGCGCCGATCCCTGCTCGCGGACGAGAACGACCAGCTGCCGAATGCGGACGCGCTCGGAGCCGCCGTCGAGGCCTATCTTGCGCGTAAAGAACCCGGCGAATAAGTACTATTTTTCCGCCCCGCGGGCATAATGGGGTGGTGACTGCATCCCGTGCTTGGCTGATCTGGATCGTCGGGATCTTCGCGTACCTGGTGGCCGTCAGCCAGCGCACCTCCTTCGGCGTGGTGGGATTGGAAGCCACGGAACGCTTCCAGGCCAGCGCAGCCGAAATCTCCTTCTTCACCGTGCTGCAGCTCCTGGTCTACGCCGGCCTGCAGATCCCGGTGGGCGTGCTCGTGGACCGGTTCGGCTCCCGTGCGATGATCGCCGGGGGCGCCCTGCTGATGGGCCTGGGGCAGCTCCAGCTCGCTTATGCTGACAACATCCCGGGCGGCGTCCTGGGCCGGGTGCTGGTCGGTGCCGGCGACGCCATGACCTTTATCTCGGTGATCCGGCTGATCCCGCTGTGGTTCGCCCCGGCCCGCGTCCCGCTGCTCACCCAGCTCACCGGCATGTCCGGGCAACTCGGACAGCTCTTCAGCATCGTGCCGTTCGCGATCATCCTGCATTCGGCGGGCTGGACCCCCGCGTTCCTGACCCTGGCGGGGATGTCCGCCGTCGCCTGTGTGCTCGTGGTGATCCTGCTGCAGGACCTGCCGCCAGGGCATCCGGCCCCGGAACCGTCCCAGGGGCTGCGCGCCACGGGCATTTCCCTGGCCAAGGCGTGGCGGCAGCCCGGCACCCGGCTGGGGCTGTGGAGCCACTTCACCGTCCAGTTCAGCGGCACTGTTTTCGCCATGACCTGGGGCTACCCATTCCTGATCTCGGGGCAGGGCCTGGAGACGCCTGTGGTCTCGGCGCTGATGACGCTGTATGTTGCCGCCGCGCTTGCGGCCGGTCCGCTGATGGGCAGCTTCGTTGCCCGGCACCCGCTCCGGCGGTCCACCATGGTGCTGCTGATCGCAGGCGCAACCGCCGCGGCCTGGGCCGCGGTACTGCTGATCCCGGGCCGCTCCCCGCTGTGGCTGCTGGCAGGGCTGGTTGTGGTGTTGGCCGTCGGCGGTCCGGGTTCCATGATCGGCTTCGATTTCGCCCGCACGTTCAACCCCTCCCACCGGATTGGCACTGCCACCGGAATCGTCAACGTGGGCGGTTTCATCGCATCCCTCGTGGCAATCTTCCTGATCGGCCTTGTCCTGGATCTCCTGCAGGCCACCGGCTTCTCGGGAGGGGAACTTTACGGTCTCGAGCCGTTCCGGATCGCACTCAGTGTCCAGTTCCTGCTGCTGGCGGGCGGGGCCGGGGCCGTCATCATCATCCGGCGGAAGGTACGCCGGATGATGGCGGCCCAAGGCACGGTGGTGCCGCCCCTGCGCGCGGCGATCGCCCGGCAGCGCAGGGTCAACGCGGAACGCCGCCGCACCCCCTGATCCGCGGTACCCGGGCGTTTCCTGCCTCCGGTACCGCCGCAGTTTTCCACATAGGGACACCGGAGCTACCGGCGGGACGCGGCCCGCGGGGAGGCTGGGGTTATGACAGCTCCCGATCACCTGAGAATCACCGGGCCCGAGGACATCCTCGGCTTCATCCCGCACTCACTGGGGTACTGGCCCGCCCGCAGCCTCGTGGCCATGACCCTGCAGGGCAAACGGCTCGGTGCCACCCTGCGGGTTGACTTGCCCGACGACGGCGACGGCGGCGGCGGCGTGGGCGGGCCGGGCGGTTCCCGCGGCGTCGTCCGCTTTGCCCGCAGCGTGGCCTCCTACCTGGAATCCGATGAGGAGGCCGACGGATCCCTGCTGGCCTTCTTCACGGGGATCGACGGCGACCGCGCCGCGTGGGCCGGACTCCTGGGCGAGCTGGAGCTGGTGCTGTCGGAAGCCGGGATGCCAGTGCGTGATGCCTGGCTCATCGGTGCCGAGTACTGGTGCAATGCCTATTGCAGTGATCCCTCATGCTGTGCCCCGCCCGGCAGGCCCGTCGAGGAGATCAGGAACAGCAGGCTCAACGCCGAGATGGTCTTCCGCGGCAGCACCGTCGGCGCCGCTCCGGGGGCGGGCGCACCGCAGCAGCCCCGGCTGCCCGAGGACCCCGAGGTCCTGGCCTCCGAGCTGGCCTGGGCGCAGTGGTTCGCCGGCCGCTGGCTTGAGCGGCAGCTGTTCGACCAGGTGCTGGACGTCTGGGGCCAGGTGATGCACGCGGCTCCGGTGCAGGAGCTGCCGGCGGACCTCAGCGGCTACCTGCGCGCTGCGCTGTGCGTCCCGGCCTGGCGCGACGCCGTCCTGGTGATGGCTGCGGCCGGCGCGGAGGCGGCCAGGCGCGGGGCTGAAGAATTCGGGCTGTTCGACGGCGGCTCGGCTCCGCCGCACGGCGCGACCGGCGCCGGGAAGGGGCTCCGGAAGCCGGCCCTGCCGCCCCCGCCGTTGCCAACCCTGCCGTTGCCGACCACGGAAGGCGACCCGGATCAGCCGCTGCCGGCCGGAAGCGGGGGCGTCGGTGCCGGGGACGTACCGGCGGATGCCCCGGGCTACGGGGAGGTCTTACTGGGCCTGGCGCCCGCGGTGCCGGACTGGCAGCGGATGGGACGGCTGGAACACATTCTGATCCAGCTGGGGGAGGCCGGCGGGGAGGCGGCGGCCGCAGCGCTGACAGGCCGCGGCTGGATTGAGTGGTGCCGCGGCAAAGGCTCGTACGCCGATGCGCTCTTCAGCCAGGCCGGGGAACACTGCCCGGGGTACCGGCTGGCGGAGCTGCTGGCGGAACTGGTCCGGCGCGGCACACTGTGCGGCTGGGCTGGCCGGAGGGACGCCGCCTGGCAGAAGTTCGAGCCGGAGGCCGCATGAGCGCGGGCGCCCTGACAGCGGACCACGATGTGGGAGCCGCGTGGCTCCGCTTCGGCGCCGATTCAGAAAATCATGAGACAATGGTTGCCGCGACCCGGTTGGGTCCGTGTATTGAGCGCACGTAATGAACCTTGGAAACGGGGAACATTACGGTCCTCCCGGCAGTTCTACTAAGTGGCTCTGCCGGCCGTGACTGCGCCTGATGTGAAACACGGACTTGACAGGGTCATAGTGGTGTTGCCCGTATGGTGATTCCACAGACCGCTGCTAGAAAGGTTTTCTGTGACCCCGTCTTCCACGAAGAAGGAACCCGCCGACCAGGCCGTCTTGTCCCCTGAGGAGAAGCAGGCGGCGACGAACGCCAAGCGTGCTGCCACACGTGCAGCCAACAAGGCTGTCAAAGACGCAGCCCTGGCCGCAGGTGACGGCACCGAATCGGCAGCCGCCAAGCCTGAACCCAAGAAACGCGGGCCGAAGCCCGGCGCTAAAGCCGCGGCGCAGGCCGCCGGTAAAGCCGCCCGCGGCGACGACGACGAGGTTGAGGCTGACCTCGACGAGGTAGCCGCCGTCGAGATCGGTGAAGACGGCGAGGAGATTCCCGCCAAAGCCGCCGCAGCCCCCACCGGCTCCGGCTTTGTCTACTCCGACGCCGACGACGACGACGCCCCCGTGCAGCAGGTCATGTCGGCCGGCGCCACGGCGGACCCCGTCAAGGACTACCTGAAGCAGATCGGCAAAGTCGCGCTGCTCAATGCCGAGCAGGAAGTGGACCTGGCCCTGCGTATCGAGGCCGGCCTGTTCGCCGAAGAGAAGATCAATGCCGACGACGGATCCATGGATCCGAAGCTCAAGCGCGAGCTCGAATTCGTCATCCACGACGGCAAGCGCGCCAAGAACCACCTGCTGGAGGCGAACCTCCGCCTCGTGGTGTCGCTGGCCAAGCGCTACACCGGCCGCGGCATGCTCTTCCTGGACCTGATCCAGGAAGGCAACCTGGGCCTTATCCGTGCGGTGGAAAAGTTCGACTACACCAAGGGCTTCAAGTTCTCGACCTACGCCACCTGGTGGATCCGCCAGGCGATCACCCGGGCCATGGCCGACCAGGCCCGCACCATCCGTATCCCGGTGCACATGGTGGAAGTCATCAACAAGCTGGCCCGGGTACAGCGCCAGATGCTGCAGGACCTCGGCCGCGAGCCCACCCCGGAGGAGCTGGCCCTCGAGCTGGACATGACCCCGGAAAAGGTCGTCGAGGTCCAGAAGTACGGCCGCGAACCGATCTCCCTGCACACTCCGCTGGGCGAGGACGGCGACTCCGAATTCGGCGACCTCATTGAGGACTCCGAGGCTGTGGTCCCCGCCGACGCCGTGAGCTTCACGTTGCTGCAGGAACAGCTGCACTCTGTGCTGGACACGCTCTCCGAGCGCGAAGCCGGAGTTGTGGCGATGCGCTTTGGCCTGACCGACGGACAGCCGAAGACGTTAGACGAAATCGGCAAGGTCTACGGCGTGACGCGGGAGCGGATCCGCCAGATCGAATCCAAGACCATGTCCAAGCTGCGCCACCCGTCACGCTCGCAGGTCCTGCGCGACTACCTCGACTAGCACCCGAACAGCGCAACGCGGGGTCACTTTCCGCCCATAATCCCCGGTGGAATGGGCGCGAAGTGACCCCGCGTTGTTATGAGGTGTTAAAAGAACCAGGGCCCCTCCGGTATGGAGGAGCCCTGGTTTGCTCGTTATCGGTCAAGCATCAGCCCAGCCGGGCTGACGCGGGTGGTCTAATCGACCGGGACCGGCGCCTTCTCCTGAAGGCGGCTCGTCTCATCATGCCAGTCGGAGCTGAGCGGCCTGAGTGTCGGTTCTACGGCGCGTGCGTGGTGGCCGCAGAAAAGAAGCTCACCGCCGGAGGCGCCGAGAACAACCCGGACATATGCCTGTGCTCCGCAACGATCGCACCGGTCAACGGTGCTCAGTGTGCGGTCCGCAACTGCTGTTGTCATGTTCGGCCTCCTTAGTAGATCGGTATACCTATATAACCAGCATTCGCAGCCAAACCATCGCAAGTTTGGCCGACTTTCGCTGTACGCGTATCACGTCTGCATAACGGGTTCGGCGGAGTCCGGCCGGCGGGGGAGTGGCAGCGCGGCCGGGAGCGGCGCGGCGACTACCCTAGGAAGAGCGCATTGGCCCCTGCGCGTCCGCCGTCACTGTCCCTGAAGGAGTTCCCGACCCGTGGCACCAAGTTCTGACTACACCGCCCGGCATCTCTCCGTGCTGGAAGGCCTCGAGGCCGTCCGCAAGCGCCCGGGCATGTACATCGGCTCCACGGATTCGCGCGGGCTAATGCACTGCCTCTGGGAAATCATCGACAACTCCGTCGATGAGGCCCTCGCCGGTTTCGGCCACGACATCAAGATCATCCTGCACGCGGACAACTCGGTGGAAATCCACGACGACGGCCGCGGTGTCCCGGTGGACATCGAACCCAAGACAGGGCTGAGCGGCGTCGAGGTCGTCTTCACGAAACTCCATGCCGGCGGCAAGTTCGGCGGCGGCTCCTACACCGCGTCCGGCGGGCTGCACGGCGTCGGCGCTTCCGTGGTGAATGCCCTCTCCGCCCGCCTCGACGTGGAGGTGGACCGCGGCGGCAAGACCTACAAGATGTCCTTCCGCCGCGGCGAGCCCGGCCGGTTCAAGGACACCGGGACCAAACCGGACCCGGCGTCGGCCTTCGCCCCGTTTGTTGACGGTTCCGTCCTCGAGGTTGTGGGCAAGGCCAAACGCGGCGTGACGGGCACCCGGATCCGCTACTGGGCGGACCGGCAGATCTTTACCCCGGACGCGAAGTTCTCCTACGACGAACTCGCCGCCCGCGCCCGCCAGACCTCGTTCCTGGTCCCCGGACTGAAGCTGACGGTCCGGGACGAGCGCCGGGTCGCCGGCACGCCGGGCGAGGCGGGCCCGCATGAAGAGGTCTTCCACCACGACGGCGGCATCTCCGAATTTGTCGACTTCCTCGCCGCGGACCCGGCGGTCACGGACATCTGGCGCCTCCACGGCGCCGGAAAGTTCAAGGAAACCGTCCCGGTCATCGACGACAAGGGCCACAGCCAGCTGGCGGAGGTCGAGCGGGACTGCGAAGTCGACGTCGCCCTGCGCTGGGGCATCGGCTACGACAGCACCGTGCGCACCTTCGTGAACATCATCTCCACGCCCAAGGGCGGAACCCATCAGGCCGGCTTCGAGCAGGCCCTGCTCAAGACGTTCCGCAAGGCCGTGGAAACCAATGCCCGCAAACTCAAGGCCGGCAACGACAAGATCGAGAAGGACGACATCTTCGCCGGACTCACCGCGGTCCTGACGGTCCGCCTCGCCGAGCCGCAGTTCGAGGGCCAGACCAAGGAAATCCTCGGTACCTCGGCCGTCCGCGCGATCGTCATGAAGGTCGTGGAGCAGGAAATCAACGCCAAGCTGACCTCGGCCAACCGCAACGACAAGGCCCAGTCCGCGCTGCTTCTGGAAAAAATCGTCAGTGAGATGAAGTCCCGCATCTCGGCGCGGGTCCACAAGGAAACCCAGCGCCGCAAGAACGCGCTGGAAACCTCCTCCATGCCCACGAAGCTCGCGGACTGCCGCACCGACGACGTTGCGCGCTCGGAGCTGTTCATCGTCGAGGGCGACTCGGCGCTGGGCACGGCCAAGCTGGCGCGGTCCTCCGACTTCCAGGCGCTTCTGCCCATCCGCGGCAAGATCCTCAACGTCCAGAAGGCCTCGGTGGGTGACATGCTCTCGAACGCCGAATGCGCCGCCCTCATCCAGGTGGTCGGCGCGGGCTCCGGCCGCAGCTTCGACATCAGCGCCGCCCGCTACGGCAAGGTCATCCTCATGACAGACGCCGACGTCGACGGCGCCCACATCCGGACGCTGCTGCTGACCCTGTTCTTCCGCTACATGCGCCCGATGATCGACGAGGGCCGCGTCTTCGCCGCCGTCCCGCCGCTGCACCGGGTGGAGGTCATCAACGCCGGCCAGAAGGCCAACGACATGATCTACACCTACTCGGAGGCAGAGCTGCACGTCCTGCTGGCCCGGCTCGCCAAGGAAGGCAAACGTTACAAGGAACCGATCCAGCGGTACAAGGGCCTGGGCGAGATGGACGCGGAGCAGCTGGCGGAGACCACGATGGACCCCCGGCACCGCACGCTGCGCAAAGTCGGGATCGAAAACGCCAAGCAGGCCGAGGACACCTTCGACCTCCTGATGGGCTCCGACGTCGCGCCCCGGAAGGACTTCATCATTGCCGGCGCCGCGGGCCTGGACCGGGAGCGGATCGACGCCTGAGCCCCGCTGGGCTCAGCCGAGCAGCCCGGGGACTATCAGCAACGCCGTCGGCGCTGCGAGCAGCAGGAGGCTCGCGGCCAGCACGGCCAGCCGCAGCGGCTCAGGCAAGGGCGGCTGCGGGGAGAGCAGGCGGCTGACGCGCGAGGCAGTGGTGCCGGCCGACCCGGCCCCGCCCGTGGCACCTGGCTGGCCGGCGCCGACGTCGGACGCGTCAGGCTCGCCGAACGCCATCTGGACGGCGGGAGCGCCCGTGGAGCCGCTGGCGACGATCGCGATCGCCTTGATCAGCGTGGCCCTGCTTTCGCACTTCAGTGCGACGTCGTCGGCGAGCATTTCGATCAGGGAGTTCACCGCTTCCTGCGCCAACCGGGTGGTCGGCAGCCATGGCAGGGCCTGGCGCCACGCCGCAAAGGCCCACAACAGGAGGTGGTGGTGCTGGCTCAGGTGAGCGTTTTCGTGGACCAGCACCGCCCGGAGCTCGGCGGGTTCCAGGGCGGCCAGGAGCCCGTCTGAGAGCACGGTCACAGAGCGCGCGCCGCCCGGCAGGCAGTAAGCCACGGGGGACTCGAGGTTGAGCACCATGGTCCCGGTTCCGTCAGCGGAGGGTGAGGCCAGCAGCCCGAGCAGTTCACGGTGCCGCCGTCGCTGCCGCTGGATCCTGTAATACGTCAGCAGCAGGGTGAAGACCAAATGTGCAGTCAGCAGCGCCGCGGCGGAAAGCGCAAAGATATGCCAGAATCCGAGTTCCGTGCTGGGCGCGTTCCGGAATACTATTCCGGCCAGGGACCGCAGCCCGGCCAGCAGGTTGTCTCCGACCGGCGCCAGCCCGTACGTGAGCATGGCGCCGATCATCGACAGGCCGCCTGCGAGGGCGATCGACTGCCATAGCAGCATCGCCGTGAAAGGGGACCGCGCGGGCCACTGGGCGCGCGAGAAGACGATGGGCACCGGCCAGGCCAGCCCCACCGCGAGGACCGCCAGAAACCATGAGGTCCAGAACATAGGGCGCTAGTTGCGACCCAACAGCTTGCGCAGAGTTTCCGCTTCGGTATCGGTGACGGAACCAATGAAACGCGCCAGGACTGCCTCGCGGTCCGGCGCGGAGCCCAGGACTTCGTGCATCAGTTCCGCGGTGTGCTCTTCGCGGCTGGAGACGGACTGGTAGCGGTGCGGGCGGGTGCCGCGTTCGCGCTCCACCAGGCCCTTGCGCTCCAGGCGGGACAGCACGGTCAGCACGGTGGTGACGGCAAGATCCTTGCCCTCGTGACCGGCAGAGCCGCCCTCGGCCCGGGTGCTCTTCGCCAGGAGATCCCGCAGCGTATTAGCCGTTGCCGCTTCCTGGCCCGCCCACAGCAGATCCATCACTGCCCGTTCCAGGTCACCGAGACTTGCCATTTCCCCCACGTCCTTCGTGACGGCCGCCCGGGATCGGCCAGTTGGCCTGCCGGGTGGCGTGTTAACACTTCGTTATCTAATTTACCGTGTTTTGCGCATTCTTTCTACAGGAAGTAGAACTATCCGCTTCGGCGCGCCGCTGGTGCCCTGGGAGCCTGCGCTCTCCAGCGCGGCCCCTCCCGCGCCGTGGGACTCCGGTACGCGGAGGCCCTGATGTGTTCTACACTCTGTAGAAGAATCATTTCTACGTCATGTAGAAGTCTCCCGCCCGGCGAAAAGTAGGAACTGCCTTGGACGCTTTGGAAATCGCACGCTGGCAATTCGGCATCACTACCGTCTACCACTTCATGATGGTGCCGCTTACGATCGGGCTCGGCCTGGTCGTGGCCGTCATCCAGACCCTCTGGTACCGCACCGGCAAGCCGGAATACCTCCGGATGACCAAATTCTGGGGCAAGCTCTTCCTCATCAACTTCATCATGGGCGTCGCCACAGGGATCGTGCAGGAGTTCCAGTTCGGCATGGCCTGGAGCGAATACAGCCGCTTCGTCGGCGACGTCTTCGGGGCGCCGCTCGCGATGGAAGCGCTGCTGGCCTTCTTCGTGGAATCCACGTTCCTGGGCCTGTGGATCTTCGGCTGGAAGCAACTCAAGCCCGGGGTCCACCTCGCCTGCCTCTGGATCGCTGTCATCGGCTCGGTCTTCTCCGCCTACTTCATCATCGTGGCCAACAGCTGGATGCAGCACCCCGTCGGCGTCGAGATGATCAACGGGCGCCCGGTCATGACGGACGCCTGGGCGGTCTTCACCAACAACACGGCGCTGGTGGCCGTCCCGCACACAATCTTCGGGGCCCTCGCCGTCGCCGGGTCGTTTCTGCTGGGAATCGCCTGGTACCACCTGTGGCGCCGCCGCCACGACGGGGTGGACACGGTCGGGGCGGACGGCAGGGTCATTCCCGGCGAGTCAGCCGTTCCGGGGCGGGACCGTGCCGACCACGCAGTATGGATCCGCTCGGTGCGGATCGGCGCCGTCGTCGCCATGATTTCCTTCGCGGGCACCGCCGTCACCGGAGACCTGCAGGGCAAGCTCATGTTCGAACAACAGCCGATGAAGATGGCCGCCGCGGAGGCTGCCTGCCATGACGGCACCGGCTTCTCGGTGCTGAGCGTCGGCAACCTCGGTTCGAAGAACTGCGATGACATCGTTGCCGTGATCGAGGTCCCCGGGATCCTGTCTTTCCTCGCGAAGGGCGATTTCAGCACCGAGGTCAAGGGCGTGAACAGCCTCCTGGACCGGTACAAGGCCGACTACGGCACCAACCTGCCCGACAACCCGATCTACGGGGAGCGGGCCGGGCAGGAGATCCA
The DNA here is from genome assembly GCF_020532805.1 of Arthrobacter sp. SO5. GTDB lineage: Bacteria > Actinomycetota > Actinomycetes > Actinomycetales > Micrococcaceae > Arthrobacter. The sequence goes on along the minus strand of NZ_MQTQ01000074.1, from coordinate 64,268 downwards.
GTATGTCCCGGTCATGGAAGTCACCTACTGGGGTTTCCGGATGATGATCGGCTTCGGCGGCCTGGCCGCCTTCGCGGCGCTCGTGGCACTGTGGGCCACGCGCAAGGGAACCGTCCCGGCATCCCGCGGCATCATGAGGCTGGCCGTGTTCGGAATCCTGGCGCCGTTCGGGGCCAACGCCGCCGGCTGGATTTTCACCGAAATGGGCCGGCAGCCGTTCGTCGTCGCCCCGAACCCGGATCCAAGCGGGATCGACCAGGTCTTCATGTTCACCGCCGCGGCCGTCTCCCCGGGGGTGTCCGCCGGGGAACTGCTGACCTCCCTGATCGTGCTCACGGCCGTGTACGCCGTGCTCCTGGTGGTCGAGGTCAAGCTGTTAGTGAAGTACATCCGGGGTGGGGTGGTCTCGGCCATGCCGGAGCTGGTCCACGCCCCCGCTGACCAAAACGAGGACGGCACCCCAGGGGACGGCGGTCCGGGCAAGCCCGAAGCCGGCGACGTCCTGGCCTTCGCCTACTAGCCACTCCCCAAGACCCGTACGGAGAAACTGAGGATATTCAGCATGGATCTGCTACCCACCATCTGGTTCATTGCCATTGCGGTGCTGTGGACGGGTTATCTCTTTCTGGAGGGTTTTGACCTCGGCGTCGGAATGCTCATGAAGGGCTTCGCCCGCAACAACACCGAACGCCGCGTCCTGCTCAACACGATCGGCCCGGTCTGGGACGGCAACGAGGTCTGGCTCCTGACCGCGGGAGGTGCCACCTTCGCGGCCTTCCCGCTCTGGTACGCGTCCTTGTTCTCAGCGCTCTATTTGCCGCTGCTGCTGGTCCTCGTGGCCCTCATTTTCCGCGCCGTGGCCTTCGAATACCGCGGCAAGGTGGACACCCCGCAGTGGCGCGCCCGCTGGGACTGGGCCATCTCGGCCGGCTCCCTCGTCGCCGCCTTCGGCGTCGGAGCCGCCCTGGCACTGACCACCACGGGCCTGCCGTTGAACGCCAACGGTGACCGGGTGGGCGGCCCCTTCGCCTGGTTCAGCGCCTACGCCGTGCTGGGCGGACTCGCCGTCGTCGGGTTCTCGCTCCTGCACGGGCTCGCCTTCCTGGCGCTCAAGACCGACGGCGACATCCGGCGCCGGGCGCGCGAGCGGTTCGTCCGGCTGCTGCCCGTGCTGCTGCTGCCCCTCGCAGGGTGGGCGGTGAGCCTTCAGCTGCTCAGCGGCGAGGCCTGGACCGTGGCGGCCGTGGTCGCCGCCGTCGTGGCCGCCGTCCTGGCGTGGAACTTCGCTCGGAAGGGTGCCGAGGGCAGGGCGTTCCTCGCGCTCGGCGCCTTCCTGCTGCTCGGCAGCGCCTCGATCTTCGGCGCGGCCTTCCCCGTGGTGCTGCCCTCCACCCTGGACCCGGACTTCAGCCTGACCGTCTCCAACGCCTCGTCCTCGGATTACACCCTGGGGCTGATGAGCATCGTTGCCTGCATCGGCCTGCCGCTGGTCCTCGCCTACCAGGCCTGGACGTACTGGGTGTTCCGGCGCAGGGTGAGCCACGAGCACATCCCGGAGGCCCACAGCTTCCTTCCCGCTATCGCCGCCAAAGCGCTGGCACCCAAGGACTAGTACCCGATGAGACCCCAGTTCCCGGCGGGCCCCGCAAACCGTTCCGCCCTCTACCTGCTGGGCCTGCTCGCGGCCCTGAAGGCCTTGTCCCTGGTGTTGATGGGACAGGCTGTCGCTTCCGTCCTCGCCGGACTCATGGCCCACAGCCCCGCCTGGGACAAACAGCTTCTCTGGGGGTGCGCCGGGGTGGTGCTGCGATCGCTGACAGTCTGGGGCCAGGCCGTCGCGTCGCGCCGGGCAGCGCTGGGGGTCAAGGAGCAGCTGCGTTCAGAGCTCCTTGCGCGGGCGTTGCGGGGCGGCACCCGGTCCGCCGGCCCCGCCGACGGCGGGCTCGCCATCCTCGCCACGCGCGGACTCGACGCCCTGGACAGCTATTACACCCAGTTCCTGCCCGCCGTCGTGAACTGCGCGGCCATCCCGCTGCTGCTGGGCGCCAGGATCCTGTTCGCCGACTGGATCAGCGCCGCCGTGATCGTGCTGACGGTGCCGCTGGTGCCGATCTTCATGATCCTGATTGGCCGGTACACCGCTGACAGGGTCAAGGAAGCCCAGTCAGCCCTCGCCCGGCTGTCCGGGCACATGCTGGAACTGGCCAAGGGCCTTCCCGTGCTGGTGGGCCTGGGCCGCGCCACGGACCAGCGCAAAGCCCTGGAGGACATCTCCGAGGAGTACCGCACGCGCACGATGGGCACCCTGCGCACCGCCTTCCTCTCCGCGCTCGCCCTGGAACTCATCGCGACTCTCTCCGTGGCCGTCGTCGCGGTGTTCATCGGTGTCCGCCTCGTGAACGGCGACATGGCCCTGGAAGCCGGGCTGCTGGCGCTCATCCTCGCCCCCGACTGCTACCTCCCGCTCCGGGAGCTGGGAACCGCCCACCACGCGAGCGATGAGGGCCGTGCGGCGCTCGCCGCAACCAACGAGGTCCTCTCGGCCCCCGAGGCAACGCCGCTCCGGCCAGCTGTTCCCGCCGCGGCTGCCGGAGCTGCCGGGACAGCCGTTCCCGCCGGAGCTGCCCGAGCTGCCGGGCCCGCGGGGCCGCCAGCGGTGACCGTAGCGGGCCTGACCGTCAGCTACGGCGGGAGGACGGAGAACGCCGTCGGGCCGCTCAGCTTCACCGCCGCCCCGGGCCGGATCACTGCCCTGGACGGGCCCAGCGGCGCCGGTAAGAGCACCGTCCTCGGCGTACTGGCCGGCACCATCGGGACCGGCGGCGGCCCTGACCGGCCTGACCTGCAAACGACCGTTACCGGGCGGCTCCAAGGATTTACGACGGCGGACATCGCCTGGGTGCCGCAGCACCCCGTGATGGTTGCCCAGACGGTGCTGGACGAAATCCGGCTGTATCTCGGTGCGTCCGGAATCGGCGCTGCGGCGGACACTGCAGCCCTGCGCTGCCTGGCGGCCTGCGCCGCGGAGCACCTGGCCGCGAAGCACCCCGCCGAGCTCAGCCCGGGGGAGCTGCGGCGGGTGGCGCTGGCCCGCGGCATGGCCAGGATCGAGGCGGGAGCCACCGTCCTGCTGCTCGATGAACCCACGGCACACCTGGACCGCGCCTCCGCCGCCGTGGTCAGCCGCGCCATCGTGTCGCTGCGGGGCAAGGCCACCGTGCTGCTGGTGGCCCACGACCGGCAGACCCGCGAACTGGCCGAGCAGATCATCGCTGTGGCCCCCGCAACGCCAGCAAGCGCCACACCGGCTGCTGCCGTCCTTGCTGCCGACCCCGCTGCCGACCTTGCTGCCGACCCTGCGCCGCAACCGCAGGCCGCAGGTTTCCCAGCCACTGTGAACGTTGCCGGCTTTTCCGACGCTGCCGCCGGGCCCTTCGGGACGCCGACGGCGGAGGCCGCCGCCAGCACCGCACGCGGTTCAACAACGGCGCTGCTGCGTCGGTTGCTCGCCCCTGTCGCGGGCAAATTTGCCGCCGCCGGCGCCATCGGCACGCTGGCGGCGCTCTTCGCCGTCGCACTGGCCGGGCTGTCAGGCTGGCTGATCGTGCGCGCCAGCGAACAGCCGCCCATCCTGTATCTGCTGACGGCGATCGTCGGCGTGCGGTTCTTGGGTGTTGGACGTGCGGCGCTGCGTTACGCCGAGCGGCTCCTGCTGCACGACGCCGTGTTCGCTGCCCTGACCAGGCTCCGCGGCCGGCTCTGGGAGTCACTGAGCCGGCGCGCGCTGTCCCTGCGCCGGCTGCTGCAGGGCGGCAACGTCCTGGGCACCGTCGTGGACGACGTCGACACTGTCCGGGAGCTGCTGCCCCGGGTGGTCCTGCCGCCGCTAACTGCCGTGGCGGTCGCAGCCGCCGCCGTCACGGGGATCGGCCTGCTGCTGCCGGCCGTCCTCCCGGCCGTGATTGCCGCGGCACTGCTGAGTCTCGTGGCTGCCCCCGCCCTCGCGCTGGCCGCGGACCGGATGTCCGCCGGCACAGAACAGCTGCTCCGCTCCGGCGTGCTGCGCCACGTGGCGGCTGCGCTCGAGGCCCGTGCCGAACTCCACGCCAACGGCGTCGGGGGCCCGGTGCTCGCCGCGATCGGCCGGGCGGACCGGGCCGCGACCGCCGCCTCCCAACGCTCCGCCTGGGCCGAGGGTCTGGGCCAGGGGCTGACGGTGCTGGCGTGCGGGGGCGCCGCGCTGGCCAGCGCTGTGCTGGCCGCGCCGCTAGCCCTCAGCGGGGCGGCGGAACCGGCGACGGTGGCCGTCGCCGTGCTGCTGCAACTCGCGCTGGTGGAACCGTACGCGGCCATCACGACGGCGGTCCGCCAGTACCCGGCGCTCCGTGCCGTGCTTCAAAGGGTCGGCGGGGCCGGCGTCCTGGCCGGGTACGATCCGGACCCGACGGCGGAGGAGACCGGCGGGCTCGTGCCGGTGCCGGCGCGTCCCGGCGGCGCCCCCGGTATCGAGTTGCGGGAGCTGTCCGCCGCCTGGCCCGGCGGCGGGCCCGTCTTTGACGGCCTCACCGCAGTGGCAGAACCCGGGCGCTGGCTCGCCGTGACCGGCGCCTCGGGTTCCGGCAAGTCCACCCTGCTGGCCGTGGTGCTCGGCTTCCTGCCGGCCAGGCGCGGACAGGTCTTCCTCAGCGGGCGGGTTGCCTGGTGCCCGCAGGAGGCTCACCTTTTCGACTCCACGATCCGTGGCAACCTGATGCTGGGGCTGCCGCCGGGCCAGGAAGGCGGGGAACGGGCGCAGCGGCTGGAGCGCCAGCTGCGGGACGCCCTCGCCGCGGTGGGCCTTGCGCCGCTGATGGCGCGGCTGGCGGACGCCCCGGGAGGCGGCCTCGACACCCGGATCGGACCCGGCGGGGCCTTCCTCAGCGGCGGCGAGCGGCAACGGCTGGCCGTCGCCCGCACCCTGCTCACCGGGGCGGAGGTGATCCTGCTCGACGAACCGACGGCGCACCTGGACGCGGCGTCCGGCCGTGCCATGCTGGCCGAGCTGCGGCACGGTCTCAGGGACCGGACCGTGGTCCTCGTGACGCACAACCCGGCGGACGTCGGGGCGGAAGACAGCCGTCTGGACCTTGACCTGTCGGCGGTCCGGCAGACCGTTCCGGCCCAGGATTCACCGCCGCTGCTGGCGCGTCGGTAGGCCGGACGTTAGCCTGTTGCCATGCACGGACCTCCCGACGCGGACTCCCTCGCCAGCCTCGATCCCCGCCTGCACTGGCGGCCGGCCGGGACGGACGGGCTTGAGGCCTGGGCCGCACTGATTGCCCGGACCGCCGCCGTCGAACAGCCTGTCTGGTTCGAGCGCCGCCCTGACCTGGAACAGATCCTTGAGTCCAGGAAGAACCCGGCCGCCGGGAACAGCGTCCTGGGCTTCGATGACCAGGGCGTTGCCCGCGCCTACGCCCGGATCACCAAGAACCGGGACGGGGACAAGGCGATCGGCGCCGGCTACGTCGATCCCGAATGGCAGGGGACCGGGATCGGAACCGGCCTGCTCGGCTGGCTGGAGACCCGGACCCGGCAACGCTTTGCCGAGGACGGGGTGTCCCCTTCCCGCCCCAGGCTGCGGCTCTACATGGAACAGCAGCACACGCATCACGCCGCGCTCTTCGCGGGCTCCGGCTACCGGATTGTCCGCTACTTCAACGAGATGCACCGTCCGCTGGACGCGGGATTCCCCGAGGTTAAGCTGGCGGAGGGGCTTGAACTGGTGGACTTCGGGCCGGAACTGCACGAGCCCGTGCGGCTGGCGCACAACGAGGCGTTCCGGGACCACTGGGGCAGCGAACCGCGTGACGAAGAGGGCTGGGGCTTCGTGGTGAACGATCCGCTGGCCCGGCCGGACCTGAGCGCCGTCGCCGTGGAGAAGGCGAGCGGGCGGGTGGCGGGCTACCAGATCGCCAGCCACGACGCCGGGAGCGCCGCGTCACGCGGGTTCAGCGAGGGCTACACCGACCTGCTGGGGGTCCGGCGGGAGTTCCGCGGCCGGGGGATCGCGCAGGCCCTGCTGGCCGATGCCATGCAGCGCTTCGCCGCAGCCGGCCTGGACACAGCCTCGCTGGACGTGGACTCGGAAAACCCCACGGGAGCGCTGGCGCTGTACACCAAGATGGGCTACCGCGTGGTCAACCGCAGCATGGCCTGGGACAAGGATCTTTAGTGCGCGCTAGCCATCCACGCGTTAGCCGTCCACGCGCTAGCCGTCCACATCGTGGAGGTGATGGACGACGTCGTGCAGGAAGTACTGCGCGAACGTCAGCACCGTGAACTCCGAACCGTTGCTGCGGGTGCCCTTGCTGCCCCACTCATCCTCCGGGACCCGCGCGAAGGATGCGGCGATCTGCGTGCCCTCGGCAGTGAGTTCGGCGCTGACGACGGCGGGATCCGCGTTGGCGTAGTCCTTCTCGATGGCTGTCAGGTCCTGGTCCCAGTCCTCGAAGCGGGCGTCGTCCTCGGTGACCATGAGGTCCAGCCGGTGGTCGAACAAGGCGAAGACATCGCGGACGTGGCCGGCGTACTCCAGGACCGACCACGTGTTCGCATCCGGGCGGTCCGCCACGTCCGGACGCCGCAGCGCCGCCCGCCAGCGCGGGAGCATGCTGGCCACGATCCCCGGGGCAGTGGCCGGGGTGGCGGCCGTGGCGTCGAAACCGCACTCCGGGCAGGGCCGCTGCAGGACCCAGGTCCAGTCCTTGTGATCGGGCACGATAGGCATGCGAACAGTCTAGGGGAAGGAGTAGAATTCGTTCCGGGGGAAGGGCCTGGAAAGGGACATAACCATGCTCAAAGACCAGCCGGTTGTCGCCGTGTTGCCGGCCGCGGATCTCGCTCGCGCACGCGATTTCTACCGCGACAAGCTCGGACTCGAACCGGACAATCCGGGCGCCGAGGACAACCTGGAGTACACCTGCGGCTCCGGCAGCAGATTCATGCTCTACCAGACGTCCAACGCCGGAACGGCCAAGAATACGCAGATGGGCTGGACGGTCACTGACCTGCCGGCCACTGTTTCCGAGCTCCGCGCCGCGGGGGTTGTCTTCGAGGAGTACGACTTCCCGGGCCTGAAGACCGAGGACGGCATGGCCGTCCTGCCGGATGGGGGCTCCGCAGCGTGGTTCCTGGACAGCGAGGGCAACATCCTCAACGTGAACTCCGGGAGGTAAACGCCACGGGCTGATCCCGGGCGGCCGCAACCCTGCGGCGGCCCGGGGTTCTGTGTGGTCCCGGGCGTTCCGGGTGAGCAGGCGTTGACCATTTGCCACAGGTAGCCGAAAGGGCGTGCCCCCTGGCGGCCGTTCATGGCGAATGGGTGGACCCGGCCCCCTGTGACCCGACCCCCGGTGGACTTGCCCCCTTGCGACCTGGAACCTTGCCTGCAGGCCCTGACGCGGGCCCTGACGGGGGCCCCGACGCTGTCCCGGCCGGAAGACTAGGCCTCCGCCGCGGTTTCCTCGGCCCAGGCCATACTCGGACCGATCGTGTCGATGGCCTGCGAGAGCGGGATACCGGATCCGTCGCGGCGGCCGTGTTCCCCGGGCAGGGAACGCGCCACCCCGGCCAGGGAGGACGCCTTTGCCGGACCGTGCCCGGCCCACGCGAGCAGGAGCGTGTCCTCGCCTTTCAGGAAGCGGTGCGCCCGGACCCCGGCCGTGGCGCGGCCCTTCGCGGGATACTCGGACAGCGCCGTGACCTTCGCGGCGCCGGGTGCGGTGCCCGGGAGGGCCCCGTCGGTGCCGGCAATGGTCACGACGACGGCGCCGGCGTCGGCTGCGCTGGCGGCGCCGAAGAACAGCACCGTGTCCCCGGCGGCCAGTTTGATTCCCGCCATGCCGCCGGCGGTGCGGCCCTGCGGGCGGACTGCCGAGGCGCCGAAGCGCAGGAGCTGCGCCTGCTGGGTGACGAAGACGAGGTCGACGTCGTCGGGCCCTGCGGGAGCGACACCGATCACGGTGTCCCGGTCCTTGAGCGCAATGACTTCCCAGTCCTCGCGGTTCAGCGGGTAGTCCGGCTGGACGCGCTTGACCACCCCCTGGGCTGTGCCGATCGCCAGCACTTCGTCGAGCGGCGCGAACGCCACCAGCGATTCGTTTTTGAGCAGCGTGATGAAGTCCTTGGCCGGTACCCCGCCGGCCATATTGGGGGTGCCGGAGGTGGGCGGCAGCACGGGCATGTCCATCACCTGGAGCCGCAGCATGCGGCCCTGGGAGGTGACGGCGGCAATCTCGCCGCGCGCGGAGGTCTTCACCACGGAGGTGAACACATCATGCCGGGTCCGCGGGCCGGACTCGGCGAGGCTGTCACGGTGCGTGGTGCGGGCGATCTGGCCCGACGCCGTCAGGATCGCCCAGCAGGGGTCGTCGGCAATTTCAAGGGCCAGCGGGGCGGCCTTGCCCCTGGCTCCGGGCGCGGCCGCGAGGGCAGCGGCGACGGTGGGGGAGACGGCCTCGGACTCGAGCAGCACGGTCCGCCGCGGGGTCCCGTACTTCTCGGCGACGTCGCCGAGCTCGTCGGACACCAGGGCGCGGAGCCGTTCGCTGGAGCCGAGGATAGCCTCGAGCTCGGCGATTTCGCGGCGCAGCTCGTCCTGCTCTTTTTCGAGTTCGATCCGGGAATACTTGGTCAGTTGCCGGAGCCGGAGCTCCAGGATGTAGTTGGCCTGGGTCTCGGAGAGGTCGTAGATCGACATCAGCCGGGTCCGGGCCGCGGCCACCTCGTCCGAGGAGCGGATGATCTGGATGACCTCATCGATGTCCACGATGGCGATCAGGAGGCCCTCGACCAGGTGCAGGCGGTCCTTCTTCTTCCCGAGGCGGTAGGCGGTGCGGCGCCGGACCACCGTGATGCGGTGCTCCACATAGACGGTCAGAAGCTGCAGCAGCCCGAGGGTCTGCGGCTGGCCGTCAACCAGCGTGACGTTGTTGATGCCGAACGAATCCTCCATCGGCGAGTAGCGGTAGAGCTGCTGGAGGACGGCGTTCGGGTTGAAGCCGTTCTTCAGTTCGATCACGAGCCGCAGCCCGTGCTTGCGGTCCGTGAGGTCCACGATGTCGCTGATGCCGGCCAGCTTCTTGCCGTTGACGGCGTCCTTGATCTTCTCGATCACCTTCTCCGGGCCCACCATGTAGGGCAGTTCCGTGACCACCAGGCCGGTGCGGCGGGCCGAGAGCTGCTCGATCTCGACCTTGGCGCGGGTCTTGAACGAGCCGCGCCCGGTCGCGTAGGCATCGCGGATGCCGTCCAGCCCCACGATCCGGCCGCCGGTGGGCAGGTCCGGGCCCGGGACGAACTTCATGATGTCCTCGAGGGTGGCGTCCGGGTTCTCGATCAGGTGCCGGGCAGCGGCGATGACCTCGACGAGGTTGTGCGGGGCCATGTTCGTGGCCATGCCGACGGCGATGCCGGTGGCGCCGTTGACCAGCAGGTTCGGGAACGCGGCCGGCAGAACGTCCGGCTGGGTGAGCTGGTTGTCGTAGTTGGGGACGAAGTCGACGACGTCCTCGTCGAGGTGGTCCGTCAGCGTCAGGGCCGCCGCGGCGAGGCGGGCCTCGGTGTACCGGGGAGCCGCCGGGCCGTCGTCGAGCGAGCCGAAGTTGCCGTGCCCGTCGATGAGCGGCAGCCGCAGCGAGAAGTCCTGCGCCATGCGCACCATGGCGTCGTAGATCGCCGTGTCACCGTGCGGGTGCAGCTTGCCCATGACCTCGCCCACCACACGGGCGCTCTTGACGTGGCCGCGGTCCGGACGCAGGCCCATCTCGCTCATCATGTACAGAATGCGCCGCTGGACCGGCTTCAGGCCGTCGCGCGCGTCCGGAAGGGCCCTCGAATAGATCACCGAATAGGCGTATTCGAGGAACGAACCTTCCATCTCTGATGTGACGTCGATGTCGACGATGTTCTCTACGAAATTCCCCGCGGAATCCGGGTTGGCTTCCCCTGCCGGGGGCGTGGTTTGGCGGCGTGCCATGAGGCTGGTGGGTCCTTCTGAGGGTGCTGAGCGGGTGCTGCGTAAGTTAGTGACTAGGCTAAGCCTATGGTGGATCAGCCGGCGGACGGCGTATATCCGGAATATTGGGAAGCCGATGTTGTCCTGCGCGACGGCGGGACGGGGCATCTGCGCCCGATCCACCCCGCCGATGCGGACGCGGTGCAGGCCTTTCACGTGGGCCAATCGCAGAAGTCCATCTACATGAGGTTCTTCGCGTTCAAGTCCAGGCTCTCCGCGAAGGAACTCAAGCGCTTCACCGAGGTGGACTACAAGGACCGCGTGGCCCTCGTCATCACGATCGGCGGGGAGATCATGGGCATCGGCCGCTACGACCGGCTCGAGGATCCCACGGAAGCCGAAGTCGCGTTCAACATCGCCGATGCGCACCAGGGCCGCGGCATCGGGTCCATCCTGCTCGAACACCTCGCCGCCGCCGCCCGCGAGAACGGGATCCGGAAATTCAGTGCCGAGGTCCTCCCGGAGAACCGCAAGATGCTCATGGTGTTCTCGGACGCCGGCTACGACGTCAAACGCCACTTCGACGACGGCGTGGTCAGCCTGGAGTTCAACATCGACCCCACGGACAAGTCCCGTGCCGTGATGGAGTCCCGCGAGCACCGCGCCGAGGCGCGCAGCATCCAGGAACTGCTCGCCCCGTCCTCCGTGGCCGTGATCGGCGCCAGCCGCAAATGGGGCACCGTGGGCTACCAGCTGCTGGAGCACATCATCGAGGGCGGGTTCACCGGTCCGGTCTATGCGATCAACCCGGAAGCCTTCGAGCTCGCCGGCATGCTGTCCTTCGCCCGGCTCGCCGAAGTCCCCGGCCCCGTCAAGCTCGCCATCATCGCCGTCCCGTACGCTGAGGTCCCCAAAGTCGTGGAGGAATGCGCCGCCGCCGGGGTTAAGGGGATTGTGGTGGCCACCTCCGGGTACGCGGACGACGGCGACCGCGGCCTCGCCCGGCAGCGCGAACTTGTCCGGCAGGCCCGCGCCAACGGCATGCGCGTGATCGGGCCCGCGTCGCTGGGCATCCTGAACACCAACCCGGCCGTGTCACTCAACGCCTCGATGGCGCCCTCGCTGGCCCGGCGCGGCGGCCTGGGACTGTTCAGCCAGTCGGCGGCGATCGGCGTCTCCCTCTACGCCGCCTCCAGCAGGCGCCGCGTCGGCATCTCCACTTTCCTCTCGGCCGGCAACCGCGCCGACGTCTCCGGCAACGACATGATGCAGTTCTGGGAGGACGACGCCGACACGACCGCCGTCGGGCTCTACCTGGAATCGATCGGTAATCCGCGCAAATTTTCCCGGCTGGCCCGGCGGCTGGCCCGGACGAAACCCGTCATCGTGGCGAAGTCCGACGCGATGGGGCTGGGCCTGCCTCCGGGCCACGCCGTCCGCACCACCCAGGCCCCGCCCGAGGCCCTCGATGCGATGATGCGCCAGGCCGGCGTGATCCGCGTCGAAACCATCGAACAGCTGATGGACGTCGCCCAGATCGTCTCCAGCCAGCCCCTGCCCAAGGGGCCTGGAATCGCCGTCTTCAGCAACTCCCGGGCGCTCGGCAAGGTCGTCGCGGACAGCGCGGCGGCGCAGGGACTCGGGGTGGAACGGATTGTCACGGACGTGGACCTCGACGCCGGGATGTCCGTGGCGCTGCCTGCCCTCCGGCGCAGCCTGCAGGAACTCCTCACGGCGGACACCGTGCACGCCGTCGTGGTGGCGTTGCTGCCGGCGCACGGCCTCACGGTGGAAAAGATCGCCGGAGTTCTCGCCGAGTGCTCGGCGGCCGCCGGCAAACCGGTGGTGGCTGCGTTCAGTGGACTCCTGGATCCGTCCATCTACGTGGAAGGTATGGTGGGCGACGCAGCGGTCTCAACGGTGGTCCCCTGTTATTCGAACCCGGGCGCCGCCGTGGCTGCGCTCGGCGCGGTCGTCCGCTACGCCCAGTGGCTGGACCGGGACCACGGGCTCTTCGTGGAACCCGAGGGCTGCGACGCGGACGGCGCGCACGCCGATCTCGACGCGCTGCTGCACGAGGTCAGCGGCGAGCAACTGGTCCGGCTGGACCAGGCGGCGGCCTCGCGGCTCCTGGCCCGCTACGGCATCCGGGTGGTGCCCTCGGAAGGCTTCGAGACCGAGGCGGAAGCCGTGGCGGCGGCCGACCGGCTCGGCTGGCCCGTTGCCCTGAAGACGACCGATCCCGCGCTGCGGCACCGCCTGGACCTTGGCGGGGTGCGCCTGGACATCCAGGACGCCGAGTCGCTGCGGCGGAACGTGCTGGAAATGCGGAAGTCGCTGGAACGCTACGGCTCGCCCTCGCTGGAAGTGCAGACCATGGTGCCAGTGGGGCAGGCCTGCACTTTCCGCGCCATCGAGGACCCGCTGCTGGGGCCGGTGGTTTCCTTCGGCCTGGCCGGGGACGCCGTTAACCTGCTGGAGGACTGGGCCCACCGGGTTCCGCCGCTGTCCGGCTCCGATGTCCACGATTTCATCCGGTCGCCCCGCGCCTCACGCAAGCTCTTCGGCTACCAGGGACTGCCGGCCGTTGACGCCGCCGCGCTGGAGGATCTCGCCGCCCGGCTGGCCAGGCTCAAGGACAACCACCCCGAGATCGCTTTGGTGGACTTCAACCCGGTCCTGGCAGGACCCGACGGCGCGTCAATCCTCGCCGCGGACGTCCGGATCGCCAACGCGGCCCAGCGCACCGACAGCGCCCGGCGCGCCATGCGGAGCTAGCGGAGAACGGCGCAGTTAGCAAGTCCCCGGCCGATCTGTGAAAATGGGATCCATGAGCTTTCCGACTCCGACACCCGAGCCCCTGGCAGTCCCCGGACGCCCGGGCACGCACCATCACGGCCTGCATGACCACAGTGCGCAGGGTCAAAGTCTGGAAGGGGCCCTCGAGCAGGCAGGTTTCTACCCCAGGCTGGTCACCGACGTCGTCGCCGATGCCCTGGACGGCCGTGACTGCGTGGCCCACCTCGTCCATCTCGAAACGCACTTTGACCGCGCCGAGGTCCGCCGGCACATCACCGTGATGGTGCTGACCGAGGACATGCTCGTCATTACCCACGTGGACGACCAGCAGCTCGATGAGGCCGGCGAACAGACCGTCGCGCAGGTGTCGACCGAGTCCGTGCCCGTGACGCAGATCCGTTCCGTGGTGCTCAGCTACGTCTACGCCCAGCCCCAGGACTACAAACCCTCGGATCCGGTCCGCGAACTGACCCTGTCCATCGCCTGGTCCGGCGGGCAGCGCCTGGACATGGGCCCGGCCAGCTGCGGCGATCCGCAGTGCGAGGCGGACCACGGCTACAGCGGCACGATCGCCCAGGAGGACATTGTGATCAGGATCAGCGCCGAGGCCGACGGGCTGCAGGCCGTCCAGGACGCCAAGCTCTTCGCCCGCGCCCTCCGGGCAGTGAACACCGGATCCTCGGCCCCCGTCCCGCATACCGGCCCCGGCCTGCCGCCCCGCGCCAGGATGGGTGTCTTCGGAAACCGCCTCAGCCGCGGCCACCAGCGCTGAGATGGCGCCGGCCCGCATGCCCGAGCAGCTCTCCGCCGCTGACGCCCTGACCCAGCCGCTGCCCATCGCCCCGGCATTCGGCAGCCGTTCCATCGCAGAGGTGCTTACCAGCGCCGCGGCCAGTCTGGGCATCCCCGGCTTCGAGAACCGGCTGAACCTCCCTGCCAGCAAGCGGGTCTGCATTGTGCTCGCCGATGGGCTGGGCCGGAACCTGCTGAAGCAGAAGTCGGCCCACACCCCGTTCCTGCGCTCAGCGATGCAGGCCGGCCAGGGCCAGGTGCCGGTGTTCCTTGACTCGGCGTTTCCCTCCACGACGGCGGCTTCACTGGCCAGCTTCGGCACCGGACTCCCCGCCGGGCAGCACGGCATGGTGGGCTACGACGTCCTCGACCCGGACCAGGACCGGGTGGTCAACATGCTCGGCGGCTGGGACGCCGGCGTGGATCCGCAGCGCTGGCAGCCGTTCCCCACAGTGTTCGAGCGCGCCGCCGCGCACGTGGACGTCTGCACCGTCAGCCTGCCCCAGTTCAGCAACTCGGCCATGACCCGGGCCGCGCTCCGGGGTGGCCGCTTCGTCACCGGGACCACATCCCACGCCCGGACGGCCGCTG
>NZ_MQTQ01000074.1:45243-50078 GCF_020532805.1 Arthrobacter sp. SO5 | reverse complement strand
GGTTCACGTGCTTCCCTGATGTACTTCTACGTCAACGAACTGGATAAGGCCGGTCACCGCCACGGCTGCCAGTCACCGCAGTGGGAGGACCAGCTCGAGGAACTCGACGCCACAGTGAAACGGCTCAGCGCCACCTTGCCGGCGGGCACCACGGTGCTGCTCACGGCGGACCACGGCATGCTGGATGTGCCCGAATCCCAGCGGATCGACTACTCGGCGGATCCGGCGCTCGTAGCAGGGGTGCGGCACACGGCAGGGGAGCCGCGAATGGTCCACCTCTACCTCGACGAGGGGCTCGGCGACGCCGGCCGCGCTCGGCTGGTCGACGCGTGGCGGTCCCGTTTCGGCGACCGGATCTGGGCCTTCACCAGGGAAGAGGCGATCACGGCCGGCCTCTTCGGTGCGGTACGGGCCGACGTCGCCCCGCGCATCGGCGATGTCATGATTGCCGCCCGCGACGCGCTGGCCCTCTACGACACCCGGCGTGTGCGCCCTACCGCCCTGGGGGTGGTGGGCCAGCACGGTTCCCTGACGAAGGCCGAACGCGAAGTCCCGCTGCTGTGTTTCCAGGCCGACGGAAAAAAGGCCCCACGGGGCTGAGGGCCGCCCCGGCTAGTCCCCGCGGGCTCCGAAGACGATTTCATCCCAGCTCGGAACGCTGGAGCGCTTGGGCTTGGCCGGCTGCCGCTCGGGCTGCTCCGCTTCGCGGTCGGTGCGGGCAGCAGGCGTGTCACGGTGCTGGCGCCGGGACGTCCCGCCGCCGAGGAGCTCGTCCAGCCCGGGACTGGATGTCGGTCCCTGCTGTCCGGCCGGCCTCAGCTGGGACGCAACAATGGTGATCTCGCGGGTTTCGGTGCTGACGCCGTCGTGCAGTTTCAGCGCGTCGTCCTCCCCCTCCTCATGGCGAGCCAACGCGAGCCGGGACATGAGGGAGGGACGGCCGTCTCGGCGCCGCTCCCCGGGACCGGATTCCGGCCGGGCGCCCGGGTCCCCGGCGGGCGTTCCGGCCGGCTCACCGTCCTGGCCGGCAGGAAGGGCCTCGGCGGGCTCGCCGGCCGGTTCGGCCAGCACTTCGGCGGGCCGCGGGTGGGCGGCGGGCACACCATTGGTCATCAGCAGGGCAAGGGCATCGTCGGCGTCTTCGTCGACGCCGAGGCGCTGGCCGCGCCGGGAGCGGAGCATGTCCAGCAGCCCGTCGGACTCCTGGTCCTGCTGCTGCTGGAGCTGCTGAATAACCTGGAGCTGGGACGTCGCCGTCCGGGCGGCAGCCTGGGCATCCGTTTCAAAATCGAAGGGCCGGTCCGAGACCGCCGAGAGCCGGCGTGCCGGGACAGGGCCGTCCAGGGGTTCGAGTTCGCTCAGCTGCTGGGCCCAGCGGTTGGCGTTCTGCAACGACTTCCGGGAGGGGCTGAACGTCCACATGGCCGGCGGCTCTTCGCCAATGCCGGACGGTCCGTCGGGCTTCGCCTCGAAGCGGGCCACCACATTCCAGTTTCCGTCCGGGCGCCGCCAGGAGTCCCACTCCACGCTGGAAGCCTCGATGCCGTGCGCAGTCAGCCGGTGTGCCACCATCTCGGCCAGGGACGCCGGGTTGTCCCCGAACACCGAGCGGTACACGTCGTGGCCGGGGGCGGGGGAGGCGACCTCCACCTTGCGGGCCTGCTGGGCGACATGCTCGCGCTCGGCCAGTACCGGGCCCTCATAGCGTTCGACCTTGGCGAGGGGAATGCCGGAGAGTTCCGCCACTTCCCCCGCCGTCGCTCCGGCGCGGATCCGCGCCTGGATATCGCGCGGAGACATGGCAATGGGCGTGGCACGCGCGCTGGAAGCGGCCTTCGCCGACGTCCGGTTGGCGGCCACCCGAAGTGCCTCATCGACTGGCAGCTGGAACATCTCGCCGCCGGCACCGCTCAACAGGAGATGCTCCCCGTCGTCGTGGACGCCTACAAGCCGTAGATCCTGCATTACAATCCTCCACCCTGGCATTACTAACAATCGAAACTCTGCCACCCCTGGGCGCTAATTCCCGTGAGGACGGAGGGCGCGCCGTCATTTTCCGCCAAATCCCGCCATTTTTCGGCCGCCGCCACCCGGCCGCCGGGTCCCGCCCCGCCGGCCGGGGCCGTCACGGACCGCGGGACTCTGGCTTTCACTACCGGCGTAGGGGACAATGACCCGGGATCGGGCACAAAACCCGGGGGTCCGGCGTTGACACCGGTGAACCGGACCCGGTGGGTAGCGGGCTGCAAGCCCCGCTGGCCACACCGGGCACGGGGCCCAACCGAACGAATGCGGAGTGTGAGCAACAACCAATGGCGACAGACTACGATGCGCCGCGCAAGACCGAAGAGGACCTCAGCGAGGACTCCATCGAGGCCCTGAAATCACGGCGTTCGGACAAGCCGACGGCCGTGGTCGATGAAGATGAATCCGACCTTGCCGAAGGCTACGAACTCCCCGGGGCCGATTTGTCCGGGGAGGAACTGCTGGTCCGGGTGTTGCCGGCCCAGGCGGACGAGTTCACGTGTGCCTCCTGCTTCCTGGTCCGCCACCGTTCGCAGATCGCCCGCGAAAAGGACGGCCGCAAGTACTGCAGGGACTGCGAGGGCTAGGGCCGGCGGGCCGGTGAAACGGGGCTAGGGCCGCAGTGCCGCGGCCAGCTGGTCCGGGTGCCGGCTGGACGAAAGCCAGTAGGGAGTCCGGTCCGAAGGGTCGGTGATTTCGATCCGGACCACCGGGTCGATCCAGCCCCGGATGCACATGAAGGCCAGGCCGTTGAGCCGGGTGCCGCGCTCCGCCGTCGCTTCCTTCCGGCGGAACGCCGTCACCGTGCCGACGAACCGGCGGTCAATAGTGGCCCGCCCGACGCTCAGCGTCGAGGCGGTGACGGTGATGGACGGCGTCGAAAGAACCAGCAGCACGGAGATGATCAGGAAGAGCACGATGGCGGCGGTGAACCCGGCCCCAATGCTGATCGGGGCGAAGACCAGGATCCCGGCACCGGACAGGCCTGCCGCCACCAGCCAGATCCAGACGTTCGGCCAGAGCTTCTCGTGGTAAAGGACGGCGGCGTCGCTCGGGGAACTGTTGTGGGCAGGCACAGCTGCGCTGGATTCGGACATGTGCCCAGCTTTCCACTTTTCCCGGCCTATTTCATCTTGGCTGCCGGGCACTGCCCGCAGGCCCCGGCGCGGCTAGGCCGATCTTCCGTGCGGGCGTTAGAGTGTGGAACTGTGACTGAAGAAAACACCGCCGTGACCACCCTTCCGGGCCAGGAGGCCGAAACCGGCGCAGGCAACCACGGGGCGCCCACCCTGACGGTGCAGCTGAAGATGCTCGACGACGGGCTGGAACCGCCGTCGTACGCGCACCCCGGCGATGCCGGGGCGGACCTGCGCGCCCGCGAAGACGTCGTCCTGGCACCGGGGGAGCGGGGGCTGGTGCCGACGGGCGTGTCGATTGCCCTCCCGGACGGGTTCGTCGCCCTGATCCACCCGCGGTCCGGCCTCGCCACCAAGCACGGGCTGACGGTGGTGAATGCCCCCGGCACCGTTGATGCGGGCTACCGGGGGGAAATTGCCGTGACTCTGCTGAATACCGACCTGCATGAAGCGATCGAACTCAAGCGCGGCGATAGAATTGCACAAATGGTTATCCAGCGCGTGGAGTACGCCCGGTTTGTCCCGGTCGAGGAGTTGGACGGCTCAGTCCGCGGCGCAGGGGGCTTTGGCTCCACAGGCGGCTTCGGCGCCGCGCAGGCCTAGGACGCCTCAGGCCCGGGGCAGGGCCGGCTTTCCCGGCGGCTGGCAGGGAATTGATCCGGCCTGCTGCCGGGCAGCGATTTGAGTTTTAAGCGGCGGCTGATCCACGGAACGGCAGACGCCACGCGGACACGTGCCGCCGGCTGTGCCGCGGCGGCACAGGATGACAACTAAGGAGACAACCCCATGGTTTTTGGGCGTGGCAGGAAAGCCAAGCAGGAACAGCTGACGGAGCCCGGAGAGATCCCGGACACCGTAGCCGGTGCTTCCGTGGATGGTTCCGCCGGAACGGCCGTGAGTTCCGTCCGCGGCCCCGCGGGTCCCTTCGATGTCTCGGAAATCGAGGACCAGGACGGCTATGTGGATCTTGGCGCCCTTCTGATCGCGCCCTCCGAGGGTCTGCAGCTGCGGCTTGAGGTCGAGGAGGCCACGCAGCGCGTCGTCGCCGTCACCCTGGACCTGAACGGCTCCAGCCTCCAGCTGCAGGCGTTTGCCGCCCCCCGCTCAGAAGGCCTCTGGGATGAGATCCGCGAACAGATCGGCCAGTCGGTCGGGAGCCAGGGCGGCCAGATCGAGGAGATCCAGGGCGGCTTCGGCACGGAACTTTTGGCCAAGCTGCCGGCCGGAGGCTCGGACGGAAGCCACGGCTACCGGGTAGCACGCTTCATCGGGGTCGACGGCCCCCGCTGGTTCCTCCGCGGTGTACTGGGCGGCGAGGCCGCGGTTGACCGCGACGCCGCCGCAGGTCTTGAAGGGCTGTTCCGGCAGATTGTGGTGGTCCGGGGCGAGAACCCCATGCCGCCCCGTGACCTGCTGCAGCTCCGCCTGCCGAAGGACAACGTCACGCCTGCGCCGCAGTCGGCCGCCCCGGACCTTGAGCAGCCCGAACGCGGACCGGAGATTACCCAGATTGGTTGATGCCCCGCGCAAAAATCCGACCACCTCGGTCTCAGTGAGGGGGTTGCCGGACCGCGGCCGCGTCCTGTGCCACGGCTTCATCGAGGCAGTCACCTACGCCCCGGCCAGCCAGGTGGCAGCCTTTACCGCCATCGTCGTGGACCACAACCCTCCTCC
>NZ_MQTQ01000074.1:29826-45214 GCF_020532805.1 Arthrobacter sp. SO5 | reverse complement strand
CCCGCCACTCCGGCAGGGTCGCGGCGGGAGCGGCCGGGCGTGGCGAAGGACAGGCTGCGCGTCATCTGGCTGGGCCGCCGCCGGATCCCCGGGGTGGACGCCGGCTCGGAACTCCGGCTCGAGGGCATGGTCACCGTGCGTGACGGCCTGCCCACCATGTTCAACCCCCGCTACGAAATACTCTCCCGCCAGGAGGAGCAATGACCTTGCCCGAGAAACCCGAGTCCGGCGCCGAGCAGGGCACTGCCGAACGGGGCACTGCCGAATGGGGCACCCCGGCAGAAAGCACCCCGGCAGAAAGCGCCGCCGTCCAGCCCACTGTCGCGCAGCTGGCTGAGGGGTACGCGGCCAAGGCAGGACTGCACCGTTCGAGCAACGGGAATATCGATGTGCTCAAGAGCGCCGGTGGAATCCAGGGCATTGCTGAAAGCATCCTGCCGGGACTGGTCTTCCTGGTCGCCTTCACCTTCACCCGCGAACTTCCCCTTGCCCTCATCTCGTCCCTGGCGGTCGCCGCCGCCTTCACCGTCGCCCGGCTGGTGCAGCGGAAGCCGCTGACCCAGGCCTTCGCGGGGATCGTCGGCGTCGGGCTGTCCGCCTGGCTTGCCAACTCCACCGGCAGGGCAGAAGACTTCTACGTCCTGGGGTTCTTCACCAACATCGCGTACATCCTGGCGATGTCCCTTTCCATAGCCGTCCGCTGGCCCTTCGCCGGCCTGCTCTTCGGGTTTATCCGGAACGAGGGCCTGGAATGGCGCAAGCACCCGGCCCGGGTGAAGGCCTACCGGCTCGCGACGTGGATCATTATCTCGGTGCTGGCCCTTCGGCTGCTCGTGCAGGTGCCGCTGTACTTCATGGGCGAGGCCGGCCTGGCCGGCCTCGCGACAACGCGGCTCCTGATGGGCGCCCCGCTGTACATCCTTGGCATCTGGATCGCGTGGCTGCTGAGCCGGCCCGCCCCGGCCCCCGCCGCAGCGGGAGATCCGCGCTAGCCGTCGAAGCCGTCGTTCTCGGCCGGCGCGGTGTTGTGGCCGTGCCGGTCCGAGGTCACCGGATGCTGCAGGTCACCGTCTTGATCCTCACCCTCCGACTCGGGGGAGAGCAGGGCGCGGAGTTCATCCTCGGCCGCGATCGTGGTGACGAAGAACAATTCGTCGCCGCCGTCGATCACGTCATCCCGGCTCGGCGTGATCGGTGCCTGGTCCCGCAGGATCGCGACCAGTGTCGAGTCCTCGGGCCAGGCGATGTCGCCGACCGTCAGGCCGATAGAGTGCGAATCGTGCGGGACCGTGAACTCGACCAGCGATGACACGCCGGTCTGCAGGGTCAGCAGCCGGACGAGGTCGCCGATCTCGACGGCTTCCTCGACGAGCGCCGTCATGAGCTGAGGGGTGTTGACCGCGACGTCGACACCCCAGGAATCATCGAACATCCAGTCGTTCTTGGGATTGTTCACCCGGCCTACAGTCCGGCCGACGCCGAACTCGGTCTTCGCCAGGAGCGAGACGACGAGGTTGACCTTGTCATCCCCGGTGGCGGAGACCACGACGTCGGCGTCTTCCAGCTTCGCGTCCTTGAGCGTGCTTAGTTCGCAGGCGTCGCCGACGAGCCAGCGGGCGCCGCGCAGGCCGCTGCGCCCGATCACCTCGGGCTTGAGGTCGATCAGCAGGATTTCGTGTTTATGGGCCAGCAGTTCACGGGCGATGGAGGATCCGACGCTGCCCGCCCCGACGATGACGACTTTCACTTAAGACTCCTTGGCGGGGGACTTGGCAAGAATGTGGGCGACCTCGCTGCTGCGGTCCACGGCCAGCATGGCGTGGACGGTGTCACCGTCCTGGTACGAGGTCCCGGCGCCGGGCAGGATGCCTTCACCGAACCGGGTCAGGTAGGCCACCCGAATGCCGGCGGCTTTTTCGATCGAGGCCAGCGGGTGTCCGATCCACTCGGGATTCAGATCGACCTCTGCCAGTAACAGCCGGCCCGAAGGATCCCGGAAATCGCCGGCCAGGTGCTGTTCCGGCAGGATCCTGCGCAGGACCTGGTCCGCGCTCCAGCGAACGGCGGCGACCGTGGGGATGCCGAGGCGCTGGTAGATCTCGGCGCGGCCCGGATCGTAGATCCTGGCCACGACATGCGGGACGTGGAAGGTTTCCCGTGCCACCCGGGTGGCCAGGATGTTGGAGTTGTCGCCGCTGGAGACCGCCGCGAAGGCATAGGCGTCCGCGACGCCGGCCTGCTTGAGCGTCTCCCGGTCAAAGCCGACGCCAGTGACCTTGCGGCCCGTGAACCCCGTGCGGAGCCGACGGAAGGCACGGTCGTCCTGGTCGATGATCGCCACCGAATGGCCGGCGTCTTCAAGCGTGTGCGCCAGGGTCGCCCCCACCCGGCCGCAGCCCATGATCACGAAGTGCGCCACACGTGCCTCCTCAAGCTTCGGTGTCTGTTCCTGGGTGAAACTCTACCGGCCGCAACGGCCTGTGCAGACAGCGCCACAGCGGCCCCGGCGGGGCGCCGGACCGCGCCCCGCGGGCGGAAGCGGGCCCTGTCATGACATCGGGGCCGAATCAGACTAGCTTTATGTGGTGCCGACAATTTTCAATGCCGTGAAGCGGGTGCTGGTAGGCAAGCCCTTCCGGAACGACAGCCTGGCCCACACCCTGCTCCCGAAGCGGATCGCCCTGCCCGTCTTCGCCTCCGATGCGCTGTCCTCCGTGGCCTACGCACCGGATGAAATTCTGTTGACCCTGGCCCTTGCCGGGGTCAGTGCCGTGGCGTTCTCGCCCTGGGTGGGGCTGGCCGTGATGGTCGTGCTCCTCACGGTTGTCGCCTCCTACCGGCAGAACGTCCACGCGTATCCCTCCGGCGGCGGTGACTACGAGATCGCCAACGAAAATCTGGGCAAGTTTGCCGGGCTCACCGTCGCCTCGGCACTGCTGGTGGACTATGTATTGACCGTCGCCGTGTCGATGTCCTCGGCCGCCACCTACCTCACCACCGCCGTGCCCTCGCTGCACGGGCAGCAGGCCACCATCGCCACGATCGGCGTCGTGATCCTGGCGTTGGTGAATCTGCGCGGGATCAAGGAGGCCGGCAGCGTTTTCGCCGTGCCGACCTATATCTTTATGGCCTCCATCCTGGGCATGACGGCCATCGGCGCTTTCCAGGCTGTGACCGGCCAGCTGGGGGAGGCGCCCTCGGCTGCCTTCACGATCGTGCCTGCGGAAGGCTTCGACGAAGGCCTGGTTGGACTGGCCGGCGCATTCCTGCTGCTCAGAGCATTTTCATCCGGCGCCGCCGCACTGACCGGCGTGGAGGCCATCAGCAACGGCGTGCCGAATTTCCAGAAGCCCAAGAGCAAGAACGCTGCCACCACCCTGCTGCTGCTCGGCGTCATCGCCGCGTCCATGCTGGCCGGCATCATCTACCTGGCGAACGCCACCAAGGTGCACATCGTGCTGGATCCGGCCACGGAGTTCCTCCTGGACGGCAAGCCCCTTCCCGAGGGCTACATCCAGAGTCCCGCCATCAGCCAGATCGCGCAGACCGTCTTCGGCGCCGGTTCCATCCCGTTCTACATCGTGGTTGCGGCCACCGGCGTGATCCTGGTCTTCGCGTCCAACACGGCGTTCAACGGTTTCCCGGTGCTCGGCTCCATCCTGGCCCAGGACGGCTACCTGCCGCGCCAGCTCCGGACGCGCGGAGACCGGCTCGCGTTCAGCAACGGTGTCCTGGCCCTGGCCGCCGGGGCCCTCGTGCTGATCATCGCTTTCAACGCCGACGTCACCAAACTCATCCAGCTGTACATCGTGGGGGTGTTCATCTCGTTCACGATGAGCCAGCTGGGCATGATCCGGCACTGGGGCCGGGAGCTGAAGCTCGCCAAGGACCCCGCCGTGAAGCTGCGGATGCTCAAGTCCCGCACCATCAACACGATCGGTTTCTGCATGACGGCGCTGGTCCTGGTGATCGTACTCATCACCAAATTCGAGCAGGGTGCCTGGATCGCGCTGCTGGCCATGTTCTTCCTGTTCCTGGTCATGTGGAGCATCCGGGCCCACTACGACAACGTGGCCAAGGAACTCGCCGTGGACGAGGACTCATCTCCGCGTGCCCTCCCCACCCGCGTGCACGCCGTGCTGCTGGTCTCCCACGTCCGCAAGCCGGTGCTGCGGGCGCTGGCTTACGCCCGCGCCTCCCGCCCTTCCCGGCTCGACGCCGTCACCGTGGACATCAGCCCGGAGGAAACAGAACAGACCGTCGCGGACTGGGAGAAGCTGGAGATCCCGGTAGCCCTGACCGTGCTGGCCAGCCCCTTCCGCGAAACAGTGACCCCCATCATGGAATACATCAAGAACATGCGGCGCGACTCGCCGCGTGACCTGATCGTGGTCTACATCCCCGAGTACGTGGTGGGGAAATGGTGGGAGCAGTTGGTGCACAACCAGACCGCGCTGCGGATCAAGGCCCGGTTGCATTTCGAGCCGGGCGTCATGGTGGCCAGCGTGCCGTGGCAGCTGAAATCCTCCGAAGAAGCCAAGAGACTGCAGGACATCCAATGAGCTCCGACACCCGGACCGACGCCCACACCGAACTGATCGTCGACGTCGGGCCGGTCGCCCACGGCGGGCACTGCGTGGCCCGGCACGAGGGGCGCGTCGTATTCGTCCGCCACGGCATCCCCGGCGAGAAGGTCAGGGTCCGCCTGACGGAGTCCGGCGCGGACGCCAAGTTCTGGCGCGGCGACGTCGTGGAGGTGCTGGAGGCGTCTCCTGACCGGGTGGAGCACTTCTGGGACCTCGCGGATTCCGCGCGCTCGTGGTCCCACCGCCACCCGCCCGTCGGCGGCGCAGAACTGGGCCACATTTCGCTCAAACGCCAGCGCAGCCTCAAGGGCGAGGTGCTGGCGGAGCAGCTTCACCGCCTCGCCGGCGTCGACCGTGAGACCGCAGTGGAGGCGGTGGGGGACCCTGCCGCGCCGGGAACGGCGGCGGGGCTCGGATGGCGCACACGCGCCGGCTTCGGCGTGACCCCGGCCGGGAAGCTCGGCATGCACGCCCACCGCTCTGACACGGTCCTTCCGGTCGGCGGGATGCCGCTGGCCGTGGACGCCATCAACGGGCTCCGGCTCCAGGACATCGATCTTCAGGGCATCGAACGCATTGAGGTTGCCGCCCCTGCCAACGGCTCACGGCCGCTCGTGCTCCTGGTTCCCGCGCCCGGGACCCGGGCCAAGCGGCTCAGCGCCGTCCTCGCGCAGTTGCCCGAGGACGTCTCGGTGGCCAGCTTTGATCCGGTCAAGGGCGAGGTCCTGCGGCTCCGCGGCCGCACCTACGTGCAGGAAACGGCGGCCGGCCACGATTTTCGCGTCACCGGTGACGGCTTTTGGCAGATCCACCGGGACGCCCCGGACACTCTCGTGGGGGCCGTGACCGGTTTCCTGCGCGACGGCGGCTTCCTTGAGCCCGGGGCCGTGCTGGCCGATCTCTACGCCGGGGCCGGACTCTTCACGGCCCCGCTGGCCCACGCCGTGGGCGTGACCGGCTCGGTGCTTTCGGTGGAAGGATCGCCCGGCACCAGCCGCGACGCCCGCAAGAACCTGCACGACGCGTCCCAGGTCGAGATTGTCCAGGGCCGGGTGGAACGGGTGCTGCGCGAGAAAGCCCGGAGTTTTGACGCCATCTTGCTGGATCCGCCCCGGGCGGGTGCCGGCAAGGCGGTCGTGAACCAGCTGATCGGGGCGGCCCCCCGCGCTATAGCGTACGTGTCCTGCGATCCGGCATCGTTTGCCCGCGACGTCGGATACTTCCGGCAGGGCGGCTGGGAGCTGTCCGGGCTGCGCGCCTTCGACCTCTATCCGCATACCCATCACATGGAGACTGTGGCGCTGCTGACTCCCCGGCGCTGATGCCACTACGATGGGCGTAGTAGTCCGACGTCGCGCTCCGTAATCACGGCTGGCCCCAGGCAATTCCGAGTGACCCTTGTCCTGACGAGGGTCGGGACTAGTTAGGCCTACCTAACTAGCAAGGGGTCTGCGGCGCGACAAAGATGAAACTGTTGCGAGAGGAGTCCTGCGATGAGCATTGTGGACAGCTTCGGTTCAAAAGGCAAACTTAATGTAGCCGGTACCGAATATGAAATTTTCCGGTTGAACTCCGTTGAAGGTGCAGATAACCTTCCGTTCAGCCTCAAGGTATTGCTTGAAAACCTGTTGCGGACCGAGGACGGCGCCAACATTACGGCCGATCACGTCCGCGCCTTGGCCGGCTGGGACCCCAGCGCGGAGCCCGACACTGAAATCCAGTTCACGCCGGCGCGCGTGATCATGCAGGACTTCACTGGCGTGCCCTGCGTTGTGGACCTTGCCACCATGCGTGAAGCGGTCAAGGAGCTCGGCGGGGACCCCAAGCGGGTCAACCCCCTGGCTCCGGCGGAAATGGTGATTGACCACTCCGTCCAGATCGACGCCTTCGGCAACGCCGGCGCGCTGGAGCGGAACATGGAGATCGAGTACCAGCGCAACGGTGAGCGTTACCAGTTCCTGCGCTGGGGACAGACGGCGTTCGACGACTTCAAAGTTGTCCCGCCGGGAACCGGCATCGTGCACCAGGTCAACATCGAGTACCTGGCCCGCACCGTGATGACCCGCGAAATTGACGGCGTAGTCCGGGCTTACCCGGACACCTGCGTCGGCACCGACTCGCACACCACCATGGTCAACGGCATGGGCGTGCTCGGTTGGGGCGTGGGCGGCATCGAAGCCGAGGCAGCCATGCTCGGCCAGCCCGTCTCCATGCTGATTCCGCGCGTCGTGGGCTTCAAGCTGACCGGGTCCATCCCGGCCGGCGCCACCGCCACCGACGTCGTGCTGACCATCACCGAACAGCTGCGCAAGCACGGTGTGGTGGGTAAGTTCGTGGAGTTCTACGGCGAAGGCGTCGCGGCTGTGCCGCTGGCCAACCGCGCCACCATCGGCAACATGAGCCCGGAGTTCGGCTCCACGGCCGCCATGTTCCCGATCGACGACGTCACCCTGGACTACCTGCGCCTCACCGGCCGGTCCGACGAGAACGTCGCCCTGGTGGAGTCCTACGCGAAGGAACAGGGCCTCTGGCACGATCCGTCACGTGAGATCAAGTTCTCCGAGTACCTCGAGCTGGACCTGTCGACTGTTGTTCCGTCGATTTCCGGCCCGAAGCGCCCGCAGGACCGCATCATCCTCACCGAGTCCAAGGACCAGTTCCGCCAGGACCTGCGCAACTATGTGAAGGAAGACCTCGTCGGCGGCAGCGTCGACGAGGCACTTGACGAGAGCTTCCCGGCGTCCGATACCCCGTCCTTCACCGCCACGAAGACCCACCTCACGGATGAGGCCCCGCACTCCCACGGGCCCAAGTCCAACGGACGCCCGTCCAACAAGGTGAGCGTCAAGACCGCTGACGGCCGGGAGTTTGAACTGGACCACGGCGCCGTGTCGATCGCCTCGATCACGTCCTGCACCAACACGTCCAACCCGTCCGTGATGCTGGCCGCCGCGCTGCTGGCCCGCAACGCCGTCGACAAGGGCCTCACCTCCAAGCCGTGGGTCAAGACGTCCGTGGCTCCCGGTTCCAAGGTGGTCACCGACTACTACAACAAGTCGGGCCTGACCCCGTACCTGGAGAAGCTGGGCTTCTACATCGTCGGCTACGGCTGCGCCACGTGCATCGGCAACTCCGGCCCGCTCGACGCGGAAATCTCGGAGGCCATCGCGGCCAACGACCTCTCCGTCGCCGCTGTTCTCTCCGGTAACCGCAACTTCGAGGGCCGGATCAACCCGGACGTGAAGATGAACTACCTGGCGTCCCCGCCGCTGGTAATCGCCTACGCCCTGGCCGGCACCATGGACTTCGATTTCGAAACCGACGCCCTGGGCCAGGACACGGCCGGCAACGACGTCTTCCTGAAGGACATCTGGCCGAACCCGGTCGAGGTCCAGCAGGTCATCGATGCCTCGATCGACAAGGAGATGTTCGCCCGCGGCTACGAGGGCGTCTTCGACGGCGACGACCGCTGGAAGGCACTCTCCACCCCGGCGGGTGACACCTTCGCCTGGGACCCCAAGTCCACGTACGTCCGGAAGCCCCCGTACTTCGAGGGCATGAAGGCGACCCCGGAGCCCGTCAAGGACATCGCCGGTGCCCGCGTTCTGCTCAAGCTTGGCGACTCCGTCACCACCGACCACATCTCACCGGCCGGTTCCTTCAAGTCGGACACCCCGGCCGGTCAGTACCTGCTGGCCAACGGTGTGGAGCGCAAGGACTTCAACTCCTACGGCTCACGCCGTGGCAACCACGAGGTCATGATCCGCGGAACGTTCGCGAACATCCGGATCAAGAACCAGATCCTGGACGGCGTTGAGGGCGGCTTCACCCGCGACTTCACCCAGGCGGACGCCCCGCAGGCCTACGTCTACGACGCCGCGCAGAACTACCAGGCCGCAGGCATCCCGCTGGTGGTTCTGGCAGGCAAGGAGTACGGCTCGGGCTCGTCCCGTGACTGGGCAGCCAAGGGCACCGCGCTGCTGGGCGTCAAGGCTGTCGTGGCGGAAAGCTACGAGCGCATCCACCGTTCCAACCTGATCGGCATGGGGGTCCTGCCCCTGCAGTACCCGGCCGGCCAGAATGCTGCCAGCCTCGGACTGACCGGCACGGAGACTTTCGGGGTTGAGGGCGTCACCGCCCTCAACGAAGGCACCACGCCGAAGACCCTGAAGGTCACCGCAACGGCCGAGGACGGCACCGTTACGTCCTTCGATGCGGTCCTGCGCATCGACACCCCGGGCGAGGCGGACTACTACCGCAACGGCGGCATCCTGCAGTACGTGCTCCGCCAGATCTCCGCGTAGGGAACCACGGTAAACCCGGAAGAGCTTTATCGCCGGGTTTACCGTGGGTGCGCGGAGATCGTCTCCGCGTAGGCCCGTAAAGGGAAGCAGCACTCGAGCACGAAGGCCCCGGCCGGTCCCAGACCAGCCGGGGCCTTCGCGTTTCCGGCACCGGGGCGGCGGCCGAGGCGTTAGAGTTAATGGGCACGTCTACCACCCGAAGGAGGGGCCGTTGGGACTCTTGGAGACCATCCGGAATCCGCAGGACCTGAGCAAGTTGTCCGGGGCGCAGCTGGATCAGCTCGCAGCCGAGGTCAGGGACTTCCTGATTGACAACGTCTCCCAGACCGGAGGCCACCTCGGTCCGAACCTCGGCGTCGTTGAGCTCACCATTGCAGTACACCGGATCTTCGATTCCCCCCGGGACAGCATCGTCTTCGACACGGGCCACCAGTCCTACGTCCACAAACTCCTGACCGGACGGCAGGACTTCAGCACTCTCCGCCAGCAGGGCGGAATGTCCGGTTACCCGGACCGCGCCGAGTCCGAGCACGACATCGTCGAAAGCTCCCACGCATCCTCCTCGCTTTCCTGGGCCGACGGTATCTCCCGCGCCCGCCAGCTGACCGGCGGCGGCGACCGCTACGTCATCGCCGTCGTGGGTGACGGCGCCCTGACCGGGGGCATGGCCTGGGAGGCCATCAACAACATTGCCGCGGACCGGAAGCGCCGCGTGGTGATCGTCGTCAATGACAACGGCCGCTCCTACGCCCCGACCGTCGGCGGGTTCGCTGACTACCTTGCGTCACTGCGCCCCACCATCGATTCTTTCCGCGCCGCACCGGCCTACGAAGGCGCCCTGGACTGGTGGCGCCGGAAGCTGCAGAGCGGCGGCCCGGCCGGCCAGTTCACCTACAAGAGCCTGCATGCCATGAAGAAGGGCATCAAGGACTGGTGGGCGCCGCAGGGCTTGTTCGAGGACCTCGGCATGAAATACATCGGGCCCGTGGACGGCCACGACCTCCAGGCCATGGAAAACGCCCTGTCCACGGCGAAGCACTACGCCGGACCCGTGATCGTCCATGCCATGACCGAAAAGGGCCACGGCTACGCGCCGGCCCGGGCGCACGAGGCGGACCAGTTCCACGCCGTCGGGATCATCGACCCGGAAACCGGTGAGCCCACCGAGGCCGGCGGCGCGAAGTCGTGGACGTCCGTGTTCGCGGACGAGATCGCGGACATCGCGGACGAACGCCAGGACATCGTCGGTATCACCGGCGCCATGCTGATCCCCGTCGGACTGCATAAGTTCGCCGCCCGGCACCCCGAACGGGTCTTCGACGTCGGCATCGCCGAACAGCACGCCCTGACGTCGGCGGCCGGCATGGCTTTCGGCGGCCTGCACCCCGTAGTCGCGGTCTACGCGACGTTCCTGAACCGCGCCTTCGACCAGCTCCTGATGGACGTGGCCCTGCACAAGGCCGGCGTCACCATCGTCCTGGACCGGGCCGGGGTCACCGGACCGGACGGGGCCAGCCACCACGGCATGTGGGACATGGCCATGGTCCAGATCGTGCCCGGACTGCACCTCGCCGCCCCCCGCGACGCCAGCCGGCTGCGCGAGGAACTCCGCGAGGCCGTCGCGATCGAGGACGCCCCCAGCGTCATCCGCTACTCCAAAGGCAGCGTCGGCGCCGAGGTCGAAGCGATCGAACGGCTCAGCGACGGCGTCGATGTGCTCGCCCGCCGGCCGGCCGGCTCAAGTGACAACGATGTCCTGATCGTCAGCGTTGGTGCAATGTCCGAACTTGCGCTGGATGTCTCCAGCCGGCTCGGCGCCCAGGGCATCAGCTCCACCGTGGTGGACCCCCGCTGGGTCCTCCCCGTCCGGCGGTCCATCATTGCCCTTGCCTCCCAGCACCGGCTCGTCATCTGCATCGAGGACGGTGTGCGCGCCGGTGGCGTCGGCTCCCGGATCCGGCAGGAAATGCGGGCCGCCGGAGTGGACACCGCCCTCAACGAGGTGGGGCTTCCGGTTGCGTTCCTGGACCACGGGACCCGCAGTGAGGTACTGGAGCGCGTCGGGCTGACCGCCCAGCAGGTCACGCACGACGTCGTCGCGCAGGTACTCGGCACCAAGGTGCCGTTCGCGCGGCCCCTGCCCGGGCAGGACCACCCCAGCACCGGCAGCCTGCCGCTGCTTTAGCCGGCACTCCTGAAGAACTGACAACAGCAAACAGAACCACATAAGGCAAACACCGTCCGACGGCGCCGTATCCGGTGCCGCTGCGGAACGGTCCAGGAAGGAATTTGCCCATGAGCGGAATTATCCGGGTCTACAAACGCAACGATGAAGGGGTCCTCGAATTCAGGGAGGCCTGGTTTGACGAGGACTACAGCCAGTTCTTGATGAACCACGGCATCGTCGGGCACCAGAGCAAGACCGAGGAGACCGACGTCGCCGACGCGGCTGCCGCCGAAGGCCTGATGGACGCCTTCGCCGTGCAGTGCGCCGAAGACGGCTTCGCGGAAATCCCGGAGGAAGAGCAGTTCTGGGTGGTGGCACAGTATGCGCTCAAAACGAAGGACGGTACGGACCGGGACCGCTACCTGGAAGAGAAGGCCAAGGACGCACTGATCAGCCACCTTGCGTGGCGCGGGCTCGGGATTGTGGACCGCTCGGAATTCTCCGACGCCAAACTCAACATCTTCATCCTTACGCCGGAGGTCAACAAGACCGTCAACGCGATCAAGGTCTGCATCCGCGGCGAGGACCTGGACTTCACCAAGCTGAGCGTCGGCGCCGCATCGTTCGGCGGGACCTCGTTCAAGCTCAAGCATTCGCCGAAGGCGGCCAACAGCTTCACCCTGTAGATCAGCACATGAGGGTCACATCCGTTTGGGGGCAACCAACTGGAAGGCAACCGCAATGATGCAGAAAACCCGTGAACCAGGCCGCACTCCGCTCCCGCGGGGGATCGCGGCGCCCGCCCGCAAGTCCCTGGCGCATGCCGGCGTGGAAACCCTGGAACAACTCGTGCAGCTCGGCGAACACCGGCTGGCGGGCATGGCGGGGGTCTGCCCGCGGACCATGGCCCAGCTGCAGGACGCGCTGGACGATCATGGACTGACACTGCGGACGGGCTGAGCCAGAAGCCGCGGCGGACCGTTATAGGCTGAATCCCATGACTGAATACCGCCGCGTAGGACATTCCGGATTGACCGTCTCCGTCGTGGGACTCGGCTGCAACAACCTCGGCCGGTCCAACACCGCGACCGAGTCGCAGGAAGGGACCGACGCCGTCGTCCATGCTGCCCTGGACGCCGGCATCACCTTCTTCGACGTCGCCGATGCCTACGGACGGGAGCCGGGCCTCAGCGAAACGATGCTCGGCAAGGCCTTGGGCGCGCACCGGGACGACGCCGTGATTGGCACGAAATTCGGCATGGACATGGGCGGCGCCAACGGCGGGGACTTCGGCGCCCGCGGATCCCGGAGCTACATCATCAAGGCAGCGGAGGCCTCGCTCCGCCGGCTCGGCACGGACTGGATCGACCTGTACCAGTTCCACACCCCGGACCCGCTGACGCCGATCGATGAGACCCTCGCTGCCCTCGATCAGCTGGTGACCAGCGGCAAGGTCCGCTACATCGGCCACTCCAACCGGGCCGGCTGGCAGATCGCCGAGGCCGAGTTCGTGGCCCGCGCCCGCGGGGGAGCACGCTTTATCTCCAGCCAGAACCACTACAACCTGCTGGACCGCCGAGCCGAACTGGAAGTCACCCCCGCCGCCGAGGCCTACGGGCTCGGCGTGCTGCCCTACTTCCCGCTCGCGAACGGCCTGCTGACCGGCAAATACGCGAAGGACACGGCGCCAGAGGGCTCCCGCCTCAGCCACACCCGCACCAACCTCGTCCAGGACGCCGACTGGGAGCAGCTGGGCGCCTTCCACGCGTTCGCCGCCGAGCGGGGCCTGGACGAAATCCAGGTGGCGTTCTCCTGGCTCGCCGCCCAGCCCTCGGTCAGCAGCGTCATCGCAGGCGCCACCCGGCCGGAACAGGTCCGGCAGAACGCTGCCGCGGTGGCATGGATCCCGAGCTCCGCGGATCTGGCCGAGCTGGACGAGATCTTCCCGCGCACGCCCAAGGTGGCGTTGTTCTAGATGGGTCTCTTCTAAGCGTGCCTGCTTCCACGCAGCGCGTCCTGATGGACGTCGACACCGGAATCGACGATGCCCTGGCGCTTGTCTACCTGCTCTCCCGCCCCGAGGTGCACCTACAGGCCATCACCTGCACTGCAGGGAATGTCGGGGCCCGGCAGGTGGCGGTGAACAACCTTTCGCTGCTGGAATTGTGCGGCCGGCCGGGGGTGGAGGTGGCCATCGGCGCCGAGGTGCCGCTGGAAATCCCGCTGGTCACCACCGAGGAGACCCATGGTCCCCAAGGTATCGGCCACGCCGTGCTGCCCCCGCCGGCTCAGCAGATCTCGCCGCGCCACGCCGTCGACGTCTGGGTGGACGAGGCCAAGGCCCACCCGGGGGAGATCACCGGGCTGATCACGGGACCGCTGACCAACTTTGCCCTCGCCCTGCGCCGCGAACCGGAGCTCCCGCGGCTGCTCAAGGGCCTGGTCATCATGGGCGGCAGCTTCAATTACCAGGGAAACACCACGCCGACGGCGGAGTGGAACGTCTCGGTGGACCCGCACGCCGCGAAGGAAGTCTTCGAGGCCTACCGCGGCCTGCCGACGGACAAGCTTCCGGTCATCTGCGCGCTGGAATCGACCGAGCGGATCGAGATGCGGCCGGACCACCTGGCGCGCCTCGCCGAGGCGGCCGGCGCCGGGCCGGAACTCGTCCTGCCGGAACAGCCCGAAGGACTGCGCAGCACCTCGGACAATCCGCTGGTGGCCTGCCTGTCCGACGCGGTCCGGTTCTACATGGAGTTCCACCGGCTCTACGACCAGGGCTATGTGGCGCACATGCACGACGCCTTCGCCGCCTGCGCCGCCGTCGGACGCACTCCGGTCACCACCCGGCTGGCCACCGTCGACGTCGAAACGGTGTCCCCGCTGCTGATGGGCACCACAGTGGCCGACTTCCGCGGGCTGTGGGGACTGGCGCCGAACGCGCGGATTGTGGACACCAACGACCCGGCGCAGTGCTTCGGGGAACTGATCTCCTCGGTGGGGATGCTGGCCCGGCGGGTCGTCGCGGAACCATCCGACACTCGTTAGGATGGTAGCTGCGCCGAGGTGACATGAGGCCGATGTTGTAGCTCTCCCAGCCGAAGGACCATCCCCATGTCACAGCCCTCCCTGACCCTGACCCACCCCGCGGCCGGAACCAGGCCTGGACAGGCGGCGCGCCAAGGCCGCCGCCTGCTCGAGCTCGCCGGTGCCGCCGCCATCGCGGCGACCTACGTGTTCCTCGTCCTCACCCAGCCGGCCGACATCGCCAACGGACCGGCCGGCTTCGCCGCGCTGGTGGCGCTCGGCGGGTTCCTGCTCGGCGCGGTGCTGCTGCTCCTTGCGGTACTGCCGGTGCTGCCCACCTCCACCCTGGTCCTGATGCCCGTCGCCCTCGTCCTCAACGTCGTGCTGGGCCAGCTCATGGGAACCACAGGGCTGCCGTTCTACTTCGATGCGATCGGCACGGTCCTCATCGCCGTCCTCGCCGGACCGGCGGCAGGCGCCGCCACGGGGGTGCTCAGCAGCGTCGTGTGGTCCTTCATCAACCCCACCGTGCTGCCGTTCGCGGCCGGCGCCGCGCTGATCGGCTTCCTGGCCGGACTGGCCGGGCGCGGCGGACTGTTCCGCCGCTTCTACCTCGCCCCGGTGGCGGGCTTCGTCACCGGCATCCTCGCCGGCGTCGTTTCCGCACCGATTGCCGCGTTCGTCTTCGGCGGCACCGCCGGCCTTGGGACGGGCGCGATCGTCGGCGCCTTCCGCGCCATGGGGGACACCCTGCTGGCCGCCATCACCAAGCAGGCACTGATCTCGGATCCCATGGACAAGGCAATCGTCTTCGCCGTCGCGGCGCTCCTGGCCTACGCCCTGCCGCGCCGCACCACCTTCCAGTTCCCGTTCGTGCGGCGCTTCCGGGTGCTCGCCGGCAGGGCCCCGGTAACGCCCGCCTCCTGAGCCGTGTCCTTCGATGAAGTCCGCGGCCGTCTTCACCCGCTGACCGCCCTCAGCGCCGCCGGGTCCGCTGCGGTGATCACGACGGCGGCGGCCTGCTGGCCGCTGTCCGTCGCGGTCGCCCTCTCGGCGGCCGGTCTGGCCGTGCGGGCCGGCGTCGGCCGCGCGGTGCTGGCCGCCGCGGCGGCGGTCCTGCTTCCGTTGGGGCTGTCCCTCCTGATGCTGCACGGCCTGTTCTTCCCGGAGGGCCGCACCGTCCTCGCCAGCTGGGGGCCCGCCCGCGTGACCGCCGAGGGGTTGGGCTTTGCCCTTGAACTGGGGTCGCGAACGGCGGCATGCGTGCTGGTCCTGCTGCTGTTCTCCTTCACCGTCAACGTTGC
>NZ_MQTQ01000074.1:0-29812 GCF_020532805.1 Arthrobacter sp. SO5 | reverse complement strand
GCCGCGCGGCGGGTGCCGCCGCAGTTCGGTTTCGTCCTGTCGTCCGCCCTGATGCTCCTTCCCGCCATGGCCACCCGGCTGGACGGGATCCGGCAGGCCCAGGAAGCCCGCGGGCTGGTGCTCCGCGGCGGCATCCTGTCCAGGCTGGGAGCCGTCAGGCTGCAGATGGTGCCGCTGGTCCTGGGGCTCATCGAGGATGCTGGCAACCGGGCACAGGCCCTGGAAGCGCGGGGCTTTGGCCACCCCGGGCCGCGCACCAGCTACCGCGAGGTCCCGGACTCGGCCGCCCAGCACCGGATCCGGGCGGCGGTCCTGCTGCTCGCTGCCGCCGGTGTGACCTGGCGCCTCGTCGTCTCCTGGCCCGAAGCCGGGGCCTCATGACAGCGTCCGGCCTGCCCGTTTTGGCCGCCCGCATCGGCGCCTTTACGTTCCACGGGGCCAGCGCACCCGCGCTGCGGGAGATCGGGCTGGTTGCCGTGTCGGGCACGTTGACGGCCGTCCTGGGCGGCTCCGGCAGCGGCAAGACGGCACTGGGGAAAGTGCTGGCCGGCTGGCTGCGGGCCGGCCAGGCGGGCAGCCTCAACGGCAGCCTGCAACTCGGGGAGACCCGCCTGGAGTTTGTCGGCGGAGAGGACGATCCCCGGATTGACCCCGAGGCCTGGTCGCGGCGCGTGGGCTACGTCCCGCAGGACGCCGCCGCCATTCTGTCTTCGGTCCGCTCGACAGTGGCGGAAGAACTGGCCTTTGGCCTGGAAAACCGCGGCATGGCGAGGGAGCAGATGCACAGCGAGGTGGCCCGGACGGCTGAACTCACCGGGCTGACCGCGCTGCTCGGCCGGGACCCCGGAACGCTCTCCGGCGGGGAACTGCGCCGCCTGGCCGTGGGCTGCGCCGTCATCTCCCAACCGGAGGTCCTCGTGCTGGATGAACCGCTGGCCTCCCTCGACGCCGCAGGCGCCGCGCAGATCGTGGAGCTCCTTCGCGGACTGCTCGACGCCGGCACCGCCGTCGTGCTGCTCAGCCAGGCGGCGGACGGACTGGCCCTCGGGGCAGCACACTGGGTGGTCCTGGACCGCGGCACGGTGTCGGCGCGCGGCACCCCGGCGCACCTGGAGAGGTCCCCGGAGCTGGCGGGCTCCGGCGTCGTGACAACGGACATGTCCTCCCCGGCCCCGCGCCGGCGGAACATGTCCAGCCGCACGCCGGGGTCCGCGGCCGTCCTAGAACTCCGGGACATCGGCTTCGGCTACGGGTCGGCCGGCATACCTGCCCGTAGATCCGCCAGCAGACCTGCCGGTAGATCTGCCGGGAATCCGCCGCGGCCGGCCGTGCTTCGCGGCCTCGAACTGGCCGTGCGTCCCGGCGAGATCGTTGCCGTCACGGGGCCCAACGGTGCCGGCAAGTCAACGCTGCTGCGCCACTTTAACGGCCTGCTGCGCCCGGAGAGCGGGGAAGTGCTGGTAGCGGGACGCGGCATCGCCGGGATTCCGGCGGGCCGGGTCTCGGCGTCGGTGGGGCTGCTGTTCCAGCAGCCGCGGGACCAGCTCTTCGAGCGGACGGTGCTCCGCGAAGTCAGTTTCGGACTCCGCCGGCTGATCGGGGCGGAGGCGGCCGGCATCCGGGCCCGCGCCGCGCTGGCCGCCGTCGGACTGTCCGGCGCAGCTGAAGCGCACCCGGCGGAGCTGCCCGCCTCACAGCAGCGGCTGCTTGCCCTCGCCACGGTGCTGGCCCGCGAGCCGGCCGTGCTGGCCCTGGACGAGCCAACGGTCGGGCTGGACCGCCACGGGCTGGCGCGGCTGCGGGCGGCCATCGACAGCGCGGCGGCCAGGGGTGCCGGCGTCGTGCTGGTCACCCACGACCTTGAATACGCGCAGGCGCATGCGCACAGAACGCTGGAACTGCGGGACGGGAGGCTGAGGGAACTCTGAAGTCTGCCGCCGCTGACCCCGGGAATGCCGCAGCCGGATAAAACTGGTTCTATTGCCCCGGCGGCCGGTAGGACGGTGTCTTCTTGGCTGCTTCGTCGATATCCTCCGGTGTCATGAGCGGTTTCAGACGCAGGTTCACGGAGCCCGTGGCATTGATCATGAGCGACAGGGCTGCGGCGCTGGCCTGATCCGGGATCTCGAATACCCCCAGGACATCGGTCTCCCCGAAGGAGTAGTAGAAACATTCGAGCGAGCCTCCCACCGATTTGAGGGCTTCGATGACCGCATCACGGCGCTTCGTGCCGCCTTCCCGCATCAGGCCCTTGATTCCCTCACCGACGTAGTTGGCTTCGAACAGATATTTGGTCATGGTCTTTCCTGTCTTGTGACGCCCACGACGCGGGCCTCCGAAGGTGTGCCAGACATCCAACCAGGGAAGGTCCCGGAGTTGGTCCCCAGAGTGGGGCACTGCCCACATGCTAGGTCCTGCACTTCACCCAGACAACGGTCCGGGATGAATCAGCAAAGCTGCCCGACTGACCGGGCCCGTCCATCCGCCGGGCACCCGCTGCGCCGCCGCCACTGGACATGCAAAGGCGCCGCCGCCCGGACCGCAGCCCTGACCTTGGTCAGGGCTGC
The DNA here is from genome assembly GCF_020532805.1 of Arthrobacter sp. SO5. Taxonomy (GTDB): domain Bacteria; phylum Actinomycetota; class Actinomycetes; order Actinomycetales; family Micrococcaceae; genus Arthrobacter. Next base: position 27,245 of record NZ_MQTQ01000074.1, on the reverse strand, counting down.
GGCCCGGGCGGCGGCGCCGGCGGGGGAAAGGGGGGAATGGCGCCCCTACGCCGGCTCGGAGGCCACGCCGGGTGCGAGGAACTTCCTGCCGTTGACCCGCTCGGAGGCGCCGACCCGGTCAAGGTACGGGGTGATGCCGCCGAGGAACATGGGCCAGCCGGCGCCGAGGATCATGCAGAGGTCGATGTCCTCGGGTCCGGCCACAACGCCCTCGGCGAGCATGAGGCCGATTTCCTCCGCCAGGGCATCCTGGGTGCGGCGCAGCACTTCCTCGGCGGTGGACGGCGCGGTGCCGAACGTCATCAGCGCCAGCGTCTCGGCCGGAATGAACGGCTTGCCGTCCGGGCCCTTCTCAGGCGCCCAGACGGACTTCATGCCGTTGTCGATGAGTGTCTGCAGGTTAGCCGAGACCGTGAAGCGGTCCCCGAATGCGGCGTGCAGGGACTCCTGGACGTGCTGGGCCACCGGCAGGCCCACCATGGCACCCAGGACGAACGGCGTCATGGGCAGTCCCATCGGGCGCAGCGCGTTGTCCGCGACGTCGGCGGGTGTGCCCTCGTCGAACGCCGCCGTCACCTCACCCATGAGGCGCAGCAGGATGCGGTTGACCACAAACGCGGCGGCATCCTTGACCAGCACGGCGGACTTCTTGAGCCCCTTGGCGAGCTCAAAGGCGGTGGCCAGGACGGCGTCGTCGGTCTTCGGCGCCCGGACGATCTCCAGCAGCGGCATCACGGCCACAGGGTTGAAGAAGTGGAAGCCCACGAGCCGTTCCGGGTGCTCGAGGTCCTCGGCCATCGCGGTGACGGACAGCGAGGAGGTGTTGGTCGCCAGGATGCACTCCGGCGAGACGATCGCCTCGACCTCCTTGAAGACCTGCTTCTTGACGTTGAGTTCCTCGAAGACGGCCTCGATGACAAAGTCGGCGTCGGCGAAGGCTTCCTTCGACACCGAGCCGGTGACCAGCGCGCGGGTCCGGTTGGCGGCGTCGGAACTGATCCGTCCCTTCGCCAGCAGCTTGTCCACCTCCGCGTGGACGTAGCCCACGCCCTTGTCCACGCGGGCCTGGTCAATGTCCGTCATGACGACGGGAACCTTGAGCTGGCGGGCGAAGAGCAGGGCGAGCTGGCTGGCCATCAGCCCGGCCCCGACGACGCCGATCTTGGCGACCGGGCGGGCGAGCTTACGGTCAGGCGCGCCGGCCGGGCGCTTGGAGCGCCGCTGCACGAGGTCCAGGAAAGCGTAGACCGTGGAGCGGAACTCATTGGTCTGCATCAGGTCCGCGAGCGTCTCGCACTCCAGCTCCGCGGACTCCGCCTGCGTCAGCGTGCGGTTGGCTTCCAGCACGTCCAGGACTTTGCGGGGCGCCGGGGAAGCGTTGGAGGTCTTGGCTTCGACGAACGCCCGGCCCTTCGCGACGGCGGCGGCCCAGCGGGCGGCCACCTCCGGTGCGGCGGGGTCAACGGCGTTGGGGCGCGCCGGCGTCACCGCTCCGGCGATGACCTTTGCGGCCCAGGCGACGGACTGCTCGACGAAGTCCGCCGGTTCGAACACGGCATCCGCCACGCCGAGCTCAAAGGCCTGCGGCCCCGTAAGCGTGCGGTTGTTGCTGAGCGGGTTCTCGATCATCACCTTCACGGCGTGCTCGGGGCCGATGAGCCGCGGCAGGATGTACACGCCGCCCCAGCCCGGGACCAGCCCGATGAACGCTTCCGGCAGGGCCAGGGCGCCGGCCCCGGTGGACACGGTCCGGTAGGTGGACTGCAGGGCGATCTCCAGCCCGCCGCCCAGGGCCAGGCCGTTGATGAACGCAAAGCTGGGCACGCCGAGGTTGGCCAGGGTGGCGTACACGTCGTGGCCGAGCTGGGCCATCCAGAGGCCCTGCTCGCGGCCGCTGACCGACTTGACCGTGGACAGGTCGGCGCCGGCCACCAGGAAGTACGGTTTGCCGGTCACGCCGACGCCGACGATCTCACCGCGCGCTGCGCGGTCCCGCAGCCCCTCCAGCACGGTGCCGAGCTCGATCAGGGTGTTCGGGCCCAGGGTGGTGGGCTTGGAGTGGTCCAGGCCGTTGTCCAGCGTGACGAGGGCAAACGTGCCGGGGCTCGTGCCGTCCACTAGCGGGAGCTCGATGTCCTGGACGTAGGAGTGCGTCACCGACTCGTTCGGGAACAGTTCGGCAAGCTTGCGGAAATCGGCGGCGCTCATGCTGCGGCTCCAGTCTCGGTGGTGGGGTATTCGGTGCCGTAGTCGGCGTGGTGCGGGTTTTCCCAGATGACGGTGGCCCCCATGCCGAGGCCGATGCACATGGCGGTCAGCCCGAAGCGGACGCCCGGGTCCTCCTCGAACTGGCGCGCCAGCTGGTTCATCAGCCGGACGCCGGAGGAGGCGAGCGGGTGCCCGACGGCGATTGCGCCGCCGTAGCGGTTGACCCGGGGGTCGTCGTCGGCGACGCCGAAGTGGTCCAGGAAGCTGAGGACCTGGACGGCGAAGGCTTCGTTGATTTCGAAGAGGCCGATGTCCTCGATGCCGAGTCCGGCGTTCTTGAGGGCCTTCTCGGTGGCGGGGACGGGGCCGATGCCCATGACCTCGGGCTCGACGCCGGCGAAGGCGTAGCTGACCAGGCGCATCTTGACCGGCAGGCCAAGCTCCTCGGCGGCGTCGGCGGAGGCCAGCAGGGCTGCGGTGGCGCCGTCGTTGAGGCCTGCGGCGTTGCCGGCGGTGACGCGGCCGTGCGCGCGGAACGGGGTGCGCAGCGCGGCGAGGTCTTCCACCGTGGTGCCCGGGCGCGGCGGCTCGTCCACGGTGTTGACGGTCCAGCCCTGGCCGGGCTTCATGGTGGCCACGGGAACCAGGTCCGGCTGGATCTGGCCGTTGGCGTAGGCGGCGGCCAGCTTGTCCTGGGACGCGACTGCGTACGCGTCGGCCCGGTCCTTGGTGATGGCGGGGAAGCGGTCGTGCAGGTTCTCGGCGGTGTTGCCCATATTCAGGGCCGCCGGGTCCACGATCCGTTCGGACATGAAGCGCGGGTTGGGGTCGGAGCCCGCGCCCATCGGGTGGTTGCCCATGTGCTCCACGCCGCCGGCGATCACGACGTCGTAGGCGCCGAAGCCGATGCCGCTCGCCGTCGTCGTCACTGCGGTCATGGCGCCGGCGCACATGCGGTCAATGGCGAACCCGGGCACGGTGCGGGGCAGGCCGGCCAGCAGCGCGGCGGTGCGGCCGATTGTCAGGCCCTGGTCGCCCGTCTGCGTCGTGGCGGCGATGGCCACCTCGTCGATCCGTTCAGCGGGCAGGGACGGGTTGCGGCGCATCAGTTCGCGGATGCACTTGACCACGAGGTCATCGGCGCGGGTTCCGGCGTAGATGCCCTTCTCGCCGGCACGTCCGAACGGCGTGCGGACACCGTCGACGAAGACCACCTCGCGGATGGTCCGGGAATTCGCGCTGCTGGGTTTTCCGCTGCTGATTTTTCCGTTGCTCGGGGTTCGGCTCACGTGTTACTCCTCATCGAGACATGGGTGGCGGAGCCGCGCCCCATGGCAGGAAGGGATTTGGGGGCAGCGGGCATCCGGGCGATATCACTCAACATGTTACTCGCCGGTAACATAGCTGGCAAGGAGGCAGCGCCGGTTACCGGACCGGCTTAGCGGACCGCGGCGTCGGACGCCGCTTCGGCGGCAGCCCTGGGCGCCTTTTCCGGCAGCGGCTGGGGGTTGAGGAAGGCCTCGGCGATGAGCGGGGAGGTGACTTGGATCTGCCACTGGCGCGCCCCGAGGTTCTGGAGCTCCTCGGCGATGCCCTCCTCGCTCAGTTCTGCCGGCGGGCGCCAGGCCACCCGCCGGAGGTAGTCCGGCGTCAGCAGGTTTTCCACCGGCATGTTCAGTTCCTCGGACTTTGCCTGCAGCAGCGGCCGGGCCGTAGCCAGCCGTGCGGCAGCCTCGGGATCCCGGTCGGTCCAGACCCGCGGGGGCGGCGGAGCGTTGGTGGCCAGGTGCAGTGGCGGGAGTTCCTCCAGGGCGCGGGCGGTGCTGATGCAGCGCAGCCAGCGCGGGGCCTCGCGCTGGGCGGCCCGGCCGTGGAAGCCCTTGGTCCCCAGCAGCTGCGGCACGGTGGTGGGCATGGCCTTGGCGGCGGCCACGAGGGCGGAGTCAGGAATGAGCCGGCCCGGGGCGACGTCCCGCTTCTGGGCCAGGGAGTCGCGTTCGAGCCAGAGTTCGCGGACCGCGGCCAGCTGGCGGCGGTCCCGGATCTGGTGCAGTCCGGAGGTTTTGCGCCACGGGTCCACGCGTGGCGGGGCCTGGCCGGCCTCGAGGATGGCGGCGAATTCCTGCTCGGCGAAGTCCAGTTTGCCGTCGGCCACGAGGAGCTCGATCAGTTCCTCGCGCAGCTCGGTGAGGACCTCGACGTCGAGGGCCGCGTACCGCAGCCAGGGTTCCGGCAGCGGGCGGGTGGACCAGTCGGCGGCCGAGTGTTCCTTTGCCAGGCCGAAGCCCAGGAGCTGTTCGATCACCGCGGCGAGACCTACCCGCGGCAGCCCGGCGAGGCGCGCGGCGAGTTCGGTGTCGAAAAGCTTGTCCGGCCACATGCCGAGTTCGGACAGGCAAGGCAGGTCCTGGCTCGCGGCGTGCAGGATCCACTCGACGCCGCGAAGGGCGTCGTTGACGATGCCCAGGTCACCGAAGGGTTCAGGATCGATCAGCCAGGTGCCTGCGCCTTCGCGCCGGATCTGGACCAGGAAGGCGCGCTGGCCGTAGCGGAAGCCGGAGGCACGCTCGGCGTCCACCCCCGCGGGGCCGTGTCCGGCGGCGAGGGCTGCGGCGCAGCGTTCCAGGCCGGACAAGGTTTCAATGACGAGCGGCACGCCGTCGCGGGGTGCATCGAGGTCGATGACCTCGGGGACCAGGCTGTCGAAGCCGTCCACTGCGATGTGGGCTGTGGTGTCAGCGGCCTCGGTCGTGCTCTGAACGGCACCGGCCGTGCTGATTTCCGGAATGTGAGGGGTCATGATGACTTCAGTTTACCGACAAGTTGCCGACAAGCCGGAGTTGGGATCCGCGCGGCCGGTAAATCCGGGCAGCCGGGCTGCGCGGCCGGGCCCTGCAGCCGTGACTTCAGCGTGACTGGCCGCGCCGCCGCCGGGGCAGCGCGGTCACGCCCTCGGGCAGCGGAGGCAGGCCGGCGAAGGTGCAGACCATGTCCGACCACGCCTCAAGATGCGAGGTGATGTCCGGCGTGGCCGGCGTCCAGGAGGCGCGGAGTTCGATGTCGATCGAGTTGGGCCGGTCCGAGAGGGTGCCGAAGCTTTCGGAGAGCACGCGCGTCGCCGTGCCGCCGGCGGAGCGGTAGGGGGCGGCGTGGTTTTCCAGGGCCTCGACGAGCCAGGTCCAGGCGACGGAGCCAAGCATCTCGTCGTTGCCCATCTCGGGTTCCAGCTGGGCCCGGATGTAGGTGACGATCCGGAATTCACCGTCCCAGACGGCGGAGCCGTCGGGATCATGCAGGAGGATGAACCGGCCAGTGGCCAGTTCGATGTCCTCGCTCCCGGAGGCCGGCTGGAGCGCCGCGGCGGCCGGACCGTGGACCGCCAAGGAGCCCCGCGGGTCTCCCGGGGCGATGACCTCGGCCCCGAGCGCCACGGCGAAGGGCGCCAGCCGGGCGGGCGCCGGAATCTCGGCCAGACGCAGCTCACCGCGGCATTGTGCTTGTCGAAGGGTCCCCAGGGCAAAAAGAAAATCTGCCGGAACCTGGTCGAGTGCGTTCACAATGGAAGATTATGCAACGGCCGGGCCCAAGCCCGGCAGGCTCGCCGCCGCCCGGCCGCGCAGGTGCCGGCGGGGCGGCGGCGTTGTGGTTTCGGCCCGCAGCTAGCCGGCCGCGAGTTCGTGCTTGATGGCGGCGATGAAGGAATCAACGTCATCCTCGGTGGTGTCGAAAGAGCACATCCAGCGGACCTCGCGGGCCGCCTCGTTCCAGTCGTAGAACCGGAAGGACTGGCGCAGCCGGTCCGCCACGCCGGCGGGCAGGACCGCGAAGACGCCGTTGGACTCCGTCTTTTGGCTCAGCTCGACGCCCGGGATGGACTCGACGCCGGCGCGCAGCCGGGCCGCCATGGCGTTGGCGTGCCGGGCGGAGCGCAGCCACAGGCCGCCGTCGAGCAGGGCGATGAACTGGGCCGACATGAACCGCATCTTGGAGGCCAGCTGCATGTTCATCTTGCGCAGGTAGATCAGCCCGTGGGCCGACTCCGGGTTCAGGGCCACCACGACCTCGCCGAACAGCAGCCCGTTCTTGGTGCCGCCGAAGGAGAGGATGTCCACCCCGGCGTCGCGGGTGAAGGCGCGCAGCGGAACGTTCAGGTGCGCCGCGGCGTTGGCCAGGCGGGCGCCGTCCATGTGCAGCTTCATGCCCTTGGAGTGGACATGCTCGGCGATGGCCCGGACTTCCTCCGGGGTGTAGCAGGTGCCCAGTTCGGTGGTCTGGGTGATGGAGACGGCGAGCGGCTGGGCCCGGTGCTCATCGCCCCAGCCCCAGGCCTCTTTGTCGATCAGTTCGGGGGTGAGCTTGCCGTCTTCGGTGGGGACCTGGAGCAGCTTGATGCCGCCGATCCGTTCCGGGGCGCCGTTCTCGTCCATGTTGATGTGGGCCGTGGACGCGCAGATGACGGCGCCCCAGCGCGGCAGCAGGGACTGCAGCGACAGGACGTTGGCTCCGGTGCCGTTGAAGACCGGGAAGCATTCGATGCCTTCGCCGAAGTGCTCTTCCATCACCTGATGCAGCCGTGCGGTGTAGTCGTCCTCGCCGTAGGAGACCTGGTGGCCACCGTTGGCGGCGGCCAGGGCGGCCAGCACCTCCGGGTGCACGCCGGAGTAGTTGTCCGAGGCGAAGCCGCGGACAGCGGGGTCGTGGAGCCGTGCGGCGGTAGCAGCAGGGGCAGGGGCAGTGTCAACTGTGTTTGATTCGACCGTGCTGGTCATCGATTTGCTCACGCTTTCAGTCTAAGAGGTACGGCCGCAACGGCTAAGCTCAGCGGCTCAGCAGCAGCCGGCGGCCATTCAGCTCCGCCGCGGGGGACGTGAAGAGTCCGACGGCGGCCGCGGCCAGCTCCTCCACGTCGGTGAAGCCGGGGAATTTCCGTTCGGGGGACTTGGCTCGCATCCGCGCGTCCACGAGGGCCTTGACCACGAGGATCGTCGCGGCGCTGTGCTGTTCCCCGGGGCCGCCTGTGCTGCCCGGGCCGCCGCTTCCCGACTGGTCCCGCCGGAAGCCGTCCGCTACTGCCAGGGTCCAGGCCTCAGCCGCGGCCTTGGCCGCCACATAGCTGGCGGTAGCCGCCGTCGGGCTGCTGACGGCGGTGGAGGAGACCATGGCGAAGCGTCCCGTGTCCGAGGCCGCAAGGTCATCGTAGAACTCCCGGGTGACGTTCCGGACCGTGGTAATGGCGCCGCGCGCCAGGAAGTCCCAGTCCTCGTCGCTTTGGTCGGTGATGCCCGCCGCGCCGCGCCAGCCGCCGACAAGGTGGATCACGCCGTCGATCCTGCCGGCCTGCCGGCCAATCGCTGCGTGCAGTGACGCGACCTCTGCGGGGGAGGCGAGGTCGCAGACGAGCGGCGCGACGCCGCCGCCCGCTTCCGCCGCGGCGGCCTCGATCCGCTTCGCGTCGGAACCGACCGTGAAGACCGTGTGCCCGGCCTCGTGCAGGGAGCGGGCGGCGGCGATCCCGGATGGTCCGCTGCCGCCCGTGACCACCACGGTCAGGGCGCGTCCGGCACTCATCCGGCGTTCCCGGCCGGTGCTGAAGCTCCGGCTGCTGTTCCCGTGCCGGACGTCCCGGTGATGCCGGCCGTGGATCCGATGACAGGGCGCATCTTCTTCTCCAGTGCCTCGTAGAACATGGACAGCGGGAACTCGTCGTCGAGCACCTGGTCGGTGAGCCCGCGCGGCGGCCCGGCCAGCGGCAGGGCAGCGGGACCCTTGGCCCAGACCGAGGCCGGGTTGGGGGTGACCGTGCCGGAGATGAGCTCGTAGGCGGCAAGCCAGTGGGCCATCTTGGGGCGGTCGATCGAGCGCCAGTACAGCTCCTCGATCTTGGCGCCGAGTTCAATCACGACGCCGGCCGCCTCGTCCCAGTCGATGCTGAGTTTGCTGTCGGTCCAGTGCAGGACGTGGTGCTGGTGCATCCACGCGAAGAGGAGCTGGCCGCCGAGGCCGTCGTAGTTGCGCACCCGGCTGCCGGTGATGGCGAAGCGGAAGATCCGGTCGAAGATGACGGCGTACTGGACCAGTTTGGCGTGCCGGCGTGCCTGCGGGTCGGCGTCCTCGTCCTTTTCGATCCGCACGGATTCGCGGAAGGCCGTCAGGTCGCAGCGCAGTTCCTCCAGGGAGTACAGGAAGAACGGCATGCGCTGTTTGATCATGAACGGGTCAAAGGGCAGGTCCCCGCGCATGTGGGTGCGGTCGTGGATGAGGTCCCACATGACAAAGGTTTCCTGGGTCAGTTCCTGGTCCTCGAGCAGGCCGGCGGCGTCTTCGGGCAGCTGCAGCGAGGTGATGTCCGCGGCGGCGCGCACGACGCGGCGGAACCGGGCGGCCTCGCGGTCGGCAAAGATGGCGCCCCACGTGAAGGTGGGGGTCTCGCGGACGGCGACTGTTTCCGGGAACAGGACCGCGGAGTTGGTGTCGTAGCCCGGCGTGAAGTCCAGGAACCGGATCGGGACGAAGAGCTTGTTGGAGTACTCGCCCTCTTCGAGCCCGGCGATGAACTCCGGCCAGATGACCTCGATCAGCACGGCCTCGACAAAGCGGTTGCTGCTGCCGTTCTGCGTGTACATCGGGAAGACCACGAGGTGCTGGAGGCCGTTGACGCGGTGATGCTGCGGCTGGAAGGCCTGCAGGGAGTCAAGGAAATCGGGAACCCCGAAGCCGCCGTCGGCCCAGCGGCCGAAGTCCGAGACCAGCAGTTCGAGGTAGCGGGCGTCGTGGGGGAACGCGGGGGCCAGGGCCTTGATCGCGGCCGTTACGGTGCCGACGTGCACCATGGCGGACTCGTGGTCGCCGGCTTCCGGGACGGACCCGTCCTGGACCTGCAGGGCCTGCAGCGCTGTGGCGGCAGCCTTAAGCTGGAGCCATTCAGGGGAGTTGGCGGTGATGGGGGCGGCGGAAGTGATCGCGGTGGTGGTCATCGTCTGCAGGCGCCTTTCTGTTTGCCGGGAGCGTCGCTCGTCAGTATCTATGGCGAGCGTAGCAACGAAACAGAAGCTCTAATGCAAAATCGTGCTGAGCATAAGAGATTCTGTGGCAAGTGGCTGCTGCACCCCGTCCCAGCTACAGCGGGGACGGGGCTGCATGCCGGGGGAGCTACTGCCGGCGGGGCTCCGCGCCGGCGTCGTCTGCCGACACCAGCTTCAGCGAGACGGAATTGATGCAATAGCGCTGGTCGGTGGGGGTTCCGTAGCCTTCGCCGTCGAACACATGGCCCAGGTGCGAATCGCACGTGGCGCACCTGACTTCGACTCGTTCCATGCCCAGGGCGCGGTCATGGATGTAGCGGACGGTACCCTCCGCGAGCGGCGCCCAGAAAGAGGGCCAGCCGCAGTGCGAATCGAACTTCTCGCTGCTCGTGAACAGTTCGGCGCCGCAGGCCCGGCACTGGTAGACGCCCGCGGTGTGGGTGTCCCAGTACTCGCCGGTGTACGGGCGTTCGGTACCGGCCTGGCGCAGGACGCGATACTCATCCGGCGTCAGTTCCTGGCGCCACTGCTCGTCTGTCTTTTCCACCGCTGGCTTTTCCGCCGCTGTCTTTTCCACCGCTGGGGCGCCGGTTTCCAGTGCGGTCCCGGCGGAGGGCACGGATTTTGACCTGTGATTAAAGATTCTCATAGCCTCAATAACGCTCAGGAGTCCCCGATAAATCCCGATCCGGCGTAGAGATGCAGGACGGGCAGGCCCAGCTTGTCCTGCGCCTTGTTGGCCCAGTCGGTGTGGAACGTGTCCGCGACGGCGTGCGGGCGGGTGATCACCACGGCCTGCCCGGCGCCGAGTTCCTTGACCTTGGCCACCAGCCCCTCCACGGCCTTGCCCTCGACTATTTCGCCCGTGACGCCGCCGCCCAGTCCGGCCAGTGCAGCGAGGGAGGCCGCCAGGGTATCAGCGGCTTCTGCCCGCTCTTCGGCCGGGTCGGAGTGTGCCGTCAGTTCCCGGAAGGCCTTGGCGATGTCCAGCAGGGAGATGTTTTCCAGGAAATCGACCAGCAGGCGCCGCTCTGTGTTGGCCGGCACAAGGACCACCAGGGGAGAATCACCGCCGGCAACCAAGGTGTCGATGTTGACGCGGTCGTCCGCGCCGAGGGGCTCTTCTGTCAAAATGACGATTGGATCACTCATGCCCCCAGCCTAGTCTGGCGCCGGCAACCGCGCACGACGTCGGGTACCGGGCGCCCCACAGTGCCTCCCCGGGGGCGGCGTCCACCGGTTGTGCGTCACGCCGACGGCCGCCCGCGGGACCCGCCGCGGGGCGCGGATGCCGCCCCGAACGGCGAGTTCGGTAAGAATGGAGCCATGGCTTCCTCCCAGCGTCTCCTGCCGGACCCGCCCCGGATCTCCCCGACCCGCGGAAAGTCCGCGCCCGCCGCCGCGGCGTCCGGGGCCGAGGTCCCGATGTCCGGAAGTGCCAAATGGGCCGTGGGCGGGATCATCGGAGGAAGTGCCGCGGCCGGCCTGCTCGCAGCGGGCTCCTCTGCCCTGGCCTTGTACTTCGCCCGGCGCGTGATCACGCCCGCCCGGGCCCGCGACGAGGACCAGGAAGTCCTCGCTGTGATCCGTGACGGGCACGGACTGCAGGTCATCCTCGCGGCCACGGACGACGCCACGGTGGAGGGGACCTACGGGTTCTTCTTCGACGGTGGCCGCGGCCACGCGCGGATCGGCCAGATCATCTCCTATTCGCCCGCCGAGCGGACGGTGCAGCGGGAAGTCGAGGCCGTTTACAGCGGAGACCTCACGACGGCGCGGCGCGGCTATTGGAGCGGTGTTGCCCATCCGGACCCCGCCAGCATCGGACTGCCCTACGAAGAAGTCCAGATTGAGGCCGACGGCGGGAACGCACCGGCCTGGCTGGTCAGGGCGGGCCCGGAGGCGGACATCTGGGCCATCATGATCCACGGCCGCGGCGCATCCCGGCAGGAAGGACTGCGGGCGGTCCGGACCGCGAGGGAACTGGGCATGTCCAGCCTGCTGATCTCCTACCGCAACGACGGACTGGCCCCCTCCGCGCCGGACGGCCGCTACGGCCTCGGTTCCACCGAGTGGCGCGACGTCGATGCGGCCATCGGCTACGCCCTCGGCCACGGTGCCCGCGAGGTGGTCCTGTTCGGCTGGTCCATGGGCGGGGCCATCTGCCTGCAGACCGCAGACCTCTCCCGCTACCACCACTTGATCCGGGCGATGGTGCTCGACGCCCCCGTGATCAACTGGGTCAACGTGCTGGCGCACCACGCTGACCTCAACCGGATTCCCTCCGCCGTGGGCCGGTACGGGCAGCTTATGATGAGCCACCGGCTGGGCCGGCGGCTGACCGGCCTCGCCGCCCCGGTCGACCTGAAGACGATGGACTGGGTCTCCCGCGCGGTGGAACTGCGGACGCCCACGCTGATCCTCCACAGCGTGGATGACGAATACGTTCCCTACGGGCCGTCCGCTGCCCTCGCCGAAAAGAACCCCGAGATGGTCACCTTCGAGAGCTTCAACCGGGCCCTGCACACCAAGGAATGGAACGTGGATCCGGAGCGCTGGGAGCGGCTGGTGCTGGCCTGGCTGCGGCGGCAGCTCGCGCCCCGCCCCAACCCGGGACAGCCCAAAGCCGAGTGGCCCCGTCCGGAGGCACCGTCCGCCCCGAGGTAACCCTTGCGAAAGGCCCTTTGTGAGTTCTTTGATCGGTACCCGCTGACCATCGCACGATGGCTCTTCACGCGGAAATCCGATGCTCAGAAGCCGGGATCTACACCACTCCACGGGACGCAACCCAGGTTTCGCTGAGGGGGACGGGCTAGTTTTTCCGGGACGTGGCGTGTGGGCCGTCTCAGCCCGGCTCTCCACCTCGAATGGGCTTGGCCGGATCGGCGCCGGGGAGTTGACGCCGCCGGCGAGGCACCGTCACCGGCATAGTCTCTTCCGCGGCCGGATGCCCGGCCGTGTGAACTTCATACCAGCGGTGGTAGGTGGCGATCAGTGGGACCGAGGTCAGGCCGTGAAGGACGACGCTGAGGGCGACGGTGACAACGACGGTCGTGAGTACGACCTCGCCGTCGGGGACACCGCGCTCGAGAGCGAGCAGCGCGAACACGAGCGAGGCGAGCCCCCGCGGGCCGAACCAGCCGATGAACGCCACCGTCGGACGCCTCACACCCCGGCCGGCGAAGGCGATCGCGACGGGAATCATGCGCACCAGCGTCAAGCTGAGCACGGCATAGAGGATCACTTGCCAGGTGATGTGCGGGATGGCCAGGGTGAAGGCCAGCGCTCCGAACCCGATCCACGTTACGGCGGCGAGGAAGCCGCCCGTCTCTTCTGTGAACAGAGTGGTCAGCGAACTGCGTGTGCCCGAGACGCTCCCGAACGCGATGCCGCCTGCGAAGGCGGCGATGAAGCCGCTGCCGCCGAGCATCAAGGCGATGGTGTAGGCCAGCAGCGCCACCGCCAATGGCGCGATCTGCCGCCACTCGAGGCTGATCCACGTACGCCGGTTGGCGGCGCGGACCAGCAGGCCGCCCAGGATGCCCGCGGTGATTCCGGCGGCGAGTCCCCACCCGATCTGGGCAGCCATGTTGCTGGCGACGGCCCAGGTGACACCGGTTTCCAGCTCTGCGTTGGCGACCTCGAGTGCGACGAGGAAGAAGGGCACAGCGAGGCCGTCGTTGAGGCCGCTCTCTACGTCGAGCGCCTGCCGCACACGGGCCGGCACGGCAGGGTCGGAGACGACCTTCTGGCCTAGCGCCGCGTCGGTTGAGGCCAGCATCGTCGAGAGCAGAACTACGGATGCGATCGCCATTCCGGGGAAGATGAGCGCGCCGACCCCTGCCCCGGCGAGCATCGTGAGCGGTAATCCGATCAGCAGGAGGCGGCTCGGCCACCCCAGCTCGCGGCGGAGCGAACGAAGATCCAGTCGGGTGGCGTCGCTGAACAGGAGCAGGACGAGCGCGACCTCGGCCACCCGCTCGACCTCAGAGGACTCCAAGGAGATTTCCAGGAAGCCGAGGGCCGACGCGCCGACGAACGAACCAGCAGCGGTGAAGAAGAGGGCCGAGGTGATCCCGCGCCGGTCAAGCGGCCCGGAGAACGCGCTCCAGAAAATGATGATTGCCAGTATCGTCGCCGCCGCTATCATGCGGATCCTGCTCTCGATCGTGTGCTTTCCCACCCCGCCGTCCGGGTGGATTCCAAAAGACTACGTGTCACCCGGGTCCCTGGGTTTCCCGGATTACTGATCTGGGGTCAGGGAACGTGCGCACCGGAAGCCGATATGCGAGGTTGCCGTGTCCTCGGCCTGCGGGGAGCGCGCTGCCGGGCGGTAGCGCAGGCAGTACTCCGGCGCGCACAGGTGTGAGCCTCCCTTGAGTACGCGGCGCGGGATGCCGGACCCGGGCTCCGCGCTTTCGGCGGCCTTATCCCTCTGCGGGGTACATGCGCACCCGCTGGCCCGGTCGTGAGTCTCAGCTACTGCTAACGCTGCTACTTCGGCGGTGTCGTGGCCGGCCGAGTAGTAGCTTCTGGTCCATTCCCACACGTTTCCGATCATGTCGAAGAGCCCGTACCCGTTCGGGGGGAACGTCCCTGCCGGGGACGTTCCCCTCCACCCGCTCGCGCCGGTATGCACGTAGGGGAAACGTCCCTGCCAAAAGTTGGCCATCAGCACACCGTCCGGGCTGGCCTCGTTGCCCCACGCATAGGTGAATGCGTCGGACAGTCCGCCCCTGGCCGCAAATTCCCACTCGGCTTCGTCTGGCAGCCGTTTGCCTGCCCAGGTCGCATAGGCACCGGCGTCCGCGAAGGACACCTGCACGGCAGGGTGGTCCTCCCTGCCTTCGATTGATGATCCGGGGCCCAGTGGCTGCCGCCAGCACGCGCCCGGGACCCAACGCCACCACTGGCGCCAGTCGCTTAGGTCCACGGGCCCGGGTGAAGGCGTGAAGACCAACCCGCCCGGGGTCAGCTCCCGGGGCGAAAGGCCGGGAAAGTCCGCGAGGTCCAGCGGCCGCTCGGCCACTGTCAGGTAGCCCGTTGCCGCAACGAACACGGCGAATTCCGCGTTGGTGACGGGGCGCTCATCCAGCTCGAAGGCCGGTACGCTGACCCGATGCCGGGGTCCCTCGTCGGGGTAAAACTCGTTCGATCCCATCAGGAACTCACCGGCCGGAATATGCAACATCGTCGTCGTGACAGGCATACCGGGCGTTATCCTTCCCGTCCGCATGGGCCCGCTGCTCCGTCGGACGGGTACCGGAGGTCGCTCGCGCGCCATGGCTTGAGCAGATGCTACCCGCTACCGCGGCATCATTCCAGACGCCGTCCGAAGTTCACTGGGGACGGGTGTTCCTCGGACGCCAGGCCGTCTCCGGCGAGTCGGTGCCCCGGGAACCGTTCAGCGATCCGGCAGCGGAATCTCCCGCCCGCCTGGGCCTGATCCGATCGGCCGTGGTCCCGGTGAACGGTTGGCAGTTAGGAACTACGTGACGAGGAACCGGCGCCAACTCCCACGGCCAACAAGTTCATTCCTTTCGGGTGAAGCGGTGGTCGACGGGGCGGAGCAGAGTGAATGCCAAGCCAGCAGAAACATCAACCCAGGGGAGTCCCATGTCAATCACGGAGTACAACCCAGGAGACCCATTCCCGGGCGTGACCGGGCGGACGGTCGAGGAGTCGGAGCCGGCCTGGCCCGCCCCGCAACGGGCCCCCGAAGGAGCACCAAACGTGCTGCTCGTCGTGCTCGACGACGTCGGCTACGGACAGCTCTCCAGCTTCGGTGGACTGGTTGAGACGCCGAACATCGACCGCGTCGCGGCGAGCGGCCTGCGCTACGCGAACATGCACACGACCGCCTTGTGCTCACCGAGCCGGTCGTGCATCCTGACCGGCCGCAACCACCACTCCAACGGAGTCGCCAGCATCATGGAGCTGGCAACCGGCTTCCCCGGCTACGACGGCCGGATGCCGTTCGAGAACGGCATGCTGCCCGAGATGTTGATCGACCACGGCTACAACACGTTCTGCGTGGGCAAGTGGCACCTGTCGCCGACGGAGGACAACTCCCCGGCCGGACCGTTCCACCGCCGGCCGCTCGGACGAGGGTTCGAGCGCTACTACGGGTTCCTTGGCGGCGAGACCAACCAGTGGTTCCCCGACCTCACCCAGGATAACGCGTCAGTTCGCCAGCCGCGGCTGCCCGAGGACGGTTACCACCTGAGCGAGGACCTCGCGGATCAGGCGATCAAGATGATCCTGGACAGCGAGGCCAACGCGCCGGAGAAACCGTTCTTCATGTACTACGCCCCCGGCGCGGGACACGCCCCGCACCACGTACCGAAGGACTGGGCTGACCGCTACCGCGGCAGGTTCGACGACGGCTGGGACGCCTACCGCGAAACGGTGTTTGCCCAGCAAAAGAAGATCGGCCTGTTCCCGGCCGACGCCGAACTATCGCCACGTGACCCCGATGTCCCGGAGTGGAACTCGCTGAGCGAGGACGAGCGCCGGTTGTACGCCCGCATGATGGAGGTCTACGCCGGTTTCGTCTCTCACGCGGACCACCACCTCGGGCGCGTGCTGGACACTATCGAGCAGATCGGCGAGCTCGAGAACACGCTGGTCATGGTCATCTCAGACAACGGCGCCTCGGCCGAAGGCGGCGTCACGGGCTCCTTCAACGAGATGCTGTTCTTCAATCGGGTCGCCGAGAACTTCGACGACAACCTCGCCATGATCGACGAGCTCGGCGGCACGCGGACGTACAACCACTACGCCTGGGGTTGGACCTGGGCCGGCAACACGCCATTCCGCCGCTGGAAGCGTGAGACCTACCGAGGCGGGGCGACCGACCCGTTCGTCGTCGCCTGGCCGGCGAGGATTGCCGCCCGCGGCGAAGTCCGCAGCCAGTACGCCCACCTGATCGACCTGGTGCCGACCGTCCTCGACGCCCTTGGTGTTCAGCCGCCGACCGCCGTGCGGGGCGTCAAACAGGCACCGATCGAAGGCGTCAGCTTCGCCAGTTCCTTCGACGCGGCGGACGCGCCGACCGGCCACACGACGCAGTACTACGAGATGTTCGGCCACCGGGCGATTTACCACGACGGGTGGCGGGCGGTGTGTCCCTGGCCGGGGCCGAACTACACTGAGGCCGCAGCCATGGGCCGCCGGATGGGTGATCCCATCACGCCGGAGGTCCTCGAGCAGCTCGACGCCAGCGGATGGGAGCTCTACGACATCAACCAGGATCCCACAGAGTCCTCCAACGTCGCTGCCGAGCACCCCGACCAGCTGCGCGAGCTGATTGCCCTTTGGTGGGAGGAAGCCGAAAAGTACAAAGTACTGCCGCTGGACGGCTCGCTCCAGGCACGCCTGGCGACCGAGCGTCCGCAGACATCGAGGCCCCGCACCCGCTACACCTATCGCCCGCACACATCGCTGGTCCCGGCCTTCGCGGCGCCACCGATCTACAACCGGCCCCACTCCATCGAGGCAGACGTCGAGATTCCGGCCGACGGCGCAAGCGGCGTTCTCATCGCACAGGGTGGAGATGCCGGCGGCTACACCTTCTTCGTGGACGACGGACGCCCGCGGTACCTGTACAACTACGTCGGACGCGAACAGTTCGAGGTGTCCTCCTCCGAACCGCTGCTTCCGGGACGGCATACCGTTCGCTACGAGTTCGAGCCCACCGGTCCGCCTGACTTCAATGTGGGCAAAGGAACGCCCGGGCGCGCCCAGCTCTACATCGACGGCAGACTCGTCGGGAACGCAGACTTCCCGTACACGACGCCGCTCCTCTTCGAGCTCGAGGGCCTGAGCTGCGGCTACGACTTTGGCGCCCCGGCCACCAAGGGCTATCAGCCGCCGTTCACGTTCACGGGCACGATCCACTCGGTCACCGTCGAGGTATCGGGCGAGCTGATCCGCGATAGCGACGCCGAGATCGCCCGACTCATGGCGCAGCAGTAAGGCGGATGGAATCAGCCCAGATCAGTTCATGTCTAGGGCAAGAGGTGCGGTCAGACCCCCACTCGGCGCGGCAGTGTGTCAGGACGGTGCCTAACCTCCGCCGGTGCCGATCCGTGCCGTCCGGGCGCCGGTGAGCCGGATCAGCTCGGCCGGGCTGAGCTCGATGTCCAGGCCGCGGCGTCCGCCCGACACCAGAATGGTCGCCAGGGCGAGGGCTGTCTCATCCACGACTGTAGGGGAGGGCTGCCGCTGGCCAAGTGGCGAGATTCCGCCCAGCACATAGCCGGTGCGCCGTTCGGCGGTGGCCGGATCGGCCATGGCCGCTTTCTTGCCGCCAAGGGCGGCGGCCATCGCCTTGAGGTCCAGGTTGCCGCTCACCGGGACGACGCCGACGGCGAGCCTGCCGTCGACGTCGACCATCAGGGTCTTGAACACCCGGGCGGGATCGATGCCGAGCACCTCCGCCGCCTCCAATCCGTAGCTAGCTGCGGCGGGGTCGTGGCTGTACGGGTGCGGCACAAAAGGAACCCCTGCCGCCGCCAGGACAGCGGTGGCCGGAGTTCCCTGTGACGGTTGTTTGCGGGCCATGGCGACGTGGCTGCCCTGGTTAGGAGTGCAGGGGAAGCGCCGCAACCTTGCGCTTGATCCGGCCCAGCATTGCCGTCATGCCGCGCATCCGCAGGGGAGTGATGGCCCGCGTGAGGCCCAGCAGCTCCGGCATGTCGTCCGGGACGGCCAGGATCTCCGCCGGAGTAAGTCCGTCGAGGCCTTCGTGCAGGACACCAGCGAAGCCGCGGGTGGTCGGCGCCTCGGGCGGTGCCTTGAAGAAGAGCCGGACGGATTCCGGCCCGCCGTCGGGCTGCTCCGTCTCGATCGTGAGGAACAGCGGCGACTGGCACTCCACCACCTGCTCCATCAGCTCGGGGTGGTCCTTGAGCCGGTCCGGCAGCTCAGGCAGCTCGCGGGAGAAATCGAGCAGCAGCTGCAGCCGGTCCGGCTCCGTCAGGGCTTGGAAGTCGTCAACAATTTCCGCCAGTGCGGCGGGGAGGGCAGAAGTATTCATCCATCCCAGCTTACGCACGCCCGGCGATTGTGTCCCGGTCCGGCGTGGACAGGGCGGCCGGGTTCGCGGACTACGGGGCGGACGGTACCGTGCCGCGCTCGATGCCCCGGGCAATCGGGGCCCGCACGGCATTGCCCCATTCGGTCCAGGAACCGTCGTAGTTGCGGACCGTGTCGAAGCCCAGGAGGTACTTGAGGGCGAACCAAGTGTGGCTGGAACGCTCGCCGATGCGGCAGTAGGCCACGACGTCGTCGCCTTCCTTGAGGCCGGCCTCGCCCAGGTACAGCGCCTCGAGTTCGGGACGGCTGCGGTACGTCCCGTCCTCGGCGGCGGCGCGGGCCCACGGGACGGAAGCGGCAGTGGGGATGTGGCCGCCGCGCAGCGCGCCTTCCTCCGGGTAGGCGGGCATGTGGGTTCGCTGGCCGGTGTATTCCTCGGCGGAACGGACATCGATCAGCGGCCTGCCGAAGTGGGCCAGGACGTCTTCCTTGAAGGCCCGGATCGGGGCATCATTGCGCTTCACAACGGGGTACTCGGCCGGCGCGGGCGCAGTCTTGTCTGTGGTGGTGGCCCGGCCTTCGGCGATCCACTTGTCCCGGCCGCCGTCGAGCAGCCGGACGTCCTCATGGCCGAAGAGGGTGAAGACCCAGAGGGCGTACGCGGCCCACCAGTTGGACTTGTCGCCGTAGATGACCACGGTGCTGTCCCGCGAGATGCCCTTGGCGGCGGCCATGGCGGCGAACGCCCCGCCGTCCACGAAGTCACGTGTGGTCTCGTCGTTCAGCTCCGTGTGCCAGTCGATTTTCACCGCGCCGGGGATGTGGCCGGTCTCGTAGAGCAACACGTCCTCGTCGGATTCCAGGACCACCAGTTTGCCGCCGTCGAGGTCGCCGGCTTCGATGGCAGCGGCCAGCCACTCGGTGGAAACCAGGCGTTCGGGGTGGGCGTAGGCGGCGAACTTCGCGTTCTGCTCGACGGGGTAGGGCATGGGATGGCCTTTCACTGCAACGGTCAGGAGGCCGTGCCGGGGAAGGATGGGTCCCGGCGCCGGGCTTTCTACAACACTAGCCACGCCCGGGCGTGATTGCGCCACCGGGTTCACACTCGGAAACATGGCCTTCGTCACCTGAATCGGCGGGCCCGCCGGCCGGACGCGGGGGGAGCGTCGGCATTGCCGGTATTCTGGCTGGGGACATAGAGACCAGCAGAACGGACCACCTTGGTACAGATCGAACAGCTCGCCGCCCGCACGCCGGCAGTTTCCGTGGATGAACTCCTCAACGGATTTTACCCGTCGCCGCGCTTCGGCGAGGTGTCGTTTTCCAGCTACCGGCCGGATCCGTCCCAGCCCAGCCAGGCCGGGGCGGTGCGGGCGCTGGAAGGCTTCGCGGCAGGGGTGGGCGCGCGCGACGGCGACGGTCTCTTCAAGCGGCTCTTCGGGAAGAAGGACACCTCCCGCGCCGGGATCTACCTCGACGGCGGATTCGGCGTCGGCAAGACCCACCTGCTCGCCTCGCTCTGGCACGCGGCCCCGGGGCCCAAGGCCTTCGGCACCTTCGTCGAATACACCAACCTTGTCGGTGCGCTCTCCTTCCGCAAGACGGTGGAGGCCCTGAGTCATTACAAGCTCGTGTGCATCGACGAATTCGAGCTCGACGATCCGGGCGACACCGTGCTGATGTCCCGGCTCATGCGGGAACTGGCCGACGCCGGCGTCAAGCTCGCGGCCACCTCCAACACGCTGCCGGGTTCGCTCGGAGATGGCCGCTTCGCCGCCGTCGACTTTGCCCGGGAGATCCAGGTCCTGGCTGACCAGTTCGACGTCGTCCGGATCGACGGCGAGGACTTCCGGCACCGTGGCCTGCCGGCCGCGCCGCTGCCGCTGAGCAACGAGGACCTGACGCACCACATGCAGGCCGAATTCCACGGCAAGACGGTGGCACGGGACGAGTTCAGCACCCTGATCGACCACCTGGCCGGGGTCCACCCGAGCCGCTACCGCCAGCTTCTCGACGGGATCGAGGGCGTGGTCTGGAAGAACGTCCACACGATCCATGAGCAGTCCGTCGCGTTGCGTTTCGTGGTCCTCGCGGACCGGCTGTACGACAAGGACGTCCCCATCCTGGCCAGCGGAGTGCCGTTCGACCAGCTCTTTACCGAGGAAATGATGACCGGCGGGTACATGAAGAAGTACTTCCGGGCCGTCTCCCGGCTCACGGCCCTCGCCCGCGAGGGCCAGCAGCACGAACCCTCCTAGCGCTCCACCCCGCCAACAGCAACGCGGGGTCACCTACGGCCCGTCCGGACGTACCGGATGGGCTCAAGGTGACCCCGCGTTGTGGCGTTAAACGCCGGAGGTGCCGGCGCCGCCTCTCGGCGGGACCGGCACCTCGCTGACGTATCTGGGTTAGAGGCCCTGCTGGCGGGGTTCCCCGGCCACGGGAGGCTCACCGGCTACGGGAGTCTGATCGGCGACGGGGGCCGCGTTCGGCCGGTCGTTCGCCTTGTCCACGAATCCGGAAGCGCCCCGCTGCACGGCATCGATCTTGTCGGCGTGCTTTCCGCCGGTCTTAGAGTCGACGAAATCGCCGGCCTTTTCGATGCCGTCCTTGATGGCTTGTTCGTTGCCACCAATAATGTGCTGAGCCTTGCCCTTTAGATCGTCAAGTAAACCCACGGGCACCTCCCTTCGGTCGCGGAGCCAGATCGCTCCTAGCGATTTCCACCCTAGCCGGAGGAATCGGGAGTGCCAAGGGTGTCCGCCCAGAGGGTAATCGCTGAAGGGCAGACTGCACAGGGCAGCAAGGCCCCTGGAGGGCATAAGAAAAGCAGCTCCGGGGGAGCTGCTTCAATGGTGGGCGATACTGGGATCGAACCAGTGACCTCTTCCGTGTCAGGGAAGCGCGCTACCGCTGCGCCAATCGCCCGCAACCGGAAGGATCCGGAGTGGAGTTGCAAACAAGAGAGCGGACGACGAGATTCGAACTCGCGACATCCACCTTGGCAAGGTGGTGCTCTACCAGCTGAGCTACGTCCGCATTTTTTAGTCCATGCCGGCAGGGCCGGTGGTACTGGATCAAGCAAGTTGCCTTGCTTTGGTGGGCGATACTGGGATCGAACCAGTGACCTCTTCCGTGTCAGGGAAGCGCGCTACCGCTGCGCCAATCGCCCCTTGCAAACCGATCGAAACCGGATACCAGGGTTTTCACCGAGGTGGGTACGGGATTCGAACCCGTGTTAACGGCTTTGCAGGCCGCTGCCTCGCCTCTCGGCCAACCCACCGTGTAGATAGGATTCCAAAGAACCTTACCGTGACAGTGTCCTGCGAGCGGACGACGAGATTCGAACTCGCGACATCCACCTTGGCAAGGTGGTGCTCTACCAGCTGAGCTACGTCCGCAGTATTGTCAGCAATTCCGCGCCACAATCGGCATTTCCTCGCGTTCCAACGAGTAAGAACTCTATAGGAGGTTCAGGGAATCCACAAATCGCGGCGGCGTCACCGGCAGCCAAGGCCCGTACTTCCTTGGATTCTAGCGGAATTTACTAATTACAGTCATGTAATTCACCCGGGTCCACGGAGCGCCTCGGACGCCTGGCGGAAGGACGACGGCGGATCCCGCAAGGACGCATTCGGGCGGACAAGGACCCGATTTCTCATCTGGGCGGCAGTGGGCTAGCATTCAATGGCATTGGGGCGATTGGCGCAGTGGTAGCGCGCTTCGTTCACACCGAAGAGGTCACTGGTTCGAACCCAGTATCGCCCACCAAGAAACGCACGTGTTGGACATGGTCCGTTCCGCTCATAGAGCGGGGCGGGCCATTTTGTTTGGCCGCCGCTTTCCGACCCCAGTGAATTCCGACCCCAGTGAATACTGTCCGACCCCTGTGAAAGAGTCTGTCCATGACCGCTCCACTCCTTGCCCACGCCACGGAATTCGGCCGGATGTACGCACGCTCCACGTCCGAGCAGTTCTCCGTCCCCTCCATCACCACCGTCATCGGACAGCAGCCCCACGGCCTGGACGGCTGGTTCGGGTACATGGGGGCTAACAGCCTCGCGCAGGATCCCACCCTCCCGGGCATCCTCGGCAGCCCCGCCAAGGTGCGCCAGGCCGTCAGCCGCGCCGCCAAAGCCGCCGAAACCTACCGTGATGATGCCGCGCAGCGCGGGGACAGGGTGCACAACTACTGCGAGCAGGTGGCCCTGCGCGCCCTCGGCCGGCCCCACCAGATGAAGGAAACCCGCGAGCTGCTGGCAGCAAACGGGGAGGAGGCCTTCGCCGCGCGCTTCGACGAATGGTGGGAGTTGTTCCAGGTGGAGCCCATCGCTCCGGAGATCACGGTCTGGAACAAGTCGGTCGGCTACGCCGGCACGTTGGACCTTGTCGCCAAGATTAACGGCAGGATCTGCCTTATCGACTACAAGACCAAGGGCACCAGCCGTGACGGTACGGTCAAGCCGCTTGACGACAAAGTGGTCATGCAGCTCGTGGCCGGGATGAAGGCCGAGGAAAGCCTCGTGGACCCGGTCGCCGGCGAGTGGGAGTCCTGGCAGTACGGCGAATCCCCGATCCTGCTGGCGGTCGCAGTGGGCGAGACGGAAGTCCGCCCGCTGCGCGCCAATCCGGAGATCCTCAAACATCACTGGTGGAAGTTTTGCGCGCTGCGGCGTGTCTGGGAAACGTCGGCCGACACGGCCGCTGCCGGTACGGCGCTGTTGCCGCTGGCGCCGCCGCCCCTCAGCCGCTGAACCGGCCTCAGCCGCTGAACCGTTGCTCCGCTGCAGGTAGCGCCCCCAGTCGTTGAGGTGGCTCTCGGCGGCCGTAACAGCCGCGTGTCCGAAGCGGCCCAGGTCCGGCAGCGGGCCAGGTGCCCCAGGGTCCGGGACCACCGGCGCGACGGTGAACGCGGCCCGGAACAGCGCCCCCCGCGGCTAAACTGGAATGGATCCCGTCGCCGCCCACTGTAAGGACCGATTGCACATGGCCATTTTGAATATCCGCATCATCGGGGATCCTGTGCTGCGCACAGTCGCCGATCCCGTGACGGAATTCGGGCCTGAGCTGGCGAAGCTCGTTGCCGACATGACCCAAACCATGGAGGACGTCGACGGCGCCGGCCTCGCCGCGCCCCAGGTCGGCGTCAGCCAGCGCGTGTTCACGTACCGGATCGGCGGCGTCGAAGGCCACATCATCAACCCTGTCCTGGACAACAGCGAGGACTTCCAGCCGGACGAAGTAGAGGGTTGCCTCTCCATCCCCGGCCTCGGCTTCCCGGTCCGCCGAGCCCGGCACACCCGCGTCACCGGAGTGGACCTGCACGGCAATCCCGTCACGGTGGACGGTGAAGGCATGCTGGCCCGCTGCTTCCAGCATGAAACGGACCACCTGGACGGCATCCTGTTCACGGACCGGCTCGAAGGCGAAGACCGGAGGACCGCGCTGCGCGCCATCCGGAACGCCAACTACGACTCCCTTGCCGAGCAAACGACGGCGAAGCGCGCCAAGACGGTCGGAACCAGCTTTGGCGCCGGCACCGCAAGTCCGGGAAGCTTCGGCTCCGCCGGTAACTCCCGGTGAGGGTCCTTTTCGCGGGGACCCCGGCGGTCGCCGTACCGTCCCTGGACGCGCTCGTCGATGCCGGGTTTGACGTCGTCGCCGTCCTGACCCGGCCGGATGCGCCGGTGGGCCGCAAGCGCGTCCTGACGCCCTCGCCCGTTGCGGCCCGGGCGGCGGTACTCGGCATCGATGTCATCCGGGCGTCCAAGGTCGACGCCGGCGTGACGTCGCAGATTGCCGCGGCCGCGCCCGACGTCGCCGCGATTGTGGCATACGGCGGCCTCATCCCGCCGGCCGCCCTCGGCGTCCCGCGGCACGGCTGGATCAACCTGCACTTCTCGCTGCTGCCGGCGTGGCGCGGGGCGGCGCCCGTGCAGCGGGCCCTGATGGCCGGCGACGACGTCACGGGCGCCGTCACCTTTCTCCTCGAAGAAGGCCTCGACACCGGCCCGGTGTTCGGCACCCTGACCGAAGCCGTCAGGACCGAGGACACCGCCGGGGCACTGCTCGAGCGGCTCTCCCGCAGCGGCGCCGTGCTGCTCACCCAGACGCTCTCAGCGCTCGACGCCGGCAGGGCCGCCGCCGTGCGACAGCAGGGCGAGGTCAGCTTGGCCCCCAAGCTGACACTCGAGGACGGGCGGCTCGACTGGCGCCAGCCGGCCCTGGCCATCGGACGGCAGGCGCGCGGGGTCACCCCCGAGCCCGGAGCCTGGACAACGCTGGATGGCCAGCGCGTGAAGCTGGAACCGGTGCTGCTGCGGCCCGGTGCCGCGGCCCTGGACCCCGGCCGCCTGGTGCTGGACGGCAAGAGCGTGCTGGTGGGAACGGGCTCACACCCGGTGGCACTGACCCGGATCCAGCCCTCGGGCAAGAAAATGATGGCCGCCGCCGACTGGGCGCGCGGACAGGCGACACTTGAAAGCGTGGTATTCGAATGAGCGAGTCCGGGACGAGCGGCAGCGGCCGAGGCAAGGGCCCCCAGCGTGGCGGGGCGGGCCGCGGCGGGCAACATGGCACCGGTCAGCCGAGTAGCCAGGGCGGCCGGGGCGGGGACGGTAGCCGGCGGGACGCGCAGGGCCGGGAACGCAACCGCGGTCCGCAGCGCGGCTTCACCGAGAACGCGCCGTCCCAGCGCACCCGCCGGGCGGATCCCGCCCGGCTCGTGGCCTTTGAAGTGCTGCGCGCCGTCGCCGCCGAGGACGCCTATGCGAACCTCGTGCTGCCGGCCCGGATCCGCCACCACGGGCTCGACAAGCGGGACGCAGGCTTCGCCACTGAACTCAGCTACGGCGCCCTGCGCGGCCAGGGCACCTACGACGCGATCCTGGCCCGCTGCGTTGACCGGCCGCTGGACCAGCTGGACCCCGCCGTCCTGGACGCGCTCCGGATCGGCGTGCACCAGCTCGTGGCCATGCGCGTGCCCGCCCACGCAGCCCTGGACCAGACCGTTGGCCTGGCCCGTGCCGTCATCGGCGCCGGACCGTCGGCCCTGATCAACGCGGTGCTCCGCAAGGTCTCCGCCCACACCCTCGAGGAGTGGGTTGAGCTGCTGCTCAGCGACGAGACGGACGAGACCAAGCGGGCTGCCATCCGGTACGCCCATCCGGAATGGATTGTGCGCGCACTCCGCCAGTCGCTGGTGGCCCACGGCCGGCCGGTCAGCGAAATCGGCGAACTCCTCGAGGCGGACAACGCCGCACCGGTGGTCAACCTCGTGGCCCTGCCCGGACTGGGCAGCCTGGCTGAGGCCCTCGACGGCGGTGCCACCCCCGGCGAACTGGTTGAAGGCTCGGCGCTCTCCAGTGGCGGGGACCTGGGCCGGCTCGCCTCGGTCCGCGAAGGCACCACCCGCGTCCAGGACGTCGGATCCCAACTCGTGGCCCGCGCCCTGGCCGCCGTCGACCTCGGCAGCGGCAGGACCGTCACCGCCGAGCCCGGCAGCCCTGACGGAACCGGCGAACGCTGGCTGGACCTGTGCGCCGGACCCGGCGGTAAGGCAGCCCTGCTCGGCGCCCTCGCCCGCCAGCAGGGCGCCACCCTGCTGGCCAACGAACCTGCACCGCACCGAGCGAAGCTGGTACGGCAGGCGCTTGCCGCCGTGCCGCACGAAGTGTGGCACGTGCGCACCGGCGACGGCCGCGAGGTCGGCACCGAAATGGCGGAAGGCTTCGACCGCGTCCTCGTCGATGCTCCGTGCACCGGACTCGGAGCGCTGCGCCGCCGCCCGGAATCACGCTGGCGCCGCACCCCCAAGGACCTCACGGACCTTGGCCCGCTGCAGCGCGAACTGCTCAAATCGGCCTTGGCAGCCGTCAAGCCCGGCGGCGTCGTGGCCTACGTGACCTGCTCACCGCACCCGGCGGAGACTACCGCCGTCGTCAGCGACGTGCTCCGCAAACGGGACGACCTTGAACTGCTCGACGCCGGCGCGGTCCTGGACGCCGTCAGCCTCACGGGCCACCTCGGGGCCGGGCACGAACTCACGGCGCAGCTCTGGCCGCATGTGCACCGGACCGACGCCATGTTCCTGGCGCTCATCCGCAAAAAGGCCTGAGTCTCAGGACATACTGGGTCACCCGACTGTGCCCCGGCAGACCACCAGCAGAACGTAGAGGAATTTCATGGCCCAGTGCTGCATCAACCCGAGCATCCTGTCCGCCGATTTCGCGAATCTGGAAGCCGAGCTTCGCAGGATCAGCAACGCGGATGCCGTGCATGTCGATGTCATGGACAACCACTTTGTGCCCAACCTCTCGCTCGGGCTCCCGGTCGTCGCGCGGCTGCAGGAAATCAGCCCGGTGCCATTGGACGCGCACCTCATGATCGAGCACGCCGACCGCTGGGCTCCCGCCTATGCCGACGCCGGGGTGGCCTCGGTGACCTTCCACGCCGAGGCGTCGATCGCACCGATCAAGCTGGCCCGCGAACTGCGGGCACGCGGCGCCAAGGCAGGACTGGCGCTCCGGCCCGGCAGCGCCGTCGAACCGTTCCTGGACATGCTCGGTGAACTTGACCTGCTGCTCATCATGACCGTGGAGCCGGGCTTCGGTGGCCAGGAATTTCTCGACCTCACGCTGCCCAAGATCCGACGGGCGCGTGCGGCGATCGACGGTTCCGGCTTCGAGGTGGCGCTGCAGGTGGACGGGGGCATCACCGAGGACACCATCTGGCGTGCCGCCGAGGCTGGGGCGGACGTTTTCGTGGCGGGGTCCGCCGTCTACGGGGCTGCCGATCCGGCAGCGGCGATCGATCGGCTCCGGGCGGCCGGGACCCGCTGACGGGACTGATCGTGGGGCGCATGCCCAGTCTTTGTCGCGGGTCCGGGAGGGCATGTCCAGTCCTGGGTCCGGGGGATGGGCATAGGGGGCTATGTCCAGTGGCCGGGGGGACGGTGGCGCATGCCCAGTCCTGGGT
>NZ_MQTQ01000073.1 GCF_020532805.1 Arthrobacter sp. SO5 | reverse complement strand
TGTTGACGGGTGGTTCCGTGGCCGTTGTAGGGTCGTGGCTACCCAGGGGAGGCGGGTATGGCTTTGTTGCTGTGGCCGGACGATTCATCTCGTGACGGCTCCGAAGGATTGGCCGCCCGCACTCTCCGCGATGACCCGACCGCTGATTGAGAGACGCGACATGATCGCCGGATAAGGACACGACGGCGCGGTTATCTGCTGGGTTCCACCCAATCAACAGACTGGAGGCTGTTTTGGCGAAATTGTGGGCCGGTATCGACGCCGGCAAAGCCCATCATCACTGCGTCGTGATCGACGCCGACGGAAACCGTC
>NZ_MQTQ01000072.1:72802-76277 GCF_020532805.1 Arthrobacter sp. SO5 | reverse complement strand
GGGCGGGCACGATCGGCGCCGGCAGGCTCTCCGGGACATGCGGATCCGGGTGCTGAAAAGTCATGTCGTTAGACTAACCTCACCCGGGCCCGAACAGGAGAGTCCCCCGCGCCGTTGGCCCCGTCGGCCCTCCCCGGGCTTAGCCGGAGGCCCTAGAAGGAGTGCCGGGGCATGGCGCGCTCGTATTGCGGCGGCCACGCAAGCTCGTGGCCGAGCTCGAACGCGGCGCGCAGCCACCAGTGCGGGTCCCGGAGCGCGGCCCGGGCGATGAACACGCCGTCCGCCTGGCCGGTGGCCACCGCGTGCTCGGCCTGGCCGGCCGAGGTCAGCAGCCCCACGGTGCCGGTCCGGACGCCGGTTTCGCGACGGATCCGTGCCGCGAAACCGGTCTGGTAGCCCGGGCCGACCGGAATCTGCTGGTGGGCCACGGCCCCGCCGCTGGAGACGTCGACGAGGTCAACGCCATGTTCGGCGGCCGCCCTGGCCATCCGCACCGAGGCCTCGGCGTCGATCCCGCCCTCGGCCCAGTCGGAGGCCGAAATCCGCAAGAGAAGCGGCATGGAGTCGGGGATGACGTTGCGGACCGCGTCCACGACGGCGAGGGTGAGCCGGTTCCGGCCCGCCTCGTCGCCGCCCCAGGCATCCGTCCGGTCATTGACCAGGGGGCTCTGGAACTGGTGCAGCAGGTACCCGTGGGCGCCATGGATTTCAATCGTGTCGAAGCCGGCTCCGACGGCCCGTACCGCGGCGGCAGCGAAATCGGCGATCACACCGTTGATCTGTTCCGCCGTCATGGCCGAGGGTGCGGCATAGCCGTCGAAGGCGCCGGTGCCCGGTCCCTCGGTCGGCCAGCCGCCGTCGGATGCCGGGACGGTGCCCTGCTTCCCGGCGAAGGGCCAGTAGGAGGATGCTTTCCGGCCGGCGTGCGCCAGCTGGGTGCCGATCTTCGTGTCCGCGGTGCCGTGGCGGTGGACGAAGGCGGTGATCCGCTCCCACGCGGCCGCCTGGTCGTCGTTGTAGAGGCCGGCGTCGCGCGGGCTGATCCGGCCGCCGGCGTTGACGGCGGCCGCCTCAGTGAGGATCAGCGCCGCTCCCCCGGTGGCGAAGGAGCCCAAGTGCATGAGGTGCCAGTCGGTGGGCACTCCCGGCGCGGTTTCCGGATCGCAACTGTACTGGCACATGGGTGAAACCCAGCCGCGGTGCTGCAGCCGCAGGGACCGCAGCTCCAGCGGGGTGAACAGCGCCGACGCCATCAGAAGAGCACCCGGGCCAGGTTCTGGCGTGCCTTTGCGACGCGGTCATCGTGGATGCCCACGACGTCGAACAGCTCCAGGAGCCGGACCCGGGCCGTTTCGCGCTCCGGGCCGAAGTTCCGGCCGATGAAGGCCACGACCCTGCCGAGTCCGTCCTCGACGTGCCCGCCGGCGATGTCCACGTCCGCGACCCCGAGCTGCGCCTGAAGATCGTCCGGCTGGTCCGCGGCCTGCTGGCGGAGCGCGTCGGTGTCCGCGGCGGAGAGTGGCTGGAGGCGGCCCATGAGCTCTACCTGCGCCAATCCGGCCTTGGCCTCGGCGTCGGCAGGCATCTCCAGGAGGGCCTGGCGGAAGGCCGCGGCCGCCTCGGCGTAGTCGCCGGCCTCGATCGCGTCGAACGCCTTCTGGTGCAGCGGTGGCAGCGGCGGGGCTTCCGCTTCGGCGCCGTCGGGACCGGCCGCGCCGATGCGGCCGGTCACCCCGTTTGCGGCGGCGATCTTCACCAGTTCATCCAACAGGGCACGGATCTGCTGTTCCTCGGCGCCGCCCTGGAAAAGCGGCACCGGCTGGCCTTTCACGAGGGCCACGGCGGTGGGGACGGCTTCCACCTGGAATGCCTGGGCGAGCTGCGGAAAGGCCTCAACGTCGGCGGCGCCGAGGACCAGCCCGCCGTCGTAGTTCCCGACGATCTGCTCAAGCACGTCCACGAGCTGGGCTGAGCCTGGCGAATAGGCCGCCCACAGCGCAATCACCACGGGCACCTGGGCCGACAGCTCAACGAGTTCCTGGAAATTGCCTTCGGTGACATCCACCCGCAGCGCCCGTCCGTCGTCGGCAGCGGTGTGGCCGTCGGCCGCGGGAACGGCCGGGACACCGGGAGCGCCGGGAACCGCTGCCGCCGGCGGCGCTGGACGTTGTTTGAGCGAAGAAAGGTCGACGGCGCCCCGCAGGTTAAGCAGGTTGGCGGCAGCTGGCGGGACCGGACGGGAGGCTGGCGAAGTCATAGCTCCACTCTAGCCACTCCTCCCCCGGCAGGTGCCCAGCGATCCGCTCCCGGCGGAACGGCAAGCACACGGCCGGAAACCCGCGAGGGACCGGGCCGTTGCGGCCCGGTCCCTCGTGCGTGTCACTGGGTTGTTGCTACCTCACCTCAGGCGCCCTACTTGAAGCTTGCCCCGACCAGACCGCGGGTGGCGGCCACGAGCTTCATCGGGTCGGTGGATCCGGCCGGCGGAATATAGACGGCCATCGATTCGGCGAAGTTCAGCAACATTCCGGTGCTGGTTTCCTTGCCGCCAGCCAGGGCCGCTGCATCGTCGCCGATGGTCAGCTTGTCGCCCGCGGCCTTGGGGGTGCCGTCGAACGCAAAGTTCAGCCGGCCCAGGGCCAGTGCACCGCCGTCGGCAGTGCGGAACACGACGGTGTTCTCAGGGACAGCCTTGTGGGTAAAGGCGAAGGTCCCATTCACGCCCGAGCTGACCACGTCGGCCTGGTACGCGAGGGTGTCCGCGATGTACGGGGAAGACTGCCCCTCGACGAGCTTGTCTTTGAACGCGGAGTCGGCGGTGGTCAGGCGGTCGGCCAACCCGGCCAGCGCCTCCTCGCCGCTGTACAGCAGGCCCGACTTATCTGACGGGGCCAGGTTCTCGGTGCCGCCCCTGGCGATGCCCGGGAAGGTCGTCCCCGGCTGCAGCGGCGTGGTGAGGACCAGCTTGTAGTTCTCCC
The DNA here is from genome assembly GCF_020532805.1 of Arthrobacter sp. SO5. GTDB lineage: Bacteria > Actinomycetota > Actinomycetes > Actinomycetales > Micrococcaceae > Arthrobacter. Next base: position 73,299 of record NZ_MQTQ01000072.1, on the reverse strand, counting down.
GCGGCGAGGCCTGGGTCAGGGTGAGGAGCTGGGGCACGACGTTGCCCTCGCCCTGCGTCACGGCCAGGACCGAACGCGGCCAGCTTCGCTGGGTGGTGACGACGGTGGTCAGCAGCTTGGTGGCGCGGGCCGGCATCCGAGCCTCGTACGTGCCGACCTGGGACCGGATCTTGTAGTTCTGCGAGCGGACGCCAAGTTCGGGCTGCCCCACGCGCGGCTCAAGCTTGGCCGCGTCCTTGCCGGCGTCGCCGGCATCGACTGCACTGCCCACCTGCTCCAGGATCTGCCGGAACTGCGCGTCCAAGACCACAGGGGCGGCCGGCGCCTTGTCCTCTGCGACGGCGGGGGCCGACGGCGACGCGGACGACGAGGGGTTCGGCGACGGCGTCTGGCTGGCGTGGGCAGCGACGCCCGTGCCGGCGACGGCGGTGACGGTCAACACGGCCATGACGACGCCGGAGCGCCGCACGCGCTGCGCCACGGTGGACTGCCGGGCA
>NZ_MQTQ01000072.1:21173-72769 GCF_020532805.1 Arthrobacter sp. SO5 | reverse complement strand
TCTTGGCCGGGGCGCGGCGGGCAAACATGCTGCCGGCCGAGCCGCCGTTATCGCCGGTCCCACCGCCCGTGCGGGCGCCGGACTTGGGCTTAAGGACCAGCAACGCGGCCCCGGCCAAGACCAGGAGGCCGCCGACAACCATGAACGGGACGGCCCACGGCGTGGAGGTGTCATTGGGGAACGTCATGGTGATCGCCGCGGGAGCCGGCTTGGTGCCGTCCGCGGCGAGCAGCAGGGACCAGTCGCCGTCGGCCGGCGGCGTCCAGGCATAGTTCATCTCGCCGCTGGCGTTCTCCGAGGTCACCCACAGATCGGAACCGGCGGGAGCCGGAGCCGTGGCGTCGCCGTCGGTATGCTGAAGCTGCAGCGCCTTGCCGTCCTCGGAGACGCCGGAGACAGTGTTATGGGCGGTCTTGCCGACCCACGCAGCGACGTCGTCCGGCCGGCCGGAGGCAAGCATGAAGCTGCCTTCGCCCTTGACGGAGATCTTCACGGTGCCGCCGTGCAGGGTTCGCAGCTTCTCGTCGAACACGGTCAGGGGCGCTGCGGCAGCGCCGGAGGGTGCGGTGGCAGTGATGGTCTCGGCCGGAGCCCAGAATGTCTTCTGACCGATCCCCGCCAGCAGTGTCAGGAGGCCGAGCAGCACTAGTGCAACTGCAGTCTTGAAACGCAAAATATTACCTATCATCAGCGGACACGTAGCCTTAATGGTAACGGTTTTGTTACCGCGGAGTCAGATCAGGGGGTTTGTCAACCCCCTGGCGGGACTCCCGCGGACCGCCGAACCGCGGGTGAACCGCGCGCCGGCAAGCCTGCTGATAGTGTTTGCGGTGATCATCACACCCGGGCCGCGGCCGCGGCTCCGCGGGGGCACACCAGAGGCAAGGGCTTTGAACGCAGTGACTGAAGACACGGATTCGTCCCCCGCCGGACAGGAAGATCGCCAGGAATCCGGTACCAAGGAACGCGGTCCGCAGGCGCCCGTATCCAGCCGCCGGGCGGCCCTGGCCGGGCTCCTGAATTCGATGGCGCACCGTTTGCGCCAGCCCCTCCCGGGCGCCCAGCCCCGGCGCCGTTTCGAGATGCCCCCCGTGCAGGATGACGACGAAACGCCGGAGGCCGAGGCCGCCACCCGATTCGGCAGCCCCGGGCCCAGGATGTCCTCCCAGCACCCGCTCTACGTCGGCTTCATGGGGACCGTGGGCGTCGGAATAGCGCTGCTCGTTTACTGGATCGGCTCCAATACCACCCAGCTGCTGCTGTGGATTGTGGCGGCACTCTTCATCGCCCTGGGACTGGACCCTGTGGTGCGCTGGCTGGAGGGGAAGAACCTCCCCCGCGCCGCCGGCATCGCGGTGGCCGTCTCGGCGCTGGCCCTGGCCGTGGCCGCGTTCTTTGCCACGCTGATCCCGACCATCGTCCAGCAGGTCACCCAGATCGTGCAGGAAGCGCCGCAATGGGTCTCCGAGTTCATCAACTCGGACTTTTTCCACAGCATTGACGACCAGTTCGGCGTGCGGGAACGCATCAGCCAGGAACTCGCGAAATTCGTCAACAACCCCGAAGCGATGGGCGGCATCTTCGGCGGCGTCCTGGGCTTCGGCACCACCGTGGCGAACGGCCTGTTCGGGGCCCTGATCGTGCTGGTCCTCAGCCTCTATTTCCTCTCGGCCCTGCCTGCCATGAAGAGGTGGGCCTACCGTCTGGCGCCGCGGTCCCGCCGCGCCCGGGTCGAGGCGCTCTCCGAGGAGATCACGGGTTCGGTCGGCAACTATGTGATCGGCCAGGCCGTCGTAGCCGTGCTGAACGCCACCTATGCCTTCATCGTGATGTCGATCGCCGGCGTTCCCTTTGCGGTGCTGCTCGCGTTCGTGGTGGCCCTGCTGGCGTTCATTCCCCTCGTCGGCGGCCTGATCGCCGGCGTCATTGTGACGCTGATCGCCCTGACCGCCGGCTGGCAGACGGCCCTGGTCTACGCGATCTGCTACTTCGCGTACCTGCAGTTCGAGGCCTACTTCGTCTCGCCGCGCATCATGCAGAGGGCCGTCGCGGTGCCTGGCGCCGTCGCCGTCATCTCGGTCATCGCCGGCGGGAGCCTGCTCGGGGTGCTGGGCGCACTCATCGCCATCCCCACGGCCGCGGCCATCATGCTGCTGGTCAGGGAAATCTTCATCGTGCGCCAGGACAGGCACTAGGCGTTCCGCCCTCAGGCGTGCGCTGTGGCCACCGGCCCGTCCCACTCCTGCGGCAAGGCCGTCGCCGTTCCCGCGGTGCCGGCGGGGAGCACTTCCGCCACAATCTCGTTGAGCACCCGGCCGGCATACTTCTCCCCCACCCACAGGTGCTTGGCACCGTCGACCCCCACGACGCGGGCCTGGGGGACGGTGCTGAACCGTTCCGCGGCTGCTGCCGGTTGCAGGTAGTCATCGTGTTCGGGCACCAGCACCTTCAGCGGCTTGCCCGACGCTGCCCACTCCGACAGGTGCACGTCGGTGGCGCGGTGCAGCGGGGGCGACAGCAGGATCGCGCCCTCGACCTCGGACGCCACCGGCTCCGAGGCCCCGTACATAAGCGCCAGTTCGGTGCCGAAGGACCAGCCCACCAGCCAGCGGTTCGGCAGGCCGCGGTCGACGGCGAACTTCACGGCCGCCTCGACGTCCAGGCGTTCCCCGATGCCCTCCTCGAAAGAGCCGTCGCTGGTTCCGCGGGGCGATCCCGTGCCACGGGTGTTGAACCGGAGGACGGCGATGCCCGCCAGCGCGGGCAGCCGGTACGAGGCCTTGCGGTAGACGTGGGAGTCCATGAAGCCGCCGTGCGTCGGCAGCGGATGCAGCGTGATGAGGGTCGCCTTCACCGCACCGGACGCCGGGAGCGCCAGTTCACCGACCAGCCTGTGCCCGTCCGCGGTTTTGAGCTCGACGTTTTCGCGGTGTGCCGGGAGCACGGTGGACGCACGGATTGCGGTGGGCTCTGAAGGCTGGCGGAACACATACGACGCCGGGTCAAAAGTCATGCTGTCCAGCTTAGCGAAAGCGGTCCCCGAACCGGTTAGCGGTACCGGTAGCTGCGGGACGTCCAGCAGTTGGAATGCCAGTGCCGCCGTTCCGCGAGGCCGGCGGCGGCACCGAAAAGATGGTCCTCGGACCAGACCACCAGGTGCGCCACGCCCGGCAACACCGCGGTGGAACAGCCCGGGCAGATGTAGGACTTCTCGGCCCTGCCAGCCGTGATGGGGCGGACCATCCATTCGCCGTCCGGTGCGCTCTCCCGGCGGGCAAAGCCCGAGCGCGCCCGTTCCAGGTCCAGTTCCGGCCCGGGGCCGCCCCTGGCCCCGGGCTTCGCGGGTTTCCCGGCTTTTCCCGGCTTCCCGGCTTTTCCGGCAACGGTTCGGCGGGGGCGGTTGGAACGGGGCATGCCTCCATTCTGCCCCAGTCCGGGTGCCTGCTCCCCCGCCAGACGGTAGTGTGGACCAGGTGCGTTTAGTCATAGCCCGTTGCTCCGTTGATTATGTCGGCCGGCTCAAAGCCCATCTCCCCCTCGCCACCCGGCTCCTGTTAGTCAAGGCCGACGGCTCCGTCCTGGTCCATTCGGACGGCGGATCCTACAAGCCGCTGAACTGGATGAGCCCCCCGGCGTCCCTGCGTGTCTCCACGCCGGAGGAGGTGGACGTTGAACTCGGCGTCGTCGAGCAATGGACGGTCCAGTCCGCCAAGACCGATGACCGCCTGATCATCAACATCCATGAGCAGCTGCACGACACGTCCCATGAGCTGGGCCAGGACCCGGGTTTGATCAAGGACGGCGTGGAGGCGGACCTGCAGCGGCTGCTGGCGGACCAGATCGCGCTCCTCGGCACCGGTTTCTCGCTCATCCGCCGCGAATACTTCACGGCGATCGGCCCCGTGGACATCCTGGCCCGGGACGCCAACGGCGCAACCGTCGCCATCGAGCTCAAACGCCGGGGCGACATCGACGGCGTCGAACAGCTCACCCGCTACCTTGAGCTGCTCAACCGGGACCCCCTGCTGGCTCCGGTGCGCGGCATCTTCGCCGCCCAGCAGATCAAACCCCAGGCCAAGGTCCTCGCCAACGACCGCGGGATCGACTGCATCACCCTGGACTATGACGCCATGCGCGGGGTTGACGACAGCGAGTCCCGGCTTTTCTAGGCAATTGCCCGCGATCAGCCCCTATTGCCTGGCCGGTTATATGGCCGGTTATATGGCCGCTTTTATGGCATTCTGCGTGGCCGGTAATGGGCAGCGGCGAGGGTTCATGCATTCTTTGGACGAAATTTACGGAATTCTGTGCCCGGCCCGTTGACCTGACGCAACTGACATGAAACTCTTATACAAGTCTTTGTGTAGGTGTTTTTCATGCTCGCAAGACATGTTGCGAGCGTGAAGCGCCTGCCGCCAAAGCCCGGTTGATCCGGTCCCACGCCAGGGTTCTTCTCGCAGAGTGACCAAGGACGGCACGAAGTGTGCCGGACTTAAACAAGATCCACAATGAGGAGAAATTCATGGCTCAGGGAACTGTCAAATGGTTCAACGCTGAAAAGGGCTTCGGCTTCATCACCCCGGACGACGCCGATGGCGATGTCTTCGTTCACTACTCGGAGATCCAGACCGGTGGCTTCAAGACCCTCGACGAGAACGCGCGCGTTCAGTTCGAGATCGGTCAGGGCGCCAAGGGCCCCCAGGCGACCGGCGTGACGCTGGTCTAGTACCCCGCAGCGGCGCTGCCTTCGGCGGCTCCCGCTCAAGAAATGGTCCCCGGCATTAGTGCCGGGGACCATTTTTTCGTGCATTGTTGTTCCGCCCGTGCGTATTCTTCGCCGTTGCATTGTTGGCCGCCGCAAGGAGATACTCTGCGGCCCGGGAATTGACCGGCACCGGCACAATTACCGCACGAGGGTCCGGAGCAGGCGGGCACTCTGCCGCACCGACAGTCCGGGGAGATAGGCCCGGCTCAGGGCCCGGCCCATTGCGGGAAGTTGCAGGGGATCCTGGTAGTAGAGATAGAGCGTGCGGTAATCGGGCTTGAAGCGGGATTTGAAGGTGGCCAGTGAACGGAACCCGTAGACGGGCTCCAGCGCCCGGCCGACGACGTCGAGGATGCCCGCCAGCCCTTCCTGGCCGGCCTCCTTGTCCGCACCCGCATCGCCGTTGCCGGCCTCCGGGGCAGCGCCCCGGCCCGCGTCCTTGGCCAGCGGCGATCCGGAGAGGGAGATGACTTCCACGGTGCTCCGCAGCTCCCGCACGGCGGAGGCGATCAGGAATTCCATGACGCCGGGGAAGGCGTCCCCCCGGCGGCGCATGAAGTCCAGGGTCCAGCTGACAAGCCGGCCGCCGTCGAAGACCGGCAGCCAGCTGGTGACGCCCTGCACCCGGCCCTCGACGTCCACGGCAAGGCAGCAGAGCACTTCCTCGTCCGCCAGTTCATCGATTCCGCCGAGGGTGAATCCCATTTCCGGGACGGACTTCCGGGCGGCCCATTCTTCGGAGACCTCGTTCAGCTGGGCCCGCAGGGCGGGCGCCAGGTCACCGTAGCGGGCCCACACCGCCTGCACCCCGGACTTTTCCGCCCGGTTCAAGGCGGTGCGGACGTTCTGCCACTCCTTGCCCTTGAATTCGAGCGAGCGCACAGCCAGCCGGGTCTCCTGTGCCACGGCCACCCGCTGGAAGCCGCGCGAGCGCAGCATCGGCCAGAGCTCGTCCGTGCACGAATAGAAGCACGGTATCAGGGCGTGTTCTGCGCAATAGCGCATGAAGCCCGCCGCGGTGTCCGCGCGGGTTTCCGCCGGGCCGAACGGGCCGGCGAGGGTGAGGGCCACGTTGCCGTGCTGCTGGTAGGCAACGCCGCCGCGTGCGTCGGCGCTGAACCAGTACTTGTTGGGTTCCCACAGTGCCATCCAGGACAGCGAGTCGCCGCCCTGGCGGATCAGGCCGCGGGCAACATCGCGGTCCCCCGCGGCCGCGTCGGTGCGGTGAAGCCGGCGCTGCAGGACCAGCCAGACGGCCGCCAGCGCCACAATCCAGAAAATGATGCCGGAGTAGGCAAAGAGGAAGGCCTCGACGGGGTCGCGGTTCTGGAAGAAACGGCCAAACGAGCTGGGGATCGGCAGCGGGAGGTACTGCCGTGCCAGCTCGGCGGCGAGGCCCAGGATCCCGCCGTCGCGGTCCATCCCGCCGGCTGCCAGCCACGCTGCGGTGTAGGCGGAGGCCAGCACCAGCCCGGTTCCGCCGACCACCACGCCAAGGATGCCGCGTGCCCGCGGTGTGGTCTCGACGCGGAACTGCCGCCGGTTCACCGCCAGCAGCAGCACGAGCACCAGCGGGACAACCACGAGCGGCAGCACGTGGACGAATCCGGACCCCATGACCCCGACGCGCGGCCGGCCGGGGTAGTGCGGAATGAGGGCAACGAGCGCCAGGTAGACGGCGGCCATGGCGGTCACGGCAAGCTGGACAATGATGGCGATCCGCAGGGCCAGCCTGCGCCCGTGCCGCATTCCGTCGGCACAAATGAGCAGCAGCACCACGGGCACCACGGCCAGGGCCAGGCCCAGGGGACCCGCGAAACCGGCCCTGCCTGCTTCAAGGCACGTGACATCAATGGTGCCCCCGCAGTTCTGCTCGAGCTGGCTCAGCGTGGGCAGCGGGTTCAGGACGACGTCCCGCAACAGAGCCAGCGGGCCCGTGGGGGTACTGACCATGGCGGTGAGGATGGGCCCGACGGCGAAAATGGCCACCGTGAGGGCCAGCAGGTTGCGGGTTTCCCGGCCTGTGGAGCGGTGGCGGTGGAGCGTTCCCTTGTCGCCCTGGATCCACCAGCCGGCGGCGAGACCCGCCACGGCCCCGGCCAGGCCCACCACCGTCTCGGCGTGGCCGATGTACAGCACCAGCAGGAGCGAGGCAGAGACGAGGCCGGTCCGCAGCCGCCGCTGCCACAGCGTGGGCAGCAGCGCGCTGGAGGCGAGCGAAACGGCGAGTACCGCGGCGTACGGGCCGATCAGCCGGGCGTCCACCATGCGCCCGAGCCAGCCGTCCCCGGAAGTGCGGGCCAGCTGGGTCACGAGCAGGAACAGCGTCACCGCGGCAAACTGGCCGGCCACCAAGAACACTGCTGTGCGTCCCGTGCCCAGCTGCCGCTCGGCAACACCGAGAAGCAGCAGGATCATCAGGGAAGCCGCCAGGTACGCGAGGGGGTTGGTCGCGAAGAACAGCGAAGTGACCAGGGACCACCAGTGACCCGCCTTCAGGCCCGGGAGGCTGACCGAGGCGACATCGAGCAGGGACTCCGGCGGACCGGACAGGAAACTCCCGGTGGCCGCACCGGTGATGAGCAAGGCGGCCAGGACCGTGAGAGTAAAAGGTATCGCCCGGAAATGCTCCAGCACTCCGCGCAGTCCCTCCAGCCCCATGCCCCGCAGGGACGTCACGTCCGTCCCCCGCACCGCGTCCGCCGCCCGCGACGTGCTCATGGCTGGATCCCCCAACGGGCGGCCAGGAAATCGAGGCCCGCAGGAAGCCCCTTGGACGCGGTTTCCCAGGAGTGGCCGGCGTTGGGAATGCCGAGGGCCTTCACGTCGAAACCGGCCGTCCGCGCGGCCCCGGACAGCAGGTCCATGTACCCGATGAATTCAGGATCACGGACGCCGGCGCCGAAGAAGATGGCGTGCCCGCGGTAATTGCGCTCCTTCATCAAGCGCAGCGGCGTCTGCCGGTCGAACGCGTCGGCGTCCCCGCCGAAGGAGGCAGCCACGGTCTTGTCGCGTTCCTTGGCAAGGGCCGGCTCCTTCTCGCTGGAAAAGGCCAGGGCCGAGCTGTAGACCTCCGGGTGCCGGGTCACCATCTGCATGGCGCACGTGGCTCCGAAGGAGAAGCCGCCGGCAGCCCACTGGCTATGGTCCGGGTCCACATCGAGGGTCCGGCTGATCCACGCAGGCACGTCCTGGGAGAGGAAGGTATCGGCCTGGGCGATGCGGCTGTCCATGCAGAGGGTATTGCCCGCCGGCGTCCCGTTCGGATCCACCACGATCACGACGGGTGCCACCCCATGGTGCGCGGCGGCGAATCGGTCCAGCCGGCTCCGGAGGGCGCCTCCGGTGAGCCAGTCGGCCGGGGCGCCCGGCTGCCCCGAGAAGAGGACAAGGACGGGCAGCGCGGGTCTCGGCGAGCCCAGGTAGGCCGGCGGCAGATAGATGTACGCTTCACGGCTCTGGAATCCGGAGACCGTGCCGGGGATGGACGCCCGCCGGAGCTCGCCGCCGTCGGGCAGACCACCTGGTGCCTGCCACGCGGACAGGCCGACGCCGGCGGGGTCACTGGAGGACCGCTTCAGGCCCTCCTCCAGCGGCTGGATCCGCGCGACGGCGGTCCCCGTCAGATCGCTCACCGTGTGGTTCAGGCCGAAATAGGCGTTGATCTGCACACCGGACAACAGGACCGCCCCCAGCAGGGCTGCGGTTGCGACGGCAGTGGTCCTCCAGCGCCGCGCAGCCTTCCGGCGCCAGGCCGCCCACAGGCGGGCCAACCACAGCAGGAGGGCAGCGACGGCGGCAACGGACCACGCCAGGACCTCGCCCGGAAGCTCTTCGGGGAAAACGGAGTACACGTAGATCAGCAGCCAGTGCACGCCGGCCACGATGGCGGCGGCCAGCAGGACCGCTGACAGGACGGGGAGCAGGGCTTCCAGCCAGGCGGCCGCGCCTCGGCCGGGTGTGCGGGATCCCAGGGCCTGCCAAAGGAGGTACGCCAGGCCGGCCGCGCCGGCGGCCCAGGCAATCCATAAAACCGGCCCGTCGACGAGCCGGAGGTCCTCGATGAAGTCCACCGGGGCTAGCGCCAGGTGCCGACGCCGACGACGGGGCCGGCCTCGAGCCAGGACGAGAGGCCTGTGTAGGCGTCGAAACGCATCGCGAGCAGGACGTCCTGCCCTTCGTACCGGAGTTCAACGATCACGGCGTCGGGCTGGACCTTCACGAGTTCGGCCTCTGTGGGCGCGCGCCGGCCGGTCAGCTCAAGGGCACTCCTGCGGAAGGTGTGCTTGGGCCGCGTGCTCAGCGAGGCCAGGCGGAACCATTCCAGGTCGTTGTCCTGATAACGGCAAACCCCCATCTGCCAGCTGTTTCCAGCCGTGCAAATGGAGGCGTCCACCGTGCCGAGGGCACGCCGCAGATTGATGCGGCGCACCCCCGAAAGGCACAGTGCAAGTACCAGCAACGCAAAAATGGTTGCCAGGACGATGAACGGAAGACCAGTAACGTTCATCAAGGTCGTGCTAGCGGATCCCCGCAGTAGCCGCGTCGCCCATTTGGGCGTTGTCAGCAACAATGACGACCCTGTTGTTGTCCACGGAGAAGAACCCGCCGTCGACAACTACAGCAATACGGTCACCGGACACCGGCTCGATGGCCAGTTCACCTTCGGCCAGAATCGCCAGCAGGGGCGAGTGGCCGGGCAGGATTCCGATTTCACCATCGCTGGTGCGGGCCTTGACCATCTTGGCCGCTCCGGACCACACGAAGTGGTCCGCTGCGACAATCTCAACCTCAAGCTCAGCCATATTACTTGGTCTGTTCCTGGATCTTGGCCCACTGGCGCTCGACGTCATCCAGGCCGCCGACGTTGAAGAACGCCTGCTCTGCAATGTGGTCCAGCTCGCCGTCGCAGATCGCCGTGAAGCCTTCAATGGTGTCCTTGATGGAGACCGTGGAGCCTTCGACGCCGGTGAACTGCTTGGCGGTGTAGGTGTTCTGCGAGAGGAACTGCTGGATACGGCGTGCACGCGACACGACGATCTTGTCCTCTTCGGAGAGCTCGTCAACGCCGAGGATGGCGATGATGTCCTGGAGTTCCTTGTTCTTCTGCAGGATCTGCTTGACGCGCACGGCCGTGTTGTAGTGGTCGTGACCGATGTACTGCGGATCCAGGATGCGCGAGGTCGACGACAGCGGATCAACGGCCGGGTACAGGCCGCGGGAAGCGATTTCACGGGAAAGTTCCGTGGTCGCGTCCAGGTGTGCGAAGGTCGTGGCCGGGGCCGGGTCGGTGTAGTCATCCGCGGGAACGTAGATGGCCTGCATCGAGGTGATCGAGTGGCCCTTGGTGGACGTGATGCGCTCCTGGAGGAGACCCATCTCGTCTGCCAGGTTGGGCTGGTAGCCCACGGCCGACGGCATGCGGCCGAGGAGGGTGGAAACCTCGGAGCCTGCCTGGGTGAAGCGGAAGATGTTGTCGATGAAGAGCAGCACGTCCTGGTTCTGCACATCGCGGAAGTACTCCGCCATGGTCAGGGCGGAGAGCGCCACGCGCAGGCGCGTTCCCGGCGGCTCGTCCATCTGGCCGAAGACAAGGGCGGTGTCCTTCAGGACGCCTGCCTCTTCCATTTCAACCCAGAGGTCGTTGCCTTCACGGGTACGCTCGCCGACTCCGGCGAACACCGAGGTGCCGCCGAAGTTGCGGGCAACACGGGTGATCATTTCCTGGATCAGCACGGTCTTGCCGACGCCGGCGCCGCCGAACAGGCCGATCTTTCCACCCTTGATGTACGGGGTGAGAAGGTCAATGACCTTGATGCCGGTTTCCATCATCTCGGTGGAACCCTCAAGCGTCGCGAAGGCAGGAGCCTTGCGGTGGATGGGCCAGCGCTCGGTGATCTCCAGTTCGGACTCTGTCACGTCAAGCGGCTGCCCGAGGACGTTGAAGATGTGTCCCTTGACGACGTCGCCGACGGGCACGGAGATGGGGGCTCCCGTGTCCGCGACGGCAGTTCCGCGGACCAGTCCGTCGGTTGCCTGCAGGGAAATAGCACGGATCACGTTGTCGCCGAGGTGCAGGGCAACTTCAAACGTGACGGTCTTGGTCTCACCGTTGAGAGTAATCTCCGTGGTGAGTGCGTTGTAAATCGCGGGGATTGCGTCAGCCGGGAATTCGACGTCGACAACCGGGCCAATAACACGTGCAATACGGCCGGTAGCACCGGTCGTCGCGGCTACGTGTTCGGTAGCAGTGGCAGTCATCTCTCTCACTTCACTCAGTAGATGGCGTTGGGTTAAGTTTCAACTTTGGTGCAGGTACAGCTGGATCTCGGGCAGGCTAGGACGCGTTCAACGCGTCGGCACCGGCCACGATCTCGGAAAGCTCCTGCGTGATTTCCGCCTGGCGGGCAGTGTTGCGCAGACGCGTGAACTTCTTGATGAGGTCCGTGGCGTTGTCGCCGGCGGACTTCATCGCCCGCTGGCGGGCAGCGAGCTCCGAGGCCGCTGCCTGCAACATCGCGGCGAAGATGCGGGACTCGATGTAGCGCGGGAGCAGGGCATCAAGGACCTGCTCCGTCTCCGGCTCGAATTCATAGAGCGGCAGGAGGTCCGACTCGGACGCAGCCTGCTCTTCGACAACCTCCAGCGGGAGAAGACGGATAACCGTCGGCTCCTGCGTCACCATGGACTTGAAGCGCGTGTAAACGACATGGATCTCATCGACGCCGCCCTCTGCGTAGTCCGTGGCGAAGTCCGTCAGCAATGCCTCGCCGACTTCCCGCGCCGTGGCAAACTCCGGTGCATCCGTGCCGCCGGTCCACACCCGCGCGTAAGGACGGTTCCGGAAGTCGAAATACGCCTGCGCCTTGCGGCCGACCAGGTACATCTTGACTTCCTTGCCCTCCTCGACGAGGAGCTCGTTGAGGCCTTCCGCCTGCTTGAGCACGCTCGCCGAGTAAGAACCTGCGAGGCCACGGTCCGAGGTGATCACCAGGACAGCTGCCCGCCGGATCTGCTCCGGCTCGGTGACCAGCGGGTGGTCAATTTCGCTCTGGCTTGCGACAGCAGAAACGGCGCGCGTGATCGCGTTTGCGTAAGGCAGTGAAGCTGCTACGCGTGCCCGGGCCTTGCCGATGCGCGAAGTAGCGATCAGTTCCATCGCCTTGAAGATCTTGCGCATCGACGTCGTCGAGGCGATCTTCTGGCGGTAGACCCGAATCTGGGCTCCCATACTTATCCTTTCCTAAGATCCCGATGGCCGGCACTGCCGGAACCCGTGCGGGTCCCGGCAGTGCCTGCCAGCGAAACTAGCGCTTCTGCTTGACGATTTTTTCCTGGTCGACCTGCGCCTCGTCGATGGGGGCGTGTTCCTCGTGCCCCGCACCAACCAGGAAGCTGTCGCCCTCGCCGAAGAAGCCCTTCTTGAAGGCCACGATCGAGGTCTTCAGTGCTTCCGCGGTGTCATCGCTCATGACGTTGGTCTGGGCCAGCGTCGTGAGGATGGAGGACTTGTGCTTGAGGTGTTCCAGGAACTCGGTCTCGAAGCGGCTGACGTCTTCAACCGGAACGTCGTCGAGGTGGCCGTTGGTGCCGGCCCAGATGGAGACGACCTGGTTCTCGACCGGGAACGGCGAGTACTGGCCCTGCTTGAGCAGTTCCATCAGGCGTGCGCCACGGGTCAGCTGCTGGCGCGATGCGGCGTCGAGGTCCGACGCGAACATTGCGAAGGCCTGCATGTCGCGGTACTGGGCCAGTTCCAGCTTCAACGTACCGGAGACCTTCTTCATGGACTTGACCTGGGCGGCGCCGCCGACGCGGGAGACGGACACACCCACGTCAACTGCCGGACGCTGGTTGGCGTTGAAGAGGTCCGACTGCAGGAAGATCTGGCCATCGGTAATGGAGATCACGTTGGTCGGGATGTAGGCGGACACGTCGTTTGCCTTGGTCTCGATGAGCGGCAGGCCGGTCATCGAACCTGCACCGAGTTCGTCGGAGAGCTTGGCACAACGCTCCAGCAGTCGGGAGTGCAAGTAGAAAACGTCGCCCGGGTAGGCTTCGCGTCCCGGCGGGCGGCGGAGCAGCAGCGACACGGCACGGTAGGCCTCGGCCTGCTTGGAGAGATCATCGAACACGATGAGGACGTGCTTGCCGCCGTACATCCAGTGCTGGCCGATGGCCGAGCCGGCGTACGGAGCCAGGTACTTGAAGCCTGCGGGGTCCGACGCGGGGGAAGCCACGATGGTCGTGTACTCCAGTGCGCCGTTGTCCTCGAGGGTCTGGCGGACGGCAGCGATCGTGGATGCCTTCTGGCCGATGGCCACGTAGATGCAGCGCACCTGCTTGTTGACATCCCCGGAAGCCCAGTTGGCCTTCTGGTTGATGATCGTGTCGATCGCGATTGCCGACTTGCCGGTCTGGCGGTCACCGATGATCAGCTGGCGCTGGCCGCGGCCGATCGGGATCATGGCGTCGATGGCCTTGAGGCCGGTCTGCATCGGTTCGTGGACCGACTTGCGCTGGGTTACGCCGGGTGCCTGGAGTTCCAGGGCCCGGGTGGTCTCGGCCTTGATCTCGCCAAGGTCGTCAATGGGCTCGCCCAGCGGGTCGACAACACGGCCGAGGAAGGCGTCGCCAACCGGCACGGACAGAACCTGACCCGTGCGGTGGACTTCCTGGCCTTCTTCGATTCCGGTGAAGTCACCGAGTACGATGACACCGATTTCGCGGACGTCGAGGTTCTGGGCCAGGCCCAGCGTGCCGTCTTCGAAGCGAAGCAGCTCGTTCGCCATGACCGAGGGAAGGCCCTCAACACGGGCGATGCCGTCACCTGCCGTTGTTACACGGCCGACCTCTACGCGCTCAGCGTTTCCGGGTTCGTAGGACGCCGCGAACTCGTTCAACGCACTACGGACGTCGTCGGCGTTGATGGTCAATTCGGCCATCTGCAGTCCCTGCTCTCCTGTTTTCGTGATCATCGTTGCTCACGATGACCGGGGTTTCGTTTCGTTTGGTTGTGCTTGTCCGGCCAGCTAAGCAAGCTGACGGCGAAGCTGGTTCAGGCGGGAGAGAACCGAAGCGTCTACCACTTCATCCCCTACCTGAATCCGGATGCCACCGATAAGTTCCGGGTCAACGTTCATGTTGATCTTGAGCTCGCGCCCGTAAAGGGCGTCCAGCCCCGCCTGCAGGCGGCTCGTCTGTGGGGCCGTCATGGGACGGGTGACGCCAACGGTTGCAATCCAGCGCTGTTGGCGCTTGGCTGCTAGTTCGGCGAAACGACGGACAAGCGCTGTTACCTTGAGGCCGCGGGGCTGCGAAACTGCCTGTCCGATAAGGACTTTCGCTTCCTCGCTGGCACTGGGAACGAGCTTCCCAGCGAGGGCGGTCTTGGCTGCCGGGCTCGCCTGCTGCTCGGACAGAGCGCGCTGTACCTCGTGGTTGGATTCCACGACCTGGATGAAGGAGAACAGATCGTTCTCCAGCGCTTCCAGTCCGGTGATTCCCGAGGCAGAAACGGCCGTCTTGTTCTCAGCTACGGCAATGACCACCGAAGCGGCAAGGGTCTCGAGTGCATCGCCGATATCCCGAGCCGATGCCCAGCGTGAACTGGCCACTCCGCTCGCGACTTCCACGGCTTCAGCGGAGACCTTACCGCCGAAGAGCCGATTGACCAGGGCTGACTTTTCGTCGCCGCTGCGGGACGGGTCAGTCAGGGCGCGGCGCAAGCCAGCCGAGCTGTCCACCGTTCCCAGGATTCCGAAGAGTTCCGTAGCCAACTGCAGCGAGGCGGTGGGAAGCTTGACTTCCAACGCCACCAGCGCCGCGGTCAGCGATTCGCTCGATACACCTGCCATTACTGAGCTGCACCTGCGTTCTGGTTCTCCAGATCCGCCAGGAAGCGGTCAACAACGCGGGCAGCGCGTTGGTCATCGTTGAGGGCTTCGCCAACGATGCGCCCTGCCAGGGTCGTGGCCAGCGTGCCTACCTCCGCCCGGAGGGACACGACGGCCGCCTGACGTTCGGACTGGATGGCCGCGTGGGCCTGGGCCGTGATACGGGCAGACTCGGCAGCTGCCTTCTCCTTCAGCTCCGCCAGGATCTGGGCGCCTTCGGCACGTGCTTCCTCGCGGATGCGGTTGGCCTCGGCACGGGCATCCGTGAGCTGCTGCTTGTACTCCTCGAGTGCGGCAGAAGCCTCTGCCTGGGCCTTTTCAGCCTTGGCAATGCCGCCTTCAATGGCCTCGGCACGCTCTGCGAAGGTCTTCTCGAACATCGGGACAACGTACTTGACCACGATGTACATGAGGACAGCAAAGCCGGCGAAGACGACGCCCATTTCCCAGGGATTGGGAACCAAAGGCGACTGGCCTTCAACGGCGGCTGAGATGATCAGCTGATTCATAATTCACCCGTCCTTTTCTATTCGGTTCTGGATGTTCGCTTGGTTCTGACGAACGACTAGAGAACGAAAGCGAAGACCAGGCCGAGAATGGCGAGAGCTTCAGTCAGCGCGAGGCCGAGGAACGCGATCGGCTGGAGCACACGCTGTGCTTCCGGCTGGCGTGCTACGCCGTTGATGTAAGCGGCGAAGACGAGACCAACACCGATACCACCGCCGATTGCGGAAAGACCGTAACCTACGAGGTTGAGATTGCCTATCATGTTTCTTCCTTTCAAGATGCCGTCTTGTGCGGCAGGTTGTTTGGGTTGCTTCATCCCGCGAGGGGAAGGTTGTGGGTGCCTAGTGGCTGTCCGCGTGCAGGGCGCCTTCGATGTAGATCGCCGTCAGCAGCGTGAACACGTACGCCTGCAGCACCATGATGAGCGCTTCGAGCATGTACATGGCGATCGCACCGACGAGGACCAGAACCGACGCGCCCTTGAGGAGCACGTTCTCCTGCATCACGAGGTACTCGATGCCGGCGCCGGCGATCATCACGATGAGGTGGCCGGCCAGCATGGTCGCGAACAAACGCAGGCTGTGCGTGACGGGGCGGACCAGGAAGGTGGAGATGATCTCGATCGGAATGACGATCGGAAGGATGTAGCCCGGGACTCCGGACGGCACGGTAGCCAGCTTGAAGTAGCGCAGGCCGTTCTTCCTGACGCCGATGACGATCCACGTGATGTACACGATCGCGGCCATCACGTAGGCGCCGCCGACGTGCGAGAACGTCGGGAGCTGGATCACCGGGATGGCCCCGTAGATGTTGTTCACCAGGATGAAGAAGAACAGGCTGAACAGCAGGGGGACGTACTTCATGAAGTCTTTGCCGCCGATGATGTCCTTGGCGATGCCGTTGCGGACGAAGCCATAGGAGGCTTCACCTGCAAACTGCAGCCTGCCGGGGACGAGCTGGCCTTTGCGGGCAGCCATCAGGAAAAATGTGGCGATAATAACGACCGAAAGGATTACCAGCAGCATCTGCTTGGAGAATCCGTCGGCCGCCCCCCACGGCAGGATTGCCGGCAGGTGCATTTCTTCAATTCCAGGAGGCGTAAAGGATCCTGAATCTTGGGCCGGGAGCGCAAGCGCGATCAACGCGTTTCCTCTCTGCAGTGTCCATCATTGGGCGTTGGTCGGGAAGCGGGGACGTTTCCGTCGCCCCTTTCCCGTGTGAAATTATTTGGCATTACTGCTCTTCGTCCCGGGACGGGCCACGTGCAGCGGGGTCTTCACCAGCGGATGTTCCTGAACTGGTGAGGCCGTGCATATGAGAAAGATAGAACCCTCCCGTGGCTCCAAGCAGGGCGCCTGCGAGCACAATCCAGCGGGTTCCCCACAGATTATCCAGACCCCACCCTATCAAACTCCAGACGGCGATTCCGCCAACAATGTAACTGAAGACGGCGATCCCGGCGTTGTATCCGCCGTCCCTGCCGTTCTCGGACACACCGGGGGCACCGCCCGTGATTTTGGGGGTTTTCGGCTCGCGTCTGCGTCCGTCTTTGCGGCTAAACACTGGGGCCACCTTCGCTGGGGTCCGGGTCGTTGTAGATCTGCAGCCGGGCTGTGCTGAAGCCGTAGATCTCGGCAGCCTGCCAGAGGATGACCGTCACGACGGCGCCGGCCACGAACCAGCCCCGGGACAGCCAGTCCGGGGTGCCGACGGCAAAGAGCACGACCGCAAAACCGACCACTTTGATGAAGTAGGTTGCGGCGAACAGTCCGATCGCACCTGAGGGGTTGTTACGTCCCGCGAAGTGGCCGATCACCAGGCTGATGGCGAAGAAGGCCATCACGAGCGCCCCGCCGAAAATCCAGGACAGTGCGGCGGCCGCGCCGGCCATCAGAAGGGCCACCAAAGCGACCAGCAGCAATGCCCCGCCGCCGACGGCCGAGCACATCACCAGCAGGCGCAGCCACAAGGACTTTGTGGGACCGGAGACGCCAACGGGACCCTTGCCGGACAGAGGTCCGGGTTCGGCGTTGGAGGTCATGAGATCCCAATCGTCGGGGTGGCTGCTGGTCAGAGGTGCGGCGTCGAGCCGCACCTGAATTCTACACGAGATAGAACAGGGCGGCGCCCGGCCCCTGGCCGGGCCCGGCCTGCGGGCCCGGAGGTACTCAGGACACCGGCACGCGGGTGACCTTCTGCCGGCGTCGGAAATGCCGGATCAGGTCCGGGGAGGCGAGGTAGAGTCCCAGCACGGCCAGGCTGCCGGCCACGCAAAGCACCACCGTGGGCAGCGGTGCCGTGGCGGCGATGAACCCGAGGACGATGACGGCGGCGGTGCACACCGTGACGGTGCCGGCCGACTGCAGGTGCGAGAAGCCGACGTCGGTCAGCCGCTGGTACACGTGCTCGCGGTGGGACGCGTACCACCGCTCCCCCGCCTTGATCCTGCGCAGCAGTGTGTAGCCGGTGTCGGCCAGGTAGACCAGGATCGGCGACAGGACGTACTCGATGTAGACGCCGCTGAAGAACCCTGCCACGGCCAGGGCGGCAACAGAGGCGCCGAGCAGGTAGCTGCCGACGTCACCGAGGAAAACGGAACCGCGGGACAGATTCCACGGCAGGAAGCCCAGGAACGCCATGGCCAGCACGGCCCCGCCGGCGGTGAGCCACGGCTGGCCTGTCAGCATTCCGGCCACCGCATAGGCTCCCCCGGCGAGGACCCCATGGAAGCCGGAAATACCGTTGACGCCATCCATGAAGTTGGCAATGTTGATGTAGGCCGCAATGGCCAGCGCGGCGAGCGGCAGCCACCAGAAGGACTGTCCGGTGAGCAGCACCAGCGCGGCGGAACCGGCGGCGCCGATCCCGAGCTGGGCGCCGGCGCGTCCCCGGATGGAGAGCCCGCGGAGGTCTTCGACCCATCCCACGGCCGCGCTGGCGGCGATGATCGCCAGGGCCGCGAGGAAAATGGACCGGTCCACTGTCACCGCACGCAGGAGGATGGCGGCGACGTATCCCACGCCCGTTGCCAGGGAAACGGCCACGCCCATCCCGCGGATGGTCGTCCTGGCGTGGGAGGACCTGGCCGACGGGACGTCGACCACACCCATCCTGACCAGCCACGGCTTGACCACAAACGGAAGCAGCAGGCTCGCGACGAGGGTGATGCCGGCCGCTACGACTACTGGCATCATGACGCAACCCGGATGTTATCGCCCGGCTCGTCCGCTTCGTCGTCGGGGATCGACGCGATGTCGATCCCCTGCTCGGCCTCGACACGGGCAAGCCACGCCTCGAGGTTCAGCCCGGCCGGATCCTGCTCACGGGCCTGGGTGTGGGAGATCTTGGGGTGCAGGGGACGTTCGTCCAGTTCGCCGGTTCCGACGAGCTCTTCGTGGAGCTTCTCGCCGGGCCGCAGCCCCGTGTAGATGATCTCAATCTCCTTGCCGGACATCGCGATCATCCGCTCGGCCACGTCCAGGATCTTCACGGGCTCACCCATGTCCAGGATCATGACCTCGCCGCCGCTGCCGATCGCACCGGCCTGGATGACCAGCTGGCAGGCCTCGGGAATGGTCATGAAGAAGCGCGTGATCTCGGGGTCTGTCACCGTCACCGGTCCGCCGACGCGGATCTGTTCCGTGAAGAGCGGGAGCATGGAGCCGCGGCTGCCCATGACGTTCCCGAACCTGACGGAGACGAAGTTCCGGCCTGACTGGCGGGCCATCCAGGCCGTCAGCTTTTCCGCGACGCGCTTGGAATGGCCCAGGGCCGTCGTCGGGTTGGCCGCCTTGTCCGTGGAGATATTCACGAAGTGTGACACGCCCGTGCGCCCGGCCGCGCGCAGCACGTTGAGGGTGCCCAGGACGTTTGTCTTCCAGGCCTCCACCGGATACTGCTGCAGCAGCGGCGCGTGTTTCAGGGCGGCGGCGTGGAACACCACTTCAGGGCGGCGGTCCTCGAAGATTTCCTGGAGGGCGGCCGCGTCGCGGATATTGGCCAGCACGGTGTCGCGCCCCGCGAGCAGTCCCCGGCCGGTGATGGAGATCTGGGTCTGCTGCAGGCCGGTCTCGTCGTGGTCCAGCATGATCAGCTCCGCCGGGGAGAACTGCGTGATCTGACGGCACAGTTCGGAGCCGATGGAGCCGCCGGCGCCCGTGACCAGGACGCGCTTGCCCTTGATGTAGCCGGCAATCTCCTCGACCTTGATGTCCACGGGCCGTCGTCCGATCAAGTCCTCGACGGCCACCTCGCGGAAATCCGAGAATCCCTCGGGCGCGCCGCCGCCGAGCATGTCCCGGAGCGGGGGAAGGACCAGCACCCTGACGTTCAGGCCGGTGACGGCATCTGAAATCCGCCGGACCACAGAGGCCTCCACGTTGGCAAAAGCGAGTACCAGCACCGTGGCGCGGGTACGCCGGATGATGGCCGGCAGGTCCTCGCCCCGGCCCAGGACCTGGACGCCGGAGAGCCGCAGGTGCTTCTTCGTGGGATCGTCGTCGATCAGCCCGACGGGAAAATACGGTGAATCGGCGTCCTGCAGCATGCGCGTCAGGAGCGAGTTGCCGAGGAAGCCCGCACCGTAGATCAGGGTGTTCTGGGCGCTGTCGCCCGGACGGTTCTTACCCTCGACGTAAAGCCTCTTGGCGTAGCGGGCGGCTCCCATGAAAAGGCAGGCGAACGGGAAAGCGATGAGTCCGACGCTGCGGCCGATCCCTATGGCTTCGTAGAGCACCAGCAGGCTCAGCGTAATGGAGGCGGCCACAATGACCGTGACGAAGACGAGCGCCTTGGCTTCCTGGAAACTGCCGAAGGGATACCGCCCGCGGTACAGCGCCAGGGCATAGCCGGCCACGGCCTGGACAACAACGGCAATGCCCATGATGATCGTGGCACTGACAAGCTGTTCTTCCCGGATTCCCATTTCGTAGCGCAGCAGCAAGGCCAGGACAATGGCCACCACCCAGGACATCGAGTCGAGGAAAAGCTGGATCCAGATCCAGAGCGGGGGCTTCTTCTCGTCCAGGGCTGCGGCAGGTCCGCGCGCTTCAAATTTCTTAGTCAACAGAGGTTGCAACCGACTTCCACTACCACGGCGGCCATGCGCCTGTTTCAAAAATACCCGGCCGTACCACTGCCGGTCGGCACCGGGGTCTCCCACGATACTAATCGCTCCCGCGCCGGAACCCCGGGTCCGTCCCGGCCTGGAGCGGCCGGTTTATCCGGATCCGAGCCTGCGTCAGGAACTTTCCCGGCCCGCCGCAAGGGGCGCCGGCGGGACCGGCGGCATCGGCTGCCAGTGGCGGTCGGCAAGGATGCCGCGCGATTCACGCCATCCCTGCCACAGTGCACCGGCACCCTTCAGGGTGCGCTCTACCAGCACCAGGCGCACGAGTTCCTTGAGGTAGGTCAGGGCTGTCCCCGCCCCGAAGCCGAGCCGGTTGAACTTGCCGTGCGCCCGCAGGTACTGCGCCACATGGCCCCGGTTCCGCATCACATAGCGCCGGCTCAGGTCGGAGGAATCGTTGAGGTGGCGCACGCCCAGGTCCACCTGGCGCTGGGCCCGGACCTTCTTGATGACAAAGGCGTTCACGTAGACCACCGGCGTCTGCTGCGCGGCGAGCCAGCCGTAGATGAGGTCGTCCCACGTAATGAATAACCGCGGGTCCGGAAGGCCGATGTCCCGGGCCAGCGAGGCCTGGATCAGCATGCCCTCGAAGTTGCCCACGTTGGTGGGAAAAACGTCCGACGTGCGGAAGACATCGCCCGGGACGGGCAGGAAAACGCCGAGTGCCTCGACAAAATGGTGCTGCCAGAAGAACGGCTTGCCGGCGGCGTCATAGCGGCGGCCGATCAGGCAGGAGTAGTCCGGCGTGAACCTGGCCAGCGCCTCGACCGCCCCGGGGAGGACCTCGACGTCGTCGTCCATGAGCCAGAGCCACTCCGCGCCGCCCGCCAGGGCGAGTTCAACGCCGCGGGAGAAGCCGCCGGAGCCGCCCACGTTCGCTGGCAGCCGTTCGTACTGGAGGGGGAGCCCGCTTGCGGCCATGGCCCGGGAGAGGACTTCGGCGGTGTGGTCGCTGCTGGCGTTGTCCACCACGACGATTTTGTCCGGCCGGGTGGACAGCCTGCTGAAGGAATCGAGCAGATTCTGCAGGAAGTCGGCACGGTTGTAGGTGACCACGACGGCGAACAGGTTGTTCATGCCCGGCCTAGCTGTGGGTCGACATCAGGTGGGCGGGCGAGCCGAAGCCCTTTCCGCGGAACCCTGTGGTGTACGCCCGGAACCAGTGCGCGAGGCCCTTGAGGTCGCCGGTTTTCAGGAAGTAGTACGGGAAACCTACAACGTCAGCGCCAAACCACCGCAGGTTCCGGTACTTCCGCGTGAGGTAGCCGCGGTTGCGGAAGTAGCAGTACCGCTTGAAATCGCCCTCGGGAATGACGGGGGTGATGAAGCCGCCGAACACGGGCTTCATTTCGGTCCAGGTGGCGGGGTGCCGGACGGCGACGGTGGCCAGGGTGCCGTACTTCAGGCCGGCCTTCTTGACCCGGGACAGGAAGTCGACTTCGTCGCCCCGGATGAAGAACTTCACGTCGGGAATGCCGATCTTGTAGAAGACCTCAGTGCGGATCAGGGCGCCGTTGAAGAAGTGCACCATGTCCGGAAGGTATCCCATGGGCGCCAGCCGCGAGCGGTCGTTGGTCAGCAGTCCGTTGATCCGGAAGTTGAAGGAAAGCCGGGTGGGGTCCGCGGTGGCGGCGACGAGGGGGCTCACGATGTCGAGCTGGTGCTCCTCGGCGGTCTTGAGCAGTTCCGCCAGGCAGCTCGCGTCCTCGGGATGGCCGTCGTCGTCCATCATCCAGATCCACTCCGCGCCGCTGGCCATGGCAGCCAGGATCGCGTAGGCGAATCCCCCGGCGCCGCCGAGGTTCGCCTCCGAGCGCAGGTAGTTGATGTTGTCCCCGCCTGCGGCGACGACGTCGGTGGCCGGGACAGTGCCCGAGTCCACGAGGGCGATCGAGTGGATGGGGGCGGTCTGTTCGGCCAGCCCCTTGAGGAGAAGGCTGAGTTCCGCATGGCGGTCGAAGGTTACGGCCGCGACGGCGACTTTGGGCTGCATGTCAGTTCCTCGGTGAGTCGTCAACGGCGGCTGCACCATTGCTGTCAGGGGCCACGGCGGTGGTGGCCGGTTCATCGGTAGCGGTGGCGGCGTCGTCGGCCGGTTCATCGGTGGCGGTGGCGGCGTCGTCGGCCGGTTCCTCGCCGGCGCCCAGAACGCCCGGGACCACTTCGCGCAGCCGCGCCAGGCTGATGGCGCCCTCGCGGACGATGCGCAGCGGCAGGGCCGTCGCGTCGATGATGGTGGATGGCAGGGCTTCGGCGCCCTCGGCCGGACGGTGTCCGTCTTCGAGGTAGACCTCCACCGACTCCGCGAGCTGGGCCTCGGCGTCAGCGGCGGTCTGCGCGGCCGGCTGCCCCGTGCGGTTGGCCGAGGAGACGGCCAGCGGCCCCGTCAGCGTGAGCAGGTCCTGCGCGATGTCGTCGGCCGGGATCCGCAGGGCCACGGTGCCCCTGGTCTCGCCAAGGTCCCAGTCGAGCGACGGCTGGGCGTGCAGGATGAGGGTGAGTCCGCCGGGCCAGAAAGCCTCGGCGAGGCGCCGGGCCTCGGCCGGAACATCAGTGGCCAGACCGTCCAGGGCGTTGAGCCGCGGGATGAGGACGGGCGGGGGCATCTTGCGGCTGCGGCCCTTGGAGGCCAGCAGCAGGGTCACGGCCAGGGGCGAAAAAGCGTCCGCGGCGATCCCGTACACGGTGTCAGTGGGAAAAACAACGCACTTGTTCTCCCGGATGGCCCGCTGGGCATGTTCAAGTCCTGCGGCCCGCTGCTCGGCGGCCGCGCAATCATAGCTAGTCGTCACTGCCCTATCCTTTCATCACTTCTTGGGTCGGCCGGGTGGGCCAGGACTGCACTCGTGGCCCGTTCCCTGCCGTTGAGGTCACGATGCGTGCTGACCTGGCCCCAGAGCCCGGAGCGTTTGAGCATCGCGGCGATCCAGCCGGCCTGCACTTCGGCGTGTTCCATCACGAAGTAGCCGCCGGGGACCAGCAGCCTGGCCGCGGACGCCGCGGCCGCCGTCGGAAGTTCCATGCCGTCCGCTCCCCCGCCGTACAGCGCCTCCGGCGGATCGTGCAGGGCCACTTCGGGTTCGTTCGGGACCGCTTCGGCGGGTATATAGGGAGGATTGGAGACGACGACGTCGAAGGTGCCGTTGTGCTCCGGGAGCGCATCGCGCAAGTCGGCACGGACCAGGGTCACGCCGAGCGGTGCCAGGTTCCTGGCGGCCCAGGCGTGCGCAAATTCGCTGAACTCGACCGCAAACACCTCGGCGCCGGGAACCTCGTGGGCTATCGAGCCGGCAATGGCGCCGGACCCGGTACCGAGGTCGACAACCCTGGGCCGGGCCATGCCCGGCGCCTTGTCCCGGCCGCTGAGCCAGTCCAGGACCAACTGCACGACGGACTCGGTTTCCGGGCGGGGAATGAACACGCCAGGACCTACCGCCAGCTCCAGGTAGCGGAAATGCGCGACGCCGGTGATGTGCTGCAGCGGGATGCGCCGGGCGCGCTCGGCGACGAGGTCGGCATAGCCGTCCGGTTCCGGAGCGTCGCCGAGCATCAGCGCCCGGAGCCGGCCGAGCCCCCCACCGAGCAGGTGCTCGGCGAGGAGTTCGGCGTCGACCCGGGGGCTGGGCACCCCGGCAGCGGCCAGGACGGCCGTAGCCTCGCGGACAGCCTCGGCAAGGCTCAGCCCGGTGTTGTGTGTCATCACGGCGCAGGGCCCGGGACTAGTCGCCGATGGCGTCGAGGCGGGCCTGTTCGTCCATCTCGATCGCCGACTGGATGACCGGCTCCAGGTCGCCGTTCATGACCTGGTCCAGGTTGTAGGCCTTGTAGCCGGTGCGGTGGTCCGCGATCCGGTTTTCCGGGTAATTGTAGGTGCGGATGCGCTCGGAGCGGTCCATGGTGCGGATCTGCGACTTGCGCTGGGCCGAGTTCTCGGCGTCGATCTGCTCCTGCTGGTGCGCCAGGATCCGGGCGCGCAGCACGCGCATGCCGGCTTCGCGGTTCTGCAGCTGGGACTTCTCGTTCTGCATGGCCACCACGATTCCGGTGGGAAGGTGGGTGATCCGGACGGCAGAGTCGGTGGTGTTGACGGACTGGCCGCCGGGACCGGAGGAGCGGTAGACGTCAATCTTGAGGTCATTCTGGCTGATCTCGAGTTCCTCGGGCTCGTCCACCTCGGGAAGGACCAGCACGCCGGCGGCCGAGGTATGGATGCGGCCCTGGGATTCCGTCACGGGGACGCGCTGCACGCGGTGCACGCCGCCTTCGAACTTGAGCCGGGCGTAAACGCCTTCGGCGGGGTCGTTCGAGCTGCCCTTGATGGCCATCTGGACGTCCTTGTAGCCGCCAAGGTCCGATTCGTTGGCCGAGATGATTTCGGTCTTCCAGCCGCGGGATTCCGCGTAGCGGGAGTACATCCGCAGCAGGTCGGCGGCGAACAGGGCGGCCTCGTCGCCGCCTTCCCCGCCCTTGACCTCGAGGATGATGTTGCGGGCGTCGTCGGGATCGCGCGGGATCAGCAGCCGCCGCAGCTTCGCCGCGGCTACCTCCAGCGCCTCCTCCAGCACGGGCACCTCCGCAGCGAACTCCGGATCCTCGCCCGCCATTTCCTGAGCAGCCGCAAGGTCATCCTGGATTCCGTGCCAGGCATGGTACGCCTCGACAATGCCGTTCAACTGGGCGGAACGCCGCCCCAGTTTCCGGGCAAGCTTCTGGTCGGCATAGACGGCAGGATCCCCAAGCTGTGCCTGGATAGCATCATGCTCATCCAACAGGCCCTGTACGGACTCAAACATTTCACAACCTCTTTCGACTCTCTCAAGTCTAGTTACTGCAACGCGGGGTCACTTACCGCCCATCCGATCAGCCCTGATGGGCGGTAAGTGACCCCGCGTTGCTCTTGAAGCGGAGCAACGGGTTAACGCAAGAACCGCCCGAGAAATCGGCGGCCACGGAATGGCCGCCAATTTGTCGAGCGGTTACGCCAGCTACTTGTCGTTATCGGACTTCGCGCCGAGCGTCGTCTTCTGCACCTGCATGAGGAACTCGACGTTGCTCTGGGTCTCCCGGATCTTGTTCGTCAGCAGCTCAAGGCTCTGCTGCGTTTCGAGTCCGGAGAGGACGCGGCGCAGCTTCCACATGATCTTGACTTCCTCGGGGGACAGCAGGTTCTCTTCCCGGCGGGTACCGGACGCGTTGACGTCCACGGCCGGGAAGATGCGCTTGTCCGCCAGCTGGCGGGACAGGCGCAGCTCCATGTTGCCGGTGCCCTTGAACTCCTCGAAGATGACCTCGTCCATCTTGGAACCGGTCTCGACGAGAGCGGTTGCCAGGATGGTCAGCGAGCCACCGTTTTCGATGTTGCGGGCTGCACCGAAGAAGCGCTTCGGCGGGTACAGCGCTGCGGAGTCCACACCACCGGAGAGGATACGGCCGGACGCCGGGGCTGCCAGGTTGTAGGCGCGGCCCAGGCGGGTCATGGAATCCAGGAGCACCACGACGTCCATGCCCATTTCCACGAGGCGCTTGGCGCGCTCGATGGAGAGTTCGGCCACGGTGGTGTGGTCGTCAGCGGGACGGTCGAAGGTGGAGGCAATGACCTCGCCCTTGACGGTGCGCTGCATGTCCGTGACTTCTTCGGGACGCTCGTCAACGAGCACCATCATGAGGTGGACCTCAGGATTGTTCGTGGTGATGGCGTTGGCGATGGACTGCAGGATCAGCGTCTTGCCGGCCTTGGGCGGCGAAACGATCAGGCCGCGCTGGCCCTTGCCGATCGGGGCAACCAGGTCAATGACGCGGGGCCCGATCTTCTTGGGGTCCGTCTCGAGGCGCAGGCGCTCGGAGGGGTACAGCGGGACGAGCTTCGCGAACTCGACGCGGTCCTTGAGCTCCTCGGGGGTTTTGCCGTTGACCGAGGTGACGCGGACCAGGGCGTTGAACTTCTGGCGGGCGGTCTGCTGGCTGCGGTCTTCGCCTTCACGCGGTGCCCGGATAGCGCCGACGACGGCGTCACCCTTGCGCAGGTTGTACTTCTTGACCTGGGCGAGGGATACGTACACGTCGTTCGGACCCGGCAGGTAGCCGGAGGTGCGGACGAACGCGTAGTTCTCGAGCACGTCGAGGATACCGGCGACGGGCAGCAGGACATCGTCCTCGGTGAACTCGACGTCGTCGACGTCCGGCCCCTGGACTCGTCCCCGACGGCGGTCGTTGCGGTCGCGGAAGCGGTCGTTGCGCGAGGTGTTGTCGCGGCTGTCCTGGTTGCCCTGGTTGCCGGAGCGCTCATTGCGATCGTTCCGGTCGCGCCGGTTGCGGCGGTTCCGGCGGCTGCCGCCGTCGGAGTCGTCACTGTCGCGGTTGTCGCGGGGGTTTTCGCGGTTGGTGCTCTCACGGTTGCCCGTTTCGCGGTTGCCCGCGGACTCGTCGCGGCCGCCACGGGTGCGGGTGTTCTCACGGCGCTGGCCGTCTTCGCTGCCCTGTTCGGCCTGACGCTGATCGCCGCGCTGATCGTTGCGCTGTTCGGCCGGAGCCTCGACGACTGCGGTGTTCTGGTCTGCACTGTTCTGGCCTGCAGTGTTCTGGCCTGCGGCCTGTTCGCTGCCCTGGGCAGCGGCTTCGCCACGCCTGCGGTTGCGGGTTCGCGGCTGGCGGGTACGGTCGCCGGCTTCCGTTCCCGCGGAACCTGCAGTGCCGGTTTCGGCGGTGCCGGGCTCGGCGGAAACAGCCGGGGCCTCCGCCGGAGCGGCGGCCGGAGCCTCGGCGGCAGTCGTGATGACGCCGTCGCTGCCTGCGCGGCGGCTGCGGCCACGACCGCGGGCCCGGGGGTTTTCCTGGGCCGGAGCCTCGGACTCGGCGGCTGCAGAAGAAGCGACCGGAGCCGCGGCCTGGGCAGCGCTGCCGTTCACGCTTGCCTTCTCGGCGGCGCGGGCCGGAGCCTTGCTGACCGGAGTGCCCGCACGGTGGGCGGAAATGGCAGTGACCAGATCGCCCTTCCGCATGCGGGAACCGCCGGAGATCCCCAGCTGGCTGGCAAGTGCCTGGAGCTGGGCGAGCTTAAGGCCGGCGAGGCCGCTGCTCTTGGCGGGTGCTGCCGTAGACGATCCGGCAGCAGAAGATGATGTTTCCACAGCTGAAGACAGCTCAGTGGTTTCGGTCACGAAGGATCCTTCCCCCTCGACGGCGTCCAGGCTAGGAGCTGGACGCGATGATTTGATCTGGGCTGCAGTTCAGATCTGCAGCCGGGATTTCGGCCTTGCCGGATGGATATTGGCCAGCACGGCCGGATACTGATTCACCTGGCGCGTCCCGAAAACGAGGAACGGCGGGCTGACATGTCAGGGCTGCAGAAATGGAGTCTGCGGAATCCTGCGTCAGACCAAAAGCAGGTGGCACCGGAAAATATTGCGCAGTGAAAGATGAGAGCGGCAACTTGGCCAACATCGCGGTCTTCGAACGGTTAAGAACCTACCGCCTGCGTGTTTACCGCCGGTGCACTTCCACTTTAGCACCTTCAAGGTCGACGGCCAGCTTCATCACACGCCAGCCCACCTCCGGCGTGTTGGCTGCGGTGAAGGAGCCGATGAAGTCCACGATCGTGCGGGCTTCCGCCTCCCCGTTGGCGAGCACGAGCACGGTGGGACCGGCACCGGACACGACGGCGGCGTGGCCCGCACGGCGCAGGGCGGCGATCAGGTCCGCGCTGGGCCGCATCGCCTCGGCGCGGTAGCTCTGGTGCAGGTAGTCCTCCGTGCCGGCCAGCAGGAACTGCGGATCCTGCGTGAGCGCGTGAATCAGCAGGGCGGCCCGGCCCGAGTTCATGGCTGCGGCGTGGTGGCCCACCGAGGCGGGCAGCAGGGCGCGCGCGGCCTCCGTGGACAGCTCAAAGTCCGGCACGGCGACGACGGGAATCACCGAACGGGCCACGGTCGCGCACGTGCTGCTGTACTGGTCACTGTCCTGCCACGACAAGGCCAGTCCGCCGAATATGGCGGGTGCGACGTTGTCAGGGTGGCCTTCCATCTCGCTCGTGAGCTGCAGGATCCAGTCCTTGCCGCGGCGTGATACTTCCGGGACCAGGGCGTTCGCGGCAGTGACGGCAGCGACCACCGCCGACGCTGAGGAACCCAGCCCGCGGCCGTGGGGATTGACGTTCTCCGCGGTGATCCGCAGCCCCTCGTGGCGGAAGCCCAGCCGGTGCAGGGCCTCCGTAATGGCCCTCACCACGAGGTGGTTCGCGTCGCGGGGCAGCGTTTCCGCGCCCTCACCGCTGAGCTCGAATTCGAGCCCGCCACCGGCCAGGGTTTCCACGGTCAGTGTGTCATGCAGGGACAGTGCCAGGCCCAGGCTGTCGTAGCCCGGGCCCAGGTTGGCGCTGGTGGCCGGAACCCGGACCGTCACCTGCAGGCCGGCCGGAACAGCCGGTGCAGCGGCGGCGGACTCGGCCGGGACGGTGATCGTGGTTTCCACGGTTATCCTTCTTCCAGTCCCAGGGCGGTGGCAACAGTGACCACGTCGTTGCCGACCTTGACAGGCTCGACCTCGCTGCCGTCCTCGGTGCGCAGGGCCCACTGCGGATCCTTGAGTCCGTGACCGGTGACCGTGATGACGATGGTCTTGCCTGCCGGGACCTCCCCGGCCGCCTGCTTCTTGATCAGACCGGCGACCCCGGCCGCGGAGCCCGGTTCCACAAAAACGCCCTCGCGGGCGGACAGCCAGCGGTGGGCGGACAGGATTTCCTCGTCGGTGACGGCCTCGATCACGCCACCGGACTCGTCACGGGCCGCGACGGCGGTGTCCCACGACGCAGGGTTTCCGATCCGGATCGCCGTGGCGATGGTGTCGGGTTCGGTGATCGGGTGGCCGGCGACGAACGGTGCCGCCCCGGCAGCCTGGAAGCCCCACATGACGGGGGTCTTCGTGGAGACCGCGGGCAGCGTTCCGGCCGTGGCGGATTCGAAGGGCGCGCAGTACTCCTTGTAGCCCTTCCAGTACGCGGTGATGTTGCCGGCGTTGCCGACGGGGAGGACATGGATGTCCGGTGCGTCACCAAGCCAGTCGACCACCTCGAAGGCGCCGGTTTTCTGGCCCTGGATCCGCGCCGGGTTGACGGAGTTGACCAGGAATACCGGGTAGGACTCCCCCAGCTTGCGGGCGATGTCCAGGCAGTCATCGAAGTTTCCGTCCACCTGAAGCAGCGTCGCGCCGTGCGCGATCGCCTGGCTGAGCTTTCCCATCGAGATCTTGCCTTCGGGCACCAGCACCACACACTTGAGCCCGGCCGCCGTCGCGTAGGCCGCGGCGGAGGCGGAGGTGTTCCCCGTGGACGCGCAGACCACCGCCTTGGCGCCGGCCGCAACGGCGGCCGTCATGGCCATGGTCATGCCGCGGTCCTTGAAGGAGCCCGTGGGGTTCATGCCCTCGACTTTGAGGTAGACGGCGCTGCCTGTCAGCTCGGAGAGCTGCTTGGCGTGCACCAGCGGCGTGCCGCCCTCGCCTAGGGTGATGACCTCGGTGGCCTCGGTGACCGGAAGACGTTCGGCGTATTCGCGGATGACGCCGCGCCATTGGTGAGCCACTTAGACTCCTTCTACCCGCAGCACGGATGTAACGGAATTGATGACGTCCAGGGCCTTGACGGCCTCGACGGTGGCTGCGAGTGCAGCCTCGCTTGCGCGGTGGGTCACGATCCGCAGTTCCGCTGACTCCACGCGGGAGTGCGCGTCGCGCTGGATGGTCTGGCGCATGATTTCAATGGAGACGCCGTGCTCCGCGAAGAGCTGGGCGATCCGAGCGAGGACGCCGGGCTGGTCCGCGACGTCGAGGCCGATGTAGTAGCTCGTGACCGCGGCGGTGATAGGCAACGCCGAGACCTGCCCCGTTGTGGTCTCCGCGCGGCCGGGGCCGCCCAGGACGATGCTGCGGGCGGCAGAGATGAGGTCACCCATCACGGCGGAGGCTGTCGGCGTGCCGCCGGCACCCTGGCCGTAGAACATGAGCTCGCCGGCGTTTTCGGCTTCGATGAACACCGCGTTGAACGCACCGCGGACTGCTGCCATCGGGTGCTCGCGCGGCAACAACGTCGGGTGCACGCGGACGGAGATGCCCGTCCCGCCGTCGCCGTCTGTTTCCGTGCCTGTTTTAGTGCCTGTCTTTGTGCCTGCGGCGGGTAGTTTCTCCGCGATCGCCAGCAGCTTGATGACAAAGCCTGCGTCCTTCGCCGCGGCGATGTCGGCGGCGGTGACGGAGCTGATGCCCTCGCAATACACATCATCGAGGGAGAACCGCGTGTGGAAGGACAGCGAGGCAAGGATCGCGGCCTTGGAGGCGGCGTCGTGGCCCTCGATGTCGGCGGTGGGATCCGCTTCCGCGTAGCCCAGGCGCTGGGCCTCGGCCAGGGCATCGGCGAATTGCGCCCCGGTCGAGTCCATCTGGTCCAGGATGAAG
Organism: Arthrobacter sp. SO5; assembly: GCF_020532805.1. Lineage (GTDB taxonomy): Bacteria > Actinomycetota > Actinomycetes > Actinomycetales > Micrococcaceae > Arthrobacter. Next base: position 42,030 of record NZ_MQTQ01000072.1, on the reverse strand, counting down.
TTTGTGGTGCCGTTGACGATGCCGAGAACGCGGGTGATCCGGTCGCCGGAGAGGCTGTCGCGGATGGGCCGCAGGATCGGGATCGCGCCGGCCACGGCAGCCTCGTAGGACAGCTGCACACCGGCCTTGTCGGCTTCCTCGTGGAGGACCGGACCCTCCTTGGCCACCAGCGCCTTGTTACCGGTGACAACGCAGGCGCCGTGGCGCATCGCGGTCAGGATCAGGCTCCGGGCCGGTTCGATGCCGCCCATCAGCTCGATCACGAGGTCCGCGTCCTTGACGAGGGATTCGGCGTCGGTGGTGAACAGCTCCCGCGGCAGGTCCACGTCGCGGGCGGCGTCGACATCGCGGACCGCGATGCCGCTCAGCTGCAGCCGGGCCCCGGCACGGGACGCCAGCATGTCCGCGTCGTCAAGGAGAATGCGCGCAACCTGGGCCCCGACATTGCCGCAGCCCAGCAGGGCCACTTTCAGGGTTCGCAATTCAGTCATTCAGACTCCCATGTCGCGGTTGAGCAGATCTTCTTCGGTTTCCCCGCGGACAATCAGCCGGGCAGATCCGTCGCGCACAGCGACAACGCCCGGCCGGGCCAGATAGTTGTAGTTGCTGGACAGGGCCCAGCAGTAGGCGCCGGTCCCCGGTACAGCGAGCAGGTCACCGGCTGCCACGTCCTCGGGCAGGTATACATCTCTAACAACTATGTCGCCGCTCTCGCAATGTTTGCCCACTACGCGGGACAGTTGCGGGGCCGCGGCAGAGGCGCGGGAGGCCAGGATTGCCGAGTAATCCGCGTCATACAGCACCGGACGGGGGTTATCGCTCATGCCGCCGTCCACCGACACATACCGGCGCGGGTACGTAACGTTTTTCGCTGCGTGTGCGTCCGGATCGCCGGCGTCGGGCGCCGGCGCATCCACCCGGACCGTCTTGAGGGTACCCACCTCGTAGAGCGTGAACGTGGTGCTGCCGACGATGGCCCGGCCGGGTTCGATCGAAATCCGCGGCGCGGCAATGCCCAGCTCTGCGCATTTTGAGCGGACGACGGCGGCCATCGCCTGGGCGATCTCGGCAGCCGGCCGCGGGGTGTCCACCGGGGTGTAGGCGATGCCGTACCCGCCGCCGAGGTCCAGTTCGGGCAGCACGATCGAATACTTGGCCTGCATGGCGGCGAGGAAGTCCAGGAGCTTCTCCGCGGCGAGCGCGAAGCCGTCCGGCTCGAAGATCTGCGAGCCGATGTGGCAGTGCAGGCCCAGCAGTTCCACGCTGGCGTAGCCCGAGGCTGCAGCCACGGCTTCCTCGGCCGCGGAGAGCCCGGCCTGTTCGGTGGAATCCCCGGCCATGGAGAGGCCGAACTTCTGGTCCTCATGCGCCGTGGCGATGAACTCGTGGGTGTGGGCGTGCACGCCCGGGGTCAGCCGCAGCATCACCTTCGCCGTTTCGCCGCGGGCGGCTGCGATCTTCGCGACGCGGTCCAGTTCGGCGAGGCTGTCGACGACGATCCGGCCCAGTTTCATGTCCAGGGCGCGGTGGATCTCGGCGTCGGACTTGTTGTTGCCGTGCAGCGCGACGTCGGCACCCGGGATCCCCGCACGGGCGGCGACGGCGAGTTCCCCGCCGGAGGCCGTGTCCAGCCGCAGCCCCTCCTCCTCCACCCAGCGGACCACCGACGTGCAGAGGAAGGATTTGCCGGCGTAGTACACATCCACTCCCCCGCAGATGTCGGCGAAGGCGTCGTTGAAGGCATCGGAGAAGGCCCGGGCCCGGGCGCGGAAATCGTTCTCGCTCATCACAAACAGGGGCGTGCCGAACTGGCGCTGGAGGTCGCTGACGGCCAGTCCGTCGATGGTGAGTTCGCCGCCGTCGTTGCGCTCGACACCGCCGGCCCACATCGGTTCGTGCAGGGCGTTGAGGTCGTCCGGGACGGCGAGCCAGTCCGGGGCGAGCGGGGAGGGTGCAGCGGTGGACGGGTTCGTGGTCATGGCGGTTACATCCGTTCCGGCGCCGAGACGCCCAGCAGTTCCAGTCCGTTGGCGAGCACCTGGCTTGTGGCGTCGTTGAGCCAGAGCCGGGTGCGGTTGACGTCCGTGATGGGTTCCTCGCCCTGCGGCGCCACGCGGCAGGCGTCATACCAGCGGTGGTAGGCGCCGGCGATGAGCTCGAGGTGGCGCGCGACGCGGTGGGGCTCGCGCAACTCGGCGGCCCTGGCCACGATCGAGGGGTAGCTGCCCAGGTAGGAAAGCAGCTCGTTTTCGGTCGGGTGGTCCAGCAGCGAAGCGTCGAAGCTGTCTTTGCCGTCCACACGGCGCTCCACTCCGGCCGCGACGGCGTTGCGTGCCGTGCCGCGGGAGCGGGCGTGTGCGTACTGGACGTAGAACACGGGGTTCTCGTTGCTGTGCTTCTTGAGCAGCTCGGGGTCCAGGGTCAGCGGCGAATCTGCCGGGAAGCGGGCCAGCGAGTACCTGACGGCGTCCTTGCCGAGCCAGGAGATGAGGTCCTTGAGCTCGATGATGTTCCCTGCCCGTTTGGACAGCTTGGCGCCGTTGACGGAGACCAGCTGGCCGATCAGGATCTCGATGTTGACCTCGGGGTCGTCCCCGGCGGCGGCGGCGATGGCCTTGAGCCGGTTGATGTAGCCGTGGTGGTCCGCGCCGAGCAGGTAGATCTTCTCGGTGTAGCCGCGGTCCTTTTTGGACAGGTAGTAGGCGGCATCCGCGGCGAAATACGTCGGCTCTCCGTTCGCGCGGATCATCACGCGGTCCTTGTCGTCGCCAAAGTCGGTGGTGCGCAACCAGACGGCACCGCCGTCGTCGAAAACGTGGCCCTGCTCCCGGAGCCGGGCGACGGCGTCCTCGATCGCGCCGGCGTCGTGCAGTTCCTGCTCGGAGAAGTAGACGTCGAAGTCGACGCCGAAGCCTGCCAGGGTCTGCTTGATGTCGTGCAGCTGGGCCTTGTACGCAGCGCCGCGGATCACCGGCAGCGCCGCAGCGTCGGTCAGTTCGCGGATGTCCGGGTGCTGCGTCAGGACCTCGTGTCCGAGCTCCGCGATGTACTCGCCCGGGTAGCCGCCCTCGGGCACGCCGCGGCCGTGGAGCCTGGCGAGCACGGAGTGGGCAAAGACGTTCATCTGCGAGCCGGCGTCGTTGACGTAGTACTCGGCCGTGACGTCCGCGCCGGAGGCCCGGAGCACCCGGGCGATCGAATCGCCAAGCGCGGCCCAGCGGGTGTGCCCGATGTGCAGCGGCCCGGTGGGGTTGGCCGAGACGAACTCCATGTTCACGGTGTGGCCTGCGAGCGCCGTGTTGGTGCCGTAACCGGCTCCGGCCTCGACAATCGCCTTGGCGAGGGCGCCGGCAGCCCCTGCGTCCACCGTGATATTCAGGAAGCCCGGTCCGGCGATGTCGACGGCGGACACCCCGTCGATGGACTTCAGCCGGGCACTCAGGACGGAGGCGAACTCCCGCGGATTGGTGCCGGCTGCTTTGGCCAGCTGCAGGGCGATGTTGGTGGCCCAGTCCCCGTGGTCCCTGTTCTTCGGCCGCTCAACGCGCACCTCGGCCGGGAGATCGGCTGCGGAGAGTCCGATTTCACCGGCGGCGACGGCGTCCTTCAGGCAGGCGGATATGGCGAGGGAGAGTTCTTCTGGGGTCACGGTTCCAGCCTACCGGTGGCCCCGCAGTGTGGCGGAATCTGGCGCACGTCGTGACGGACGGGCGGTGGCGCGGGCACGCCACCCGGAACTCCCAAGTTTTTCCCACGCCGCAGCCCGAAGTGAACCATTACGCTAAGGACAACGTTGTCATTGGTGTCACCCGCCTTCAGTCACCCGCTTTCAGTCACCCGCTTTCCAGCCCCGTCCGATCTTCGCCAACGAATCGAGTCGCGCATGAATACCTCACTCCGGAAAAGCGTCCTTGTCGGCATCGCCGGCCTGTCCCTGGCCGGGACCGCAGCCGGCTGCGCCCCTGCCCAGACCCCCGCCGCCCAGGCGGATACCCCGCCTGCGGCGGCCACTGCCGGAGCGGCCGCCGGCGCTGCGGGCTACACGGACGGCATTTACTCCGCCGATGGCAACTACACCTCGCCCAACGGCACCGAGACGGTGGGCGTCAAACTGACGCTGGCCGGCGGGGCCGTGTCGGATGTCCAGATCACCCCGCACCCCTCCAACCCCAACACCAAGAAGTTCCAGGGCGAGTTCGCCGGCGGCATCAAATCCCAGATCGTCGGCAAAAAACTTGATGAGATCAAGGTCTCCAAGGTAGCCGGGTCCTCGCTCACCAGCGGCGGCTTCAACCAGGCCGTGGACAAGATCAAGGGCGACGCCAAGTAGGCACCCGGCAGCCGGGCCGTTAAGGAGGGCATGTGCCGCATCCGGGCTGGACGGACTTCAGCTTCGACGGGATTGGTACCCGTTGGGCCATCTCCACGCCCTCCCCGCTGCCCGGTGGGATCCGTCGCCGCATTCTGGCCTCGGTGGCGGACTATGACGCTGTATGGTCCCGCTTCCGGCCCGATTCCCTGGTTGCCGGCGCTGCCCGGCAGCCGGGGCGCTATGAACTTCCACCCGGCGCCGCAGCCCTGGGGCACCTGTATAGGACCCTGTACCGGCTCAGCGGCGGTGCCATGACCCCGCTGATTGGCGGCAGCCTGGAACAGCTGGGCTACGACGCCGGGTACTCGCTGCGCCCCGGTGGCCCTCCGCAGCCCGCGCCGCCGTGGGAGAAGGTACTGGACTGGCAGGGCGCCGTGCTGACCACCAGGGCGCCGGTGGTGATCGACGTCGGGGCGGCCGGAAAAGGCCAGCTCGCGGACCTGCTCTCGGCCGAACTCCTCGCGGCCGGCCTCGACGAGCATTTCATCGACGCCAGCGGTGACCTGCTGAACGCGGGCGGGGAGCCCGCCTCCGGCCGCGCCGCCGCACCGGTTGAGGTGGCGCTGGAACACCCCTACGATCCCAGCCGCGCGATCGGCGTCGTCAGCCTCGGGGCCGGGGCGCTCTGCGCCTCTGCCGCCAACCGCCGGGCGTGGGGCGACGGGCTGCACCACGTCCTGGACGGCACCACGGGAGTCCCGGTGCGCACCGTCGTCGCGAGCTGGGCCATGGCCGGGACGGCGATGGTGGCCGACGCGCTGGCCACCGCCCTGTTCTTTGTGGACGGACCCCGGCTTCGCGGTGAGTTCGAGTTCTCCTGGCTGACCGTGTACTCGGACGGACACGCCGAATACTCTGCCGACTTTGAAGGGGCACTATTTACATGACGGCCACAGTCTCCACCCCCATGGGCTCGCGGCTGGACACGGCTCTGGGCCGGTTCACGATGTACCGGCTGGTGCTCTGGGTCCTGGCCGTGCTGGCCGCCTTCAGCATGCTGCTCGATGTGCTGGGCTGGCTGACCTTCGGGCTCGTGGAAATGATCGCCCATCTTGCCCTCTGCCTGGGCCTGACCTACGCGTCCAACCGGGCCCTGGCCGCGCTCTTCCACGTGCGGCCGCACTCGGAGTCCGCCCTGATCACGGGGCTGCTGCTGTACTTCCTGTTCTGGCCCACCCGGTTTTCCGGCGGTCCGCAGCTGCTGGAACTCGCCGGCGTGGCCCTGGCATGCGTGCTGGCCTCCGCGTCAAAGTACGCGCTGGCATGGCGCGGGCGCCACATCTTCAACCCTGCGGCTGCCGGCGCCTTCATCACCGGACTGACGGGACTGAACATCGCCACCTGGTGGGTCGCCACGCCCGCGATGCTCTGGCTCGTGCTGCCCGGAGTGCTGCTGGTGCTCTACCGGATCCGCAAGCTGCTCATGGCCACCGTCTTCACCGCCGTCGCCGTGTCCATCGTGGCCGCGGATCTCCTGCGGTCCGGGCTGGGACTCGGCGAGGCACTGTGGCAGCCGCTCGCCCAGCGTCCGGTGCTGTTCTTCGCCGGTTTCATGTTGACGGAACCGCTCACATTGCCGCCGCGGCGCCGGCAGCAGTTGGCGCTGGCCGCCGTCGTCGGCGTCCTGTTCGCCGTCCCCTATAACCTCGGCTTCGCGGCCAACTCCCCCGAACTGGCGCTGCTGGCGGGGAACGCGCTCGCCTTCGCCGCCGGCCAGCGCGGCGGCGTCCGCCTCCATTTCGAGGGTTCGCGGCCCCTGACGCCGACGACGACGGAATTCAGCTTCCGCCCGGAGCGTCCGGTCCGCTACAGCCCCGGCCAGTACATGGAGCTGCACCTGCCGCATGAAAAGTCCGATGGAAAAGGCCTGCGGCGCGTCTTCAGCCTCACCAGTCCCCCGGACTCGCCCGTCCTGACGATCGGCGTGGGAACAGCCGAACCGCTCTCCGCGGCCAAGCGAACGCTCCTGGCGCTGGAGCCCGGTGACGAGCTGACGGGCACTGCGGTGGGCGGCGATTTTGTCCTGCCGCGGAAATCCGACGCCCCCGTGCTGCTGATCGCGGCCGGGATCGGCATCACACCGTATCTGGCACAACTGGGCGCAGGCTCCGGCAAGGACCGGGACGTCATCCTGCTGTATCTGGCACGCAATGCCGCCGAACTCGCCTACGCCGGCGAGCTCGAGCGCTCCGGCGCCCGGGTGGTGGCCCGGCTCGCGGACGGCGCCCCGCCGCCGGCGTTCATGCACGATGCGGGCCGGGCCCGGATCGACAGCGCCGCACTGAAGGAACTGGTCCCGGATATCGCGGGCCGGGAGGTTTTTGTGTCCGGTTCACCGGCCAGCGTCCGTTCCCTCCGCGCCGCCGCCCGGGGCGCCGGGGCGCGGAAAATCCATGTGGACTCCTTCGCCGGGTACTGACCGGCTTCGCCCGGGACCGGCCGCCGCCGGCCCCCGGCCGCGCCGATTTTCCCTTGGAGCCCACCTTCCTGCTAAGCTCTAGGACGTCCCGCCGGTAACGGCAGGATCCCTGACTGCCCTCGTAGCTCAGGGGATAGAGCGTCTGCCTCCGGAGCAGAAGGTCGTTGGTTCGATTCCAATCGAGGGCACAAACAAGAACCCCTAGGATCCACTGGATTCTGGGGGTTCTTTCGTGTTGGCTGGCGGTGTGTGAGTGCAAAGGCCGCGCTGCGGCCCTACGAACGGGGACATCGGATGGACATCGGCGCAGCGCTGCTGTTTCCGTTCCAGTGGCTGGTCTCGGCCATCATGGTGGGGCTCCACGACGGACTGAGCGCCATCGGCATGCCGGCGGCCAGCGGCTGGACGTGGACGCTGTCCATCATCGGGCTGGTGCTGGTCATCCGCGCCGCGTTGATTCCCGTATCACTGAAGCAGATCAAGGCACAGCGCCGCATGCGGCAGCTGCAGCCGGACCTGAAAAACCTGCAGGAAGAGTACGACGGCAAGACCGACGCGATGTCCCGCCAGGCCATGGCCCAGGAACAGATGGCCCTGTACAAGAAGCACGGCACCAATCCGTTCTCGGCGTGCCTTCCCCTGCTGATCCAGGTGCCGTTCTTCTTCGCGCTTTTCACCGTGCTCTCCGGCATCCCGACGGCGGCTGCCAACGGCCAGGGCATCGGGGCGATGAGCGCGGAGCAGGTGGTGCAGTTCGGGGAGTCGAGCATCTTCGGCGCCCCGCTGTCGGCGTCGTTGCTCCACGGCGCCGGCGGCAACGTCGTGGCGGTGTGGATCCTCTCGATTTTGATGATCCTCACCATGACGGCGGCGCAGTTCATCACCCAGAAGCACATCATGGCCAGGAATGTGTCCGCGGAGACTATGGCAGGCCCGTTCATGCGGCAGCAGAAAGCGTTGCTCTACGCCTTGCCGATCGTCTTCGGCGCGGGTGGCATCCTCTTCCCCGTCGGCGTCCTGATTTACTGGACCACCACGAACTTATGGACCATGGGGCAACAATTCGTCCTCGACCCGCGGTCCCCCTGAAACGCCGGGCAGGCGGCTTCGGCCGGCTCAGCTCCGGTATTCCACCATGGCCTTGAGCTTCGCCAGCGGCCAGGCGTCGTCAAACATGGCGACAAACTCTTCTTCGCTGTCGAGCTCCACGTCCACCGTCGTTGACCCCCCGGACTCGCTGTTGAACACACTGGTCCACTCCCGGTACGTGGCATCGTCCAGAAACGGGCGCGGCACCCTGCCAATTGTCGGCACCCGCTCGTAGGCTGTCTGCATCGGCAGCGGGGTTCCGGCCGGGTGGCTGGACCGGGTGCCGGCCGCCGCACCACCACGGGATCCCGCCGAAGCACAAAGGGGTCTCACATGTACTGCTCCATCATCCCTCCGTACCTGCTCCGCCGCCTGGCAGCCCAGCGCGACCCGGAGTTCTCGGCGACCGCGCGCGCGGCGAAGGAAGCCCTGCTGCACGTTCCGGGCTTCCTGGCATCCCGCGCGGTTCCCGGTCCCGGCAGCCATCCGGGCATGCGGGAGCTCAAGCCGTCCCCGCCGGAACGGACGGTCTATGACGCCAAGTCCGCCGAGCAGCTCCCCGGCAGCGTGGTCCGCAAGGAGGGGGAACCGGCCACCGGCGACCCGGCCGCCGACGAGGCCTACGACGGGCTGGGACACACCCACCGCCTCTACGCCGAGGCCTTCGGCCGGAATTCGATCGACGGCAACGGCCTCCACCTTGAGGCCACGGTGCATTACGGCCGCATGTACGACAACGCGTTCTGGGACGGCCGGCAGATGGTCTTCGGCGACGGAGACGGCCAGGTCTTCCAGCGCTTCACTAAGTCGCTCAGCGTGATCGGCCACGAGCTGACCCACGGCGTCACCCAGTACTCGGCAGGGCTGGTCTACCGGAACCAGGCCGGCGCGCTCAACGAGTCGACGTCCGACGTCTTCGGTGCCCTCGTCGAGCAGCATGTCCGGCGGCAGTCGACGGCCCAGGCCAGCTGGCTGATCGGAGAAGGACTCTTCACCGACAAGGTCCAGGGGACCGCTTTGCGTTCCATGAAGGCCCCGGGTACGGCGTACGACGACGACGTGCTCGGCAAGGACCCGCAGCCGGATTCGATGGACGGCTACGTGCACACCAGCGCCGACAACGGCGGGGTGCATCTCAACTCCGGGATCCCCAACCGGGCGTTCTGCCTGGTGGCGACGGCTCTGGGCGGCAACGCGTGGGACGCGCCGGGCCGGATCTGGTACGAGACGCTGACCGGCGGCTCGCTGGCCCCCAACGCGACGTTCGGGGCGTTCGCCAAGGCCACTGCCGCGTCCGCCAGCGAGCTCTTTGGCGCCGAATCCGCAGAGCATGACGCCGTGCGCTCCGCGTGGGAAACTGTGAAGGTAAAGTTCCCGGGAGCCCGACGCTAAGCCAGGCTCCCGCAGATCCGAGCCCGATCAAGATCCGAGTCCGATGAAGATAACCGTCCAGCGCAGCGGCGGTGTTGCCGGCATGAAGCGGACCTGGTCCGTGCTGGCCACACCGCCGGATGATGAGGAACTCTGGCAGCCGCTCGTCGAGGCCTGCCCTTGGGACGACGCTCCCAGGACCGCCCGGGCGGCGGCCGGCAGCCAGCCCGACCGCTTCCTGTACAACATCCGCGCCGGGCAGCGACGGGCGGTCCTGCCCGAACAGGCCGTCACGGGGCCGTGGCGCGAACTCGTGGACACGGCCAGGGCCGCGGCAGAGTCGCTGCCCGCCGAGCCACTGGACTGAGCTTCCTGCCTAGACTGCCGCGGCCAGGTGCCCGCGGAACGTGCGGCGGTAAGACTGCGGGCTGGTGTCCAGCACCTTGGCGAAGTGGTGCCGCAGCAGCACCGAGTGGCCAAAGCCGGACTCGCGGGCGATTTCGTCGATGTTGAGGTCCGTGGTCTCCAGCAGTTGCTGGGCACGCAGCACGCGCTGGGAGTTGAGCCAGGCTGCCGGGGTCGCACCCGTCTCGGAACGGAAGCGCCGCGCGAAGGTCCGGGGTGACATATGGACTCGGGCGGCGAGTTCGTTGACCGGGTGTTCCTCGTCCAGGTGCCGCACCATCCACTGCAGCAGTTCCTCCATCGGTTCGGAGCCGCAGGCCGGGATGGGCCGGTCGATGAACTGGGCCTGGCCGCCGTCGCGATGCGGCGGGACCACCATGTCCCGGGCAATGCCGGCCGCGACGTTCGCCCCGAATTCCACCCGGATCAGGTGCAGGCAGGCGTCGATGCCGGCGGCGGTGCCCGCGCTCGTGATGATCCGGCCGTCCTCGACGTAGAGGACGTTTTCGTCCACGAGAGCCGCGGGATACCGGCTGGCGAGTTCCCGGGAGTAGTGCCAGTGCGTGGTGCAGCGGCGCCCGTCGAGGAGTCCCGCCCGGGCCAGCGCGAAGGCCCCGGAACAGATCGACATCACCCAGGCGCCGCGGGCGTGGGCGGCCCGCAGCGTGTCCAGGACGGATTCGGAGACGTCCTCATCCCGGCTGAACGGCGTCATGATGACGAGGTCGGCGTCCGCGGCGGCGTCCAGCCCGAGCCCCACGCGCATGGAAAGGCCGGATTTCATCGGCACGTCACCGGGCTCCGTTGTACAGACGCGGAAGTCGAAGGCGGGAACGCCGCTGCCTCGAACCGACCGGTCGACGCCGAACACCTCGATGACCGTCGCAACCTCAAAGACTGAGAAGCCGGGGACCACGATCATCGCCACTGATTTGATCATGTTTCTATTCTGACAGAGACAGTGGCAGAAAGTATACGTTTTTGGGCATTTCTGCCACTTCTTTCGATCGCCCGAGCGGAGAACCATGAAGGTATGGAACTCATCGGAATTGCCTTCATCGTCCTGATCATCGCCGGCGTCGCAGCCACCGTCCGGGCTCTACGGAAAGACGGCCTCGGCCACAACCCTCCCGTCCGCTCCGAGGAATACTGGACGGCCCGGGATCTCCCCAGCACCAGCTACATGCTGCGGGTCTTCTAAGGCCCTGCCCGGGCGCCGCAGGCACAGGAGGCGTCCCGGACAACTTCCCCAGTAGACTGTGTGCAGCCATGACACTGCATATCTCCTACCCCGCCGAGCTGCCGGTCTCCGAGCGCCGCGAGGACCTGATGGCCGCCATTGCGGCCAACCAGGTGACCATCATCGCCGGCGAAACCGGCTCCGGTAAAACCACCCAGATTCCCAAGATGTGCCTGGAACTTGGGCTCGGCGAGAACGGCCTGATCGGCCACACCCAGCCGCGCCGGCTTGCCGCTCGCACCGTGGCTGAACGCATTGCCGAGGAACTCGGCGTCGAGATCGGCCAGGAGGTCGGCTTCCAGGTCCGCTTCACCGGCCAGGTGGGCCGCACCACCAAGATCAAGCTCATGACGGACGGCATCCTGCTGGCCGAGATCCAGCGCGACAAACTGCTGCGCAAGTACAACGCCATCATCATCGACGAGGCCCACGAGCGCAGCCTCAACATCGACTTCATCCTCGGCTACCTCAAGCGGATCCTGCCCCAGCGCCCGGACCTGAAGATCATCATCACCTCCGCCACCATCGATCCGCAGCGGTTCGCCCGGCACTTCGGCACCGAGGAAGAACCTGCGCCGGTCATCGAGGTATCCGGCCGCACCTATCCGGTCGAGATCCGGTACCGGCCCCTCTCCCAGCCGCCCGGCGGCTCGGCGGCCGGCGCCGAGGAAGTCCCCGCCTCCGACGACGAACTCGAGGAGGACCGGGACCCGCTGGACGCCGTCTGCGACGCCGTCGACGAACTCGCCCTGGAGGCTCCCGGCGACATCCTCATTTTCTTCTCCGGCGAACGCGAAATCCGTGACGCCGCCGAGGCCCTCCACGGAAGGATCCAGTCCAACCGGAAGCTGGCCGGCACCGAGATCCTCCCCCTCTTCGCCCGGCTGAGCCTGCAGGAACAGCACAAGGTCTTCCACCCCGGCAGCAAGCGACGGATTGTGCTGGCCACGAACGTCGCCGAAACCTCGCTCACGGTCCCCGGTATCAAGTACGTCATCGACACCGGGACCGCGCGCATCTCGCGCTATTCGCACCGCACCAAGGTCCAGCGCCTGCCGATCGAGCGGGTATCCCAGGCCTCGGCGAACCAGCGCTCCGGCCGCTGCGGCCGCGTCTCGGACGGCATCGCCATCCGGCTGTACTCGGCGGAGGACTTCGAGTCCCGGCCGCCGTTCACCGACCCGGAGATCCTGCGCACCAACCTCGCCGCCGTGATCCTGCAGATGACCGCCATGGGCGTGGCCCGGGGGCCCAAGGACGTGGAGAACTTCCCGTTCGTGGAACCGCCGGATTCGCGGGCCATCAACGACGGCGTCACCCTCTTGCGCGAACTCGGCGCACTCCGGCCGCCGGCCTCCGGCGGCCTGACCGCCGTCGGGCAGCAGCTTGCCCAGCTGCCTGTGGACCCGCGGCTTGGCCGGATGATCGTCGAATCCGGCAAGCGCGGCTGCGTCCGCGAAGTCATGATCCTGGCGGCCGCGCTGACCATCCAGGACCCGCGCGAGCGTCCCCAAGGGGACGGCTCAGGCAAGCAGCAGCTCGCCGCGGAGAAACACGCGCGGTTCCGGGACGAGAACTCGGATTTCACCGGGTTCCTGAACCTCTGGAACTACCTCCAGGAAAAGCAGCAGGAACTCTCCTCCACGGCGTTCCGCCGGCTCTGCCGCGCCGAGTTCATCAACTACCTGCGCGTGCGCGAATGGCAGGACCTCTTCGCCCAGCTGCGCCAGCTCGCCCGGCCGCTGGGCATCAGCCTGGACAACCAGCGCCTGGCCGATCCCGTGGGCAACCACGAGAGCATCCACATCAGCCTGCTCGCGGGCCTGCTGAGCCACATCGGCATCCTCGACGAGCGCAAGCGGGAGTACGCCGGCGCCCGCGGCAGCCGCTTCGCGGTCTTCCCCGGCTCGGCGCTGTTCAAAAAGTCCCCCACCTTCGTGATGGCTGCCGAACTGGTGGAGACGAGCCGGCTGTGGGCCCGGGTGGCCGCGAAATTCGATCCGCTCTGGGTTGAGCAGGTGGCCCCGGACCTTCTCAAGCGCAGCTACAGCGAGCCGCACTGGTCCAAGAAGATGGGCTCGGTGATGGCCCATGAAAAGGTCACACTCTACGGCGTACCGATCATTCCGAGCCGCCGAATCAACTACGGCACAGTGGACCCAGAGCTCTGCCGGGAGCTGTTCATCCGCCACGCCCTGGTCGAGGGCGACTGGCAGACCCACCACAAGTTCTTCCACCGCAACCGGGCGCTGCTCCACGAGGTCGAAGAGCTTGAGGCGCGGATGCGGCGCCGGGACATCCTCGTGGACGACGAGACGCTCTTCGAGTTCTATGACGCCCGGATCGGCAAAAACGTCGTGTCCGAGCGGCACTTCGACAAGTGGTGGAAGGACGCGCGGCAGCAGGACCCCGCGCTGCTCGATTTCGACCAGGCTCTGCTGATCAGTGAAGACGCCGATGCCCTCGATGACTCCGCCTACCCGAAGTCCCTGCTGCACAAGGGCTTCGAGCTGCCGCTGAGCTACGAATTCCACCCTGTCGCGCCCGGCTCGCCGCCCAACCCGTCCGACGGCGTCACGGCCGAGGTGCCCGTTCTGTTCCTGAACCAGCTCGACGACGCCGCCTTCCGCTGGCTCATTCCGGGCCAGCGGGTGGAATTGGTGACGGCCCTGATCAAGTCGCTCCCCAAGCAGATCCGCAAGAACTTTGTTCCGGCGCCCGATGTGGCCCGCCAGGCCGTGGCCGCCCTGGAAACCGACTTCGATCCGGCCGCCGACGAGCTCGAAGCCTCGCTGGAGCTGGTCCTGCGCCGGATCCGCGGGCAGGTCGTCCCGCCGAAATCCTGGAACTGGGATGCCGTGCCTTCACATCTGCGCGTCAGTTTCCGCGTGGTGGATTCCCGGGGCAAGGTGCTGGACGAGGGCAAGGACCTCCCGGCGCTGCAGGAACGGCTGGCACCGGCCACCCGCCGCGCCATCGCCGAGTCACTGGGCGCCACCCCGGCGACCACCGCACCGAAGACCGGGGCCCGGGCGGCTGCTCAGGCCTCCGGAAACGGCGCCGGCCCGGCGGCCGGGACGCTCTCGGCCGCCTCGACGGGCTTCGTGGAGAAATCAGGCCTCACCGCCTGGTCCTTCGGAACAGTGCAGCGCCAGGTTCAGGGCATGGTCAAGGGCCACACCGTCACCGGCTACCCTGCGCTCGTGGATGAGGGGAGCTCCGTGGCCCTGCGGTTGTTCCAGACCGGCACCGAACAGGAACCGGCCATGCGCGGCGGCGTCATCCGCCTCCTCGCGCTGAGAGTTCCGCCGCCGGACCGCTACGTCCTGGAGCACCTGAACAACACCGAAAAGCTAACGTTCAGCCAGAACCCGCACGGCTCGGTGACAGCCCTCATCGCGGACTGTTCCCTCGCCGCGATCGACAAACTCACCCCCGCCGAGCTCCCGTGGGACGAAACCTCTTTCAACGCGCTCTATGAGAAGGTCCGGGCCGAGCTGATCGACACGGTCTTCACCGTCACTGCCGTCGTCGAACGTATCCTCGCGAGCACCCGGCGGATCGAGAAGCAGCTCAAGGGCACCACCAGCCTGGCCCTGATCAGCGCCCTCAACGACGTCAGGAGCCAGCTGGAGCAGCTGGTCTACCCCGGTTTTGTAGCACGCACGGGTTACGCCCAGCTCAGCCAGCTGCCGCGCTACCTCGCCGCCATCGAGAAGCGCCTCGAAAAGCTTCCCGGCAACGTCCAGCGCGACGCCCTCCACATGACGGCGGTCCAGGCCCTGGAGGACGACTACGACGACGCCGCGTCGGCGCTGCTGCCCGGCCGGAGGGCAGGCTCGGAGTTAACCCAGGTCCGCTGGATGATCGAAGAGCTGCGGGTGAGCCTCTTCGCCGTCGAACTCGGGACTGCCTATTCGGTCTCCGAAAAGCGGATCCGGGCCGTGCTGAACAAGGCGCTGGCGCCGGCCTAGCGGGCCGGATCCTAGGCGTCGGGTACCTGCTCCGCGTAGCCCGCCGTGCGGAGGCCTTCGCGGAGTTTCTCGGCGTTGGCGTCCAGCCGGGCGGGGTCGGGGTGCTGGTCCACCGCGCCGAAGTCGAAGTCGGCCATCGAGTCGGAGGGCCACACGTGGACGTGCAGATGATTGATCTCGTAGCCGGCCACGATCAGCCCGGCCCGGGCCGCGCCGAATACGTCCACCTGGACTGCGCCGATCCTGCGCGCAACCTCCATGACCCGGGCGAGGAGTTCCGGGGAAGCGTCCGTCCAGCGGTCCACTTCCTCGGTTGGCACCACGAGCGTGTGGCCGTCGGCGAGCGGGCCCGCCGTCAGGAACGCGACGACGTCATCCTCGCGCCAGACGAAGCGGCCCGGGATCTCGCCGTTGATGATTTTGGTGAAGAGAGTGCTCATGCGTCCGCCTTATCCGTCGGGGACCCCAGGGTGCTGACGTCCAGGACAAAACGGTACTTCACGTCGCCGGCAACCATGCGGTCATATGCTTCGTTCAGCCGGTCCGCGCTGACCACCTCGACGTCGGACACCACACCGTGCCCGGCGCAGAAGTCCAGCATCTCCTGGGTCTCCGCGATGCCGCCGATCAGCGACCCCGCATACGCGATCCGGCGCCGGATCAGTGCACCGGGGTTCACTGGCGGCATCGCCTCGGAGGGCAGGCCCAGCTGGAAGAGTGCGCCGTCCAGGCGCAGGGTACGGAAGTAGGGGTTGAGGTCGTGGGGCGCGGCGACGGTGTCGATGATGACGTCGATGCTGCGGTCCGCGGCCTCCATCGCCGCCGGGTCCATGGAGAGGACGACGTCGTCGGCACCCAGTTCGCGGGCTGCAGCGAACTTCTGCTCCGACGTCGTGAAGACCTTGACCTTTGCACCCATGGCCTTGGCGATCTTGACGGCCATATGGCCGAGGCCGCCGAGCCCGACGACGCCGACGACGTCGCCCTCCTCGACGTCGAAGTGGCGCAGCGGGGAGAAGGTGGTGATCCCGGCGCACAGCAGGGGCGCCGCGGCGGCAGGGTCCAGGCCCTCCGGGACCCGCAGGACGTAGCTGCGGTCCACCACGATCGAGGTGGCGTACCCGCCCTGGGTGATGGCGCCGTCGTTGCGGGCATCCTTGGCTCCGTACGTTCCCACCATGCCGTTTTCGCAGTACTGCTCGAGGCCGTCGAGGCAACTGTCGCACTCGCGGCAGGAATCGACCATGCAGCCCACCCCCACGAGTTCACCGGGGGTGAAGTCGTCGACGGCGGAGCCCACCCGGGCCACCCGGCCGACGATCTCGTGGCCAGGGACCAGGGGGTAGGTGTCGCCGCCCCATTCGCCGCGGGTGGCGTGGACATCCGAGTGGCAGAGGCCGCAGAACTCGATGGCAATCTCGACGTCGTCCGCCTTCGGCGCACGGCGGGCGACGGTCAGCGGTACGAGGCCGCTGTCGCTGGCGGTGGCACCGTAGGCGGCGGCGAGCGTGGGGCCGGCGGACCCGGCATCGATCGGATCCGTGAGGTCGGGCAACGGCCTGGCAAGGGGTGGCGGTACGGGGCGTCCTGGAGTCATGGTCCGACGCTACCCCCGGGGGCGGAGCGTGGCCAATCAGAGGCGTGCGCCCTGCGATGCTAGGAAACCGCTTCCCGCAAAAATGATGCTCCTAGAGGTGTCAAATCCGGCTTTGCTTCTGAAGCGCCGGGCAAGCAGTCGTGGACGGTTGCCTGTCGATCACGGCATGGTCTCTTGGTCTTCCGGCAACTATCTTCTCTGGCCGGTCCATTAGATTTGTGAGCATGATTCAGATTGAGCGTGACGACCCCACGCGCAGGGACGTCCACCAACTCCTCAGCGAACACCTAGCGGACATGTTTGCTACATCTCCGGCCGAAAGCGTGCACGCGTTAGCCCACTCAGCACTGTCCGAACCGTCCATCACGTTCTGGACAGCCCGTGAAAAAGGCGAACTCCTGGGATGCGGCGCCCTTAAACTCCTCGATTCCCCGGATGACCCTGCACGGGGAACCCCACATCAGTTTGGCGAGATCAAGTCCATGCGCACCACGGCCAGTGCACGCGGCAGGGGCGTAGCAACCCTCATGCTCAGGCACATCGTGGACGAAGCCCGGCGCCGCGACTACGAGCGGATCTGCCTTGAAACAGGGACCGATGAGTATTTCGCTCCGGCACGTCGCCTCTACGTCCGCAACGGATTCACCGAGCGCCCGCCGTTTGCGGACTACACCCGGGACCCAAACAGCGTCTTCATGGAACTTCGCTTCTGAATCTCCTTTGGCCCCAAGCACGCCGCACGTCTAACGAAAGAGGACGCATCTGTGATCACTGTGCACCTTCGATATGAGATCAATTCAAACAAGCTCGCTGACTTTGAAGAATATGGGCGGCGGTGGATCCGCCTCGTCAACGGGCTGGGCGGAGTGCATCACGGTTACTTCCTTCCTAGCGAAGGTGACAGCGACGAGGCCTTCGCCCTGTTCACCTTCCCTTCACTCTCGGATTATGAGAAGTACCGATCAGCGGCAGCAGTGGATCCCGAGTGCATCGAGGCAGTTCGATTCGCAACTCAAACAGACTGCATCCGACGGTACGAGCGACGGTTCCTCTCACCCATGTTCGAATAACCGGCCATGACACGGCCGCAGTACCGCGTCGACGGGGTGTCTCAAACTTTGTGCACGTTCCAGGAGCCGTGGACTGTCTCAGCTCTCGCAGACACGCCGGAACCTGGCGCAGCGGTTTCAATAGCGCACCGACTTGCTGTTGCTCCCGGAATTGAGGAGGGGCTGGTCGTGAAGGGGGCGACCTGATAGAGGGCGTGGTTGGGAGCATCGGCGCGTAGCTGTCGAGGATTTCCTGGAGCGGGCCGCAATTGACGTGTGTCAAAGATGTGGTTCGGCCGTCGAGTAAGGATTGGGCGGCTTGGTAGGCGTCCAGAGGGTCGGACTTGCCTCTCATCCGGCGCGCTGCGCGGTTCGGGCGGTTCACTTCAGGCTCCTAGGAAGTCATGTCCGCCTGGCACATCACCAGCTTCGATGGAACTTGCTGAGTCATGCCGGCTCAAGACCTTTTCCCGTATTAATGTCGTAGGTGCGCTATAGCCTTTTTCCATGGACGGCAAGCAGGGGCCCGACGTGGCTCAGAAGGCGGAAAGCGGCGCGACGGTTGCGGATGTTGCCCGTCTGCTGGCCGCGGTCCGCCCTTGCGATGACGACGACGGCGGCGCCGGGCTGATCGACCAGCTCCGCGGCCTGGAGGACCTCAAGTGCGCCGAGGCCGCCCTGCAGGCGAGGATCACGGTGGCCTTTGATCTGGCGCAGCGCCGGGCCCAGGCCCGCAGCGGGGTCCCCGCCGCGGAGCTCGGTGCCGGCGTCGGCGCGCAGATCGCCCTGGCCCGGCGCGAATCCCCCGCCCGCGGCGGCCGGCTCCTGGGACTCGCCAGAGCCCTCGTCACCGAAATGCCCCACACCCTCGCAGCGCTGGAGACCGGGGAGCTGAACGAATGGAGCGCCACGCTCTTGGTGCGGGAGACTGCCTGCCTGCCCGCGGCGGACCGCTGCGCCGTCGACGAGGAGCTCGCCGCCGATGCCGGAACCTTCGACGGGGCCGGGGACCGGGCCATCATTGCCGCGGCCCGCACCGCCGCCTACCGGCGCGATCCCCGGTCCGTCACGCAGCGCGCGAGTCACGCCGCGTCCGAACGGCACGTCTGTCTCCGCCCGGCCCCGGACACCATGTGCTACCTGACGGCGCTCCTCCCGGTCGCCGAGGGCGTCGCCGTCCATGCCGCCCTGACCCGGAACGCCGATGCCGTCCGCTCCGCCGGGGACCCCCGCTCCCGCGGGCAGCTGATGGCCGATGCGCTGGTCGAACGCATCACGGGCACCGCCGGCGGGATCAGCGGCATCGAGATCCAGCTCGTCATGACCGACCGCACCCTGTTCCAGGGCAACGCCGAACCCGCCCGGCTCCCCGGCTACGGCATCGTCCCCGCCGGCTGGGCCCGGACCCTGATCCGGGGCGCGGACACGGGCACGGACAGCTCTGACGTACCAGGGGCAGAGGACCGGGACCAGCCCATGAACGTAATGCTCCGCCGGCTCTACACCGCCCCCAGCACCGGAGAGCTCGTTGCGATGGATTCCAAGGCCCGGCTCTTCCCGCCCGGTCTGCGCCGGTTCCTTCTGTCCCGCGACGATACCTGCCGGACGCCCTATTGCGATGCCCCGATCCGGCATCTGGACCACAGCATCCCCTGGCGCAGCGGCGGAACGACGAACCAGGCCAACGGCGCCGGGCTCTGCGAAGCCTGCAACCACACCAAAGAAGCCCCCGGCTGGAGCGCCCACCCTCGACCGGGGCCAAGACACACGCTCCAACTTACGACGCCCACCGGTCACAGCTACCACTCCACGGCTCCCCCGCCGCCGGGAACAGAGGGCGAACGGCGGTCCCGGCAACGGACTGGGCCGGACGGCGGATCGGTAGCCCTGCGGCCTAACTGAGTACGCCTGGCCGCAACTACTTTCCGCTGCCGGTGACAACCTCGTTGGAGGGATCATTGGACCATTCCGAAAACGAGCCTGGATACAGTGCGGCGGGGAAACCGGCGATCTCCAGGGCCGCGATCTCATGGGCCGCGGTCACGCCGGAACCGCAGTACACGGCGGTGGGCACGTCGGGTCGCACGCCCAAGCGGGTGAAGCGCTCCCGCAGCTCATCGGCCGGCAGGAACCTGCCGTCGGCGCCGACGTTATCCGCAGTGGGGGCACTCACGGCTCCCGGGATGTGCCCGGCCCGCGGGTCCACGGGCTCGAATTCACCGCGGTAGCGCTCCCCCGCACGGGCATCGAGCAACAGTCCCTGCTGGCCCCAAAACTCCGCCTGCCCGGCGTCGATCACGGGCATGGCGTCCCCGGAAAGACTGACGTCCCCGGGCGCCGGCTGTACCAGCCCGGCGTCGAGCGGAAATCCCGCTGCGCGCCAGGCGGCCAGGCCGCCGTCGAGCAGGAAGACGTCGGCGAAACCTGCGTTGCGCAGCATCCACCAGAGCCGGGCGGCGGCGAGGTTGCCGGTGTCGTCGTAAGCCACCACGACGTCGCCGCTGCCGATACCCCAGCCGCGGGCGGACTGCTGGAACTGCTCTCCTGGAGGCAAAGGATGGCGTCCGCGGCTCGGGTCGGCGGGACCGGCAAGCTCGGTGGCGAGGTCCACGTACACCGCACCGGGGAGGTGCGCCCCGAGGTAGTGCTCCCGGCCGTGCGGGTCACCCAGCGCCCAGCGGACGTCCAGCAGGACCGTCCGCGCGCCGGAGTCCAGCCGGGCCTTGAGTTCCGCAGCAGCAATAAGGGTGTCCATCCGCCCACTCTAACGGTGGGCATGCAGCCCCGCGGGTAGGCTGGTCCGGTGATGAGAGAGCGCACGCAGGACCGGGCCTGGGCCGAGGAGGCCATCCGCAGAATCAACGCGGAAAACAACCGGTCCGCCGACACCCACCTCTATTCGGTGCCGCTGCCGGAGCACTGGGGCGTCCAGCTGTACCTCAAGGACGAATCAACGCACCGCACCGGGAGCCTCAAGCACCGGCTGGCGCGGTCGCTGTTCCTCTTCGGACTGGTTAACGGCTGGATTGCCGAGGGCACCACCATCGTGGAGGCCTCCAGCGGCAGCACCGCGGTTTCGGAAGCATATTTCGCCCAGCTGCTGGGCCTCCCGTTCATCGCCGTCATGACCCGGACCACCAGCCCGGAAAAGATCGCCCTGATCGAACAGTTCGGCGGCTCCGTCCTCCTGGTGGACCATGCCTCCGAGGTCTATCAGGCCGCCGGCGAACTGGCCAGAAGCACCGGCGGCCACTACATGGACCAGTTCACCTACGCCGAGCGGGCCACGGACTGGCGGGGGAACAACAACATCGCCGAGTCGATCTTCGGGCAGCTGGCAC
>NZ_MQTQ01000072.1:0-21150 GCF_020532805.1 Arthrobacter sp. SO5 | reverse complement strand
GGCGGGACCAGCGCAACGATTGGCCGGTACCTCCGCTATCACCGCCACAGCACGGAGCTCGCCGTCGTGGATCCGGAGAACTCCGCGTTCTACCCCGCCTGGCTGGACTGCCGCGACGGCGGTGCGGTGACGTCCGTGGCGACGGGACTACCTTCCCGGATCGAGGGAATCGGCCGGCCCCGGATGGAGCCCAGCTTTGTCCCTGGCGTGATCGACCACATGGTGCAGGTCCCGGACGCCGCCTCGGTGGCCGCGATGCGGCACCTTCAGCAGTACGCCGGGCTGCACGCCGGCCCATCGACCGGCACCAACCTTTGGGGCGTGTGGCAGCTTGTCGCGGGAATGATCGCCGAGGGCCGCCGCGGCAGCGTTGTATCGCTGATGTGCGACGGCGGGGACCGCTACGCCGGGAACTACTACAACCCGGCCTGGCTCCGCGCCCAGGGCCTCGACCCCGAACCGCACGAGGCAACCATCCGGGAGTTCTTCGCCAGCGGCGTGTGGCCGGCCTAGATTTCCGGCAGGGTCCTCCGGTCCGGGACTAAACCTCCACCGAGTCACCGCTGGAGAGGTGCCGGTATTCGGTGCCGTATTTCGCCCCGAACCGGGTCACATGCCCCTCGACGAGGCCGAGCCCGTTGGGGTTGAGCAGCGCGTCGTGGACGGGGAAGGCTCTCGGCGCGCGGACGCCGATCACGAAGTCCACCACCTCGCCCACTTTGTTCCACGGCGCATGGATGGGCACCAGCAGGGTCTGCACTTCCAGTCCGTCGGGAATGATGAAGGAATCCCCCGGGTGGTAGACATTGGAATCCACGAGGTAGCCGATGTTGGCCACGACCGGGATCTGCGGATGGATCAGGGCGTGCTGGCCGCCGAAGCTCCGAACGGCGAAACCGGCCGTCTCGAAGCCCTCCCCGGCGGCCACCGCATGGATGCGGGACCCGGCGCCGGGGGCCTTGCCGCGCAATTGCGCCGCCACCCCGGCCGGGGCGAAGAGCTCCAGCGACGCGCTGCCGAGCAAAGCCTCGACGACGGCGTCCACATCGATGTGGTCCGCGTGCTCGTGCGTGATCAGCACGGCATCGGCCCCGGCAAGTGCCTGCTCCGTCTCCGAAAAGGCGCCCGGGTCAAAGACCAGCACCTTGCCGTCTTTTTCCAGGCGGACACAAGCGTGGGTGAATTTGGTCAGCTTCATCGGGCCAGCCTAGGGACCCGGGATCGCGGTGTCCACGAACCCGGCTGGTAATCTGGGACATTGCCACCACCCGCGTATCCAGACCCATCAGTGAAGCGAGTCCTCAATGTCCCAGGGCGCCACAACCGACGGCGTACGGTCACCGGCCGAGGCCGCGGCCGGCAGCAAGGAACAGCCGGCGGGCAAGGAACAGCGCGTCACCAAGCAGCGCCTCGCGGTGAGCGCCGCCCTCGATGATCTCGCGGACTTCGTCAGCACCCAGGAACTGCACCGCATCCTGCAGGAGCGGGGCACGTCGGTGTCGCTCGCTACCGCCTACCGGATCCTGCAGTCCCTCGCCGACGACGCTCTGGTGGACGTGCTCAGGAACGCCGACGGCGAGGCCGTGTACCGCCGCTGTGCCGTCACCGGCCACCATCATCACCTGCTGTGCCGCAGCTGCGGGAAGGCTGTCGAAGTGGAAGCACCCGCCGTCGAGGCCTGGGCGGCAAGGATCGCAAGGGAGCACGGCTTCACCGCCGTCGAACACACCGTGGAGATCTACGGGCTGTGCCCGGAGTGCACGGCCCGCCAGGGCGGTAAATAGCGCCTCCCGCCAGGGCGGTAACTAGCGTGCCCGCCGCTCAGGCGGCGGGAACCGGGCCGCCGCGCACCACACGCCCGTTGACGCCGCGCTTCGCCTTGACCCCGCCGATCACACGGCACACCACGTAGATGAGGAAGGACAGCGTGGTCACGTAAGGGCTGATCGGGAGCCGTCCGCCGAGGGCCAGCAGGATCCCGCCCACCGTCGCCGCCACGGCGAAGACCACGCTGAGCACCACCACCAGCGGGGGCGAGGACGTCACGCGCAGGGCAGCCGCGGCCGGCGTAATCAGCAGCGCCAGCACCAGAAGGGCCCCCACAATCTGGATGGAGAGCGCCACGCTGATTCCCAGCAGCAGCATAAAGCCCAGGGCCAGGGCCCGGACCGGCACACCGCGCGCCTGGGCGACTTCGGGATCGACACTGGCAAAGGTAAGCGGCCGCCAGATGGCGATCAGTGCCAGCATGACCACGACGGCGGCGACGGCGAGCACCTGCAGCTGGACGGTACCGACGGACACGATCTGCCCGGTCAGCAGGCCGAACTTGTTGGCCGCGCGGCCTTCATAGAGCGAGAGAAAAAGGATGCCCAGGCCGAGGCCAAAAGGCATCAGCACACCGATGGTCGAGTTCTTGTCCCGGGCACGGACGCCCATCAGGCCCAGCAGCAGGGCCGCTGCCACCGATCCGGCCAGGGAACCGAGCACGACGTCAACGCCGATCAGCAGCGCGAAGGCCGCGCCGGCGAAGGAGAGCTCGGAAATGCCGTGCACGGCGAAGGCCAGATCCCGCTTCATCACGAACGTCCCGACCAGCCCGCCCAGGACGCCCAGGACCGCGCCGGCCCAGATCGAATTCTGGACCAGGCTGAGCAGTTCGCCATAGTTTTCAAAGTTGAAGATGGACGCAAACAGGCTGTCCAGGTCCATCTAGCCCGCCTCCCCTGCGATAGCGTGCGCGTCCTGATGATGGTGGGTGGTCGCATCCGGAATGCCCACCACCACCATCCGGCCGTTCGAGTGGATCACTTCGACGTGGCTGCCGTAGAGATCGGACAGGACCTCTGTGGTCATGACCTCCGCCGGCGTGCCCACCCGGAAGCGTCCGCCGGCCAGATACAGCACCCGGTCCACGTAGTCCATGATCGGGTTGATCTCGTGCGTGACGAACACCACCGCACTGTCGTGTTGGCGGCACTGGTCGTTGATCAGGCCACTGACGGCCTGCTGGTGCTGAAGATCCAGGGAGAGCAGCGGCTCGTCGCACAGCAGTACGTTAGGGTCCGTGGCGAGGGCCTGCGCCACCCGCAGCCGCTGCTGCTCGCCGCCGGAGAGCTGACCCACGGGCACCTTTGCATAGTCCTCTGCGCCCACCAGCTCCAGCAGCCGGTCAATCTTGCGGTTCGCGGCGGCGGCTCCGAGGCGCACTCCCCAGCGGTGGCCGTCGACGCCGAGGCCAACGAGGTCCCGGGCACGCAGCGGAGTGTCCGGATCAAAATTCTTTTGCTGCGGAATATAGCCGATCCGCCGGCTCCCGCGTTCCACGGGACGGCCGTCGAGCACAGCGGTTCCGGTGGTGAGTTCCTGCAGTCCAAGAAGCACTTTCAGGAGGGTCGTCTTCCCGCTGCCGTTCGGGCCGAGGACGGCGAAAAACTCACCCCGGTGGATGTCCAGATCCAGGTTCTCCCAGAGGATCCGGTTGCCAAATGCCAGGGAGGCACCACGGAGGCTCACTACGGGTGTCAACGTGGAATTCCTCAATTTCTGCGCCAGGACAGCGTCTTGACGATTTCGTCCACGTTTTCCGCCATCCACTGCAGGTACGTCTTGCCGTCCGGAAGCGTCTCGCTGAAGTTCAGCACCGGGACGCCGGCGGCCGTCGCGGCATCTTTGAGGGCGAGCGTCTGCGGGCCCTCGGTCTGCACGTTGTAGGCAAGCAGTTTGACGCCGCCCGAGCTAACCAGGCCGACGGCGTCCTTCAGCACGGCGGGCGGGACGTCAGCACCCGACTCGATCGCTTCCATGTAGTCCGCGGGGGTCTTGTTTTCCAGGCCGGCGGCTTCGAGCAGGTACAGCGGCACGGGCTCGGTCACGGCGGCCCCGCCCTGCCCGGCCGAGGCCTTGACCGCGGCCAGTTTGGCTTCAAGGCCGGCGAGCGATTCCTTGAATGCGGCCGCGTTGGTCCGGAAGGTCCCGGTCGCGGACGGCTCGAGCTCGCCGAGCTTGGCGGCGACCGCGTCGGCGAGGCGCGTCATGGCAGGCAGGCTGTACCACACGTGCTCGTTGAAGCCCGCCTGGCCGGCGTTCTCCAGGCCTGAAAGCTCCGAGGCGTTCAGCACGTTGCTGCGGTCCAGCCCGCTGTCATCGGCCAGCTTCTGGATGAAGTCGTCATAGCCGCCGCCGTTCTCCAGCAGCAGTTCGGCCTTGGCAACCGCCAGCTTGTCCTGCGTGGTCACCTCATAGGAGTGCGGATCCTGGCTGGTGCGCGTGATGATCGAGCTGACACGCACCTTGTCTCCACCGATACTGCTGACGATGTTCCCGTAGACGCTGGTGGAGGCGACGACCTCGACGACGCCGTCCCCGGCAGCCCCCCGGGAGGTGCCCGCCGTCGGACTGCAGGCCGTCAGCATGACGCCCAGTCCGGCGAGAGCGGCCACTAGGGCACGGCGGGCGGAACGGCGCACGGGAAACCTCGGATCTGTTATTGAGAATAGGGAGCATTAGCAGCAGCTTCCAGTGTAGCCCTAAATGGGAATCATTCCCATCTAGGGCTACACGGGCAGGACGCTAGTCCTGACCTAGCCTCCGGTAATCGGTGGCCTGCGTGGCGTCCCTGATCTCCCCCACGAGCTCCTCGATGACATCCTCAAGGAAGAGCACGCCCTGGGTGAGGCCGTCCGGGCCAATGACCCGGGCAAGGTGGGAGCCTGTCCGTTGCATCACGGACATGGCCTTCTCAATCTCATCATCCATGGCCAGGTTCGCGAGGGAACGGATGTAGTTCTCCGCGATCGGCTGCTGGTATGCGGCGTCCGGGATGGACAGCACGTCCTTGAGGTGGAGGTAGCCGGCGAGCATCCCGCCCTCATCCAGCATCGGGAAGCGGGAGAACCCGGTCCGGCTGACGGCCTTCTCAAACTCCACCGGGGTGGTGTTCGCCTTGAGCATCACGAGTTTGTCGAGCGGCACCATGACGCGGGACGCGGTGTGCTCGGAGAACTCCAGCGCGCCGGTGATGAGCCCCGCGTCGTCATCCACCAGCCCGTGGCGGGTGGACTCCTGCACGATCGACTGCACTTCCTCAAGCGTGAAGGACGAGGTGACCTCATCCTTGGGTTCAATCCGCATCAGCTTGAGGATGTGGTTCGCCATCCAGTTGAGGGCAACGATCACCGGCTTCACGAGCCGGGCGATGAACACCAGTGGCGGGGCCAGCAGGAGGGCAGCCCTGTCCGCGACAGAGACCGAAATGTTCTTAGGGACCATCTCGCCGAACGTGACGTGCAGGAAAGTAACCGCGAGCAGCGCAACGGCGAAAGCCACGATGTCGGCGGCCTCCATGGGGATGCCGACGGCCTCCAGCGGAACCGCCAGCAGGTGATGGATCGCCGGTTCCGCGACCTGCAGGATCAAGAGCGAACAGACGGTGATGCCCAGCTGCGCACACGCCAGCATCAGGGACACGTTCTCCATCGCCCGCAGGGTGGTCTGCGCCCGCTTGGAACCTGCCTCGGCGAGGGGCTCGATCTGGCTACGGCGCGCGGACATGACCGCGAACTCGGCACCGACGAAGAAGGCGTTGCCGGCCAGCAGAACGGCTAGCCAGAAAATTCCTGCCCAGTCGCTCATGCGGCACCAGCCTGGCCGGCGTGGTGGTTTTCGCCGTTTTCCGCGCTGCCGGCAGGAGCCGGGGCGAAGCGGATCCGGTCGATCCGGCGCCCGTCCATGCGCGTCACGCTCAGGGTCCCGCCGCCGACGTCGACGGTGTCACCGACGGCTGCTATGCGTCCCAGTTCGCTCATGACGAAGCCCCCCACCGTGTCGTAGGCAGCTTCGTCGGGCACGGTCAGGCCCGGGATCTGTTCGGAGAGTTCGTCGGGGCGGAGCAAGCCCGGGAAGTACCAGTCCCCGGAGGCGCTTTGCAGCAGCCCCGGCCGGACCTTGTCGTGCTCGTCGGCCACTTCGCCGACGATTTCCTCCACCAGGTCCTCCAGGGTGGCGATCCCGGCAGTTCCGCCGTATTCGTCGAGGACCACAGCGAGCTGCAGGTTGCCTTCACGCAGCTCCGCCAGCAGTGCGTCGAGGTGGATGGTTTCGGGGACGCGGAGCACCTCGGTCATGATGGCGCCGGCCTCCAGCTTGGCGCGCCGGCCCGAGGGAACGGCGATCGCCTTCTTGACGTGCACCACCCCGCGGATGTCGTCCGAGGACTCCCCGATCACCGGAAAGCGCGAGTAGCCCGTTCGCCGGGCGGCCTCCACGATGTCTGAAACCGGCTGGTCGGCGTCGATGGTCTCGACCCGGATGCGGGGCGTCATGACGTCGGCGGCCGTCCGGCTGGAGAACTTGAGCGTCCGGGAGATGAAGTTCGCGGTGCCGGCGTCGAGGGTGCCCATGGCTGCGGAGCGGCGCACCAGGGAAGCGAGCTCGGCGGGGGTCCGGGCGCCGGAGATCTCTTCTTTAGCTTCCAGTCCAAAGACGTTGAGGACCTTGTTGGAGAAGCCGTTGAGCACGGCGATTGCGGGCTTGAAGACGGCGGTGAAGACCAGCTGGGGCCCCGCGACGGCCTTGCCGATCGGAAAGGACAAGGCGATCGCCATGTTCTTGGGAACGAGCTCGCCGATCACCATGGACAGCAGCGTGGCCAGTGCCATCGCGAGGACGAGTGAGAGTGAGGCGGCCGCCGCGGCCGGAACCCCGACGGCGGCGAGCGGACCTTCGAGCAGCTTGCCGACGGAGGGTTCCATGACGTAGCCGGTGAGCAGGGTGGTCATGGTGATGCCCAGCTGGCAGCTGGAGAGCTGCGTGGAAAGGGACTTCAGGCACTTAAGCAAGGGTTCCGCGGCGGTGTCGCCGTTGTCGACGGCGCGCTGGACCGTGGACTGGTCCAGTGCCACCAGGGAGAACTCGACGGCTACGAAGAAGCCGGTGCCGAGGATGAGCAGGAGGCCTGCCCCGAGGAGGATCCACTCCATTTAGTGGCCTGCTTCCGGAGCGGGGGTCCACTGGGGAGCCCGCCCGCCGGCGTGGCCGGGACGCGTCTGCTGGGAGGTTCCGCCCGGCGGAGGATGGTCGGCGGAGGCCGACCCCGGTTCCCGGGAGGCTCCGGGCTGGCGTACTGCCGGTGAGTGATGGGCACGTGTTCGGGGTTTGCCGGCTCTGCGGGTGGACTGTCCGGGAACGGTTTCGGTTCGTCCCTGACAGCCCCCAGGCCGGCACCTAGATTTGCTGTCCATAAGAATTTCAGTCTACAGGAGCAGTTGCCGCCGCCCGGCCCGGGTCACCAGCTCTGCGGGACCGGACGGCCTTCCTCGTAGCCTGCCGCAGACTGGATGCCCGCCACGGCGCGTTCCCGGAACGCGGCGAGGTCCGCGGCGCCGGCGTAGCTCATCGAGCTGCGGAGCCCGGCGGTGACCACGTCCAGCAGGTCCTCGACGCCGGGACGGGACGGATCGAGATACATGCGCGAGGTGGAGATGCCTTCCTCAAACAAGGCCTTGCGGTCCTTTTCGAAGGCACCCTCGCGCTGGTTCCGGTTCTGGACTGCCCTGGCGGAGGCCATGCCGAAGCTCTCTTTGAACTGGCGTCCGCCGGCATCCACCTGCAGGTCCCCCGGGCTCTCGTGCGTGCCGGCGAACCAGGAGCCGATCATGACCTGGCTCGCCCCGGCCGCGAGGGCCAGCGCGACGTCGCGCGGGTGCCGGACGCCGCCGTCGGCCCAGACCCGTCCGCCGGCCGCCCGGGCGGCTGCGGAGCACTCCAGGACGGCGGAGAACTGGGGCCGGCCCACGGCCGTCATCATCCGGGTGGTGCACATCGCGCCGGGTCCGACGCCGACCTTGACAATGTCGGCGCCGGCGCTGATGAGTTCGCGCGTCGCCTCGGCGGTCACGACGTTGCCCGCGACGACCGGAACGCCGGGGTTGAGGCCCTTCACCGCGGCCAGCGCGTCGAACATTTTCTGTTGGTGCCCGTGGGCGGTGTCGAGGACCAGGACGTTGACACCGGCGGCCAGGAGCTCGGCTGCCCGGCCGGCGACGTCACCGTTGATCCCGACGGCGGCAGCGACCTTGAGTGCGCCGGCGTCGTCCAGCAGCGGACGGTACAGCGTGGAGCGCAGGGCCCCCTTGCGGGTGAGGACACCGGCCAGGGCACCGTCCTCATGCACCGGCGCGAAGTCCGTCCCGGCGGCATCCATAGCCTCGAAGGCGCGCCGCAGTCCCCGCAGTGAAGTCTCGGCAGATCCGGCCCCGGGCCCGGCCTCGAGTTCCTCCATGTCCAGGACAGGTGGCTGGTGGCGGATGACGGAGGCGAGCGAGGCGAAGCGGTCCTGTCCGTCGCAGTCGGCGGCACGGACTACTCCGGTGACGGCGCCGGCGTCATCCACCACTACGACGGCACCGTGGGGTCGCTTGCCCATCAGGTGGAGCGCGTCGATCACGGTATCCGCCGGAGACAACGTCACAGGGGTTTCAAGGACCCGGTGCCGGGCCTTGATCCAGGCTGTCACGTCGCGGATCACCGGCAGCGGAACGTCCTGGGGCAGCACGGCGAGACCGCCCCGGCGGGCCATGGTCTCGGCCATGCGCTTCCCGGTGACTGCCGTCATGTTGGAGGCGACCAAAGGGATGGTGGACCCTGTCCCGTCATCCGCGGCAAGGTCCACGTCCAGCCGTGAGGTCACGTCGGAGCGGGAGGGAACCAGGAAAATGTCCGAGTAGGTCAGATCGGTGGTGGGCTCGCTGAGGAATCGCACAACTGCTCCTTTGTAGCATTCAGGGTGCCGGGTGGTTCTCTGTGTGATTCTAGGCGAGCCGTCGACGGGCTTTCGACGTGATTGAAGGCGAGAGTCGCCCCTATTCGCGGTTTGGCAAGAATCGTCACTAGACTGGCATGGGTCTGGGTTCACTGGACGCGGAGACTGGTTCGATCGTCGTGCTGCGGCACCGTGGAAGCCAGTGGGGAATCAAACTCATGGAAGAGGCGTAATTCAAGTGCCAGAGCAGCCTAGCCACCGTCTACCCGAGGAATTTGGCGGAAACGAGTGGCTCGTTGACGAACTGTACGAGCGTTACCAGCAGGACAAGAACACGGTCGATGCCAAGTGGTGGCCGTTGTTCGAATCCTTCGGCGCCGGTGATGGTTCATCCACCAATGGAGCCTCAGGCGCAGCATCCGTTGCGCACCCTGCCACCCGTGAACTTCCCGTCGTAGCGCCCGCCGCCGCGTCGTCCGCAGCGCCTGCGGCACCCGCACCTGCCGCTGCTCCTGCCGCGTCGGCTCCCGCCGCGCCTGCGCCGCCCGCCGCGCCTGCGCCGCCCGCCGCGCCTGCCGCGCCGCCCGCTGCCAAGAAGGCCCCTGCCACCGTCGCCCGCGACGGCTCGAAGGCCTCCGACGCCGGTCCGGGCACCACGCCGATTCCGGCCCAGCTGCCCAAGAACATCAAGGCCCCGTCCGCACCCGAGGAAGACGTCGTCTCCGTCCTGCGCGGCCCGGCCAAGGCCATTGCCACGAACATGATCACCAGCCTGGAGGTGCCCACGGCCACCAGCGTTCGGGCCATCCCGGCAAAGCTCCTGATCGACAACCGCGTGGTCATCAACTCCAACCTCGCCCGGGCCCGCGGCGGCAAGGTCTCTTTCACGCACCTCATCGGCTATGCCGTCATCCGTGCCCTGGCCCAGTTCCCCTCCATGAACGTGTTCTACGACGAGGTGGACGGCAAGCCCGTCGCCGTCCAGCCGGCCCACGTGAACTTCGGCATCGCCATCGACATGCCCAAGCCGGACGGCACGCGGCTGCTTATGGTCCCGAACATCAAGAAGGCGGAGACCCTCAACTTCTCCGAGTTCTGGCACACCTATGAGGACCTGATCAAGCGCGCCCGCGCCGGCAAGCTGACCGCGGACGACCACTCCGGCACCACGGTGTCGCTGACCAATCCCGGCGGCATCGGCACGGTGCACTCGGTGCCGCGCCTGTCCAAAGGCCAGGCCGCCATCATCGGCGTCGGTGCACTGGACTACCCGGCAGAGTTCCAGGGTGCCAGCGAGAAGATCATCGCGCAGAACGCCATCAGCAAGGTCCTCACCCTGACCTCCACCTATGACCACCGCGTCATCCAGGGTGCCGGCAGCGGCGAGTTCCTTAAGCTCGTGCACCAGCTCCTGCTCGGCGCGCAGGACTTCTACGATGAGATCTTTGAATCCCTGCGGATCCCGTACGAGCCCGTGCGGTGGAGCCCGGACCTGCAGGTGGACCCGGCTGACGAAATCAACAAGGTCGCCCGGATCCAGCAGCTGATCCATGCCTACCGCGTGCGCGGCCACCTCATGGCGGACACCGACCCGCTCGAGTACGTCCAGCGCAAGCACCCGGACCTCGACGTCCTGACCTACGGCCTGACTCTGTGGGATCTGGACCGCGAATGGCCCACCGGCGGTTTCGGCGGCAAGCCGATGCTCAAGTTCCGCAACATCCTCGGCGTCCTCCGGGATGCCTACTGCCGGACCGCCGGCATTGAGTACATGCATATCCAGGACCCTGCCGAGCGCAAGTGGTTCCAGGACCAGATCGAGCACCCGTACTCCAAGCCGAGCCGCGATGAGCAGCTGCGCATCGTCTCCAAGCTCAACTCCGCCGAGGCTTTCGAGACCTTCCTGCAGACCAAGTTCGTCGGGCAGAAGCGTTTCTCGCTGGAAGGCGGCGAGTCCCTGATTCCGCTGCTGGACGCCATCATCTCCAATGCCGCCGACGACGAACTGGACGAAGTGGCGATCGGCATGGCCCACCGCGGCCGGCTCAACGTGCTCACCAACATCGCCGGCAAGACCTACGCCCAGGTCTTCCGCGAATTCGAGGGCACCCAGGACCCGCGCTCCGTGCAGGGCTCCGGCGACGTGAAATACCACCTGGGCACCGAGGGCACCTTCTCCTCGGACAACGGCAAGGTGACCAAGGTCTACCTCGCCGCCAACCCGTCCCACCTCGAAGCCGTGGACCCCGTCCTGGAGGGCATCGTCCGGGCCAAGCAGGACCGCCTGGACCAGGGCAAAGCCTTCCCCGTCCTGCCGATCATGGTCCATGGCGACGCCGCCTTCGCGGGCCAGGGTGTCGTGGCGGAAACTCTCAACCTCTCCCAGCTGCGCGGCTACCGCACCGGCGGCACCATCCACATCGTGGTCAACAACCAGGTCGGCTTCACCACGGCGCCGTCGTCCTCACGTTCCTCCACCTACTCCACGGACGTCGCCAAGATGATCCAGGCGCCGGTGTTCCATGTGAACGGCGACGACCCGGAGGCTGTGGTCCGCATCGGCCAACTCGCCTACGACTTCCGCCAGCGGTTCCACAAGGACGTTGTCATCGACATGGTCTGCTACCGCCGCCGCGGCCACAACGAGGGCGATGACCCCTCGATGACCCAGCCGCTGATGTACAACCTGATCGAAGCCAAACGTTCGGTCCGCAAGCTGTACACGGAATCGCTGATCGGCCGCGGTGACATCACCGAGGAAGAAGCCGAGCAGCTGCTGCGCGATTACCAGGAACGGCTGGAGCGCGTCTTCGCCGAGACCCACGCCGCCCAGACGTCCCCGATCCCGATCGTCACGAATGATTCCGCGGCCGTCTCGGACATCGAACGCCCCATGGCCCAGCAGAACGATGCCGGCACCGGCGCTCCGGTGTCCACGGCGATTTCCGCCGAGACGCTGGCCCGGATCGGCGAGGCCCACACCGCCATTCCCGAAGGCTTCACGATCCACCCCAAGCTCAAGCAACTGCTGGAGAAGCGTGAGGCAATGTCCCGCGAGGGTGGCATCGACTGGGGCTTCGGCGAGCTCGCGGCGTTCGGCTCGCTGGTCATGGAAGGCGTGCCCGTCCGGCTCGCCGGCCAGGACTCGCGCCGCGGCACCTTCGTCCAGCGCCACGCGGTCTTCCACGACCGTGCCAACGGCGACGAGTGGACTCCCCTGGCCCACCTCTCGGAGGACCAGGCCAAGCTCTGGATCTATGACTCCCTGCTCTCCGAATACGCCGCGATGGGCTTCGAATACGGCTACTCGGTGGAACGCCCGGACGCCCTGGTGCTCTGGGAAGCGCAATTCGGCGACTTCGTCAACGGCGCGCAGACGATCATCGACGAGTTCATCTCCTCGGCCGAACAGAAATGGGGCCAGCGCTCCTCGCTCGTGCTGATGCTGCCGCACGGCTACGAAGGCCAGGGACCGGACCACTCGTCCGCCCGGATCGAGCGCTTCCTGCTGATGTGTGCCGAGCAGAACATGATCGTGGCAAACCCGACGACGTCGGCGTCGCACTTCCACCTGTTGCGCCGCCAGGCGTACAGCCGCCCGCGCAAGCCGCTCATCATCTTCACCCCGAAGCAGCTGCTCCGCCTCAAGGCCGCGGCGTCGTCGGTGGAAGACTTCACCACCGGCACGTTCCTGCCGGTGATCCCGGAGCACGAGAAGCTGCAGGGCGACGCCGTCGAACGTGTGCTGCTCGTCTCCGGCCGCCTGTACTACGATCTGTTGTCCACCCGGCAGAAGACCGAGGACAAGACGACGGCGATTGTCCGGGTAGAGCAGCTCTACCCGCTTCCGTCCGCCGAGATCGCTGCGGAGCTTGCCAAGTACCCGAACGCAGAGGTTGTCTGGGCGCAGGACGAGCCTGCCAACCAGGGCCCGTGGCCGTTCGTGGGCCTGAACCTTCCGGCCGAGCTGGAGCGCCCGGTGCGCCTCGTGTCGCGCACGGCCTCCGCTTCCACCGCGGCGGGTTCGATGAAGCGGCACGCGGCCGAGCAGGACACCCTGCTCAAGCAGGCATTCGCACGCAAGTAAGGTCCTTGCTGCCCGGCCGGAGATGGAACACGCAACTCCGGCCGGGCAGTGTTGTTTAACCGCAGTGTTGTTTAACCGCAGTGGAATCGCGCCGCAGCGGAGTGAAGAGGTAGTCGTGGAAGATCGAAAGCTGCGGATCGCAGCCGTGGGCGATGAGCTGCTGGCCGGGCTCGGTGATCCGCGCGCCCTGGGCTGGCTGGGCCGGGTCCTGGCCCGAACGCCCCAGGACGGGATGTCGCTGGAGAGCTACTGCCTTCCGTGCCCTGAGGAGGGGACCGAAGGCCTGGCCGCACGCTGGTTCGAGGAAGCAGGGAGGCGCTTCAGCGACCACCACGAGAACCGTCTGGTGATCGGCCTTTCCGGCCGCGACATCGAATTCGGGCTCTCCACCGCCCGCAGCCGGTTGAATCTGGCGAACATCCTGGACTCTGCCACGCAGAACAAGATTGAAGTATTCGTGGTCGGGCCGCCGCCCACCCTGGACCCCACCCAGAACCGCAGGCTGGGCGAGCTCAACACGGCCTTCGCCGACGTCACCACCCGCCGCAAGCACCTGTACGTGGACACCTATTCTCCGCTGCTGAACCATGAGCAGTGGCGCCAGGACCTAGCGGCCAACACCGGCACGCCGGGACAGGCCGGTTACGGCCTCATGGCCTGGCTGGTGCTGCACCGCGGCTGGTTCCAGTGGCTGGGCATCGACACTCCGGAGTAGCCCGGCCCGGGGCTCCGGAGTAGCTGGGGCGGGGGCTCCGGTCCCCGCGCCCTCCGGCGGCATTCCCGCGATATAGCTTGACGGCGCCTGCTTGGCGATATAGCGTGAGTTGCAGGGTCGCGATATATCGCAACCCAAGGCATCCTGTACCGTCTTCCGGAGGAATCATGACCGAGCAGAACACGACAGGGAACAACTGGACCGTCACCGGCCCGCAGACGATCGACGTCGACGGCGCCAGCGCGCTCAAGCTCGGCATCGTCCGGGGCCGCTTCGACATCGTCACCCATGACGAAGACGTCGCCCGGATCGAGGTGTCCGAAATCCAAGGGGATCCCCTGGCTATCAGCCTCGTCAACGGCCGCCTCGAGGTCCGGCACCAGCTGCACGGGCCGCAGGGCTGGTTCAAGAACCTGATGGGCAGCGTTAACAACAGCAGCAACAACTCGGTGGTCATCAGCATCGCCCTGCCGGCCGGCGTCGAGGTCGAGGCCGGCACCGTCAGGGGCGACGGCATGGTCTCCGGCGTCAGTGGCCATATCCGGCTGAACACTGTTTCCGGTTCCGTGCTGGCCGACGGCACGGCAGGGCAGCTGTCCGTCAACACCGTCAGCGGCGAAGTGATCGCCCGCAACCACCACGGCGTGCTGACTGCCAGGAGCGTCTCCGGCGAGGTTACGGCCTCCGGCGAGTTCAGCAACATCCGGGCCCACACCGTCAGCGGCGACCTCAGCTTTGACCTGCACAGTTTCACCCACGATTTCGGCGCCAATTCGGTGTCCGGGGACGTCACCATCCGGCTGCCGCACGACGTCGGCGTGGACATCATCGCGAAGACCGCAGGCGGCGCCGTCGTCATCGACGACCAGAAATACACGACGCCGGGCGGCACCGTGCAGACCATCGCCGGCCCCGACACCCAGCTCATGCTGGTCCGGACCAATTCCGTCTCGGGAAAGACGTCAATCTTCCACGCGCAGCCGGTCACGGACACCGAAACGGCGCCCTGATGCCTCCCGTCTTTGCCCACGGCGCGCTGCGGCTGTACCTGCTGGCGCTGCTGGAGTCCGGGCCCAAGCACGGGTACGAGCTCATCAAGGCCCTCAGCGAACGCTTCGGCGGCACCTACTCCCCCAGCGCCGGCACCATCTACCCGCGGCTGGGAAAGCTTGAGGAGGAGGGACTGGTCGCCACGTACACGGAGGGCCGCCGGACCAACTACAGCATCACCCCGGCCGGTCTCGTGGAGCTCAATGGGCGGCGCGATGAACTCGCGGGAGTGGAGAATGACATCTCGGCCTCGGTCCGCCGGCTTGCCGACAGCCTCCGCCAGGATATCCGGGTGAACATGCGCGGACTCAGGGCCGATCTGGCCGCCACTGCCGAGGCAGCCCGTTCCTCGGCCCGCGCTACCGGCTCCGTTGCGGGACCCCAGGCCGGGGGTCGCTACTCCCCGGAGAGTGACGGGCGGCTGCGGGAAGCGGAGATGCTGGTCCAGGCGTTCCGTGACGACGTCCGGGTTGAGCTGCGCCGCCACGGCGGCCGCCACCCGGTCAGTCCGGTGACGCTGGAGACGGTCAAGACCGTGCTCGACCAGGCCAGGATCTCCATCCGGAACTCCCTGGAGTGAGGCTTGGACCCGCCCGCCGGTTCGCGGCTCGTGTCCCGATGTGGGAGACTTGAGGGCAGCTCTTTTGAGTACCAATATTAAGGAGGCCAGCTATGAGCAAGCGTGCACGTAAACGTCGTGACCGTAAGCGTGGCGGCGCGAACCACGGCAAGCGCCCCAACACCTAAGCAAAGCTTGGAATGACAGCTTTAGACGAATGACCCCGGAAACCTCATGGTTTCCGGGGTCATTCGTTTTGTGCGGCCCTGTTTATGCGAGCGGGGTTGTGCGAGCGGGGCTGTGCGGCCGGACTACGCTCAGGCCTCGACGGGGCGGATCGAATGGATCCGGTCCAGGATCGAGTTCTTGAGGTTCTCGGGAGCCGCTTCGGTGCACGAACGCTTCACCATCACGCGGATGACGCATTCGAGGTCGTACTGCTCAAAGCATTCCGGGCACCCGTCCAGGTGGTCCTTGATCTCGGCGATGTCAGCGTGCGTGAGCGCGCCGTCGAGGTACTCGTAGATACGTTGCATCCGGGCGTCGTCGCAGTCGCCCAGTCCCTGGCAGTCGCTCATTTCCTGTTCTCCTGTTTGTTGCTTCCGGCCGCTGCAGTTGACTCGGTGGCGGCCTTGAATCCCCGCTCGGCGGCGTAGTCGGCGAGCATGTCCCGCAGCATCTTGCGGCCGCGGTGCAGACGGGACATGACAGTCCCGATCGGGGTGTTCATGATCTCTGAAATTTCCTTGTACGCGAAGCCCTCCACGTCCGCGAAATACACAGCAAGCCGGAACTCCTCCGGGATCGACTGCAGTGCGCGCTTCACGTCTGAATCCGGCAGGTGGTCCAGCGCCTCGGCCTCGGCGGAACGGAGCCCGGAGGAGGTGTGGGACTCGGCGCGTGCCAGTTGCCAGTCCTCGATGGTGTCCGAATTCGACTGCAGCGGCTCGCGTTGCCGCTTGCGGTAAAGGTTGATGTAGGTGTTGGTAAGGATGCGGTACAGCCAGGCCTTCAGGTTGGTCCCCGGCTTGTACTGGTGGAATGCCGAGAAGGCCTTGGTGTAGGCCTCCTGGACGAGGTCCTCGGCGTCCGCTGGATTCCGTGCCATCCTCATGGCCGCGGAATACAACTGGTCCACGTACTGCATGGCGTCCCGTTCAAAGCGGACGCGGCGCTCCTCCGTCGACTCGACCGCCACATCAAGCGGCTGTCCGTCCACTATGGTCTCCCGGGCCGCGGCTTCGCTGACAGCGTCAGGCGCCGGGGCAGTCCCGGTAAGTGCGCCAGCCGGGCTGGCTACAGGTGATTTGTCGGGCGCGGCGCCGTTTCCGGCAACCTCGTGCATGGCCGCAACGGCCGGATCCATGGTGCTCATTGCCTTCAAGTCTACTGTCACGTTCCGGCGGGCACCCGAAACAACGGGAAGCGCCGTACCCCAGGCTTCCCGCGGCCCCGCCTCCAGCTCCGCCCTGTCCTTCAAGAGAATCAAATCTCCGCCTTCCCGGGCCACGCCGAAACCCTCCGGCCGTGCCCGCATGTTGCAGCCCCGATCAGGACTGTTCCGACTCGTTGTGATGACCCCATGCCCAGCCACCGAAAACCGGCTGGAACCTGCCATTCACAACCACGCCCGGCGGGCAAATATTCCGCAAAAGTGCAAGACTGGAACCGGTTCTCCCGCATCGATTCCGCGGTTCGTCTCTTCAGGAGGAAATTCATGCCGTTCGTCCGCTTTCTCGCCCGCCCCATGCTCGCCTCCAGTTTCGTCCTTGCGGGCCTGGACAAGCTCAAGAATGCGGATGACACTGCGACGCAGCTGTCTCCCCTGCTGCGCCGCGCGGCCGAGTCCCTGCCGTTCCAGACCGACGAAAAGGTGCTGGCTCGCGTCATCGGCGGCACCCAGGTCGGCGCCGGCGTCCTCTTCGCGCTGGGCAAGTCGGCCCGCCTGGCGGCCACCGTGCTGGCTGTCATTTCCGCCCTCAACGGCTACGTCGAATGGCGCAGTGCGGACATCACGTCCAAGGAGGGCCGCGATGCCCGGCGGAAGCAGCTGCTGAAGAACGTGTCCCTGACCGGCGGCGTGCTGCTGGCCTCCGTCGACACCAACGGGAAGCCCAGCCTGGCCTGGCGCGCGGAGCACCTCGCGGCGGATACCAGGAAGAACGCCGGTCACCTCGCCGCAGATGTCCGGAAGACCACCGGTCACCTGGCCGCAGATGTCCGGAAGACCACCGGCAAGCGGCTGAAGAAGGCCGACAAAGCGGTACGCAAGGCCGTAGACCACACCGTCGGGGCATAAGCGAGCAATGACTGGCGCCACCCCCACCGCAGCTGCCAGCACCGCAGCTGCCAGCACCGCGCCGGCCCACGGCGCACCGCCCTGGCGGGCGCCGTTTGCCGGACGGCCCGTCGACGCGACCGTTACCGTTCCGGGCTCCAAGTCCCTGACGAACAGATATCTGGTCCTGGCTGCCCTCGCCGACGGCCCCTCCCGCCTGCGCGCTCCCCTGCATTCCCGGGACTCGGCCCTCATGATCGAGGCCCTGCGGCAGCTCGGTGCCACCATCACCGAAGTCCCCGGCGGCGGAGCCTTCGGCCCCGACCTGGACATCACGCCGATCAGCCTTGACGCCCCGGCGGACCGTGCAGGGATCGACTGCGGCCTGGCCGGCACAGTGATGCGTTTCGTCCCCCCGGTGGCCGCGCTGCGCCGCGGCCAGACGGAGTTCGACGGCGACCCGCACGCCCGCAACCGCCCGATGGGCCCCATCATCGGGGCGCTCACCGGCCTCGGCGTCACGGTCACCGCACCTGACGGCAGCCCGACGTCGTCGCTCCCGTTCACTGTCCACGGCACCGGCGCCGTAAGGGGCGGCCACCTCGTCATCGATGCCAGCGCCTCCTCGCAGTTCGTCTCGGCCCTGTTGCTCGCGGGCGCGCGCTTCACGGACGGACTGCACCTTGAACACCGCAGCACCGAACACCGCAGCACCGAGCATCCCGGCAAGCCCGTGCCCAGCCTGGACCACATCACCATGACGGTCGCCGTGCTGCGCGGCGTCGGCGTGACGGTGGACGACTCTGTCCCGAACCACTGGGTCGTCGCCCCCGGCAGCATCAGCGCCTTCGACCGCCGCATCGAACAGGACCTCTCCAACGCCGGACCGTTCCTGGCGGCCGCCCTGGCAACCCGCGGCACGGTCCGGATCCCCAACTGGCCCGCCGGAACCACCCAGGTCGGGGACCTCTGGCGCAGCATCCTGTGTGACATGGGAGCCACCGTCACCCTGGCGGACGGCACGCTGACCGTCACCGGGGGTCCGGAGATCAAGGGCGCCGACTTCGACGGAACCAGCGAACTCGCCCCCACCGTCGCCGCCCTCTGTGCCCTCGCCACCGGCCCGTCACGGCTGAGCGGCATCGCGCACCTCCGCGGACACGAAACGGACCGCCTCGCCGCGCTGGTGGCTGAGATCAACCGGCTCGGCGGCGACGCCGAGGAGACGCCTGACGGCCTCATCATCCGGCCCGCCGCCCTGCACGGCGGCGTCGTCCGCAGTTACGCCGACCACCGCATGGCCACGGCTGGCGCCATCCTGGGCCTGGCCATCCCCGGCGTCGAGGTCGAAGACATCGCCACCACAGCCAAGACCATGCCTGGCTTTCCGCAGCTGTGGGACGCCATGCTGGCCCAGGGCTCCCCCGCAGACAAGGACACGACCGGTGGCACGCAGCACTGATTCCTGGGACGAATCCGATGCCCGGATCCGCCCCAACAAGAAGGGCACCCGCCCCCGCACGAAGGACCGGCCCAGCTACGACGAAGCCGTCACCGGGCGGATCATCACCGTGGACCGCGGACGGTACACCGCCGTCGTCGGCGAGGGCACCGGCGAGGAACGCAAGATCATCGCAGCCCGTGCGCGCGAGCTGCGCCGCAATCCGGTGGTTGCCGGCGACTTCGTGTCCCTCGTCGGGGATGTCAGCGGCGAACCCGACACCCTGGCCCGGCTGGTGAAAATCCAGGACCGCAGGACCCTGCTGCGGCGCAGCGCCGACGACACCGACCCGATCGAGCGCGCCGTCGTCGCCAACGCCGACCAGCTCGTGATCGTGGTCGCGGCCGCCAATCCGGAACCCCGGACCGGATTCATCGACCGCACCCTCGTGGCCGCCTACGACGCCGGAATCGACCCGCTGCTGCTTGTCACCAAGGCCGACGTCAAGGACCCCGCCGAGCTCCTCTCGAACTACACGCACCTCGCGTTCCCCGTCATCATCTCCAAGACGGCGGACTCCGCCGCCTCGGGCATCGATGCCCGCTCCGATGACGGGCTGTCCGCCCGCCTGGACAAGGACGCGGTCTCGGCGCTGCGGGCCTATCTCGACGGCAAGGTGACGGTCATGCTGGGCCACTCCGGCGTCGGCAAGTCCACCATGGTCAACGCCCTGACCGGTGCCGAGCGCGCCACCGGCGGGGTCAACGCCGTGACGGGGCGCGGCCGGCACACGTCATCCTCGGCACTGGCCCTCAAACTCAACGATGCACCGGCGGGCAGCTGGATCATCGATACGCCCGGCATCCGCTCCTTCGGCCTGGCCCATGTTGACCCGGACCGGATCCTGCGTTCCTTCCCGGATCTCGAACCCGGTACCGACGACTGCGAGCGGGGCTGCAAGCATGATTCCAGCGCGGTTAACTGTGGCGTGGATGCCTGGGTGGCCGGCGGCCATGCCGGCCCGTCCGGGCCCGCCCGGCTCGCGTCGCTCCGCCGCCTGCTGGGCACGGACCCGCGGACGGAAGCGCAGGACGTCAAGGAGCTGGGCACCGTCTCCTAGCTTGCTGCGGCGCAGCCTACCGCTCCGCCGCCCGCTTTGGCGGTAGTTTGGATCCATGAGTCAACCCGCTTCGAGCTACAACGATGACCTGCGCCTTGCCCATGTACTGGCAGATTCCGTCGATTCCCAGACCATGAGCCGCTTCAAGGCGCTCGACCTTCGGATCGAGACGAAGCCGGACCTGACACCGGTCACCGACGCGGACAAGTCCGCCGAGGAAGCGATCCGCGGCCAGCTGTCACGTTCGCGCCCCCGCGACGCCGTGCTCGGCGAAGAGTTCGGCAGTTCCGGCCACGGCTCGCGCCGCTGGATCATCGACCCCATCGACGGGACCAAGAACTTCGTCCGCGGCGTCCCGGTCTGGGCCACGCTGATCGCCCTCGTTGACGAAGGCGAGCCGGTGATCGGCGTCGTCAGCGCCCCGGCCCTGGGCAAGCGCTGGTGGGCAGCCAAGGGCGCAGGCGCCTACATGGGCCGGTCGCTCGCGGCGGCCACCCGGCTGAAGGTCTCCAACGTGTCCAAACTCTCGGATGCCTCGCTGTCCTTCTCAAGCCTCGGCGGCTGGAAGCAGCGCGGGAACCTCGATGAGTTCCTGGGCCTCACCGAGGACGTGTGGCGCACCCGCGCCTACGGCGACTTCTGGTCCTACTGCATGGTGGCCGAGGGCGCCGTCGACATCGCCTGCGAGCCGGAACTGAACCTCTATGACATGGCGGCGCTGGTCCCGATCGTCACCGAAGCCGGCGGACGGTTCACCTCGCTCGAGGGCGAGGACGGCCCGTTCGGCGGCAACGCCCTGGCTACCAACTCCATCCTGCACTCCGAGGTCCTCAAGCGCCTTAACCCGGGCCTGGACGACCTCCTCTAGCGGCGCCGGCGTCGTCCGTAACAAAGCGCTTCACATTGGCGGCCCGGCTTCTGCGCGCCGGCAAGGATGTCCTAGGCTCGAAGCAGGTCACGAGTGCCAGCGCTAAACCCCGGTTTGCTGGCCGGCAACCCTCCATTCGCGGTGGGGTGCCCCGGGTGACGACCTGGCCGGTCCAAGCAGGACCCGGCAAGCGCGGATCCCCGGTGCGTGGGGTCCTTTTTCAAGCGAGGTCCCATGACGACTGCCACCCTTCCCGCCACCCCCGGAACCC
>NZ_MQTQ01000071.1 GCF_020532805.1 Arthrobacter sp. SO5 | reverse complement strand
TTGATCTTTTGTGGTCAAGTTTTTAAGAGCACACGGTGGATGCCTTGGCATTAGGAGCCGAAGAAGGACGTAGGAATCTGCGATAAGCCTGGGGGAGTCGATAACCGGACTGTGATCCCAGGGTGTCCGAATGGGGAAACCCCGCCAGACGCGCGAGTGATCTGGTGACCCGCATCTGAACACATAGGGTGCGTGGAGGGAACGCGGGGAAGTGAAACATCTCAGTACCCGCAGGAAGAGAAAACAATAGTGATTCCGTCAGTAGTGGCGAGCGAACGCGGATCAGGCTAAACCGTTTCCATGTGTGATAGCCGGCGGGCGTTGCATGGGCGGGGTTGTGGGACTTTCCGTTCTGTCTCTGCCGGGACAGTGGGGTGTGTAGTGCAGGCATAGGTGAACGGTCTTGAAAGGCCGGCCAGAGAGGGTGTGAGCCCCGTAACCGAAATGTTGTGTACCGCCTGGAGAGTATCCCAAGTAGCACGGGGCCCGAGAAATCCCGTGTGAATCTGTCAGGACCACCTGATAAGCCTAAATACTCCCTAATGACCGATAGCGGACCAGTACCGTGAGGGAAAGGTGAAAAGTACCCCGGGAGGGGAGTGAAACAGTACCTGAAACCGTGTGCTTACAATCCGTCGGAGC
>NZ_MQTQ01000070.1 GCF_020532805.1 Arthrobacter sp. SO5 | reverse complement strand
CAGCACCCCCAAAGAGGACCCGCAGAAAAACACGACATGGCCCTGTTGCCTCAGGACCCAACAGTGTGCCAAACACTAAACCGCCCACCATCCCCCCGCGCCGGTCCAGGACACTCAAGAGAGTCCGTACTGGGCAAGGGAAGAAACTGAACGGCCGCTATTTGTTGATATTCCACCCGTGAGCACCCGCCGCAGAACTAGCGTCTGCGCAACGGGCGTACTCCTGACAACACCA
>NZ_MQTQ01000007.1 GCF_020532805.1 Arthrobacter sp. SO5 | reverse complement strand
ACGCCGCCCCCGCCCCGGGCACCAGCAGCCCGGCGGGCGCCGCGGTCGACGGGATCATGGAAGCTGGCCTGCCAGCGCGGGTTCTGCGTGAGGCAGCCCGGGACGCCGGCCTCCTGGTCGTGGGCAGCCGCGGCCAGGGCGGTGTGCTGGGCCAGTTGGCCGGGTCCATCTGCCTGGACCTGGCCGGCTCCTCGCCCTGTCCGCTGTTGGTCATCCGGCGCCCGCGCAGTGCCGCCAACCCCGTAGTGGTGGGCATCGACGGCACCTCCCGGAGCCCGGCCGCGCTGGCTGGTGCCGTCAGGCTGGCGGAGGTCCTCGGCACCTCCCTTCAGCTGGTCCACATTGACCGGGAGCGCGGCGGGAACCGGGAGGAGCACGGCCGGCATGCCTCGCTCCATGGCCAGCAACTGCTGGACCACGCACTCGCAGACGCCCGAAAGCTCGCTCCGGAACTGGCAATCTCCGGGACCCTGCGGGACGGCCGGGCCGCGTCCAAGGAACTCCTGGCGGCTGCAGGCGACGCCGAGGTGCTGGTGATCGGCACCCACAACCGCGACGGCGGACCGGGCAACACCGTCTCTGCCGTCCTGCACAAAGCGCGCTGCAACGTGCTGATTACCCGCTGATCGCGCGCCACTAGGACGCAACAAGGAGAGGAGGCGGCCCGTGCGAGCCTGGCGGGTTGGACATCCGGGACCGATGAAAACCCGTCCCCTGGTGTTCGCGGAATGCCCGGATCCACACCCCGGGCCGCACGAGGTGCTGGTGCGGGTCCGGGTGTGCGGGGTATGCCGCACGGATCTGCACCTGGCGGAGGGTGATCTTGCGCCGAAGCGCCCCGGCACGATTCCCGGCCACGAAGTCGTCGGTGAAGTCGTCGGTCGCGGGGCGCACGCCGCGAGGTTCTCGCTCGGCGACCGGGTGGGCGTTGCCTGGCTCGGCGGGACCTGTGCCATCTGCCGCTTCTGCCTGCGCGGCGAGGAAAACCTGTGCTTGTCCCCGGTTTTTACCGGCTGGGACCGGGACGGCGGCTACGCCGAGCTCATCACCGCCGCGGAGGACTTCGTGTACCGGATCCCCGAGGTCTTTTCCGACGACGAGGCCGCGCCCCTGCTGTGTGCGGGCATCATCGGCTACCGGGCCCTGAGCCGGGCGGAACTGCCGATCGGAGGCCGGCTGGGGATCTACGGCTTTGGCGGTTCCGCGCATCTGGCAGCACAGGTGGCCCTTTACCGGGGTGCGCGGGTCTACGTCATGACCAGGTCTGCGGAGGCCCGGCGCCTCGCCCTCGAGCTGGGCGCGACGTTCGCCGGCGGCGCCGACGACGTCCCCCCGGACCCGCTGGATGCCGCCATCCTGTTCGCCCCTGCGGGCGGCCTGGTGCCCGCGGCGCTGCGCGCCCTGGACCGTGGCGGCACGCTCGCCATCGCCGGCATCCACCTCAGCGATATCCCGCCGCTGAACTACGCCGCAGAGCTCTTCCAGGAACGCCAGCTCCGCAGCGTCACGGCGAACACCCGGGCCGACGGCGAGGAGTTCTTCCGCCTCGCCGCCGAGATCCCGATCCGCCCGACGACCGTCCCGTACCCCTTCGGCGCCGCGGACCGGGCCCTGCTTGACCTGTCGGAGGACCGGATCACGGGCGCGGCGGTGCTCCGGCTGGACTCGATGTAGCCGGGCGTGGCGGCCGCCGGACGTCGCGGCCCGGTCTGGTCAGCCGTCCCGGTCTGGTCAGCCGTCCCGGCGCAGGAATTCGTGTTCCTGGCCGGCCCGGAGCAGCACCCGCCGGGTACCCACGCGCACCAGCAC
This sequence comes from Arthrobacter sp. SO5, assembly GCF_020532805.1. Lineage (GTDB taxonomy): Bacteria > Actinomycetota > Actinomycetes > Actinomycetales > Micrococcaceae > Arthrobacter. The sequence continues at coordinate 31,375 of NZ_MQTQ01000007.1, read as the reverse complement.
CGGGGCGGCGTCGCCGGGCGCCGCCGAGACCCTCAGACGGTCGCGCTCGAGGTGGACGGCGAGCATCTGGTCCCGGTAGCGGACCTGGAAGTCCACGCGACTGAGTTCAGCCGGCAGCCGGGGCGCGAAGTCGAGGGCATCGCGCGTAATCCGCAACCCGGCAAAGCTGCGCTGGACCACGTCGATCGTCCCGGCCATCGCGCCCAGATGGATACCGGAGCGGGTGGTTCCGCCCTGGGTGTCGTCCAAGTCCGCGTCCAGTGCCGCCCGGAAGGTCGCCCACGCCCGCTCGGGATCGCGCTGCGCCAGCACAGAGGCGTGGGCCACCCGGCTGAGCGTCGAGCCGTGCGCAGTCCTGGCCAGATAGAAGTCCACTGTGGCGGCCATCTGGGTGGGGGTGACGGCGTAGCCCAGCCTGGCCAGGAACCGGATCAGCTGGTCCTCGCCCAGGACGTAGAGCAGCATCAGGACGTCGGCCTGTTTGGCCAGCCGGTAGTGGTTGGTGCTGTCGCCTTCCGCCTCCAGGATTAGGTCCAGCCGCTCGATCAGCCCGTAGGTCCGGCGGTAGTGCTTCCAGTCGAGTTCCCGGAGCTTGCTGTAGCCGGCGAACTGGCTGATGACGCCGTCGCCGTGAAACGGCACGAACATTCGGCGGCTGAGGTGTTCCCAGGCCTCGATCTCGGCGGCGGTGATCAGCAGGCGGGTGCGCAGTTCCTCCATGTCGAACCCCCGGACGGAATGCATGACCCAGACTGCCTGGTCGAACACCCAGGCGGCCATGACGTTGGTGTAGGCGTTATCGCTCAGTCCGCCGCCCGGGTCCCCAGGATTTCCGGTGTGGTATTCGTCCGGGCCCATGACGCCCCGCAGGTGGAAACGGTCGTCCGCGGGGTCGAACTCCGCCATGGATGCGAACAGCCGGGCGACCTCGACCACGATCTCCGCACCATGCTCGGTAAGCCAACCCCGGTCCTGGGTGGCCTCGAAATACTGCCACGCGTTGTAGGCCACAGCGAGGCCAACGTGGCGCTGGAGCCGGGAGTAGTCCTGCATCCAGTGCCCGGACCGCTGGTTGAACAGCAGCCTCGGCGTCTGTTCCGAGCCGTCGCTGCCGCTTTGCCAGGGGAACAGCGCCCCTGCCAGGCCCTCGGCCCGCGCCGCGTCCCGGGCCGCGGGGAGCCTCCGCCACCGGTAATCGAGCAGCTCCCGGGCGAGGGACGGCAGCCGCGAGTTCAGCAGCGGAAGGACGAAGAGTTCATCCCAGAAGACGTGTCCCCTGTAGCCCTCTCCGTGCAGGCCGCGTGCCGGCACGCCGGCGTCGAGTTCGGCGGTGTGGGTGGTCAGGGTCTGCAGCAGGTGGAAGACGTGGAGGTTGAGGATGAGCTGCGCCTGCGAGCTGTCGTCGAGCTCGATGACGAAGGGCTTGAGCAAGACCGCCCACGCGGCCCCGTGGTCCGCAAGCAGGGCTGCGAACCCGCCCGCGGCGCGGGCCAGGACGGCCCGGGCCGCCGTCAGCGGCGAGGCGATGGCGTGGTCGCGGGAGGAGGTCACGGCCACGGTCTTCAGGATTGTCAGCGGCTCCCCCGCGGCCACGGACAGCTCGAAGCGGTGGGTGTGCAGCCCGCCCAGCTGTTCAAGGATCCCGGCCCCGGGCGGCCCGTCGGACCCGGAAACCTCCGTCCTCAGCGCGAGGGCGATCCCGATTCCGCTGGTGACGGTCCGGACCTCCACCGTGAGTCCGGCGGTGCCCGGCCCGGCTCCGGAGGCGGCGACCTGGACGGACCCCAGGTGCCGGTTGGCTAGCGCCGCGTCGTCGGGGACGTTGGAGTTGGTGACGGAGGTGTCGCAGCCGCTGCGGATGCTGACCTCCCCGCCCCAGCCGACAGCGGTGATGACCGTTTCCAGTGCGGCGAGGTGTGGCGTGGCCATGGACACGAGGCGGCGCTGCAGCACTCGGAGCTGCCGGCCGGCGTCGTCCTCCAGGAGCGCCTCCCGGGTCAGCACTGCGCGCAACATGTCCAGGGTGCGGCGCTCGCTGCGGAGCGAGAGTCCGCCCTCGGACCACCACGCCCCGTCGCCGATCCTGAGGTCCAGCGGCAGCCAGTCGGGGATGTTGACCATGTGCTCGTCGACCGTTTCCTGCTCCATGACCACGCTGGGCAGGCTGTTGTAGACGCCGGCAAGATAGCTGCCGGGATAGTGCACGGCCCCGGCACGGTGCTCGGGCGCGGCTCCCCGGGTGGCCAGGTAGCCGTTGCCCAGCGTGGTGAGGGCTTCGCGGTGGCCCTCGTGCGCCGGGTCGAAGCCCTCATAAACCAGCAGCCACGGATGCGTGATGACGAGCCCGATGTCCAGCTGGCTGACATCCTCGACGACGACGTCGGCGCCCGCCGCTTCCAGCGGTTCCCGGCGCCCGTCCCGGTCGATGCCGACGACGATTCCGAAGCCGCCGCGCCGGCCGGACTCCACCCCCGTCACGGAATCCTCTATGACCATTGCCCGGGCGGGCGGGATCTGTAGCCGGCGCACCGCTTCGAGGGACAGCGCGGGGGCCGGTTTTCCCGCAACATCGCGGTCCAGGGCCGTCTGTCCGTCAATGATGTGATCGAAGACGTCCCCGAGTCCTGCCGCGGCGAGCAGTGCTTGCGCGTTCCTGGCGGAGGTGGCGAGCACCACGGGGACGCGGCCTGCCTTGAGCCGGCCAAGCAGCTCCGCCGTGCCGGGGAACGCCCGGACCGGGTCGGTGCCGAGAAGCTCTTCGAACAGTTCGTGATGCCGTGCCGCAAGTCCGAAGGCGGTCCATGCCCCGGAACCATCCGCAGGCGAGCCTGCCGGGATGGTTCCCCCGCGGGCGGCCAGGAAGGTGGTTACCGCGTCCTCCCAGGTCCGGCCCGCCACCAGGTCCAGGTAGTCGTCGGTCACGAACGGGTCCCGGCGGGTCCCGGCGGGAAGCCGCGGGTCTTCGAGGACGGCGTCGAAGAGTTGCTTCCAGGCCGCCGCGCGAAGCTCCGCCGTGTCCGTGACCACTCCGTCGAGGTCGAAGATCACGGCATCGACGGGCGCCAGGGCGGCGGCAAGGGTGGGCGACTCCGTCATGCCTTAGTCGTATCAGGCCTGCGCCCGGCGCAACAGTGGCGTTCTACCGCAACGTGCGGCCGGTCCACGGTTCATCGTCGGCTGAGCGGCGTCAGCCCAGCAGCGCGTCGAGCGTCGTGAAGCCGTAGCCGGCCAGACGGATCCGCTCGATCATCCCGGGCAGAGCATCGGCGTCGAGGGTGGTCCCGTCGTCGGGATTGGAGCCGACGTGCATCAGCACGATTTCCCCGGACTGAAGCCGGGACAGGGCACGGTCCGCCACGGTTTGCGCCGTGATTCCTCCGCTGCCGCCCTTCCAGCCCAGGGTGTCCACGGTCCAGCGCACGGGCAGGTAGCCGGCGGCGTTGACCGTGGCGATGGTCCGGGCGTCACGTTCGCCGAAGGGGAAGCGGAACAAGGGCCGCGGATCCCCTCCGCTGGCCTGGATGGCCTGCTGCGCCCGGACCAGTTGGTCTCCGATCGCTGCGTCGGGGAGTCCGGTGAAGCCCGGGTGGGTCATGGAATGGTTGCCCACCCTGTGGCCGCCCGCGACGATCGCCGCGACGCCGGCCGGGTTGCCGGCGGCCCAGTTGCCGGTGAGGAAGAACGTGCCGCGCACGCCGGTGGCGGCCAGGGTCTGCAGGATGCTGGGCAACCCTGCCGAGTTGGCCCCGGCGTCGAACGTCAGCGCCACCACCGCTCCGGCCCCCGGGATCACCTCGAGGTCGCGGCCGGCGAGCGCGGCAGGGAACGCGGCCGGCGGTGCCGGCGGTGCCGGCGGTGCTGGGGGTGCCGGCGGTTCGGGAGCCGGCGGTTCGGGAGCCGGGATGGCGGGCAGCGGTGCAGGCCCGGCCGGAACGGTTTCACTGGGGCCGGGGACCGGAGCGGCCGACGGCGCCGAACCCGGCGCCGGGCTGTCAGACGGGCTGGACGTGGCCGGAAATGACGGCGAAGGCGCCGGGGCGGATGACGGCGGGACCGCCGAAAAGACGACGGCCAGCACTACCGCGGCGGCCAGCAGCAGCACCGCGGCCGCGGCAGCCAGCCATCGGCGCCGGCCGGAAAGGTTCGGCCACATGCTTCACTGTGGCACCACCGGCCCCAGTGCGACTAGGGCTGAAAGGCCCGGCCCAGGCCGACACTCCCAAGCAACGCGGGGTCACTTGGCGCCCATGTTGACCCCTCGGATGGGCGCGATCTGACCCCGCGTTGCTTGGTGGTGGTTGGTGGTGCTTGTGTTGTGGTCCTCCGGTGCCCGCGTAACCTGCGTTGGCAGCCCCAGTCACCGGTTGGCTGAGCAGTAGGATGCAAAGTAGTCCACACAGCGAGTTCTAAGGCAGGATATCCGTGAAAATTTTGCTCCGGTATCCGCTGGTTGCGGGCACTGTCGCTGCCCTGCTCGCGGTGCTCATCCTGCTCCTGTCCGGGCAGCCGCTGATTGCGCAGGTCGCCGCAAGCACCTATGCGCTGGCCGTAGCGGCTTATCTGGCCGTCGGCATGGTCCGCCGGCTGATGGGGGGCCAATGGGGCATCGACATCCTGGCGGTCACCGCGATCGTCAGCACCGTCCTGGTGGGCGAGTTCATCGCCGCCATGATCATTGTCCTGATGATGGCCGGCGGCACGGCCCTTGAGGACTTCGCCGCCGGCCGGGCAAAGAAAGAACTGACATCCCTGCTGGAACGCGTCCCGCAGACGGCCCACCGGGAACGCAGCGGCACCACCGCAGCCGGCACCACCGCAGCCGGAACTAATGCAGCCGGAGCCACGGCAGGCGGCCAGCACGAGGATATTGCCGCCACCGACGTCCGGATCGGTGACGTCCTGCTCGTCAAACCGGGTGAAGTGGTACCGCTGGACGGGATCCTGCTCTCCGAATCGGGCAGCTTTGACGAGTCCTCGCTCACCGGAGAAAGCCTGCCCGTGGAGCGGGCGGCCGGCGAAGGGTTGATGAGCGGCTCCCTCAACGGCGAAGCCGCGGTCCGGATGAAGGTCACGGCCCTGATGGCGGATTCGCAGTACAGCCGCATCGTCGCCCTGGTCAAGGAAGCCGCCGACAGCAAGGCACCCATGGTGCGGCTCGCGGACCGGTACGCCGTCCCGTTTACCGCCCTCGCGTACGCCCTCGGCGCGGTCGGCTGGATCATCAGCGGCAGCCCGGCCCGGTTCGCGGAAGTGCTGGTGGTCGCCACCCCGTGCCCGCTGCTGATCGCCGCGCCCGTGGCCTTCCTGGGCGGCATGAGCCGAGCCGCGCGCGCCGGCATCATCGTCAAATACGCCGGCGTCCTGGAACAGCTGAGCCGGATCAAGACCGTTGCCTTCGATAAGACCGGCACGCTGACCTACGGCCGCCCCGCCCTGGTCGCGGTCCGGACGGCGGGCTCCTTCACGGAGGACGGGGTCCTCGGGCTGGCGGCCTCCGCCGAACAGTACTCCTCCCATGTGCTCGCCGCCTCGGTGATGGACGCCGCCCGGAACCGCGGGCTGGTCTTCGACACCGCAACGGAGGCCAACGAATTCGCCACGCACGGCGTCCGGGCGCGCTTCGACGGCCGCGACGTGGTGGTCGGCAAGCCCAAGTTCGTGGCGGAAGCGGCCGCCGGCGTCGAGGAAACGGAGCTGGCCAGCGGCGAACTCGCCATCTACGTGGGGGTGGCCGGGGAATTCGCCGGGTCCCTCGTGATGAGTGACCCCATCCGCGGGGAAACCCGCCGCACCCTGGCCGAGCTCAAGGAACTGGGCGTCACCCGGACCGTCATGCTCACCGGCGACGCGCTCGCCACCGCCGAGCACATCGCGGACGAAGCCGGACTCACCGACGTCCGCGCCGAGTGCCTGCCCTCGGACAAGGTCGAAGCCGTACGGTCCCTGCCGCTGCGCCCGGTCATGATGGTCGGCGACGGCGTCAACGACGCCCCCGTACTGGCCGTCGCCGACGTCGGGATCGCCATGGGCGCGCGCGGCTCGACGGCGGCCGGCGAGTCGGCCGACGTCGTGATCATCCTCGATGACCTGTCCAAGGTGGCCTCGGCCGTGCGGATCGGCCAGCGGACCGTCCGGGTAGCGCTGCAGAGCATCTGGATCGGCATCGCCCTAAGCGTGGCGCTGATGCTCGCGGCGGCGGCCGGCTTCGTCCCGGCGATCGCGGGTGCCCTGTCCCAGGAACTCGTGGACCTGGCGACAATCCTCAATGCGCTGCGCGCGCTCAGCGCCGGCGACTCCGCGAAGGCCGGGAAGCCGTCCCCCGCCGCTACTGCGAAACGGCCAGTTTCTCGGCTTCCGCGATCCGTGGAACGGTCCTGAGGTAGCTGTCCGGGTTCAGGGAGATCGAATCGATGCCCTCGCTGACCAGGAACGCCGCAAACTCCGGGTGGTTGCTGGGGCCCTGGCCGCAGATGCCGATCTTGATCCCGGCGGCGTGGGCCTTGGAGATGGCCTCGCTGATCATCGCCATGACCGCCTCGTCGCGTTCGTCGAAGAGCGAGGCGAGCTGGGCCGAATCCCGGTCCACGCCCAGGACCAGCTGGGTGAGATCGTTGGAGCCGATCGAGAAGCCGTCGAAGCGGGTGGCGAACTTCCCGGCCAGGACAACGTTGGACGGGATCTCGCACATCATGTAGACCTGCAGGCCGTCCTGGCCGCGGACCAGGCCGTTTTCCGCCATGACGGCCAGCACCTTGTCCGCTTCCTCCGGGGTCCGGCAGAACGGAATCATGACGATGATGTTGCCGAACCCGAGCTTCTCCCGGACCCGTTTAAGGGCCGCACATTCCAGGGCGAATCCCTCACGGTAACGCTCGTCGTAGTAGCGGGAGGCGCCCCGGAAGCCAAGCATGGGGTTCTCCTCCGGCTCCTCGAAGGCGGAACCGCCGATCAGGTGCGCGTACTCGTTCGTCTTGAAGTCGCTGAGCCGGACGATCACGGGCCGGGGATGGTAGGGCGCTGCGATCTTGGCGATCCCGAGGGCCAGGGCGTCGACGAAGTAGGCCTTAGGGTCCGAGTACCCGCGCGTCAGTTCACGGATCTGCGCTGCTTCCTGGGGGTCGGTGACCCGCTCCGGGTGCACGAGCGCCATCGGGTGGACCCGGATCAGGGCGCTGATGATGAATTCCATCCGGGCGAGCCCGACGCCGTCAGCGGGAAGCCGCCACCACTGGAACGCGGCGGCGGGGCTGGCGATGTTGACCATGACTTTGGTGCGCGTCTCCGGCAGCTCCCCAAGGTCCACCTCCTCGGTCTCAAACGCGAGGCTGCCCTGGTACACCCGGCCTTCATCGCCCTCGGCGCAGGAGATGGTCACGGCCCGGTCTTCGGTCAGGACAGTGGTCGCGTTGCCGGTGCCGACGACGGCGGGGACCCCGAGTTCGCGGCTCACGATCGCCGCGTGGCTCGTGGGGCCGCCGCGGTCGGTCACGATGCCGGCCGCCCGTTTCATGATCGGCACCCAGTCCGGGTCCGTCATTTCGGTGACCAGGATGGCGCCGTCGCGGAAGTTTTCGATGTCCGCGGCGCTGCGGATCACGCACGCCGTACCCTGCGCGATGGAGTCGCCGATCGCCGCCCCGCGCACCAGTACGGTGCCGGTGTCCAGCAGATGGTGGAGGGTGAACCGGGAGCCTGTCTTTTGCGACTGCACCGTCTCCGGCCGGGCCTGGACCATGAACAGTTCTCCGGTCACGCCGTCCCTGGCCCATTCCATGTCCATCGGGCGTTCGTAGTGCTCCTCAACGCTCACGGCCCAGCGGGCCAGGGCAAGGATCTCGGCGTCGTCCAGCACAAACGCCCGGCGTTCCGCCTCGGAGGTGTCCACCATTTTGGTACGTGCGTGGCCGCCCAGGCTGTACACCATTTTCCGGTCCTTGGAACCAAGGGTCTTCTCGATGATGGGAGCGAACTCCGGCTCCGCCAGCAGGGGCTTGAACACGACGTACTTGTCCGGGTTGATGGTGCCCTGGACCACCGTTTCGCCGAGCCCCCAGGCGGCACTGACCACCGCTACACGGGGGAAACCGGAATCCGTGTCGATGGAGAACATGACCCCGGAGGCGCCGACGTCGGAGCGCACCATGCGCTGAACCCCGATTGAGAGGGCGACATCCAGATGGTCGAAGCCCTTGACCTCGCGGTAGCTGATGGCGCGGTCGGTGAACAGCGACGCGTAGCAGCGGCGGCAGGCGTCCAGGAGCTCCCGCTCCCCGGCGATGTTCAGGAACGTCTCCTGCTGCCCGGCGAAGCTCGCATCCGGCAGGTCCTCGGCGGTGGCGCTGCTGCGGACCGCCACGGAGAGCCGGTCCAGTCCGGCGCGCTCCCCCAGTTCCCGGTAGTGGGAGCGGATGGACGCGGCGATATCCTCGGGGAAGTCACTGTCCAGGAACAACTCCCGGATCGCTTCCCCGGTGGCGCGCAGGGAGGTTTCGCCGGCCCGGTAGGACTGGATCCGTGAGCGCATCGCGGTCTCGATCCCGTTGGCGTCGATGAACCGGCGGTACGCGTCCGCGGTGGTGGCGAAGCCGTCCGGTACCCGCACGCCCTGGGCCGCTAGCGACCGGATGAGTTCGCCGAGCGAGGCATTTTTGCCACCCACCTGCGGGACATCGCCCATGCCGATCTTTTCAAACCACAGCACCGGGGTTTCAGCCATGCCGTAACTCCTTGGTGCCACTGGCTTCTCCTCAGCTGGGGGTTGGTATGGACCCATACTGCGGCGGCGGTGCGTGCGATGTCAGAGGCTTAGGACCCCTGTCCCGGCCCAGTGCGCGCTCCGCCAGGCGGCGGGCTACCGGACGGCTGGCCTGCCCGGTGTCACTCGGCGGCCGCAGAGTGGCGGTGCCGCCCCAGCGAACGCAGATAGGCGCCGAAGCCGTGCGGTGCGCGGGACTGCGTCCGGCCCGAGGTCAGGACCCGCATGCTGTCTGTGGCCGTCACGGTAAACGCGCGGCTGCGCAGGCTCTGGACAAGGCTCCGGTCCTCGTGCGCGGCAAGTTTCGGGAAGCCGCCGGCGGCGAGGTAGGCCGAGGCACGCACGCCGAAGTTGGCGCCGTAAACGTGTGGGTGGTCTTCCTCGAAGGGGTGGCGCTCCCGCCAGCGCCGGAGCAGCTCCGGGTCCATCCCCGCCGGGTCCGGTTCCACCGAGCCGAGCACCGCGTCGGCCCCAGCCTCGGCGAACTCCACCTGCCGGACCAGCCAGTTCTCCGGCACCCGCGAATCGGCGTCGGTATTGGCCAGCCAGGTCCGTCCGGGCCACGGTGGCGGTGTCCGCCGCTCGCCCGGGGGTCGGCGTCGGGGTGCCCCGATGCCGGCGGCGCGGATACCGGCCTCCCGGCTGGCGCCGGCGCTCTGGAAACGGACTTCAAGGGCGCTGAAACGGCGGTCCGCGGCGACCCAGCGCGCGGCGATGCCGGCGGATTCGTCGGTGCAGCTGTCCAGCACCACGATCACGCTCACCGCTATCTCGGGCCGGATCCGGCGCAGGGCGTCAGCGGCCCGCCGCACGGCCAGCAGTGCGGCCTCAAGGTGCTCGCCTTCGTTGTGCGCCGGCATCACGACGGCTATCCTGTCGATGACGTGTCCGCGGGGCATAGGAAGGGGAAGGGAAGCCATCCGCTTACCGTCCCGCGTGCCGGACGACGGCGTCAGCACCCGCCGCGTCGGCTCTGCCCGCGGAGCCCGGACGCGAACCCGGCGCGGTGAGGATCTCGAGGACGAAGTCGCGCTCCCGGTAGAGCCCGGCATCGGCCCAGGCCAGCTGGCGGCGCGCGGCGGCATGGACGGAGTCGCCGTCGAGCTCCCAGCCGGAAATGGGGTGCCGCCAGTGGCACAGGACCAGGGTCCCGCCGGGCAGCAGGGCCGCCTCGAGGCGGCTGAAGAGGCCGGCCAGTTCATCGGGTGCGAGGTAGTAGCCGACCTCGGAGACCACGATCAGGTCGAAGCGGCCCTCGGGCCACTCCTGCGGGATGGTGAGCTGGCGGGTCTCCGCGGCGGGGAGGTGCGCGAGCCGCCGGGCCGCGTGGGCAAGGGCTGCGCTGCTGGCGTCGACGGCCAGGAAAGTCTCGCAGCGCGGGGCGAGTTCCACGCTCAGGGTCCCGATGGAGCAGCCGATTTCGAGTCCGGCCGCGTAGTTCGGCAGGGGCAGCGCCGCGAGAGTCAGCGAGCGTTTCCGGTGTTCGTACCAGCTGGTGGTGTACTGCCACGGGTCGGCGGTTCCGGTGTGGACGGCGTCGAAGATGGCTTCCGCGTCGTGCGCGGTGTAGGAAGCGCCCGCGGCACCCCCGGCCCCCGGACGCTGCCAGGCGAAGGTCTCGAACGGCCGCTCGAAGTGCGCCAGGAACGCCGGCGTCAGGAGCACTTCATCGCCCGGCTGCCCGGACAGCGCCTGGACCTGGGAGGCGTGGGAGGCCATGGCCGCGGCCTTCGCCTGCCGTTCCGCGGGACTGAGTGGCACCCGCAGCCAGGACTGCCAGGCCGGATCCGAGGGGTCCGCCCAGAGCCAGTACCAGATGGGGTACTCCAGCAGCCCGTGGCCGCCCGCTGTGGCGGTATCCGCGGCAATCGAGCCCAGCACCTCGTGGTCCGTGTGGCCGTCATGGCGATACGGGGCCACGAGGATGATGCGTTCCGGCGGCACGCCGGCCCCAGCAACGGCGGCCGCGACGGCGTCCGCCAGGGTGGCCCGGATCTCCTCCCGGTGGCCGGCGAGCTTACCGTCCGGCAGTGCCAGGTACTGCCATTCGGAGCCCGGCAGCAGCTGCCCCATCGCACCGCCGAATTCCCGGAGCCGGACCGCCGCGAGCCGGTCCGGCGTCGTCGTGGGTGAGTCGGGGTGCGAGGCCTCCCCGGCCGTGCACAGCAGCACCGTCACCTCGGCCCCGCTCGCCCGCAGCCGGGCCAGCAGCCCGCCGGCGCCCAGGGATTCGTCGTCGGGATGGGCGGCCAGGACAATGAACGCGGCGGCGGCGAGCTCCCCGGCGTCCAGCGGCAGTTCCGGGAGGACGGGCAGGCCGCTCGCGGCCCAGCCGTCCTCGCCCGTGCCGGCGTCGCGGTGGGTGAAGCTCACCACGGGTGGTCCCCTTTCAGTGTCAAGGCTCCCAGCTGGGCGTCGTCGCGCATCGCGTGATGCTGGCGGATGTAGAGCTGGAGATCCGCCATACGTTTGCCGTAGCCCTCGTCAAAGGCGAGCGGGCCGGGCCCGAGGTTCTGGCTGACGAGCGTCTGGATGCGTTCGACGGCGGCGGCGACGTTCCCCCGCACACGCAGGGCCTCTCTCCACGCGCCGCCGTCCGAAAGCTCCCCGGCGTCGATCCGGGCGGCAGTCTGCGCGAGGTACGCGGTCAGGTGGGCCAGCGTGCGGTCGATCTCGCCGAGGTGGGCCAGCGCGATCTGATCCGGTTCCCGCCCGCCGTCGGCGGCTTTCTGTAGCGACGCGGCAAAGCCGCGTGCCACGGCGACGGCGCCGCCCAGCCAGCAGGCGGCCACCGCCATGCCGCCCCAGGCGAAGCCGGGACGCCGGTAGTACCAGCCGGGGCCGCCCAGCGGAACGGCCGGGACGCCGTCGAAGTGCACGGTGCCGCTGGGGATTTCCCGCAGCCCGCGGCTGGTCCACTCCGGATCCGCAAAGCTCACGCCGGCGGCGTGGAGGTCGACGGCGAACGCGGCGCGGCCGCTGCCTTCGACGTGCGCGGTCAGCACGGCATGGTCCAGTTGGGCGGCCAGCGAACACCAGGGCTTCGATCCGTTGAGCAGGAAGTGCCCTTCGGCGTGTTTCGCCTCAAGCCGGAGCCCCGGCGCTTCGGCCGCGAAGACTCCCCACGCTCCCCCAGAGCCGGTCCCGTCAAAATCCGGGCGGCCCCGGCCTTCCTCGGCGGCCAGCCCGGCCGCCTGTGCCAGGATCGCCGCGGCGTCCAGGTGCGGTTCCAGGACCCGGCCGGCCGCGACGTCGACGGCCGTGACCGAGGCCAGGAGCTCCCACAGGAACGCCGTCCGGCCGTTGCCCGGTTTGGGTGCGGCTTCCTCCGCGGCCCTGGCCAGCTCCAGCAGTGCCGGAATGTCCCCTACGGCCGATTGCGCGGCGTCCAGCAGAGGCCGGAGCGCGGCCAGGTCCCGGTCTGCAGAAGCGATCCTCACCGCCCGGGGCGGGTGGACGATGGGAGTGCCGTTCATGAGCTGGCCTGGTTTCCTTCGAGATGTGCCGCAGCTGCGTCCGCGGCAGCGTTACTACTCAGTAAATCTAAGCACACTTACTACTTTGGGGTTTCGCGGCACTGGCGGGCCTACCCCCGGCTCGGGGGCCCGGCGTCGCCGAGGGCCTGCTCCAGGCGGTCCAGCTTCCCGGTGAGTTCGCCCGAAAATCCCGGGCGGATGTCCGCCTTGATGACGAGCGAGACCCTGCTGCCGTAGCGCCCCACGGCCTCCGTGGCCCGCTTCACCACCGCGAAGACCTCGTCCCATTCGCCCTCGATCGTGGTGAACATCGAATCGGTGTGGTTGGGCAGTCCGGACTCCCGGACGATCCGCACCGCCTCGGCGACGGCATCATGGACGGAGGCCTCGTCCGATGACATGCCGGCCGGCGCGGAAACGGCGCTTCCGGACGTGGCCAGGGAATCGCCGGCCGGTCGCTGGGGCCGGCCCGAGGGTGCAACAGAAAATGCGAGCAACATGGCACCAGTCTGTCACGCGCCCCGGCGGCCGGTGCGCGGCGTGGCCCGGCCCGGATGGGGCCAAAAGTCCGTCACATAAAGCTCTACGCGCCAGTAACAGCTTTGCCCAACCTTTGCGTTGCTACCCTAAGCACATGAACCGGTCGGTAGAAGGCAGGCCACTGCGTGCAGACGCCGCGCGCAACGTGGACAAGATCATCACCGCTGCCCGGCAATGCTTCCGCGAGCACGGCCCGGAAGTCCCGCTGCAGACCATCGCCATCACCGCCGGGGTGGGCCCGGCCACACTGTTCCGGAACTTCGCGGACAAGGAGGAATTGGTCCTCGCCGCCCTGCACCGGCAGCTCGGGCTGCTGGTGGATCCGGTCATCGAGGAGGCGCTCGCCAACCCCGATGCCGCGGACGGGCTCTTCCAGGTGATCAATGCGCTGATGGGTGTCGCCAGTGACGAGGCCAACCTGCTGGGCGCTGTCGCCGGCCGGCGCGGGCTGCTCACGGGCATCACCGGCGACCTGATCGAATCCGTCGCCGTGCTGCTGGGCCGCGGGCAGGGCCAGGGTAGCCTCCGCAGCGACATCTCCATGACCGATCTGATCCGCCTCCTGGCCATGCTGATCGGCGTGGTGGACACCATGGAGGCCGGCTCGGACGCCTGGCGCCGTCCGGTGGCCCTCGTCGAGGACGCCATCCGCACGGAACGCCCGCACCGGCCGCTGCCCCCGCAGGCCCCGCTGCCCGGCACCGCGTTCGACACCGTGCTTGGCTAGCGCCGGATAGAAAGGGTCATCGCAGTGCCCGCCCCCGCCGTGTCCTCAGGATCCGTCCTCCGCCGGCTTCTCTTTGGCTTCCCGGAGGTGGTGCTGCAGCTTCTCCTCGGCCTCGCGGCGTCGGCGGAGGACTTCGCGCAGCTCCCGGGTGGACTCTGCTCCGGGCTGAACGAACGCCTCGTGCGGCTTGGGATGCTTCCCCTTGCCGGCACCAGGAGTCTCCGGAGGGTCTTTCGCACTCATATGCCAATGCTCTCACGCAGCATCCGCCGGTCAGTAGGGGCTAAAGGCCGTTACGTTCCGGTACGGCCGCGATCCCGCTAGCGCCAGCCCAGCAGCCGCAGCCCGGCGGCCGCGCCCGCCCCGGCAAGGACCACCACGAGGAACGGCGCCCGGAACCACAGGGCGGTCGCGGCCGCGGCCAGCGCGCCGAGGCGGGCGTCGAGCGCCAGCGCCTGGCCCGAAGCGACAGTGTTCACCACCGTCAGTGATGCGAGCAGTCCGATGGTCATGGTGCCGGCGATCCTGGACATCCGGGGATCGCGGAGCAGGCTGGCCGGGACCAGAAAGCCCAGCAGCTTCCACGCATACGCCAGCAGGCAGGACAGCAGCAGCCACCACCAGAGGTTCATGGGGTGTCACCCGGGTGCTGGCCGGACGGGCGGGCGGAGTGCTGTTCGGCGTAGGGATCCACGTCCGGCTCGAGTCCCTCGTCGCTGCGGCCGTGGCTGAACCAGCCGATTCCGGCAGCGACGACGGCCGCCACCAGGATGGGCACTCCTGCCGGCACAAACGGCACGGCCAGTACCGTGGCAAGGGCGCAGGCAACGGCAATCGCCACGGGTTCGCGGCCTTTGAGCCGGGGCCAGAGCAGGCCGAGGAACGCCGCCACGGCGGCTCCGTCGAGCCCCCACTGCTTGGGGTCGCCCAGGGCGCCTCCGGCCAGGGCGCCGGCGGCGGTGAACAGGTTCCAGAGGATGAAGATGCCGATCCCCGCGGTCCAGAATCCCCGCTTCTGCTCCAGCGGGTCGGTCTGCCCGGTGCTGGTCGCGGTGGATTCGTCGATCGTCACGTGGGCGGCGGCGAACCGGAGCCAGCCGCGCGGCTGCAGCAGGGCGTTGATCTGCATGCCGTAGATCCCGTTGCGCATGCCCAGCAGGGTGGCAGCCCCCATCGCGGCGACGCCGGAGCCTCCCCCGGCCACGACACCGATGAAGGCAAACTGCGATCCGCCGCTGAACAGCAGCAGGCTCAAGGCCATCGTCTGCCAGAAATCGAGTCCGGACGTGACCGAGAGGGCGCCGAAGGATACCCCGTAGAGTCCCGTGGCGATGCTGATCGAGAGACCGACCCGCGCGGCCGGAGACTGCAGGAGTTTCACGGCCGCGGCAGCCCTACGCGCCCGGCGCGGACGGCGGTCCGCCCGGCGGGGACCGCGAGGCTCCACGCCCAGGCGATCAGCGGTGCCGGCAACGGCAGCCGCAGGGTGTGGGCCCGTCGCTGGCGGGCCGTGGCGTCCGGGCCGTAAGCCCTGCGCAGGGCATCGACATGGCCGGCGAGGAAGAGTACAAACATCGCCGTGACGCATCCGGCGGCGGCCCGGCGAGTGGCGGGGACCAGCAGTCCGACGGCGGCGCCCGCCTCCAGCAGGCCGCTGAATGCGACCCATTCCTCGCGGGACATCACGGCGAGGGCCCCGTTGCACCGGGTGCCGGAATCATCGCGGCAGAGGAAGTCCGGAACCACGTCGTCAAAGAACCCGGGCTCACGGAAGTGCTTGGCGGCGCTGGCCAGCAGCAGCGTGCTCAGGGCCGACGCGGAGACTGTCTGGATGGTCCGGCCGGACCAGCGAAAGGGCATGGAACAACTCAATCACAGCTAAGGAGCCCCCGCTAACCGTGGACGGCGCCGCCGTCCAGTCGTGGAACGCGCCGCCAGGACGGGACTTTCTGCCGGGGTACGGGACACCCAAACCGGCGTAGCTTGTTGAGTATGGGCAGTGTCGTGGAGATCAGCGGGGTAGTGAAGCGATTCGGGACTGTGACGGCCCTGGACGGACTCGATTTCGAGGTTGCTGCGGGCGAAGTGCACGGCTTCCTGGGGCCCAACGGCTCGGGCAAGTCGACCACGCTCCGGCTCCTGCTGGGCCTATTGCGCGCAAACGCGGGTTCCATCCGGGTGCTGGGTCTGGACCCCTGGCGCGACGTGGCGGTCCTGCACCGGCGGCTGGCCTACGTCCCGGGCGACGTGGCCCTCTGGCCGAACCTGACCGGCGGCGAGGTGATCGATCTGTTGGGCCGGCTGCAGGGCGGCCAGGATCCCGCCAGGCGCGACCGGCTGCTGCAGCTGTTCGAGCTGGATCCTGGCAAGAAGGCGCGCACTTACTCCAAGGGCAACCGGCAGAAAGTGGCGCTGGTGGCGGCCCTGTCCACCGACGCCGAACTCTTCCTGCTGGACGAACCCACCAGCGGACTGGATCCGCTGATGGAGGACACGTTCCGCGGTTGCATCCGCGAACTGCGCTCCGAGGGGCGCACGGTGCTGCTCAGCAGCCATATCCTCAGCGAGGCCGAGGCGCTGTCCGACAGGGTCAGCATCATCCGGGCCGGCCGCGTAGTGGAGACCGGCCCGCTGCAGCAGTTGCGGCATCTGACCCGCACATCCGTCACCGCCGACGTCGAGGCCGTTCCGCCGGGGCTGGATCTCCTGCCGGGCGTCCACGACGTCGTCATCACCAACCACCGCATCAACGCCCAGGTGGAGCCCGCCGGCCTGACCCACCTCATGCAGGCGCTGACAGCGGCAGGCCTGCAGTCGCTCACGAGCCAGCCGCCGACGCTCGAGGACCTCTTCCTGCGCCACTACGGGGCCGGGAACGAAGCGGATCGCGCCGGGGTGACGGGCCGGGGACAAGGCATATCCGGCCCGGTTGGCTCAAGCGGGCGAAGGCCCGGCAATGCGTGAGACGTTCGCGGGAACCGGCACACTGGTCCGGCTCGGGCTGCGGCGGGACCGTTGGCTGCTGCCGGCCTGGATTGCGGGTTTTGCCCTCGTCACTTATTCGACGGCGGAGGCAAGCGCCGGGCTGTACCCGGACGTCGGCAGCCGGGTCGAGGCAGCCACCGCCCTGAACGCCACGGCCTCGATGGTGGCTCTGTTCGGCCGGATCTATGATCCGGCCTCGCTCGGCGCCCTCTCGCTGATCAAGTACACCGCATTCATGACCGCGGTCCTCGCCGCCCTGATGGTCGTCCTGACCATCCGGCACACCCGCGCTGACGAGGAGAGCGGGCGGCTGGAGTTGCTCGGCGGCGGCAGGCTGGGCCGCGACGCTCCGTTGGCGGCCGCCTTGGCCATCAGCTTCGGCGCCAGCCTGGTGCTGGGCCTGCTGTCCGCTGCCGCCCTGGCCGGCGGCGGACTGCCGGGAAGCGGCTCGCTGGCGTTCGGTCTGGGCTGGGCGGCCACCGGGATGGCCTACAGCGCCGTCGCCGGAGTCGCGGCCCAGCTGACCGCGAGCGCCCGGGGCGCCACCGGCCTCAGTATCGGCGTCATCGCCGTCACCTACGCGCTGCGCGCCGTCGGCGATCTCGCCGAACCGGGGCCTTCGGTCTTGTCCTGGCTGTCACCGATCGGCTGGAACCAGCAGATCAGGGCCTTCGCCGGGGACCGCTGGTGGGTACTGGCCCTGCCGCTGGCTCTCGCCGTGGTTCTGGTGCCGGCATCCCTTGCCCTCCGGGGCCGCCGCGACCTCGGCGCCGGCCTTCGCGCGGAGCGCCCGGGGCCGGTCCGGGGTTCGCTGTCCGGGGTCTGGGACCTGGCCGTGCGGCTGCAGCTGCGCGTATGGGCCGCCTGGGCGGCGGCGTTCGTGATCTTCGGGGTGGTGGTCGGCTCGCTCGTGGGCAACGTGGCGCAGTTCCTGAGCTCCCCCAATGCCCAGGACCTGATCAGGATGCTGGGCGGCCCGCAGGCCCTCAACGACGCGTTCCTGGCCGCCGAGATCAGCATCATGGGGTTGCTTGCGGCTGCCTACGGGGTGTCCGCGGCCAGCCATCTGCGCAGCGAGGAGGCGGCAGGCCATACCGAGGCGCTCCTGGCCACGGCCACTACCCGCAGCCGCTGGGCCAGCAGCCACTATGGTGCGGCCCTGGCCGGGGTCGCCTTGCTGATGCTGCTCTCGGGTCTGTCGATCGGCTTCGGCGCCGCGTGGGTTCTAGCAGATTCCAGCCAGATCAGCCGGGCCACCGTGGCTGCCCTCGCGCAGATCCCCGCCGCCTGGCTGATCACGAGCACCGTCCTGGCCGTCTTCGGCTGGGCGCCAAGGCTCACCGCGGCGGCCTGGGGCCTGCTGCTCGGCTTCGTGGCGCTCGGCGAGTTCGGTGTGCTCTGGAATGCCCCGCAATGGCTCATGGACCTGTCCCCGTTCCGGCATTCACCACTGCTCCCCGTAGGCTCCGGCTCGGTCAGCGAGCTGGCCGGCCTCACCGCCGTGGCCGCGCTGATCTCCGCGGCCGGCTACCTCGGCTGGCGTCGGCGGGACCTCGCCGCCTAGCGTGCCGGCCGGGAGCCTGCCGCCAGCCGGGCCAGGACCCGCGACGGCACGTTGGTGGTGATCTCGTGGATGCCGAGCTCCCGGCACAGCTCGACGTCGCTGTCAGAGTCCACCGTCCACACGCGGAACCGGCGGCCGGAGTCCAGCCAGCGGCGGACCGCTCGGGAGTGCTCGCGGACGTAGCTGATGCCGGGTCCCGCCATGCCAACCGCCCCCTCGTCCAGGATCCGCTCGCCCTCGGCCTGCGCGGCCTTCATCACGTTGGCGAGTGCCCCGCCGGTCAGGGCGCCGAGGCGGAGTTGCCCGCGGATTTCCTCGACGTTGACGTCGTCCACGAGCTGGCAGACGGCCGACGCCGGAACGGACCGGAGCAGATGCTTCACAGAGTCCGGGCTGAAACTCATAAAGGACACCAGCACGTTTTCCAGCCTGGACGTCGCCGGGTCCCAGCCAGCGGCGGAGAGGACTTCGAGGACGCGGTCTTCGAGCTTGAGCTGGTACGGGCTGGGATGCTTGAACTCGATCGCCAGCCCGATTTCCCGCCCTGCTCCGCGCAGGATCTCCAACAGTTCGGGAAGGGTCAGGAACTGCTCGGACCTGGCACCGTATTCGTCCGGAATCCGCGCGCCTTTCCAGGAGCAGAAGTCCAGCAGCCGCAGGTCCGCGAGGGTCCTGTCGGCCACCGGCCCGGTGCCGTCCGAGGTGCGGTCCAGGGTGGCGTCGTGCAGCAGCACCGCGTGTTGGTCCCGGGTGAGGTGGATGTCGCACTCCACCCCGTCGGCGCCGTCGGCGATGGCCTGCAGGTACGCCGCGCGGGTGTGCTCGGCGAAGGCGTAGCTGGCGCCCCGGTGGGCGTAGACAAGCGGGCGGGCGGCGGCGGACTCGTCAGTCGTCATGGTGACACGTTAGCGGACGGCGCCCGCCAAACCCGGGCTAGGCTGGGCACATGCACGTGAACACTGAGCAACGTACCCGGCCCGCGGCCACGAGTGACGGAGAGAAAGCCGCCGCCCTGCGCCGCATGAAACTGTTGGCCGGGTCGCTGCTGATCCTGATGGCGGTCATCTTCGTGATCGCCTTCGCGCTGCAAAAGCAATACCCGTGGCTCGAGTATGTCCGGGCTGCGGCCGAGGGCGGAATGGTGGGCGCCCTCGCCGACTGGTTCGCCGTCACGGCGCTGTTCAAGTACCCCATGGGCCTCAAGATCCCGCACACTGCCATCATCCCGCAGCGCAAGGACCAGATCGGCGCCTCGCTGGGTGACTTCGTGGAGACCAACTTCCTGTCCGAACAGGTGGTGGCGCAGAAGCTGGCGTCCGTGGACATCGCCCGCAAGGCCGGCGCCTGGCTGTCCGGCCCGGCCGGTCCGGACCGTGTCGCCAAGGAGGGTGCCGCCGTCATCCGCGGTGCCTTCAAGGTCCTCAACGACGACGACGTCCAGGCCGTGATCGAGGGCATGGTCCGCCGGCATCTGCTTGCGCCGCCGTGGGGTCCTCCGGTGGGCCGGATCGCCCAGCGGATCTTCGACGACGGACACCACCACGCCCTGGTGGACCTCCTGGTCGACCGCACCGTGGACTGGGTACGGGACAACCAGGAGACCGTCAACAGGCTGGTCACGGACCGTTCCCCCACGTGGGTGCCGTCCTTCGTGGACGGGCTCGTCGGCGACAAGGTCTATGTGGAGATCCTCAAATTCACCCGTGCGGTGCAGTCTGATCCGCAGCACCAGGTCCGCCTCTCCATCGACAAATACCTGAAGGATCTCGCCCAGGACCTGCAGCACGATCCGGTCATGATCGCCCGCGCCGAAGGCATCAAGGCCCAGGTGCTCGGCGATCCCGAGGTCCGGGAGCTCGCCTCCCGCACCTGGGGCACCATCAAGGCGGCCCTGCTCAGCGCCGTCGATGATCCGCACAGCGAACTGACCGTCAAATTCAAGGCGGCAGTGCATGACTTCGGCACCCGGCTGGTGGTCGATCCCGAGCTCGCCGGCAAGGTGAACACCTGGATCGGGGACGCCGCCGGGTACCTCGTGAAAACGTACCGCTCGGACATCGCCGGCGTGATCACCGATACCGTGTCCCGCTGGGACGGCGAGGAAACCTCACAGAAGATCGAGCTCCAGATCGGCAAGGACCTGCAGTTCATCCGGATCAACGGCACCGTGGTGGGCGCCCTGGCCGGGCTGGCCATCTTCACGGTGGCGAGCCTGGTGTTTGGCTAGTCGCCTCAGGCGAAACTCTCCAGCTCCACCCCGGCGCCGTCGAGCGCGGTTCGGATCGCGGCGGCCGTGGCGACGGATCCGGGGGTGTCACCATGGATGCACAGGGAGTGCGGTTCGATCCGCAGCACCGTGCCGTCGACGGCCTCGACTTCGCCCGCGGTGGCCAGGCGCACGGCCCGCGCCGCGATCTGCCCGGCGTCGTGCAGCACGGCGCCTTCCTGCGAGCGCGGCACGAGGGTGCCGTCCGGGAGATAGGCACGTCCCGGGAAGGCCTCGGCAAAGACGGGCTGCCCGGCCTCCCGGGCGATTGCCAGCAGGGCTGAGCCCGGGAAGCCGAGAACGGGCAGCCCGGGATCGTAGGCCTGGATGGCGGCGATCACGGCGGACGCCTGCTCGGCGTCACGCACCGTCCGGTCGTAGAGGGCCCCGTGCAGTTTGACGTAGTCCACCGAAGCGCCGACCGCGTGGGCGACGCCGTCGAGCGCGCCAAGCTGGTACAGCACCGCGCCGAAGAGATCATCGAACGTCATGTCCAGTGAGCGGAGGCCGAAGCCGGCCAGGTCGGGGTAGCCGAGGTGGGCACCGACCTTGACGTCGAGTTCGTAGGCTGCGCGGCACGTGTCCAGCATGGTCACGGGGTCCCCGGCGTGGAGTCCGCAGGCCACGCTGGCGCTCGTGACGAGCGGGAACATGGCCGCATCATCGCCCATGGTCCAGGTGCCGAAGGATTCCCCCAGGTTAGCGTTCAGATCCAAAACGTGCCGCCTCTCGCGCTGAATCGTCCTCAGTGTCCGTGGTGTACTTGCCTCGCACCGCTGCCGGCCCGTCGGATTCCGCGGCGCCGGCCAGGTCGCCGGGAATGACGAGCGGCATCGGGCCGAACGCTTCCTTGGCGTTCGCGACGACGGCGCGGCCCATCACCCGGTTGCCCACGCCGCCCACGACGGCGCCGATGCCGAACGGCAGCGCCCGGCCCAGCAGGGCGGTGCCCTGCTGTTTCAGCAGGGTGCGCAGGAACATCCTCTGGATCCGTTCCCGCACCGAGCCGAAGCCGGCCACTGGAATCCTGCGGGCGAAAAGGGAGCCCCAGGCCTGGGTGGGGCCCTTGCCCTGCCCCGCCGCCTGCCCGCTCAGCGAGCTCAAAAGGGCGGTGCCTTCCTCGCCGAGCATGATGGCCATGACCAGGGTGCCGGCCTTCTCCGGGTCCAGCAGCCGCACGCCGTGGAGCTCGGCCAGGGAGGTGGAGAAGAGTGCGGTGGCCTCGAGGAAACCGACGGTGGCTGCGGCTGACAGGCCGAGGGCGGCTGCGGTCCCGACGCCGGGAATCACCGCTGCGCCGCCCACGAGCGCGCCGCCGCCGGTGACGGCGAAGAGGTAGTCCCGTTCCAGCGTGGCGGCGAGCTGCGCCGCGGTGGCGTGCGGATGCTTTCGCTGGAGCCGGCGGAGGTTCGCCAGCACCAGCGGGCGCTGGACTTCAACGGCCCGCAGGAGGACGTTGTGGACCCCCGGCTTGGGCTTGCCCTGGGCGTCGAACATCGCGTTGTGGGCTGACTGCTGGGCAATCTTCATTGCCGGGTTGCTTCGCTTGGCCATCATCGTCTCCATGAACCATAAGTGTGCTGAGCTTCGTCCTGGGTTAACACTAGCCGGACCCGGCGGACAGCGAGGGCGGACGGGCATCGCCCACCCGCCCTCAACTGCCCCCTGGGGTTCCGCGGGGTTAGCGCGGGGTCCGGATGAGCTTCTTGTTGACGAACTCATTCATACCGAAGTGTGCCAGTTCGCGCCCGACGCCGGAGCGCTTAACGCCGCCGAACGGCAGGTCGGCCTGGGATTCGGCCGCGGAGTTGATGAACACCATGCCGGTGTCCAGCCGGTCCGCCACGTCCCTGGCCTTCTCGACGTCGGCGCTGAAGACCGCGCCGCCCAGGCCGTACGGGGAGCCGTTGGCCAGCTCGATGGCCTCCTCCACGCTGGCGACCTTGTAGATGACCGCTGCCGGGCCGAAGAGCTCTTCGGAGAACGCGCGCATGCCGGGGGTCACGTCGGTCAGGACCGTCGGTTCCATGAAGGAACCCGCGCGCTCGATCTGGTGACCGCCGGTGCGCAGGGTGGCGCCGTTGTCCACGGCGTCCTGGATCTGTTCGATCAGATCGTCCACTGCGCGCTGGGAAGACAGCGGGCCGAGCTTGGTTTCGGCCAGCAGCGGGTCCCCGGGTGTAATCGCGGCCATCCGGGCGGTGAACTTCTCCACGAACGGCTCGTAAAGGTCCTCGAGGACGATGAAGCGCTTGGATGCGGTGCAGGCCTGGCCGCCGTTTGTGATCCGGCCATTGACCGCCGCCTTGACGGTCGCATCCAGGTCATCGGCATCGAGAACGATGAAGGGATCGCTACCGCCAAGTTCGAGGACGAACTTCTTCAGGTTGCGTCCGGCGACCTCGCCGACGGCGGCACCGGCGCGCTCACTGCCGGTGAGCGAGACGCCCTGGACCCGGGGGTCGGCGATAACTTCGGCGACCTGATCGTTGTCGAAGAAGACGTTGACGTAGGCGCCTTCGGGCAGGCCGGCGTCCTTGAAAATCTGCTCGATCGCGACAGCCGACTGCGGGCAGTTGCCGGCATGCTTGAGCATGATCGTGTTGCCGAGCATGAGGTTCGGGGCCGCGAAACGCGCTACCTGGTAGTACGGGTAGTTCCACGGCATGATGCCCAGCAGGGATCCGATCGGCGAGGTCCGGACGAAGGCATCGCCGCCACTGGCGACGGCAAGCGGTTCGTCGGTGAGGAAGCCCGGTCCCTCTGCGGCGTAGTAGGCATAGATGCTGGCAACGAGCTTGACCTCACCCTTGGCCTGCGCCAGCGGCTTGCCCATCTCGGTCGCGATCAGCCGCGCCAGTTCCTCGGTGCGTTCCGTGTAAATTTCCGCGACGCGCCCGATCACCGTGGCGCGGTCCTCGACCGGGGTGCTGCGCCAGCTCCGGAAGGCTGCGTGCGACGACGCCAAAGACTGTTCCATCTCCTCTGCCGTCGCAATGGGGAATTCTTTCAATGTTTCTCCGGTCGCGGGGTTCACTGTCTTGTAGGCAGTCATCTATCCACCATCTCCGATTCTGATTGGTCCAGCTCCATCGGGCCCGCGGCCGCCGCGTCGCAACAGCGTGGCGGCGGTCCGGGCCCAGAACGTCGGAACGGGCTGTCCCGGTGAGGTTTGCCCGTCCCACTAAGCGGCAACCCCGACTCACCGCCGCCTATTCCATCGGGTTTCCCACGGCCGGAATCCGCCGCCCCGGAACACGGCCGGGCATTTACACTGGAGCCATGCGCTCATTGAGGGCCCTTCGCCCGTTCGCGCACCGGGAATACCGTGTGCTGATTGCGGCCCTGGCCATCTCCATTTTCGGGTCCGGGATGTGGGCCGTGGCCATGGTCTACGAGGTGATCCACCTGGGCGGGGGCCCGCTGGAGCTCTCCCTCGTGGCCGCGGCGGGCAGTGCTGGCCTGGTCGCGTTTGTCCTGGCCGGAGGCATCGCGGCGGACCGCCTGCCGCAGCGCCTGCTCATCATCGCGGTGGAGGGCGCCAACCTTGCCGTCATTGCGACCGTCAGCGGGCTGGCCCTCGCGGGCCGGCTTGAGCTCTGGCACCTGGCCCTGGGGGCGTTCGTGCTCGGGATCGGGGCGGCATTTTTCTTCCCCGCCTACTCCGCCATCCTGCCGCGGATCCTGCCGCCGGAGGATCTGCTCGCGGCCAACGGCATGGAGGGGACCATGCGGCCCATCTTGCAGCAGGCCGCGGGTCCGGCGGTTGCAGGCATTCTCGTGGCGGCCTTCTCCCCCGCGAACGCCGTCGCCGGGGTTGCGGCGTGCCATCTCCTGGCGTTTTCAATCCTGAACTTCCTCCGCCCCACTCCCCGGGCTGCGGCGGCGGGCAAGGGGGCTGGCGACGCCGGCGCGCGGGTCACGGCACGGGCCAGGACCTCCCTGCTGCACGATCTCCGGGAGGGCGTCAGCTACACCATTCGGACACCCTGGCTCCTGTGGACCCTGCTGTGGGCGTGCATTTCCGTGCTTTTCCTGATCGGTCCCATTGAGGTCCTGGTCCCGTTCGTGGTCCGGGACCAGCTCGGCGGGGACGCGCGCATGTTCGGCTTCCTGCTCGCCATCATGGGCATCGGAGGCGCGGCAGGTTCACTGGCCACCGCCTCTTTCCCGCTGCCGCGCCGCTACCTGACGGTGATGATGGTCAGCTGGGGTGCGGGCAGCCTGCCGGTCGCCGCCGTCGGCATGATGGACAGCTTCTGGGCCGTGGCGGCGGCCCTGTTCATCTTCGGCGCCACCGGCGGCGTCGGCATGGTGATCTGGGGGACGCTCCTGCAGCGGCGCGTGATGCCGCACCTGCTGGGCCGCGTCTCCAGCCTGGATTTCTTCGTGTCGCTGGCCCTCATGCCGGTCTCCATGGCCCTCGCCGGGCCGGCCGCCGAGGTGTTGCCGGTGTGGCTGATTTTCCTCGTGGCCGGAACGGTGTGTCCCGTCATGGCGGTGGTCGCCCTCGTGGTGGCCAGGATGCCGTCCGACGAGCTGGCCCATCCGCTGACGGACGGCAGCGACAGTGACACCGGCGCAGCCGACCGCTCCGGTTCAGAGCTGCCCGCCCCGGAGCATCGCGGGGTCACTTAACGCCCGTCCGGTGGTCCGTGATGGGCGCGAAGTGACCCCGCGTTGCTGTGGCCCTGCCTAGACGCCGGCGCGCACGATCGGGATAGACGCCGTTGGGAGCCCGCTGGGGAAGACCGTGGGCTCCGGGGCCGCGACCGGGGCCAGCGGGACCCGCAACGGATCGCCGTCGACCGTGAGCAGCTCGCCGCGGACATCTACGTCCAGCGGGGCGCCCTCCCGCACGGTCAGGCTGATGGCGCCCCGCACCAGCTCGACATGCAGCAGCCGGCCCTGGACCCTCAGGTGGAAGGACATGCCGTCCCAGTCGGCCGGCAGGCGCGGGTCGAAGTACGGCACCGCGCCCTGGTCGCGCAGGCCCGCGAAGCCGCTGACCAGCGAGCTCCACACGCCGCCGGCGGACGCGATGTGCACGCCGTCGATCGCGTTGCCGTGGGTATCGTCCAGGTCTATGAACAACGCGTGCGTGAAGTGGTCCAGAGCGGCCTTGCCGTAGCCCACCTCGGCGGCCATGATGCCCTGCACGCAGGCGGACAGGGTGGAGTCGCCCGTGGTGATGGGGTCGTAGAAGTCGAAGGCGCGCCGCTTTTCCTCGGCGGTGAAGTCCTGCCACTGCAGGAACATCGCCAGCACGGTGTCCGCCTGCTTGAGGACCTGGTGCCGGTAGATCACCAGCGGGTGGAAGTTCAGCAGCAGCGGGTACTTGGACCGCGGCGTGGTCCAGTCCCACGGCTCCAGGGTCATGAAGTCGTTGTCCTGCGAGTGGACCTGGAGGTCCTCGTCGTAGGGCAGCAGCATCCGGTTGGCCGCCTGGTCCCAGAACTCGCGTTCGGCGTCGTCGATCGCCGGGTGGTCCAGCGCCGCGGCGGCGCGCAGGTTAAAGCGGGCCATGACGTTCGTGTACAGGTTGTCGTTGACGACGGCGGTGTACTCGTCCGGGCCGGTCACGCCGTGGATGTGGAAGAGCCCGTCCTTGCCGAAGAACCCCAGCGAGGCCCACATCCGGGCCGTCTCTACCAGGAGTTCGGAGCCAACGGATTCCTGGAACTCCGCGTCCCCGCTGGCCCAGGTGTAGCGGTTCGTGGCGAAGGCGATCGCGGCGGCGATGTGGAACTGGGCTGTGCCGGCGGCGTAGTAGGCGCTGGCCTCCAGCCCGTTGATGGTGCGCCAGGGGAACAGGGCGCCGTCGACGCTGAGCTCCTTGGCCCGGATCTTCGCCTCGGGCAGCATTGCGTGGCGGAACTCGAGGACCTGGCGGGCGCTGTCCGGGTTGGTGTAGGTCAGGTAGGGCATCAGGTACACCTCCTGGTCCCAGAAGTAGTGCCCGTCGTAGCCGGAACCGGACACGCCCTTCGCCGGGATGCCCGCGACGTCGGCGCGGGCCGTGGCCTGGGCCAGCTGGAAGAGGTTCCAGCGGACGGCCTGCTGCAGCTCGGCCTGGCCCGCCAGCACTATATCGCTCGTGGTCCAGTAGCCGCGGAAGTGCGCGGTGCTTTCGGCAAAGATTTCGGCGATCGGTTTGAGCCCTGCCTCGGCGTCATCGGCAAGGTCCGCCGAGCCCTGCCCGACGGCGTAGCTGACGCTCTTTTCCAGTACGAAGGGCTGGTCCGCGCCGACGGCGAGCACGTAGCGGACGCTGCTGTCATCCTCCTGGACCAGGGTGTCGAAGGGCTGCACTTCCGCCGAGGTCCAGTGGTCCACCGCCATGCCGATCCGTTGCTTGGATTCGGCGGTCTCCCAGGACAGGCGCAGTGAGCCGTCGCCGCCGTCGAGGCGCATCGGCAGCAGTACCCGCCCGGCGTGCCGTCCGGCCCGTCGCGGGTCGTGGCTCGAATGGTCCTCCACAGGCTGGTCCTGGCGGTTGATCACCGAAGAAGTGACATCGGCGGAGATGTCCCGGTCCGCGGCGAGTTCCAGCGAGATGCCGAGGGCCCCGCGGGTTTCGTAGCCCACGGCACGGCGTTCCGTCGTGGTAACGGTTGCGCCAGAGCGGCACTGCCAGGTGATCCGGCACTCGTAGATGCCGGTGGCGAAGTCAACGCTCCGCCGGTAGTCCAGCACGGTGGATTCGCTCAGGCTCAGCGTTTCGCCGTCGATGACCACGGTGAAGTTGTTGGCGTCCGGGATGTAGAGGATCCGCTGGCCCGTGCGGGCGAAGCCGTACGCGTTTTCGGCGTGCTTGATGTCCCAGGTCTCATGGAAGCCGTTGATGAAGCTGCCGGGCAGGTCGGCGTCGGCGGCAGCCCAGTGGGCGCCGCGGATGCCCAGATGTCCGTTGCCGAGGCTGAAGAGGGTTTCCAGCGTGCCGGCGTTGCCGGGGAGGTGGACGGATTCAACGAGCTGCCAGGGGTCGTTGGGGAATCGTGCGCGGTCCGAGGTGATGAGAGCCATGATGTGGGGATTCCTTGTAGGCGGTGAAGGTGCTGCGTTGGGGGTGCGGCGGAGCAGATGTGCGGCCGGGAAGGCCGTGCGGTGGTGCGGGGGCCTTGGCTGCTAGAGCAGTTCGGCGAGGTCGTTGACCACAATCGTGGCGCCAGCGTCCAGCAGGGTCTGCCTGCCGGCCCCCCGGTCCACGCCGATTACGGAGTGGAAGCTCCCTGCGCTGCCGGCCTGGACTCCCGAGACGGCATCCTCGACCACGACACACTCCTCGCTGGGCAGGCCCAGCAGCCGGCCTGCGTACTCGTAGGTGGCCGGGCTGGGCTTGCCAGGCAGCCCTTCCGAGACGGCGACGACGCCGTCCACCACCACCGGGAAGTAGCCGGTGAGCCCTGCCGCCTTGAGCACCGCCGGGGCGTTGCGGGAGGAGGAGACGACGGCGAGCTTGAGCCCGCGGGCCAGTGCGGCCTCGATGAGGCGCACGGAGCCTTCGTAGGGCTTGACTCCGCCGGCCTCGACGATGTCGTTGAAGACCTTGTTCTTGCGGTTGCCCAGGCCGTGGACGGTGTTGTGCGCGGGGTCGTCATCCAGCGGGCCTTCGGGCAGGACGACGTTGCGCGAGGCGAGGAAGTCGCGGACGCCGTCGAAGCGGGGCTTGCCGTCGATGTGGTCGAAGTAGTCGCTCTCGCGGTAGCCGGCCGCCCCGGGGACGGACTGAAGGAAGCCGTCGAAGAGTTCCTGCCAGGCCCGCTCGTGCACGACCGCGGTGGGGGTCAGGACGCCGTCGAGGTCAAAGAGGATGGCGGAGGCGCCGGTCCAGCCGGAGGGTGTTGCGTTGGATGCGCGGG
Organism: Arthrobacter sp. SO5; assembly: GCF_020532805.1. GTDB lineage: Bacteria > Actinomycetota > Actinomycetes > Actinomycetales > Micrococcaceae > Arthrobacter. The sequence goes on along the minus strand of NZ_MQTQ01000007.1, from coordinate 3,200 downwards.
CGGGAAGCTCAGTCATGGGTCCGATGTCCTTTCAGACGGTGGGCAGGCAAGTCGGTGGTTGTCGCGGCCAATGGCGGACCGGACGGGAAGCTTTGTGGAGATTCGGGGGAAGCGGCGTCCAGGCGCTAGCGCTGCCGCCGGGTGCTGCATCGCTGCACCAGCGTGGTCTCCAGGAGGTGGCTGGAAAGGGAATGCCCCTGGCGGTGCAGCCCTTCAATCAGCAGGTTGGCCGAAAACGTACCCTGTTCGGCTTCTGGCTGGGCGGTGGTGGTCAACCCTTGGAACCGATCATCTGATGACCGTCTATTCCTATGATGGACACGATTTCCGGCGCTGACAAACCGGGGTCCTGCAACGCCATCAACGAACCGAAGGCCGTGTCGTTGCAGCCGGCGAAGATAGCGTAGGGCCGCCGGGACAGGCCGGCAAGGGGGGTCTTAGCCTGAAGCACGGAGCCCGGCCCTTTCTTCCCCCTGGAGTCATAGGCCGCAAACAGGGCCGCCTTCGAGTGTAAACGCTGACAAAATACGCACGCAAGTGGATAAACCATCGAAGCCGTGTGGCCCTGCTGCAGGGGCGCTGGGTCAGCGGAGCACGTAGTGGCGCAGGAAAGCGCTGACATCCACGAGCTCGGACTTGGCGACGGAGTGCCCCATGCCGGGATACGTCCGGGCCGTGAGCTGGGTGTTCTCGTGGAGCCATTCCTCGGTGTGTTCTGTGGCGGCATCATTGATGACCGCGTCGTCCCTGTCCCGGCCCCAGAAGAACGGCGGCCGCGACTCAAAGGACTCGCTCATGGCCAGGAGTTCGTTGTCCAGGACAAACCCGGACAGCCCGACGACGGCCCGGAACTGTGCGGGCCGCAGGCGCAGCAGCGTGCTGGCCATGGCCATGCCCTGGGAGTACCCGAGCAGGCTCACGCTGCTGTGATTGGCCTTCACGGACTCGATCCAGCCGAAGACGGCGTTGGTGGAGGAGATGACGTCCGCGAAGTCGTGGGTCAGGAAATAGTCCAGCAGGAACCAGCCGTAGCCGTCGCCGATTACTTTCGGCGCACGGAGGGCCGCGCAAGTGAACTCCGGCGGGAGCGAACCGAAGAGCTTCGCCATCCGGGATTCGTCCCTGCCGTAGCCGTGCATCATGACCAGCAGGGGAGTGCCGGGACGCTCCTGCTCCGGCTTTGACCACACAACTGTCTCCATGGGGGACAGCCTAGCTTTCGGTGAACACCAGCGCGGTGCTGTGGCCGCCGAAGCCGAAGGCGTTGGAGATTCCCGCCGTCGCCCGCAGTCCTGAGGCTGTTTCCGGGATGACGTTGAGGCCGCACGCGTCGTCCGGGTTCTCAAGGTTGCGCGTTCCCGGGAGGATTCCCGTCCGCAATGCCTGGACCGTCACGATGGCACCGAGCGCTCCGGCGCCGCCGAGGAGGTGGCCGGTGAGCGACTTGGTGGATGTGACGGGAACCTGGCTTCCCAGGGTGGCCTTGATGGCTTCGGCCTCCAGGCGATCGCCCACCGGAGTGGACGTCGCGTGGGCGTGGACCAGGCCGATGTCCCCGGGGGTGAGGCCGGCGGCGGCAATGGCCTTTTCCATCACTCTGCGCTGCATTGCCGGATCAGCGGCGACGATGTCGACGGCGTCGGACGTCACCGCCGTCCCGGCCACCACGCCGAGGATCTCCGCGCCGCGGGCCCTGGCGTGGTCTTCGCGTTCCAGCACCAGGACCGCAGCGCCTTCTGCCAGCAAAAAGCCGTCACGGTCCCGGTCGAAGGGGCGCGAGGCGGTCTGGGGTTCGGCGTTGCGCGTGGAGAGGGCACGGATTTGTGCAAAGCCGCTGATGATCAGGCCATTGATGCACGAATCCACCCCGCCGGCAATCACGACGTCCGCGGCCCCGGCCCGGATCATGTCTGCTGCCTGGGAGATGGCTTCGGCCCCGGAGGCGCAGGCGCTCACGGGAGTCCGCGCGCCGCCCTTGGCGCCCACCTCCATAGACACCCAGGCGGCGGGGGCGTTCACCATGATGCGGGTGAGCGTATGCGGGGAGACCCTGCGGGGGCCGCTGGCGTCAAGGGTCCGGGCCTGCTCCAGGGTGGTGTCCAGGCCGCCGTAGCCGGAGCCGATGACCACCGCGAGGCGCTCCGGGTCGGCGGCCGGGCGGCCGGCCTGGGCCCAGGCTTCCCGGGCCGCAATGAGCGCCAAATGCCCGCAGCGGTCCATCCTTTTGTATTCGGGGGTGGAAAGCTGCGAGGCCACGTCCGTCATCACCCGGCCGGCCATCCTGACGGGCAGGCCCTGGGCCCAGTCCTCGTCGAGCGCCGCGATCCCGGAGCGCCCGGCAGCCAGGGCGGCCCACGTCTCGGGCGCAGTGCCGCCCACTGGGGTCACCGCGCCCTGTCCGGTGATGACAACTCTGGGGGGAACTTCCAACATTGCAAACCGTGCTTCCGTGTGGACTGCGGGTACTGCAAGGACCGCGGGGACTGCGGGGACTGCGGGGGGCTGCGTGGACTGCGGGGGCAGGGCGCTCAAAAGTGCTGACGCCTGACACCCTTCAAGAATACGTGCCGCACTGCGCGGAAATCCCCGGCGAGGCGCAGCCAAGATCGTTGAAACACCGTGGATCGGGCTGTAGCGTGACGCTGGACAGCATGCTTAGTAGTAGCGACCCGTCCTACCGGACACCAAGGAGCAAGTCATGAGAATCGGTTCCTCCATCTTCCTCATCGCCCTCGGCGCCATCCTGGCCTGGGCGATCTCCCCCGGATTGATCCCCAACGTTGACCAGACCATGATCGGCTACATCCTGATGGCGGTGGGCGTGATCGGGCTGGTCGCCTCCCTGATCCTGGCTTCCCCGGGCCGCAGCCGCACCCGCCGGGTCAGCGAAACCCGCTCCGTCGTCGACCCCAACACCGGCGAGACCATCACCCGGAACGAGAGCCGCGACGCCGGCATCTAAGCCCTGTCTCCCGGCGCCCTCGGGCGTCTCAGTGAATGACCCGGAAGCCGGGCCGGACCGTAAGGTCCGGCCCGGCTTCCGCCATCTAAACCCCGGGTGGATACAGCCCGCCGCACCGCGGCCCCGCGGCGCATGCCCAGCCTCCCGGCCCGCACAAAGGCGCATGCCCAGCCTCCCGGCCCGCGGATGGACATAGTCCCAAACTGCCCAATTCCCCGCGCCAAGACTGGACATGTCC
>NZ_MQTQ01000069.1 GCF_020532805.1 Arthrobacter sp. SO5 | reverse complement strand
GGCAGGTTTCGGGCGGTTAGTATCCCCTGTTCAGCATGGGCGGTTTTTCGCCGGTACGGGAATATCAACCCGTTGTCCATCGACTACGCCTGTCGGCCTCGCCTTAGGTCCCGACTTACCCAGGGCAGATTAGCTTGACCCTGGAACCCTTGATCATTCGGCGGACGGGTTTCTCACCCGTCTTTCGCTACTCATGCCTGCATTCTCACTCGTGTAGGCTCCACCGCTGGTTTACACCGCGACTTCACTGCCCACACGACGCTCCCCTACCACTCCAGACGCCTGAACCAACCCCACAAAGGAGGCGGCTTGGCTATCATCTGAAATCCACAACTTCGGCGGTGTACTTGAGCCCCGCTACATTGTCGGCGCGGAATCACTTGACCAGTGAGCTATTACGCACTCTTTTAAGGATGGCTGCTTCTAAGCCAACCTCCTGGTTGTCTTCGCAACTCCACATCCTTTCCCACTTAGCACACGCTTAGGGGCCTTAGTTGGTGGTCTGGGCTGTTTCCCTCTCGACTATGAAGCTTATCCCCCACAGTCTCACTGCTGCGCTCTCACTTACCGGCATTCGGAGTTTGGCTGACGTCAGTAACCTTGTAGGGCCCATTAGCCATCCAGTAGCTCTACCTCCGGTAAGAAACACGCAACGCTGCACCTAAATGCATTTCGGGGAGAACCAGCTATCACGAAGTTTGATTGGCCTTTCACCCCTACCCACAGCTCATCCCCTCCATTTTCAACTGAAGTGGGTTCGGTCCTCCACGACGTCTTACCGTCGCTTCAACCTGGCCATGGGTAGATCACTTCGCTTCGGGTCTAGATCACGCCACTGCAACGCCCTATTCAGACTCGCTTTCGCTACGGCTTCCCCACACGGGTTAACCTCGCGACGTAACACTAACTCGCAGGCTCATTCTTCAAAAGGCACGCCGTCAC
>NZ_MQTQ01000068.1:55410-112283 GCF_020532805.1 Arthrobacter sp. SO5 | reverse complement strand
GCGCCACCTTTTGGTGAGCGCCCGCCGTCGTCGTTTATCCCCAACGCGGGGTCACTTACGGCCCATCCACCCTGGTGGAACGGGCCGTGAGTGACCCCGCGTTGCTGTCAGCGTCTCTCGGTTTCGATGGCTGCCTTGGCGGTGGGGTCGGAGTCGTTCAGGAACTTCTCAATCCGCGCCGGCTCCTCGGCCTCGCCGATCGCGGCGGATGCGCGGCCCAGCGAGTACAGTGCGCGCAGGAAGCCGCGGTTGGGCTCGTGCCCCCACGGGATAGGCCCGACGCCGCGCCAGCCGTTGCGGCGCAGCGAATCCAGGCCGCGGTGGTAGCCGACGCGGGAGTAGGCGTAGGAATCGATTGTCCGGCCCTCGGTCCACGCTTCCTCGGCCAGCACGGCCCAGAGCAGCGAGGACGTGGGGTGCTGCTCCACCAGGTCCAGGGCTTCCTGACCCGCATCCAGAGCGGCGTAAACCTCGGTTTCGGCAGGCAGGAGCGTGGGCTCGGGGCCCATCAGGTTCTTGCGGAACTCGTCGGACATGCCTAGAACGTCTTGCCGGTCGAGCCGAGCTGCTGGGCTGCCTCAACGACGCGGGCCGCCAGGCCTGCCTCGGCGGAGGCGCCCCAAACGCGGGGGTCATAGAGCTTCTTGTTGCCGACCTCGCCGTCGACCTTCAGCACGCCGTCGTAGTTGCGCAGCATGTGGTCCGCGACGGGGCGCGTGAAGGCGTACTGGGTGTCGGTGTCGATGTTCATCTTGATCACGCCGTAGGAAACGGCGTCGGCGATTTCCTTCTCGGAGGAGCCGGATCCGCCGTGGAAGACGAGGTCGAAGGGGCTGGCTTTGCCGATCTTAGCGCCCACCTGCTCCTGGATGTCCTTGAGGATCTCCGGGCGCAGCTTGACGCCGCCCGGCTTGTACACGCCGTGCACGTTGCCGAAGGTCAGGGCCGTGATGTAGCGGCCGTTCTCGCCGGAGCCGAGTGCGTCGATGGTGGCCAGGGCGTCCTCGACCGTGGTGTAGAGCTTGTCATTGATGGCGTTCTCGACGCCGTCTTCCTCGCCGCCCACGGTGCCGATCTCGACCTCAAGGATCATCTTGGCGGCCGCGGTGCGCTCCAGCAGTTCGCGGGCGATGCGCAGGTTCTCGGTGAGGGTTTCGGCGGAGCCGTCCCACATGTGCGAGTTGAACAGCGGGTTGCGGCCTGCCTTGACCTCGGCTTCGGAGGCGGCGAGCAGCGGGAGCACAAAGCCGTCAAGCTTGTCCTTGGGGCAGTGGTCCGTGTGCAGGGCGATGTTGACGCCATAGCTCTTGGCGACCTCGCGGGCGAACGCGGCGAAGCCCAGGGAGCCGGCCACCATGTCCTTGACGGAGGCGCCGGACCAGTAAGCAGCGCCGCCGGTGGAAACCTGGACGATCCCGTCGGACTCGGCCTCGGCGAACCCGCGGAGGGCGGCGTTCAGGGTCTGGGAGGACGTGACGTTGACTGCCGGGAATGCGAAGCCGCCCGTCTTTGCGCGGTCGATCATCTCGGAGTAGATCTCTGGGGTTGCAATGGGCATGCTGACTCCTAAAGTGAATTTCGTCTGCGGGCTGGTGGACCCTGGAGTGAACCTCGTCGGCTAGGAACCATCCTAGCCATTCCCGCGCCGGGGCAGTGTTTCCGGTCACCGGGGCCTTAATACTCGCTTCCGGGGTGCCGGCAAGTCCGTCGTCGGGCCACAGAACGGGAGAACCGTGGTCACCCCAGGGGTCCGCACCCCAGACCACGTGGTTGAGCACCTGTTCAGGCAGCCCGGCCCGGACCAGCGCCAGGCGGAGCCGCGTTTCGGGCGGCGTCGGGCCGCAGACCAGGGAATCGCCGGCAATGACAAGGTCGTCGGCGCTGAGGACCGCGGCCAGGTCCAGCCAGGACCGCGCGGGCGAGGTGAGCCGGGCGCCGTCGAGCTCCACTACTTCATCCGGACGGAGTGCCAGCTTGTGCCCCACGACGTTGACCCGTCGGGGCCTGCTGTGGCCCCGGCGTCGGGCCAGGTGGATGCGCCAGTCCTCCTCAAGCCAGCCGGGCAGGGGTGCGTTCCAGAGGCGCGCGGCAGATCCGAGGCTCAGGATGGACTCCTCGTCGGGGTCGGTGGGGAAACACTGCCGTGAAGTGCCCCCTCGCGCGGGCTCCGGGCGTCCCTAGCCCTAAGCCCCTACCCCGGGAGTTGGTTGAAGACGTGCCGGCGGATCCAGGCGTGCATCGCAATGGCTGCGGCGGAGGCGGCGTTGATGGAGCGCGTGGAGCCGAACTGTTCGATCGACAAGGTGTCCACGGCGGCCTCGTGGACCTCGGGGGTCAGTCCGGGCCCCTCCTGCCCGAACACCAACACGCAGTCGCGGGGCAGTTCATAGGTTTCCAGCGGAACGGAGTCGGGGAAGATGTCAATCCCGATGATGGCCAGCCCCTCCCCCTGCGCCCACGCCACGAAGTCGGCCACGGTGGGGTGGTGGCGGATGTGCTGGTACCGGTCCGTGACCATGGCCCCGCGGCGGTTCCAGCGGCGTCGTCCGATGATGTGGACTTCCTTGGCGAGGAACGCGTTGGCCGTGCGCACGACGGTGCCGATGTTCATGTCGTGCTGCCAGTTTTCGATGGCGATGTGGAAGTTGTGGCGCTTGGCGTCCAGGTCCGCCACGATCGCCTCGTGCTTCCAGTAGCGGTAGCTGTCCACCACGTTGCGGCGGTCACCGTCCGCCAGGAGATCCGGATCCCAATGCCCGCCCTGGGGCAGCTCGCCTTCCCAGGGGCCGACGCCGACCTCCGGTTTGGGTTCAGCCCCGGTCTCCGTCCCGGCCGCGTTGTCGGCCGGTGGTTCGGCGGGGGCTTCGCGGGGGGTCTCGGGTTCAGTCACGCCTCAACATTAGACTGGGACACAGGTAGCGGCACACTTACGGCGGAGGACACCATGGATGACCAGCGCGAAGACCACGGAAGCGATTCAGACGACGTACCTGCACGGGCGTCGGTATACCGCAGCGGCCAGGACATAGAGTGCTGGCTGACCGACATGGACGGCGTGCTGGTGCACGAGAACCAGCCCATCCCGGGCGCCGCGGAACTCATCCAGCGCTGGGTGGACACCTCCCGGCGGTTCCTCGTCCTGACCAACAACTCGATCTACACTCCCCGGGACCTGGCTGCGCGGCTGAAGAGTTCCGGCCTGGAGATTCCGGAGGAAAACATCTGGACCTCGGCGCTGGCGACGGCCCAGTTCCTCAAGGACCAGGTGCGCGGCTCGGAGTCCGGCAACCGGGCCTACACTATCGGTGAAGCAGGACTCACGACGGCGCTCCACGAGGCCGGTTTCATCCTCACCGATCAGGACCCGGACTTTGTGGTGCTCGGCGAAACCCGCACCTACTCCTTCGAGGCCATCACCATGGCAATCCGGCTGATCCTGGGCGGTGCGCGGTTCATCGCCACCAACCCGGACGCCACCGGCCCCTCGAAGGACGGTCCGATGCCGGCCACCGGCGCCATCGCCGCGCTCATCTCCAAGGCGACCGGCCGGGAGCCGTACATTGTGGGCAAGCCCAACCCGATGATGTTCCGCTCGGCCATGAACCAGATCGACGCGCACTCCGAAACCACGGCCATGATCGGCGACCGCATGGATACGGACATCATCGCCGGCATGGAGGCCGGGCTGCACACCGTCCTCGTCCTCAGCGGCATCACCCACCGGGACGACATCGCCGCTTTCCCGTTCCGGCCGAACCAGGTCCTGAACTCCGTCGCGGACCTGAAGAACCAGATCTAGCCCGCAACGGCCGGCCGGGAAAGGCGCAGGCGCTAGAACGCGGTCCTCTTCCCGCCACCGGAGGGCAGCGGGAAGAGCTCGTCCTGCAGCTCCTCGATGAGGGGCCGGTAGACGAACGGGCTCCATCCCGGGCTGGCGTGAGCCGGGCGGGCGCCGAATGTCCGCAGCGAGTCGGAGGCCATGTTGTCCTTGAAGATGAACCCCCAGGCATCCCGCGCCGACTCGTAGTCCACGGTGGCGTCCCGCGGGTTGCCGATGAACGCCATCCGGGTTCCGCCGAGCTTTCCGGCGAATCGGCGCGGATCGAAGTGGTAGATGTAGGCGGACTCGGACTGGATCAGCACGCTCGAGGGCGCAATCGGCGAGAGCTGCTCCAGCGTCTGGTCCAGGACCTGCCCCCAGCTCCGTTCGTTCTTGTGCAGCATCCGCTCGCCGAGCTCGTACCCGCCGCGCAGCACCGTGGGGAAGCGGAAGCCGTTTTCGTAGAGGAACACCACCCCCTCGAACCAGCTCGGGTCCAGGACGTCATACCTGCTGCTGGGGCTGGAATCGAGCAGGACGAACGCCACCTCTATGCCGTGCAGCTCCCGGAGCCGGGCGGCCACCTGCGTTGCCACCATGCCGCCGAAGCTGTGGCCGTAAAAGTACAGGGTGCTGAGCTTCCGGGCCCGGGTGTACTCCACGACGGCGATGACGATCTTGTCGATGTCCAGGCCCACATTGGAATAGCCGACGGCGGCGAGCTGGCCGCGTTTGTTGAGTGCCCCTCGCAGCGCATTCAGAATCCACTGCCCTTCCTCCCAGCCTGTCTTGTAGCCGGGAAACAGGAACCAGCTGGCCTGGGGGAAGTACTTGTCCGCGGTGTCATCCGGCACCCGGAGTATTTTGTTGACCCGGCGCTCGGCCTGCACCCTGCGGGTGAAGAGCATGTCCCCCGCCAGCACGGAAGCCGAGCCCGCGCCGATCAGGAAACCGCGCCGTGAGAACCTCCTGAGCCCTGCGGCATGATGGAGCATGCGGGCCGGGTCTTCACGGGACCCGCCCACCTCATCTGCTTCCGTCTCACGCGGCACTCCTCTACCGTAGTCACCGCGGAACGCGGAACAGAACGACGCCGGATAACAGCTCAGCCACAGTCCCGTGTACGAACGCGGCGGCCCACCTTTCCTAAGCGCGTTCCGGCTGCGGTCCCTCTGAGCGGCGGCTGATTTCGAGGCCGATTTCGTCATAGCTGGCCAGGAGTTCCGAGCGTGCCATAACCGCGGGGTTGTCCAGCAGGCCGAACGCTGAGTCACTCGCGGCCAGCAGTTCGTCGTCGGAGAAGCGGCTCAGGGGACGGGTTTTGCTGGAATCGATGGACGCCGTGAAGTCGCCCGAGACGTCCAGGTTCTGCAGCACGGCGGCAGGGTGGAAGCTGTGCGGGTTCAGCTCAAGGGAGACACCGCTTCCGGCCGGCAGGCCACCGGCGACCTCGGCCTGCGCCGCACCGCCGTCGATCATATTGAGGTCGTTGCGCAGTCCGGCCAGGGCCAAAGATTCAACGAAAGCCGCGCGGCCGAGGTCAACAGTGATGTGGGAAGTGATGCCCATCCGGCGGACGCGCTGGATGAGCCGCATCAGGGAGGTTCGGGAGGCCTGCGTGAGGCTCCCCCGGACGTCGATCCTGACAACATCTGCGTCGATGTCGAGTTTGACGTGGGCTTGCAGTGACTGGTCCATAGGTACTCCAAAAAAGGGTGTCTATGGCCGACGGCTCAACCTCACCCAGCGTAACGGCAACATCCGAGAGGCACAAGTCATATGCCGCCCCCGGATCAGCAGCCGGTTCAGACCGCTTCTTTGTGCCCGGGTTCCTGGAAATGCGTCCGCGTGGCCGCGCCGCCCACCGACTGGACCAGCGAGGCGGCGATGTCGCGCAGTTTCACGTTGCCGTTGCTGGATGCGTCCGTAAGGATCCTGACGGCCGATTCCTGGTTGCAGCGGTTCTGGGCCATGACGATCCCGATCGCCATGTCGATCACTGTGCGTGATTCGAGCGTCGCGCGCAGGTTCGTGGCGCTGTCCGTGTGCAGGGAGAAGCGGACGGCGAGCCGCAGCGCCTGCGAGATTTGCCGGGTGTAGCCGCGGGCGCGGGCGGCCACGTCGCCGTCGAACTTGTGCGGCACATCCGAGTACAGGTTTAGGGCGGCCTGCGCGTCGCCCTGAAGGTGGAACGGCACGGACAGCACCGAACGCAGCCCGTGCGAAGCAACGGCGTTGGCATAGTCGGGGCCCCAGCGGTCCTCGTCAAAGAGGTCCGGGACGTACACTTCGCGTTCCTCCTTGGCTGCGGTCAGGCAGGGGCCCTGGGACAAGGAGTACTGGATTTCGTCCACTTCGCGGGCGGAGTCGCTGCTCCAGCCGATCGTGGCGGCCTTGCGGTCCCGCAGCAGCGTGATGCCGCACAGGGCGTCGTCGCCGGCACCGGCCACCTGATGCGCGGAGAAACGCGCGAGCTCATTGAGGAATTCCTCAAAATCGGCGCTGTCCAGGATGAGGTTCTGGATCTGGTCGACGGTGCTGAGGGGTTTACTTCCGAGGAATTCTTCGGGAAGGAGCATGGCGGATGGTCTCCGGGGGTCTGGTGGATATCTGAACATGATAAAACACGGCCAACCCACGGTCCACACACTTCCGCTGCAGGACGAATGGCCTAGCTGAGCCCGAGCTCGCCTTTTCCGAAGGCGAAGAGATAGGGAACGCCGGCCTCGGCCTCGATTTTTTCCTTGGCGCCGGTGTCACGGTCCACGATCACGGCGACGGCGACAACGTTGCCGCCTGCTTTGCGGACACCCTCGACGGCGGCCAGCGCGGAGCCGCCGGTGGTGGAGGTGTCCTCAAGGACGAGCACGCGGCGGCCCACGACCGAGGGGCCCTCCACCTGGCGGCCCATGCCGTAGGACTTCTGGGCCTTACGGACCACGAAAGCATCCACGGGGCGTCCGGCCTCGACGGCGGCATGCATCACGGCGGTACCCACCGGGTCGGCACCCATGGTGAGCCCGCCCGCGCACTCAAAGTCGATGCCGGCATCGGCCAGCAACGAGAGCATGACCTGTCCGACCAGCTTTGAGGCCTCATGGTGCAGCGTGATCCGGCGCAGGTCGATGTAGTAGTCGGCTTCGGCACCGCTGGAGAGAATGACCTTGCCGCGCACGACGGCCAGTTCCTTGATCAGTTCCAGCAGGCGGGCACGGGCGGCGGCAGCGTCGGCCGCGGGGTCACTGATGGCAGTCATGGGACCCAGTTTAGTGGCTGGCCGGTGCCTTATTCCCAGCCAGCCCGTCCGGGGCCCAGCTCCGGGACCTCGTCGGCGTCACCCTCAGCCCGGCCCTGAATGCTGGGGGGCGCGCCGTGCAAACGCCGGCGCGTGTTCCGGCCGTGGACCGAAGGCGATGAACCGCGGCAGCACGCGTCCGACTGCCGGGATATGCCCCGCCAGGAACAACAGGGCCGCCGGGGCCCCGGACCGTTTTCCCGTCATGATCGGTTCGAACAGCACCTTGTGCATCATCCGCTGGGCGGTCTGTACGACGACGGTGGGCAGCCGCCGCCGTCGTTGCACTTTCGCCAAATCGGCGCGGGGCACCCGGCCCCGGAGCAGCGCCGGGGCCAGCCCAGCAGCGGCGGCGACGGCGTCCTGGATGGCGAGGTTGATTCCGACCCCGCCGGCCGGGGACATCGCGTGCGCGGCGTCCCCGATGCAAAGCAGCCCGTTGATGTGCCATTCGCGCAGCCGGTCCAGCCGGACGTCCAGCCAGTGAAGATCCTCCAGCGAGACGATGGCGTCCACCCGGTCCGCGAGATCCGGGCGGAGGGCCGCTATCCGGCGTCGGAATCCCTCGACTCCCTCGGCCCGGATCCGCGCGCCCGCGGCTTTCGGCGCGAGGTAGGCCATCTGGAAGTAGTCGTTGCGGTACAGGGCCAGGAGGGCCTCGCCGCGGCCGAACGCCGGCACGATGCCGGCCACCGCTCCCTGCTCGGAGGCATGGCGCGGCAGCCGGAACCACCAGGTGTCGAACGGCACCGGGTACTCCTTGGGGGCCAGGCCTGCCTCGCGGCGCAGGGTGGAATGGCGCCCGTCGGTGGCAATCACCACGTCCGCGCGGAGTTCGCCCCCGGCGCCGTCCGCGTTCACGTAGTGCACGCCGGTGACACGTCCGCCGTTGCGGACGAGGGCCTTGGCAGTGTGGTTCATGCGCAGCTCAAAGGAGGGTTCCTGGGCGGCGGCGGCAGCCAGGAAGTTCAGGAAGTCCCATTGGGGCATCATGGCCACGTAGTTGTAGGGGGCGGGCAGCGCATCGAAGTTGCCCATGGTCACGGGCGGGCCGCCGGGCACCGGGAAGGCGACGTTGGTCAGCCGGCTTTGCGGAAGCCGGCGGAATTCCTCGCCAAGGCCCAGCTCGTCGATCAGCCGGATCGTGGAGGCGTGGACGGTGTCGCCACGGAAGTCCCGGAAGAAATCCGCGTGCTTCTCCAGCACCGTCACCCGCACCCCGGCCCGCGCCAACAGCAGCCCCAGCATCATGCCGGCCGGGCCGCCGCCCACCACCACACACCCTGTCGTCTCCATGGCCCCACGGTACGCCTGCTAAGGGTCGCCGTGGGAGAGGTTTTTCGCGGCTGTTTCGGGCTGGCGCGGCGCGAAAAACCTTGCGCTACGGGAATCCGCGTAGCGCGCGGCGATGTGCGCAGCGGTCGTCAGGAAGCGCCGCGGCGGCGATGGTCCCGGTTCAACGGTTGAGCAAGGTTGACACCACTGACTAGGCTTAATGACATGCGCGAACTTCAGGCGAAGATCATCGAAGAAATGGGCGTGCAGCCCCGGATAGACGCCGCCGGGGAGGTGCGCAAACGCGTCACGTTCCTCAAGGACTACCTGAAGGCAACCCACACCAAGGGATTTGTCCTTGGAATCTCCGGCGGGCTGGACTCCTCCCTCGCCGGCCGGCTGGCCCAGCTTGCTGTCGACGAGCTGGCAGCTGAAGGGGTGGACGCCAACTTCGTCGCCGTCCGCCTGCCCTATGGAGTACAGCACGACGAGGACGACGCCCAGGCTGCCCTGGACTTCATCCAGGCCAAGACCGAGTGGACATTCAACATCTCCGCCGCAGTGGATGGCTTCGAGGACGAATTCGAGAAGACCGTGGGCAACGGAATCTCCGACTTCCACAAGGGCAACACCAAGGCCCGCACCCGCATGATCGCGCAGTACGCCCTCGCCGGCGAGCACAACTATCTGGTCATCGGCACTGACCACGGCGCGGAATCAGTCACCGGCTTCTTTACCAAGTTCGGCGACGGCGGCGCTGACATCCTGCCGCTGTTCGGACTGAACAAGCGCCAGAACCGCGCCGTGCTCGCCGAACTGGGCGCCCCGGCCCGGATCTGGGAAAAGGTCCCCACAGCCGACCTCCTAGACGGCCAGCCCGGCCGTACCGACGAGGACGAACTGGGCCTCAGCTACAACACGATCGACGACTACCTCGAGGGCCGCGATATCCCCGAAGCCGCAGCCGAGCTGATCGAACAGAAATACCTTCGGACCCGGCACAAGCGCACCGTCCCGGTCACCATCTTCGACACCTGGTGGAAGTAAGAGACTCAGCCAGCGCAGGTCCGGCCGGGCCGGCTGGGCTGGGCTGACCCGGCCGGAACGCCTACCGGACGCCCCCCAGGAGGGTGGAGATCCGGTGCGCCTCCTCCATCAGCACCCGTCCAAGTTGATCCCTGCGGTCTTCCCGGAAGCGCGGCTCGATGCCGGTCAGCGACAATGCCCAGGCCGGGCGGCCGCGCTGGTCGAAGACGGCTGCTCCCATCCCCCAGCTGCCTTCCAGGACCAGCCCCGGGTTCACGGAGTAGCCTGCCTGCCGGGTTGCCAGTAAGTTGGCGCGGACCAGGGCCTCGGTGTGGGCTCCTGCGAATTCGCCCGCATGGGTGGCCCATTCCGCCAGCAGCGCCTCCTGCTCGTCCGCCGGCAGGAACGCCATGATCGCGGTCCCGGCGGACGCGACGCCCAGCGGAAAGCGGACGCCCTCGTGCAGCACGAAGGACCGCACCGGGAAGCTGCCCTCCTCGCGCAGCAGGCACACCGTCTCGGCACCGCGGCGGATCGAGAAGAACGCGCTTTCGCCGGTTTCCTCGGCGAGCCGGCGGAGACTGGGCCTGGCGATGTCCTCGAGCGGGAAGCGCGCCGAGGCCACCGATCCCAGCAGCAGAATCTCCGGGCCCAGCACCCAGTTGCCGCCCGGTACCTGGTCCAGGAGCCCCTCCGCGGCAAGCGAGCTGAGCAGCCGGTGCACTGTGGGGCGGGTCAGCCCTGATTCGCGGACCAGCTCCATCAGGGCGGACCCCCCCGGTTTCCGCCCGACAATGCGCAGCAAGGAGGCGACTCGGCTGACGACCTGGGCGCCGCGGACCGGCGGTGAACTCATCTTTTATCCTCAAAATTCGAAAAACCTGCCCAATGTATCCACATTGTGGACGGACTCCAGCTTAGCGTCCACACTGTAAAAACGGCACTCTGGATACAAAAAGTATCCGTTGACAGGCTACTTTTTGGCACCGTAGGCTCCAACATCAGAGGAGCAGTCCACAAAGTGGATTGCGTCAACGGCTCAATGAGGAGATGCGATGTCAAAGCTGAAATCCGGAGCGGCCGCGGCGCTGCAGGACGTATTGCGGGACGGCATGACGCTCGCCGTAGGCGGCTTTGGCCTGAGCGGCATCCCGGCTGACCTGATCGAGGCCGTGCGCGATTCGGGCGTCAAGGACCTCACGGTGGTGTCCAACAACATGGGCGTGGACGGCAAAGGTCTCGGCGTACTGATTGAAGCCGGCCAGGTCCGCAAGGTCATCGCCTCCTATGTGGGCGAGAACAAACTCTTCGCCGAGCAGTATCTTGCCGGCAAGCTGGAGGTGGAGTTCACCCCGCAGGGCACGCTTGCCGAGCGCCTCCGCGCGGGCGGCGCCGGCATCCCGGCCTTCTATACCAAGACCGGTGTCGGCACCCTCGTCGCCGAAGGCAAGCCGCTCGCGGAGTTCGACGGCGAGACATTCGTCCAGGAACGGGCCATCAAGGCCGACGTCGCCCTGGTCCACGCCCACACCGCGGACACCGACGGCAACCTGATCTACCGCTACACGGCGCAGAACTTTAACCCCGTCGTGGCTACTGCCGGCCTCGTGACCGTGGCGGAGGCCGAGGTGATCGTCGCACCCGGCGCCCTCGACCCCAACCACATCACCACCCCCGGCGTCTTTGTCCAGCGCCTCGTGCAGGCCAGCAGCCGGGTCAAGGACATCGAACAGCGGACTGTACGCCCCCGGCCGGACACGGTCGGCGCCACTGCCGCCGTCGTCTCCGCCTGAACTGCACCTAAAGACTTCTGAGGAGAATCATCATGGCTTGGACCCGGAATGAAATGGCTGCCATCGCGGCCGAAGAACTCAGCGACGGCGACTACGTCAACCTCGGCATCGGCATCCCCACGCTGGTCGCCAACAACCTGCGCGAGGGCGTCCGCGTCGTCCTGCAGAGCGAGAACGGACTGCTTGGCATGGGCCCCTTCCCCTATGCGGGCGAGGAAGACGCCGACCTCATCAACGCCGGCAAGCAGACCGTCACGGTCCTGCCCGGCGGCAGCATCTTCGACTCCGCCACCTCCTTCGGCATGATCCGCGGCGGGCACGTCAAGGTCGCCATCCTCGGCGCCATGCAGGTCTCCGGCGCCGGCGACCTCGCCAACTGGACTATCCCCGGCAAGATGGTCAAGGGCATGGGCGGCGCCATGGACCTCGTGGCCGGCACGCCGCGCGTGGTGGTCCTGACCGAGCACAACGCCAAGGACGGCACCGCCAAAATCGTCACGGAATGCACCCTGCCGCTCACCGGCCTGAGCTGCGTGGACCGGATCATCAGCGACCTCGCGGTGTTTGACCTGGTGAAGCATGAACAAGAACCAGGCGGCGTACGGCGGCTGACGCTGACCCGCCTTGCGCCGGGCGTCACCGTCGAGGAAATCCGCGAAAAAACCGAAGCCGAATTCGACGTCGCGCTGGAGCTCGAAGGAGCCACGGCATGAGCCTGAAAGAACAGTTCGGCAAGGATGTCTTGCTCACCGGCTGGGGCCACAGCCGCTTCGGCAAGCTCACCGACGAGACCCTCGAATCCCTGATCGTGCAGGTTGCCAGCGAGGCGATCGGCAACGCCGGCATCGAGCCGGGCCAGATCGACGAGATCTATCTGGGCCAGTTCAACTCCGGGATGATGCCGCTGGCCTTCCCGTCCTCACTCGCGCTGCAGGTCTCGGACCAGCTCGCCAACGTCCCGTCCACCCGGGTCGAGAACGCCTGCGCTTCCGGTTCCGCGGCCTTCCAGCAGGGCACCAAGTCGCTGCTGGCCGGCACCGCGAAGACCGTACTGGTGATCGGCGCAGAAAAGATGACCCAGGCCGGCGCGGACGTCGTGGGCGCGGCCCTGCTCGGCGCCGACTACGACACGGCCGGCAAAGCCTCCAGCACCGGGTTCACCGGCCTGTTCGCCGAGGTCGCCAAGCACTACGAGAAGCGCTACGGCGCTGGCACAGGGAAGACTGGCGCAGGGAACCTCTCGGATGTCCTGGGCACCATCGCGGCGAAGAATCACCGCAACGGCGTGGACAACCCCTATGCCCAGCTCCGCAAGGACCTCGGCGAGGAGTTCTGCCAGACGGTCTCGGACAAGAACCCCATGGTGGCCGATCCGCTGCGCCGCACCGACTGCTCACCCGTGTCCGACGGCGCCGCCGCCGTCGTGCTCAGCGTCTCCCCCACGGGAGGGGCCACGGCCCCGGTCCGGCTCGCCGGCTTCGGCCAGGCGAACGATTTCTTCCCCGCCGCGCGCCGCGACCCCACCGCCTTCGCCGCGACCCGCGCCTCCTGGCAGCGCGCGCTGGGAATGGCCGGCGTCGGGCTGGAGGACCTGGACTTCGCCGAGGTGCACGACTGCTTCACCATCGCCGAACTGCTGATGTACGAGGCCATGGGACTGACCGAACCCGGCCAGGGTGCCCGTGCCCTCGAGGAAGGCTGGGTCTTCAAGGACGGCAAGCTGCCCGTCAACGTCTCCGGCGGACTCAAGGCCAAGGGCCACCCGGTCGGTGCCACCGGAGTATCCCAGCACGTCATCGCGGCAATGCAGCTCACCGGCACGGCGGGCGACATGCAGCTCGGCAACGCACGCCGGGCCGCCGTGCAGAACATGGGCGGGGTGGGCATCGCGAACTACGTCAGCGTGCTCGAGGCCGTCTAAGGCAACGCGGGGTCAGGTACGGCCCATGCCGGGGGTCCTAATGGGCCAGATCTGACCCCGCGTTGCTTTTCCTCGCATACGTGGCCGGCATGCCACGGGACTAAACTTGCGTACAAGCCCACGCACAACTTGAGGAGCCCCCATGCGCGCCACCATCATCCACGGCCCCGGCGACATCCGGGTCGAAGACCGAGGCTACCCCACGGTCCAGTTGCCCACGGACGTCGTCGTGAAAGTCACCGCCTCCTGCGTCTGCGGCTCGGATCTGTGGCCCTACCGTGGCGTCAAGCCCACACACGAACCGTCAGCGATCGGACACGAGTTCATCGGGACGGTTGAGAGCATCGGCGACGGCGTCACGACCCTCGCCGTGGGCGACTTCGTGATCGCGCCCTTCGTAGTCAGCTGCGGCGAGTGCCCCCAGTGCCTGGACGGCGTCACCGTGGCCTGCGATCACCTGGCGGGCTGGGGCGGCAAGGATGACACCGGCTTGGGCATCGACGGCGGGCAGGGCCAGGCGGTCCGTGTGCCGCTCGCCGAGTCCACCTTGGTCAAGGTCCCCGGCGTCACCGATCCGGACGACGCCCTGCGCGCCAGCCTGCTCACACTCTCCGACGTGATGGCCACCGGACACCACGCCGCCCTGGCCGCGAAGGTGGGCCCTGGCCGGACAGTGGTTGTGGTCGGCGACGGCGCCGTCGGGCTCTGCGGCGTGCTCGCCGCCAAGCGCCTCGGGGCCGAGCGGATCATCGCCATGTCCCGGCACGCCGACCGGCAGGCGATCGCCCGCGAATTCGGGGCCACCGACATCGTCGCCGAACGTGGGGACGACGGCGTGGCCAAGGTCCGCGAACTGCTCGGCGGCGTGCTGGCAGACTCCGTGCTGGAGTGCGTGGGAACCAAGGAATCGATGGAGCAGGCCCTGCACAGCGTCCGCCCGGGCGGCGCCCTCGGCTTTGTCGGCGTCCCCACAGGCGGCGCGGAGGCCCCGCTGCGGTTCCTGTTCGACACGAACATCTCGATCGCCGGCGGCATGGCCCCGGCCAGGACCTACATCCCCGAGTTGCTCGCGGACGTGCTCGCCGGAACCATTAATCCGGGCCGGGTCTTCGACGTCGTGATGCCGCTGAAGGAAGCCCCGGAGGCCTACCGCGCCATGGACGAACGGCGCGCCATCAAGGTCCTGCTGACTCCCTGAGCGGACCCGGCCGGGGCCGGCCGGCCCTGATCGTCCGGGTCAACGCGGCCTGTTGCGGAACCGGGTGGGAGCGTCCAGAATGACCTCATGCCTGCCGAGTCCTCGCCCGCTCCGGACCGCGACGAGCGGCAGTTGAGCCGTGCGGATGCGTACGCCCGCGGTCGCCAACTGCGCAAGACCACGCCGCGCAGTGCCCTGGCCGATCGGAGCACGGCACCGCGTGACGCCGTCGCCCACATCCGCGAACAGAACGAAGACCGCGATCAGGATCTGGTGCCCCTGCGCATGGAGCGCATGCTCGAGAACCCCTTCGCGTTCTACCGGGGGACGGCCGGGCTGATGGCCATGGACCTCGCCCGCGACCCGCACTCGGGAATCATCGTCGCGGCATGCGGCGACGCGCACATCAGCAACTTCGGCTTCTATGCCTCACCGGAACGCAAACTCGTCTTCGACCTCAACGACTTCGACGAGGCCGGCGCGGCCCCGTGGGACTGGGACCTCAAACGGCTCGTCACGAGCGTGGTGGTCGGCGGAATTCACGCCGAGTACACCGAACGCGAGGTGCGAAAAGCAGCACAACGCACCGTCAGGGCTTACCGCGGCGCACTGAGAACGATGCTGGAACGAAACCCGTACGAGCGCTTCTACATGCATAGCAACCTCAAATTCGCCCGCAGCCTTCTGAGCCCGGATGCCCGGAAGGTGCTGCACCACGCGATCAGCGCGGCCACGAAGCGCACCGGCCAGCGGGCCGTGCGCCGCACCACGCGGCTGGACGACGACGGCCGCCTGCGTTTCGTGGAACGTCCGCCGGAAATGACGACTGCGCCCGTGCAGAACACCGACGTGGTACCGCGCCTGTTCGCCGAATATCGCCGCACGGTCAGTCTCGACGTCCGCACCGTCCTGGCCCAGTACACCCCCACCGATCTGGCCCGCCGCGTGGTCGGCGTCGGCAGCGTCGGAACCCGCTGCTTCCTGCAGTTGCTGCAGTCCCCCGATGGGGATCCGCTGCTGCTCCAGGTGAAAGAGGCCGGGCAGTCAGTGCTGCAGCGCTACGGCGGCATCGCGCAGCCGGGCAGCAGCGCGCAGGCTGTGGCAGAGCATGGTCAGGGTAACCGCGTGGTCCAGCTCCAACGGGTGCTGCAGGCCGTGTCGGATCCTTTCCTCGGCCACCTGCAGAACGGCGGACGCGACTACTACGTGCGCCAGTTCCATGACATGAAAGGATCGATCGACCTCGCGGGGCTCGACTTCGTCCCGTTCTTCGACTACGTCCGCACGTGCGCGCTGCTGCTCGCACGCGCCCACGCGCAAAGCCCCGCCGCAGGCCAGATCCTCGGCTACCTGGGTAAATCGGATGACGGCACCGAGGCTGTTGTCGACTGGTCGTTCAGCTATGCCCGGCAATCCTTGCTGGACTATGAGGCCCTTCGCGCTGCGCCATGACCGGCCCACAGCTCTAGCACAGTTGTGCCAGATAGAATGGGACCATGACCTCAGCGGCTTACCAGCCAATGCACCACGAGTTGCCGGTTCAACAGCCGCACCAGCCCGGGGGCACTTCCGCCCTGGCCCGGAGGGCGAGGAACGTCCTGCGCCGGGTTCCGGTGTGGACCTGGCGGTTGCTGATGCACTCGGTGAAGGCCAGCGAGAACGCACGCTTCAACGTCGACCCGATTACCGGCGTCGAATACTTCCACGACATTGATTTCGTGGGCGACGGGATCCGGGCGCACCGCCTCGACGTCATCACCCCGCATCCTTCCGAGGGCACCTCAGCCGCCGAATCCGGCCCGGCAGGACCGCTGCCGGTCTACGTGTACTTCCACGGCGGCGGCTGGACGTCCGGGGACAAGTCCTCGCTGACCAAGTACTGCGCGAGCCAGGCCCAGGGCGGCATGGTGGTGGTCAACGTGAACTACCGGAAGGCGCCGCGATTCCAGATGGCCCACGTTCTGGCGGACGCCAACGCCGCACTCGCCTGGGTCCGGCAAAACGTCGCCGGCTACGGGGGCGACGGATCACGGATCGTGCTCGGCGGCGACTCCGCCGGCGGCCAGATCGCGGCGCTACTGACCGCGGCCAGCTTCCGGCCGGAACTGGCACGGCACCACGGCTTGACGCCGGCTGTGCCGGCGTCGGATTTCAAGGGCCTGGTCCAGCACTGCAGTGTGGTGGACTTCTCCGTCTTCTTCGACAAGGGCTTCGTGCTGAGCCTGAACTTCATCCGCATGCTGCTGCCCGTCCGCCGCACCGGCGGCGGGAGCCGCGGCATCGGCGGGGGTTTGCGCCCCGGCTTTCGCGGCTGGTTTGGCGCCGGCTTTGCCGGCCCAGGCAGGCTGGAAGCCCTCCGCAGGGGCGCAGGCTTTCTCTCACCCATCGAATGGCTGGATTCGCGCTTCCCGCCGGTCTTCGTGACTACTTCGGAGCGCGACTACTTTTACGCCGCCAACATGAACTTCATTGCCCGGCTGCGCGAACACTCCGTCCCGGTGGACAGCCTCATCTACGGCTGGGCAAGCGCCAACACCGAACACACCTGGCAACAGAACTTCCGCTACCCGGAATCGCAGGAAGTGTACCGCCGGATCCATGCTTTCGTGCGCAAGGTGGCCTGAGCGCCGCCACTCCGGCCGGATCCGGCCCGGCCGCACCCGTTCAGGGCTATGTTTAGTCCATGGTGGCTGCTGACGGCGACGCGCAGGACGATCGGGACCCCGAGGGCTTCGGATCGGCGCTGGTTGACGAAGCCGCCCGCCGGGACGCCGCCCTGAACGACGTCGACTGGGCCGCCGTGCCTGCCGGCGCCACGCGGGGCACGTTCGATGCCCCCAGCGGACCACTGGCCACCCTGTCCATGGGCACCCCCGGCAACCCCAGGGTGCTGCTGATCCCCGGGGCAACCGGGTCCAAGGAAGATTTTGTCCTCATGCTGCCCGAGCTCGCAGCGGCCGGCTACTCAGTCCTCAGCTGCGACATCGCCGGCCAGTACGAGTCGGCGGCCGCCGGGCCGGAGAACCTCGTTCCGCCCCGGGCGCACTACGACTACGAGCTGTTCAGCAACGACCTGGTCGCGATGCTCGACGCCGAGGAGGGGCCCGCGCATGTGGTCGGCTACTCCTTCGCCGCGATCGTGGCGCAACTGGCTTTCTCCCGGCGGCCGGAGAAGTTCAGCAGCCTGACGCTGATCAGCTGCCCCCCGGAGCCTGGCCACAGTTTCCGGGGAATCAGCAAGATCGGCAGGTTGAGTACGTGCGTCAACGGCCGCGTCGGCGCCGCACTGATGATCTGGGGCATCCGCTGCAACGTCATCGGGGTTGACCGGAACCGCATGCGTTTTGTGAACTCGAGGTTCCGTTTCACCCGCCGGGCCTCCGTGCGCGACATTCTCGGGCTCATGCAACACGCACCCGATCTCAGGGCGGCGCTGGCCGCCGCATCGCTGCCGAAGTTCGTTGCCGTCGGCGAACATGACCTCTGGCCGCTCGCGTTGCACCGGGCCTTCGCGCAGTCGATCGGCGCCCGGATTGCGGTGTACCGGGGCGGCCACAGCCCGAGCGAGACGTCCCCGTACCAGATGAGCCGTGACCTGATCGCGCTCTACGCGGCCGTCTGACGCGGGTGTTGCCGTTCCCATCGCCGCCGGCGCCGCCGACGCCGTCCGGGCCGCTCCTTGGCGAACTCGACGCCGAAGGTGGTCCACGCCATCAAAAGCCGGTGGCCGACGGACTGCCAGCCCTCGAACGGCCGGGCCGAGACGCCTACCCGCAAGGTGGGCTCCAGGATCACCGTCACCTCGGGCGGGATCTGGTAGGAGATGTCGAGGTCATCATGGACCGGCGGCAGGCCGCGGCTGACTTTGCCGCGGATCCGCGCCCAGACCCCGGAGCGCAGGGCAAAGTTCGAGCCGAACAGCGGGGGATGCCCCAGCAGCCAACCGATGGCCCAAAAATACCCGGCGATATAGACGTTCCGGCCCAACCAGCGGGCGAAGCGGTTCCCGCCATAAAAATCCCCCGGGCCTGTTACGGCCGACAGCGGACCGGCCCCGTCAAGGATCGCCGCGACGCGCTCCAGCCAGTCCGCGGGCGGGACCGAGTCTGTGTCCAGCCGGGCAAGCAACTCGCACCGCGCTTCATCGAAACCGTGCGCCGTCGAGGCGGCGATCCCCGGGAGGTCGACGGCGATCCGCCGCACCCCCGCGGCGGTGCAGACCGCCGCCGTGTTATCCGAGCTTCCGTTGTCCACGACGATGATTTCATCGGCGGGGCGGGTCTGGCGGGCAAGCGCGGACAGACAAACCGAGAGCAGCTCGGCGTCGTTCCGGGTGGGGATAACCACAGAGATTGTTGTCATGGTGCCCTTACTATTGCCGGCGAACGTGAAGAAATCCCCCCGTCGGCCTCTTGCACCATGGCCCCCGGACCCGTACGTTGGGGGACAGCGGACGAATGTCTCCGCAGCCGTTGGCCTTAGGGCCGCCGGAGATCAGCAGCATTTCAGAAGGATATGGCATGGCTACAGGCACAGTTAAATGGTTCAACGCCGAAAAGGGTTTTGGCTTCATCGCCCCGGATGACGGGTCGGCCGACGTTTTCGCCCACTATTCGGCAATCGCCAGCAGCGGCTACCGCTCCCTGGACGAGAACCAGAAGGTCGAGTTCGACGTCACCCAGGGTCCGAAGGGCCCGCAGGCTGAGAACATCCGCCCGCTCTAAGTACACCGGATAGCAGCCCCGGCCAGCCGGCCGGGACCGTTTCCCCCAAGACCACAAACGCCCCGCTCGAGGATTCCTCGGGAGGGGCGTTTGTTGTGGGGGCCGGATCCGCAGCCGCGTTCTTCAGCCGCGGTGTTCAGCCGACGTGGACCCAGGGCCGCCGCGCGACGTCGGGTTCTGCCTCGCGCAGCACCTCACGGGTGACCGGGGCGATCTCGCCTTCCCCGAAGGCCAGGAAGCGCAGCAGGTTTGTCACGGGGTTGCCCTCCGTCCAGCGGAAGTAGATGTGCGGCATCAGCCCGGTCACGTCGCGGATATGCAGCAGGACCGAGGCGATGGTGTTCGGCACCACGGGACCATGCACCTCCAGGATCCGGTAGCCGTGCCGGGTGATACCGCGGACCTCCAGTTCGGTTTCGAAGTCCGAGGAATCGTCCACCACCACTTCGAGGAACAAAGCCTGGTAGTCCACCGGCAGGTGGCTGACCTCAACGGCCGATGTCAGTTTGTCCCCGTACGCCCCAGCACTCAGCCGGAGAGGTTCGTGGGCGATGATCGCGATGGGTCCGGTTTCGTTGGCGGCCAGGAATTCCAGTGCAGGGGTGTCCATCCGCACGCGCGTGGCGTGGAGCTCGAAGGAGCGCCGGATGCGCGAGAGCAGGGAGATGACGATGATCCCGAGGATGAACAGCGCGGCGATCCGGATGCCTTCGGGCCGCTCGAAGATGTTCGCCACCGTGGTGTAGACGAAGACGACGGCGATTGTCCCGAACCCGACGCTGCGCTTGCGTTGCCTCTTGCTCCGCGCGGAGAACGTTACGGCGATCGCCGCGGACGTCATGAGGACCAGGACGCCGGTGGCATAGGCGCCGCCCTGGGCGTCGACGTCGGCATCGAACAGCCAGGTGATCAGGAACCCCACGAGGGTGAACACCAGGACCAGCGGTCGGACAGCACGGGCCCATTCCGGGGCCATGCCGTACCGGGGCAGATAGCGGGGAACGAGGTTCAGGAGCCCGGCCATGGCTGAGGCGCCAGCAAACCACAGGATGGCAATGGTGCTGAGGTCATAGACGGTGCCGAAGCCTGCGCCCAGGTATTCGTGTGCGAGGAAGGCCAGGGCACGCCCGTTCGCCTGGCCGCCCGGCTGGAATTCCTGTTCAGGAATGAGCACCACGGTGGTGAAGCTCGTGGTGACAAGGAAGGCACTCATGATGACGGCGGCCGTGGTCAGCAGGCGGCGTGCGCCCTCGATCCGGCCCGCGGGGTCCGAATCCGTGTCCGACTCGTGGCCGCGGATCTGCGGCATGCAGGGTGGTCATGGCGTGCCGATCTGGACGAATCCTTGACGGCGGGTGCGTCGGGGCATCGGGCGGCGGGCGTCAAGGATCCGTCAAGATCCAACCCAACGGCGTTAGGGATTCATCAGGCCCGGCTCTTTCGACTCTTCGCAGGACTTGACTGGGTTTAGTCCCGCAACCGGGGCGCAGATGAAAGGAACGTGCAATGGCCGATGCGGCTGTTATCGGAATCCTCATGGCCTCCATGGGGTTCGTGATGTGGGTTGGCCACCTCCTGGCCAGAGTGGTCGGCGGGACCGGCGAAAGGCCGGAGGACGGGCAATGAGCGTCGATGCGGTGATGTGGCTGGTGCTGCTCCTGGCCGGGCTCAGCCTCTTTGGCTACCTGCTCGCTGCCCTGATCCGGCCCGAGAAGTGGTGAGCGGACAATGACGTTCAACACTGCATCCTTTGTTATCCAGGTGGCGGCGCTGGTCCTGGTCCTCGCGGCCCTGCACAAGCCGCTGGGCATCTACCTGGCCCACGTCTTTGAGGGAACCACGCACAGCAGGCCGGAGCGGCTGTTCTATCGGCTGGCGGGGATCGACCCGGGAGCGGACCAGAGGTGGTCCGTGTACCTTCGCAGCGTCCTGGCGTTTTCCGTCGTATCCATCCTGGTGGTGTTCGGTCTGCAGCGGGTCCAGGGACTCCTGCCCGGCGCCGGTTCCCTGACGGGCGTGGACCCGTGGGTGGCCATGAACACGGCGATATCCTTCGTCACCAACACCAACTGGCAGACCTACGTGCCGGAGGCCACGGTCGGCATCTTTGTGCAGATGTCCTTGCTGGCGGTGCAGAACTTCCTCTCCGCCGCCGTCGGCATCGTGGTCGCCGTCGCGCTCATCCGCGGCATCGTGCGTACCAGGACGGAGCGCCTGGGCAACTTCTGGACCGATCTGACCCGTACCTCCTTCCGGGTGCTGCTGCCGCTCGCGTTCGTCGGCGCCGTGGTGCTGGTCCTGGGCGGCGTGGTGCAGAACTTCTGGTCCGCCGACGTGGCCAACCAGGCCGCCGGCATCTCCCAGGTCATTCCCGGCGGTCCGGTCGCCTCGCAGGAAGCGATTAAGGTCCTGGGCACGAACGGAGGCGGCTACTTCAACGCCAACTCCGCGCATCCCTTCGAAAACCCGAATGCGGTGATCAGCCTCTTCCAGGTGTTCCTGATCCTGCTGATTCCCTCGGCCCTGCCCTATGCCTACGGCCGGATGGTCGGGGACCGGAAGCAGGGCTTCACGGTCGCCGCCGTCATGGGCACCCTCTGGCTGGCCTCCACCACCCTGACCGGCTGGGCCGTCGCCGGCGCCCAGGGAACCGCGACCGCGGCCGCTGGCGGACTCGGCGAAGGCTTCGAGCAGCGCTTTGGCGCGGCCCCGAGCGCGATCTTCGCCGCGTCCACCACCCTGACCTCCACCGGCGCCGTCAACGTCGCCCACGATTCCCTGCCTCCGCTGGCCGGCGGGGCGGCCATGGTGAACATGATGCTGGGCGAAGTAGCACCGGGCGGAACCGGCTCGGGGCTCTACGGCATGCTGATCCTGTCCATTATTGCCGTCTTCATCGCCGGCCTTATGGTGGGCCGCACTCCGGAGTATCTGGGCAAGAGGGTCGGGCCGCAGGAAATGAAGCTCGCGGCCATGTACATCCTGGTGACTCCGACCCAGGTGCTCACACTGGCCGGTATCACCGTCCTGCTGCCGGAAATCATGGCCAATGCGCCCGCCACCGGTCCGCACCAGTTCAGCGAAGTGCTCTACGCCTTCACGTCGGGGGCGAACAACAACGGTTCCGCGTTCGGCGGGATCACCAGCTCCGGGCCCTACCTCTCGGTCATGCTGGGCCTGGCCATGCTGCTGGGCCGGTTCCTGCCAATCGCCCTGGTGCTCGCCCTGGCCGGATCCCTGGCCAGGCAGGGCAAGATCCCCGCCTCAGCCGGCACCGTTCCCACCCATGGCGCACTCTTCGGTTCGCTGCTTCTGGGCGTGACCGTGATCCTGACCGCCCTCAGCTATTTCCCGGCCCTTGCCCTGGGGCCCCTCGCAGAAGGACTGCTCAAATGACCCCGTCCAGCACGGCACCAGCCGCGGACACCGCCGCTGCGGTCACCTTCGCCGACGGCAACCCGCTCGGCACGCCCGGCGAACACAAGCACCACACCAAGGCTCCGGCGAAACTGACGCTGTCCAGCGTCGCGGCCGCCCTGCCGCTGGCGGTCCGGAAGCTGTCCCCGCGCCAGATGATCCATTCACCGGTCATGTTCACCGTGCTGGTGGGCGCCGTGCTCTGTACCGCGATCTGCCTGGTCCGGCCCTCGGTCTTCAGCATCGCCATCACCGTGTGGCTGTGGCTCACCGTCCTGTTCGGAACCCTGTCGGAGTCCATCGCCGAGGGCCGGGGAAAAGCCCAGGCGGACAGCCTGCGGGCCAGCCGTCAGGGGGTGCAGGCCCGGCTCCGGCTCCTTGACGGCACCACCAAAGAGGTGCCGGGCACCGAGCTGCGGCTCAATGACGTGGTGATCTGTGAAGCCGGGGACGTGATCCCCTCCGACGGCGAGATCATCGAGGGTCTTGCCAGCGTCGACGAATCGACCATCACGGGCGAATCGGCCCCGGTGATCCGCGAATCGGGCGGGGACCGGTCCTCCGTCACCGGCGGCACCAGGGTTCTCTCGGACCGGATCGTCGTCCGCATCACCGCGGAACCGGGTGAGACGTTCATTGACCGGATGATCAAGCTGGTCGAGGGCGCGGTGCGGCAGAAGACGCCCAACGAAATCGCGCTGCACGTCCTGCTGGTGTCATTGACCATCATCTTCCTGGCCGTGACAATGTCGCTGGCCCCGTTCGCGGCCCTGGCGTCAGCGGCGCCGTCACCGATCGTGCTGGTGGCGCTTCTGGTCTGCCTGATCCCCACCACCATTGGCGCTCTCGTGCCCGCGATCGGGATCGCCGGCATGGACCGCCTGGTCCAGCACAACGTCCTCGCCACCTCCGGCCGGGCCGTCGAGACGGCCGGTGACATCACCACTTTGCTGCTGGACAAGACCGGAACCATCACCTACGGCAACCGCCGTGCGGTCAATTTCCTGCCAGCCGACGGCGTCAGCCACAGCACCCTCGCCGAAGCGGCGCGGCTCTCCAGCCTGGCCGATGAGACCCCGGAAGGACGCTCAATCGCCGACCTTGCGGCCGACCAGGGCATCACCGGCCAGGATCTCGCCGGGCTCCGTGCGGCCACCGGCGATTTTGCCGTGATCGAATTTAGCGCCAGCACCCGCATGAGCGGGCTGGACCTGGACGGGACGCAGATCCGCAAGGGCGCCGCCTCGGCGGTGTCTGCGTTCGTGGCCGGGCACGGCGGGCACACCCCGGCCGGGATGGACCGCATTGTGCAGGACATCGCCGCCCAGGGCGGCACCCCGCTGCTCGTGGCCAGAACCACCGCGGCAGGCGCTGCCGAAGTCCTCGGCGTCATCCATCTGGCCGATGTGGTGAAACCCGGGATGAGTGCCCGGTTCGCCGAACTGCGGAAGATGGGCATCCGGACCGTGATGATCACCGGCGACAACCCCATCACGGCGGCGGCGATCGCCGCCGAGGCCGGGGTGGACGACTTCCTGGCGGAGGCCACGCCGGAAGACAAGCTCGCCGTTATCAAGAAGGAACAGGCCCAAGGCCGGCTCGTGGCCATGACGGGCGACGGGACCAACGACGCCCCGGCCCTGGCCGCGGCGGATGTCGGAGTCGCCATGAACTCCGGCACTCCTGCCGCCAAGGAAGCCGCCAACATGGTGGACCTCGATTCGGATCCGACCAAGCTCATCAATATCGTCGGCATCGGCAAGCAGCTGCTCATCACCCGCGGCGCGCTGACCACCTTTTCCGTCGCGAACGACGTCGCCAAGTACTTCGCGATTGTTCCGGCACTGTTCACCGCGGCCTTCCCGGGCCTCGGGCTGCTGAACATCATGGGCCTGGCCACGCCGGCCTCGGCGATCCTGTCCGCGGTGATCTTCAACGCCCTGATCATCATCGCCCTGGTCCCGCTGGCCCTGCGCGGCGTGAAATACCGGGCCGTGTCCGCCAACCAGGCCCTCGGCCGGAACCTGCTGGTCTACGGGCTCGGCGGGCTTGTGGCACCCTTCATCGGCATCAAGATCATCGACCTCATCATTTCCCTCATCCCCGGAATCGGCTAGGAACGTCCCCATGAATACACTCACCGGCTACCTCCGCCAGGCAGGAACCGCCCTGCGTTTCCTCGTCGTCGCCACCGTGGTCCTCGGACTGGCGTATCCGGTCGCGGTCTTCGGCGTCGGGCAGCTGATCGCCCCCTACCAGGCCAACGGTTCGATCATCAGGGACGGCACCGGCGCCCCGGCAGCGTCAGCCCTGCTCGCCCAAGCCGCGGCCGACGCAAACGGGGTCCAGGACCCGCGCTGGTTCCACGCCCGCCCGTCAGCGGTGCTGTGGGACCCGGCGTCGTCCTCGGCCAGCAACCTGGGCCCCAACGAACCGAAACTCCTCGACGCCGTGACCGCGAGACGGGCCGCCGTCGCAGCGGCCGAAAGTGTCGGCGAGGACAAAGTGCCGGCCGACGCCGTGACCGCCAGCGGGTCCGGACTCGATCCCGATATCTCGCCGGAATACGCCAGGCTGCAGGTTGCCCGGGTGGCAGCCGCGCATGGTTTGGGCGCCGAAGCTGTTGGGTCGATGGTGGAGAAGCACACCACCGGCGGGCTGCTCGCGTTCCTCGGACAGCCCTCCGTCAACGTGACGGCCTTGAACCTGGCGGTCGCTGCCGCCCCGCAGCCGTCGCAGCCGGCCCAACCGAAGTGAGAGAATGACGGCATGGCACGCGGAACGCTGCGGATCTTCCTGGGGGCGGCGCCAGGGGTCGGTAAGACCTACGAGATGCTCGAAGAGGCGCACCGGCTCGGCCAGCGCGGCGAGGACGTCGTCGTCGCCCTCGCCATGGACCACGGACGCAGCGAGACAAAGGCGCTGCTGGGGGGCCTGGAAATCGTGCCGCCCAGGCGCCTGCCCTACCGGGGCACGGAGTTTGAGGAAATGGACCTTGATGCCGTCCTCGCCCGGGCACCCGGAACAGCGATCGTGGACGAGTACGCCCATTCCAACATCCCCGGCAGCCGCAACCCCAAACGCTGGCAGGACGTCGACGAGCTGCTCGCGGCAGGAATCGATGTCCTGTCCACGGTCAACATCCAGCATCTGGCGTCGCTGGGTGATGTAGTCAGCGCGATCACCGACGTCCAGCAGGCGGAGACGGTACCGGACGACGTCGTCCGCCGGGCCGCTCAGATCCATCTCGTGGACATCTCCCCCGAACTGCTGCGCCAGCGCCTGGGTGACGGGAAGATTTATGCTCCCGAAAAGATCGACGCGGCCCTCTCGAATTACTTCCGCTTGGGCAACCTCACCGCCCTGCGGGAACTGGCACTCCTGTGGCTGGCCGACCGGGTCGATGAAGGCCTCGCCAAGTACCGCGCGGAGCAGGGCATCGAGGAAAGCTGGCCGGCCCGGGAACGGATCGTGGTGGGACTCACCGGCGGCCCGGAGGGGGAGGTCCTGATCCGCCGCGGAGCCAGGATCCTCAATCGAGTCAATGGCGGTGACCTGCTGGCGGTCCACGTCCGGGCGGCGGACGGCGTCGCCAGCGAATCTCCGCAGGCCCTCGACGCCCAGCGCCATTTGATCCAGGACCTGGGCGGCAGCTACCACATCGTGGCTGGTGAGGATCCCGCGGGTGCCCCTGCTGGACTTCGCCCGCAGCGTCAACGCAACCCAAGTCGTCGTCGGCATTTCCCGGCGCAAGAAAATTGCCGCGCTGCTGGGAAATCTGCTCGGCGGCGGGGTGGGCACGCGGGTGGTCCGCGATTCCGGCGACATCGACGTCCATATGGTCTCCCATCCGCTCGGCGGACGGGGCAAATCCCCGTCCCGGCAACGCGACCTGGGCCGCGTCCGGGTGACAGTGGGATTCATCCTGGCCATCGTGCTTCCCGCCGTGCTGCAGCTCCTGCTGCTGGCCCTCACATCCGACCGGAATATCGCCACCGTGATGCTGGTCCAGCTCAGCGGCTCCATCGGGGTGGCCCTTGTGGGAGGCCTCTGGCCCGCAATCCTCGCCGCGCTCTGGAGCAGCCTGCTGGTGAACTACTTCTCCACCCCGCCGGTAGGGAACCTCACCATCAGTGATCCGCAGAACCTGCTCGCCCTGCTCGTGTTTGTTGGTGTTTCGGCGGCCGTGGCCCTCGTCGTCGATCTGTCGGCCAGGCGGTCCAAAGAAGCCGCCCGGGCCCGCGCCGAGGCCACGACCCTCGGCGACTTGGCCAGGAGTGCCGCGGTCTCCGATGACACGCTCCAGTCGCTCCTGGAGCAGTCACTGGCCGTCTTCCAGGTCCGGGGCGCCGCGATCTTCCAACGTATTTATTCCCCGGGCGACGGCGGGAGCACCGGCGGTTACGACCAGCCGTGGAGGATGCTTGCGTCCGCCGGGGAACTGGCCGCAGACGAGGCCGACGGGGGCGGGGGCGATAACATCGAAGAGATCAATGCTTCCACGCGCCTGGTGCTGTCCGGCCGGATACTGCCGGCCAGCGACCGGCGTCTGCTGGGGGCGTTCGGAGTCCATCTGGCCGCGAAACTGGAGCGCCAGCAGCTTATGGCGAGCCGCCGGCAGATGCTCCGCCTCGCCGAGACCAACACGATGCGCACCTCGATACTTCGCGCCGTGTCCCACGACCTTCGCACGCCGCTGGCCGGCATCAAACTGGCCGTCGGCGGCCTGCGCCATGACGGCGTGCGCTACACCCCCGAGGAACGGCAGGAGCTGCTGGCCACCATCGAGGAATGCTCGGACAGACTGGATACCCTGGTCGGTAATCTCCTGGACATGTCCCGGATCAGCGCCGACGCCGCCAATCCCTTGCTCAGGCCGGTGCGCTGGTACGAGGTGATTCCGGACGCCATGCGCGCCGTGCCGGAAGGGCGGGTCCGGGTGGAACTGCCCGCCAATATGCCTGAGGTCGATGCGGACCCCGGCATGCTGGAACGGGTCATCGCGAATGTTGTGGAAAACGCGGTGAAGTACGCCTCCGATTCGGATATTGTCCTCGTCGGGGCGGGAGGCGGCCTGAGCCCGGTGACCCTTGAGGGGAGGCCGGCAGGAGAATTGCGCATCATTGATCACGGCCGGGGAATCCCGGCAGAGAGGGTCGTGGAAATGTTCCGGCCGTTCCAGCGCCTGGACGACGCCCCGCAGACCACCGGCATCGGCCTCGGCCTTGCCGTGGCCAAGGGCTTCACCGACGCCATGGGCGGAAGCCTCACCGCCGAGTCAACGCCGGGCGGGGGCCTGACCATGGTCATCCGGCTTCCGCTCTCCACCGGCAGGCCCTTCGAAACGCGCCAGCAGCAGGCCCCCCTTGAACCGCAATCCGCCGTGGAACGCCGGCATCACACCGCGCCACTCACTGCCTCCGGACCGGACGCAGGATGACCGCGA
Source organism: Arthrobacter sp. SO5 (assembly GCF_020532805.1). Taxonomy (GTDB): domain Bacteria; phylum Actinomycetota; class Actinomycetes; order Actinomycetales; family Micrococcaceae; genus Arthrobacter. The sequence continues at coordinate 84,368 of NZ_MQTQ01000068.1, read as the reverse complement.
TCCTCGTGGTCGATGACGACCCGCATCTGCTCAGGGCGCTGCGGATCACGCTACAGGCCCACGGCTACGACGTGACCACCGCAGCGGACGGGCATTCGGCCCTCCTATCAGCCACCCAGAACCCGCTGGCGCTGGTCATCCTTGACCTCGGCCTGCCGGACCTGGACGGCACCGCTGTGATCCGGGAACTTCGCACCTGGAGCAGGGTGCCCATCCTCGTTCTGTCCGCCCGCCACGGTTCCGAGGACAAAGTGGATGCCCTCGATGCCGGCGCCGATGACTACATCACTAAGCCTTTCGGCCTGGACGAACTCCTGGCGCGGCTGCGGGCGCTGCTGCGCCGCAGTACCGACCCCGCGCTGGAGCCGGTGGTCACGACAGATGCGTTCACCGTGGACCTCGAAAAACACCGGGTCACCCGTGACGGCCTGGACATCCGGCTCACTCCGACGGAATGGAAAATGCTGGAGGTGCTGGTCCGGAATCCCGAGAAGCTTGTCACGCAGCAACAGCTCCTCTCCGAGGTGTGGGGCCCTGCATATGCGAAGGAGACCAACTACCTGCGTGTGTACATGGCCCAGCTCCGGCGCAAACTGGAACCGGAGGCAGCCGCACCCCGGCATCTGATCACCGAACCGGGCATCGGCTACCGGTTCCTGCCCTAGCGACGCCGGGGCAGGAACCGGTAGGGGCGCGTCGTCAGCAGGCGTCCGCCTCGGCGTTCAGGTCCCGGCCCCGGGTTTCGGGTGCGAAGAACCCTGCCACCCAGCCGATGGCTGCATAGCTCATGAGGATCGCTGCCACCGGGATCCACCCCGGCCCCGTTGCGGCTACCACCGCGGCGGCCAGGATCGGGCCCAGGCCGCCGGAGAGCACGGCGCCCACCTCTTTGACCGTGGTCATGAAGGAGAACCGGCGCTTGGATCCGAACATTTCCACGAGCCAGGTGGACTCCACTCCGTACATGTTGGGAATCGGGCCGCCGATGTAGATGACGAACACCAGAGCCACCAGAACCGGATTCCGCGTTTCGATCAGGAGCATCGCGGGAATGGTGAACGCGAACTGGAAGGCAGAGAGCCACAGCCACACAATTCTGCGGCCGAACCTGTCGGTGAGTTTGCCGGTCAGCAGGACCGTGAGGATCCCCAGAATGGAGCCCAGCGTCACGCCGGTGGTGACAAGGTTTGCGTCCATCTTGACGACGGACACGGTCCACCCGATCAGGAAGCCCTTGACGAGGTAGACGGAGCCGTTCTCGCCGAGCTTGATGCCCAGGGATACTAGGAACGGCTTTTTGGCATCCGCGGCATCGCGCCACACGCTTTGCTGCTGCGCTCCGGCGCGGGCGGCTGCACGGCGCTGCTTGACGACCTCAAAGACCGGCGATTCGCTGACGGTGCGCCGCAGGTACAACGCGACGAGGGTGGTGGCAACGCTCAGCAGGAACGGGATGCGCCAGCCCCAGCTCAGGAACTGATCTTTGGGCAGTTGCGACATCAGCAGCCACAGGGCGCTGGCCAGGAGCACCCCGGTTGCGGTCCCCAGGGCCACCACCGCGCCGTAGAAGCCGCGGCGTCCGCTGGGCGCCGACTCCACGAGCAGGAGCGAGGCGCCTGAAAGTTCGGCGCCAGCGCCGAAGCCCTGGACCAGACGCAGCAGGACCAGCATGATGGGGGCGGCGACGCCGATCTGGGCATACGTGGGCAGCAGACCCATCCCGAGGGTGGCGATCCCCATCATGCCCACGGTGATGACGAGGACGGATTTGCGGCCGTACTTGTCGCCCAGGTATCCGAAGTAGATGCCGCCGAGGGGCCTGACGAGGAAACCGGAACCATAGGCGGCGAAGCTGGCCAGCAGGGCCATCGCCGGGTCTACGTTCGGGAAGAACAGCGGCCCGAAGACCAGTGAGGCTGCCAGCGTGTAGAGCGTGAAGTCCATGTATTCCAGCGCCGAGCCGAGCCAGGACGAGATCGAGGTCCGGCGCAGTTCCGCCGGCGACACCACCGGATCGGCCGCAGCGTTCTCCAGCCCTGGCTCGGCGTATTTCACGTTCATGTTTTCATTAACCACGGAGTATCCCCCTAGTTTGGAGCCGGCAGGCCGGCTCAGCCGTAACGTCGTTGTTCGGATGTGTTGGTGCAGTTAGTGCAGTGGCGCAGGGCGGACGCTGCCGGCGTCGCTCACATCCGCAAGAGGGACACTGTCTCGGCGATGCAGGCCGGCTTCTCTGAACCCTCCAGCTCAATCGTGTGCAGGACCCTCAGCTGCCGGCCGTTGGCCGTCTCGGTCACCGACGTCAGCGTCAGCCTGTCCCGGATGCGGGAACCGGCCCTGGCCGGGGCCGGGAACCTGACCTTGTCCAGCCCGTAGTTGATGATCGCTGCCGCGCCCTGGACCCGGTAAACCTGCCCGGCCAGGTGCGGGAGCATCGACAGGCTCAGGTAGCCGTGGGCCACGGTGGCGCCGAAGGGGCCGTTGGCGGCCCGCTCCGGATCGGTGTGGATCCACTGCTGGTCCAGGGTGGCGTCAGCGAACGCCTGGATCTGGGATTGCTCCAGCCGGTGCCAGCCGCTCACCCCGATTTCCTGTCCAGTCAGGCTCTCCAGCTCGGCGACATTCTCGAAAAGCCTCATCTAAACCCTTTCCAGCAGCATTGCGACGCCTTGGCCCAGGCCCACGCACATCGTGGCCAGGCCGCGGTCGGCGTTTTCGCGTTCCATCCGGCCCAGCAACGTCACGACGATCCGGGAACCGGAGGATCCCAGCGGATGCCCCAGTGCGACCGCACCGCCGTCGTTGTTGACAGTGCCCTGATCCAGCCCCAAAAGCCGCATGCAGGCCAGCGACTGCGCGGCGAACGCTTCGTTGAGTTCGACGGCGCCCAGTCCGTCCAGGCTCCAGCCGGCCTTCGCCAGAGCCTTCCTGGTAGCCGGCACCGGGCCGATGCCCATGACCTCCGGGGCAACGCCGGCCGCCTGGCTGGTGACGATCCGGGCCCTGGGCGTCAGACCCCAGCGGGCGACGGCCTCGCCGCTGGCCACCACCACAGCGGAGGCGCCGTCGTTGAGGGAACTGGAGTTGCCCGCGGTGATGATGCCGTCCGGCCGTACGATCGGGCGCAGGGCCGCGAGCGCCTCCGGCGTGGAGCCGCGGCGCGGCCCCTCATCGGTGTCGACCAGCGAAACTTCGCCGCGGCGGCCGGCCACAGGAACGGGAACGATCTCGTCGCGGAACCGGCCGGCGTCGATCGCCGCCAGTGCCAGCTCATGCGAGCGCACGGCGAAGCTGTCCGCATCGGCGCGGGAGATCCCCTCGCGCCCGGCAACTTCCTCGGCCGTTTCCGGCATCGAAAACCTGGCGTTGGCGTGCATCCGCGGATTGACGAACCGCGCACCGATCGAGGTGTCCGCGAGTTCACCCGGCCTGGCAAACGGCTTTTCCGGCTTCGCCATCACCCAGGGTGCCCGCGACATGGATTCGACGCCGCCGGCCACCACAAGGTCGGCGTCGCCGTTGCGGACGGACTGCGCCGCCATGCTGATGGCGGTCAGGCCGGAGGCGCAGAGCCGGTTGACCGTGACCGCGGGGACGGCGTCGGGCAGTCCGGCCAGCAGCACCGCCATCCGTGCAACGTTGCGGTTGTCCTCACCGGCCTGGTTCACGCAGCCAAGGATGACCTCGTCGATGCTGTCCGGGTCGGTGCCAGCCCGGGCCACGGCGGCCTGCAGCACCAGGGCGGCCAGGTCGTCGGGCCGGACCGTGGCGAGCGCCCCGCCGTAGCGGCCCACCGGCGTGCGGACACCGCCGACGAGGAACGCCTCCGCCATCAGCGCGCCCCGCCGTTGATGTACAGCGTCTGGCCTGAGATGTAGGAGGCGTCGTCGCTGGCGAAGAACGCCACGGCGGCGGCCACTTCTTCAGGCTGGCCAACCCGGCCCAGCGGTGTCCGGGCGGCGACCGCCGACTGGTGCTCGGCGGCGCTGCTGCCGACCCGCTCGGCTGTCGCGGCAGTCATGGCCGTGGCGATGTAGCCGGGGGCCACAGCGTTGACGGTGATGTTGAACGGGCCCAGCTCAATAGCGAGGGTGGCCGTCAGGCCCTGGATGCCGGCCTTCGCAGCGGCGTAGTTCGCCTGGCCGCGGTTGCCGAGGGCGCTGCGGCTGCTGAGCGAGACAATTCTTCCGTACCCGGCCGGGACCATGTACCGCTGCGCGGCCCGGGAGCAGAGGTAGGCGCTGGTCAGGTTGGTGGTGAGAACCGATTCCCAGTCCGGGCGCTCCATTTTGAAGAACAGGTTGTCGCGGGTGATGCCGGCGTTGTTGACGAGGATGTCGAGCCGGCCGAACTCCCGGTGGACCTCCGCGAAGACCCGGTCCACGGTGGCTTCGTCGGTGACATCGCAGACGGCCGCGACGGCCCGGCCGCCGGCCGCGAGGACCTGCGGATCAGCGGAGATCTGTTGCGCCGTGTCCTTGGCGCGGTCCTCGTTGAGGTCCAGGACGACGACGGTGGCGCCCCCGGCGGCCAGTTTCAGAGCGGTGGCCGCGCCGATTCCCTGCGCGCCGCCGGTGACTGCTGCCACCCGGTTGGTGAAATTGCTCATGGTGTTTCCTTTGCTTGTGTCGGGTAGCGGATCTAGCTGAAGGCGGAGAGACCGGTGATCTCACGCCCGACGAGCAGGGACTGGATGGAGTCGGTGCCCTCGTAGGTCGAGACCACCTCCATGTCGGTCATGTGCCGGGCGACGTGGTTCTCCAGCAGCACGCCGTTGCCGCCGAGCATGTCCCGCGCCTCGGAACAGATCCACCGGGCTTTCTGGGCCGTATGCATCTTGGCCAGCGAGGCCATGGGCCCGCTCATGCGCCCGTCCTCGGCCAGGACGGCCAGCCGGAAGCAGATCAGCTGCATGGCCGTCAGCTCCGAGAGCATGTTGGCCAGCTTGTTCTGCACGAGCTGGAAGCTGCCGATCGGTTTGCCGAACTGCTGCCGGGTCTTCGCGTAGTTCACCGCGATCTCATACGCTGCCATGGCGTGGCCGAGGGATTCCCAGGACGCTCCGCTCCGGGTGGACGTGAGGACGCGGGTGACGTCCTTGAACGAGTGGCAGCCGGGAAGCCGGTTGTCCGCCGGCACCCGGAGGTTCTCGAGCGTGATGTCCGGTTGGAGGATCGCGCGTTTGCCGATCTTGCCGGTGATGACGTCGGTGGAGTACCCGTCCGGATAGCTGCCGTCGCCGTTGCGCTCCATCACGAACGCCTTGACCTTGGCGTCCTCTTCGTCGCGGGCGAAGATGATGACGACGTCGGCCATGCTGGCGTTGCCGATCCACCGCTTGCGGCCGTTGATGATGTAGCTGTCGCCGTCCCGCCGGGCGCTTGTCTCCAGGGCCACCGAGTCGGAGCCGTGGTCAGGTTCGGTCAGGGCGAAGGCGCCGATTTTGTCCAGCGTCGCCATCGCGGGGAGCCAGCGTTCCTTTTGCTCCTCGCTGCCCAGCATGTTGATGGTGCCCATGGCCAGGCCGGACTGGACGCCGAGGAAGGTGTTGACGGAACCGTCGCCGCGGGAGACTTCCGCCGCGACGATTCCGGCGGCGAGCCGGCTCAGCCCGGGGCAGCCGTAGCCGGTGATGGTGGTCCCCACGATGCCGAGGGCGGCGAGTTTGGGGATCAGCTCGAAGGGGAACTCGGCGCGTTCCCAGTAGCCGTTGATGACGGGCAGCAGGTCCTTGTCGACGAAGCTGCGGACCTTCAGCCGGAGGGCGCGGTCCTCGGCGGTGAGGAAATCGTCCATCAGGTAGAAGTCGGTGCCTTGTTCGGCCGGTTCAGTTGTCATTGGGTCAGCTCCATGCGGGTGGGATCGGAAATCTGCGGTTCACGGGGTTCCGTGCTTGCCGGTGTGCGCTGGAACTGGGCGAGCCAGCGCCGCTCTTGTTCCGCCAGGGGCCGGGCCTTGCCGGTCTCGGGCCAGACCGAAACGAGCACTGTCCGGCCGTCGACGGCCACGGCGCCGTTCTGGGCGCCGGTGAATTCGAGGCTGACCGAGCTGGTGCCGATCCTGCGGACCGCGAGTTCAACGTCCAGGTCTTCGCCGTGGTGGACCGGCCGCCGGTAGTTCAGTTCGAGGGCGGCCACGACGGTGGGGGTCGCTTCGGCCGGGCGGACTCCCAGCATCGCGGCCCGCCACCGAATCCTCGACTCCTCCAGGAGAGTCACGACGGCGGCATGATTGACGTGGCCGTTGAGGTCCTGGTCCGACCACCGCGGGGAGACGCTGGTCCGGTACGGCTCAGGCATGGGCCAGGGTCTTCTGCTGGAGCAGCCAGCCGCGTACCAGCTGCGAGCTTTCATTAAGCTCCGGCGGCGCGAGCGGGTAGTCGACGGGGGTGCGGGAGTACTCCACGGGGTGCCGGAGGGTGGGAATTTTCCGTGACCCGCTGCCGGCCAGAACCACCGGTTGCAGTCCCAGCCGTTCAGCGAATTCGACGCCGCCGCGCACATCCTGGATCGGGGCGCACGGCAGGCCGGCGTCGGAGAGCTCGGAGAACCACTGCGCGGCGGACTGCGTGGCCAATACGGCGTGGAGGATCTCCCGGAGTTCATCCCGGTGCGCGTTGCGCTGCAGGGTCGTGGCGTACTTCGGGTCCCGGGCGACCTCGGGGATCGCCAGCGCCCCGCACAGGCGGACGAACTGGGCATCATTGCCCGTTGCGATGATGATCATGCCATCGCCCGTCTGCATCGGCGCGTACGGGTACATGCTGGGGTGCTCGTTGCCCATCCGGGTCGGCACCACACCGCCGGTCACGTAGGCCGCGGACTGGTTCACCATGCCGGACAACGCCGACGTCAGGAGGTTCAGCTCCACCAGCTGGCCCTCGCCGGTCCGGTCTTTGTGGTGCAGGGCCCCGAGGATGCCGATGGCCGCGTGCAGGCCGGTGATGACGTCAAAGAGGGCGATGCCGGCCCGGTACGGCTGGGTCTCCTGGTCACCGGTGAGGCTCATCATTCCCGAGGCGGCCTGCACCAGCAGGTCATAACCCGGGATATGTGCGCCGGCCCCGGTGCCGAACCCGGTGATGGAGGCGTAAATGATGTCCGGCTTCAGCTCCGCGGCGGCGGGATAGTCCAGACCCAGCCGCGCCATGTTGCCGGGCTTGAAATTTTCGATCATGACATCCGCGGAACGGATCAGGGAGCGCGCCACGTCCAGGTCCTGCGGGTCTTTCAGATCCAGGGCGATGGAGTGCTTGTTGCGGTTCACGGCGAGGAAGAATGTGGCCTCTCCGTCGCGGACCGGGGGCATGTAGGTGCGGGTGTCGTCGCCGTCGGGGCCCTCGACCTTGATCACGGTGGCGCCCATATCAGCCAGGAGCATGGTGGCGTACGGGCCCGCCAGCACCCGGCTGAAATCCGCGATGACGACGCCGGCAAGGGGCCCGGTGCCTTCACGGCCCAGGCCGTCAACGGCCGGACGGTCTCGGCCGTCGGCGGGACCGTTGGGTCCGCCGAAGCCCGGTTCGCTGCTCGGTTGTGTCATGTAGTTCCTCCGGTGTGTGGTCTGCATCACCTACCCTTGCAAGCGGATTGATTCGCGTCCAATACGCATTTCGAGGCGGATTGATACCCCACGGCCATCAATGCCTATTTCGCCGCGTTGGGTATCTTGGGCATATGAACAATGACGTTTATCCGAGCGGGAGCTGACCGGGCTTGGAAATACAACAGATCCGGGCCTTCCTGGCCGTGGCCGAGGAGCTGCACTTCGGCAGGGCCGCGCTCCGGCTCCACATGGCTCAACCGCCGCTGAGCAGGGCCATCCAACGGTTGGAACACGAACTCAAGGCACAACTTTTTGTCCGCAGCACCCGGACGGTCCAGCTGACTCCGGAGGGTGAGGCGCTGCTGGCACCGGCTCAGGACATCCTCGACGCCTGCCGCCGCTCCAGCCTCGCGGTCGCCTCGGTGGGCCGGGGAGAAACCGGTCGCGTGCGGGTCGCGTTTGCCGGCGTGTCCTCCCACGTCATGGTGGGCAAGCTCGCCAAGCGCGTCCGGGAGACGCACCCCGGCATCGATTTCGAGTTGTCCAGCTCCAACTTCGCGCTGCCGGCCATGGACAAGGTCCTGAGCGGCGCCATGGAAGTGGGCCTGGGCCGCTGGAACTTTATCCCGGCGGTCCTGGCCTCCCGGATCGTGGCCAACGAGCGGCTCGTGGTGGCCTTATACGAAAACCACCCCCTGAGCGGCCGCGATGCGCTGAACATGACAGACCTCGCGGAGCAGCCGTTCGTCACCCTGCCCGAGCATCCGGGATCAATCCTCCACGACCACCTCCGGAGGCTGTCCAGCGCCGCCGGCTACGCCGCGGAGATCGCGCAGGTGGCCCCGGATTCCCAGACGCTCATGGCGCTCGTGGCCGCCGAAATCGGCGTCGCGCTGACCGTGTCCTCGGTGCCGGAGAACTTCAGCCACCCGGGGGTCGTCTTCCTCCCGCTGGAGGACCCCGCCGATGTCATCCAACTGCGGCTGGTCTGGCGGAAGGACAACACCAGCCCGGCGCTGCGGGAGGTCCTTGGGCTTTCGGAAGAGGTCCTGCCGTCGCCGGATGCGACAGCTCATTGATACGCCCAGGACATCAGCGGCTGCAGGATTTGGTATTGGATCTTACGTAATCCAGCTGGCACAGTGGTCGGAGATCGCCGGACCCCAAGAAGCCGGCACCCCAACCAGCCGCATCCGACGCCAGGAGAATAATCCGTGACCGTAGCTGAAGCCACCCTCGTGAACGACGACGTGCTCAACCTGGACAGCCTGCTGACGGCGGAGGAGATCGAGCTGCGCGCCACTGTCCGCGACTTCGTCAACGAACGCATCCGGCCCAGCATTGCCGGCTGGTACGAGGAAGCCCACTTCCCCCTCGAGCTCGTCCCCGAACTCGGGAAGCTGGGCGTCCTCGGAATGCACTTGAAGGGCTACGGCTGCCCCGGCCGGAGCGCCGTCGAGTACGGCCTCGCCGCCATGGAACTGGAGGCCGGGGATTCCGGGCTCCGGACGTTCGTCAGCGTGCAGGGCTCCCTGGCCATGACCGCGATCCACAAGTGGGGATCCGAGGAGCAGAAGAACGAGCACCTGCCGGCGATGGCACGGGGCGAAAAGATCGGCTGCTTCGGGCTGACCGAGCCCTCGGCCGGGTCGGATCCTTCCAGCATGGCGACCTTTGCGGCGCCGGACGGCAAGGGCGGCTGGATCATCAACGGCGCAAAGCGCTGGATCGGCCTGGCTTCCGTCGCCCAGATAGCAGTGATCTGGGCCAACACCAGCGACGGTATCCGCGGATTCATCGTGCCGACGGACACTCCGGGATTCACCGCGACGCCGATCGGGGCCAAGCTGTCCATGCGGGCTTCGATCCAGTGCGACATCGCCCTGGACGACGTCCGCCTTCCGGGTACGGCGCTGCTCCCCGGCGCGCGGGGGCTCAGCGGCCCGTTTTCCTGCCTGAACGAGGCCCGCTACGGAATCATCTGGGGAGCGATGGGCGCCGCCCGGGACTCCTACGAGGCCGCCCTGGCGTACTCCAAAGACCGCCTGCAGTTCGGCAAGCCTCTGGCCGGCTACCAGCTCACCCAGGAAAAGCTGGTCAACATGCTCCTGGAAATCCAGAAGGGAACGCTGCTGGCTATCCATACCGGGCGGCTGAAGGATGCCGGCTCCTTGGAGCCGGTCCAGGTCTCCGTGGGAAAGCTGAATAACGTCCGCGAGGCCATCGCGATCTGCCGCGAGGCCCGCACCATCCTGGGCGGCAACGGCATCACCTTGGATTATTCGCCGCTGCGGCACGCCAACAACCTCGAATCCGTGCGGACCTACGAGGGCACCGATGAGGTCCACACCCTCATCCTCGGTCAGCGCATCACGGGAATCTCCGCGTTCCGCTAGGCGCAGCGCGGACCGTTTAGGGCTTTCACGGTTTCCGTGCGGCAAACGCTGCGTGGATACTAGGGCAATGACTACTCCCAGGACTCCCACCACGGAGACGGCGCCTTTGCCGCCGCTGCCGGAGCTGCCCGCACAGATCCAGGCAGTCCTCAACGGGATTCCGGCAATGGTGGGCTACTGGGACAAGGACCTGCGCAACCGCCTTTCCAACGATGCCTATGGTGAGTGGTTCAAGGCGGACGCCCGGCAGATGCATGGCCTCCACATCAGGGATCTGCTTGGCGAGGAGCTCTTCGCCGAGAACTACCAGTACATCGAGAAGGTGCTCGCCGGTGAGCCGCAGATCTTTGGCGGGACCCTGGTGGATGCCGACGGCAAGACCCGGTACACCCAGGCCTCCTACGTACCGGACCTGCAGGGCGGGGAGATCCAGGGCTTCTTCGTGCTGGTCACCGACATCACGGAGCGCGTGCTGTCCGAACGCCGCCAGCAACGGGACGTGGACCGATACAGGGCGCTGGCGCGCAGCGTCCCCGGCGTCTTCGTGCTGCTGTTTGACTCGGAGCTCCGGTACCTCATCGCCGAGGGGCAGGAGCTGGAAACGTTCGGATACCGCAGTGACGAGATGGAGGGCCGGCTGATCCACGAAGTCCTGCGGGACAACCTGGCTGAGGAGCTGGAGCCGCGCTACCGGGCTGCCCTGGCCGGCCAAGAGGTGTCCTGGAGCCGGCGAATCGGCGATCGCATGTACCGGCTGACGGCCGGGCCGGTCCAGTCGGACGGCGAAACCGTCGGCATGGTGGTCGCAGTCGACGTGACGGAGCGCCGTCGCCAGGAAAAGACCTGGGCAGGACTTCACGAGATCTCTACGGCTATCGCCCGCAACGCGGCGCCGGCTGACATCGCCGAACAAGTTGCGGTCGTTGTCCGGTCGATCTTTGACGTGGATTCGGCGGCGGTCTCGCGCTTCAGCGGCCCCATGGTGGCTGACATCGTGGCGATGGCGCCGGCGCTCCCGTCGGTGTTGAGCCGCAGGCATATTTTCGCGCCAACTGATGCCCCGGCCACCGTCCGCGTGGCCATGACCGGCAAGCCCGCCCTGTCGGTCTACGTCCCGGGCGGCGGACTGGCCGCGGAACAGATGCTGGCTGCAGGCTTCCGCTCCTCGGCGGCGGCTCCGATCCGGGTCTCCGGCTCGCTCTGGGGCGCCCTGGCCCTCACCTCGAAGTCGGAGACCAACCTCACACCGGCGGTACTCAATCAGCTCGCGCAGTTTGCCGAACTCGTGGAAATCGCCATCGGCAATGCCGAGGCCCGTTCGAGTCTTGAACTGCAGGCCAGCACCGATGTCCTTAGCGGCCTGCCCAACCGCCGGGTCCTGGAAGAGAGGCTTGCCCGCGAGACCGAACTGGCGGCCGCCGAGGGCACCAAGCTGAGCGCCATTGTTCTCGACATCGACCATTTCAAGCGGGTCAATGATTCTTTCGGCCACCTAACCGGGGACAAGGTGCTTGCGGCAGTCGCGGGCCGGCTCCGCGAGGTTGCCCGCCAGGGCGAGGTCGTTGCCCGTTTCGGTGGCGAGGAGTTTGTCTGGCTCTTGCCCGGCAGCAACAGCGAAGAGGCGCTGCAGGCTGCGGAGCGGGCCCGGCTGGCGGTCGCCTCCAGGCCTTTCGAAGGCGCCGGCACCATCACCTTGTCCGCCGGTGTCTGCGAACTGCAGGAGGCCGGAGCTCTCGGCATACTGGCCTGCGCGGACCATGCTCTTTATGCCTCCAAACATGCCGGCCGGAACCGCAGCATGCGCTATCGGGCGGCAGTGGCTGCCGAAGCTCAACAGGACCGCAGCGCCTAACCAACGCGGCCTGCCGCTCCTGCCCGGCCGCCGCGCCGCCAGTGCCCGGCCCGCACCTCCGCGGCCTACACGAACGCGGACTTGCCGGTCACGGCCCGGGCCACGATCAGCGAGTTGATTTCGTAGCTGCCCTCATACGTATAGAGGATTTCGGCGTCGCCAAAGAGCTTGCCCATCTCGTAGTCGCTGCTGATCCCGTTGCCGCCCATCAGCGAGCGCCCCATCGCCACGGATGCCCGGGCAAGCCGCGTGGTGGTGGACTTGGCCATCGCCGCCTGGACCATCTCGAGCTTGCCGTCTGCCTGGATTCTGGCCAGCTGCGCCATCAGGGACAGTGAGGCCGAGGCGTTGCCCAGGATCTCGGCCAGCTGCTGCTGGATCAGCTGGAAGCGCGCCAGTTCCTTGCCGAACTGCTTCCGCTCCAGGGAGTAGGAACGCGCGACGTCGAACGCGGCCAGCTGGATGCCGGCAGCCTGCCAGCCCACCCAGGCGCGCGAATCGCGCAGCAGTTCGTTGGCTTTGGAAAAGTCCGTCGCCCCGGGGAGCAGGTTGGACTCCGGGATGCGGACCTCGTTGAGCGCGATATCCGCGTTCTGCATGATCCGCAGCCCGATCTTGTTCGCGATCTTCGTGGCAGTGTAACCGGGGCGGTCCGTCTCCACGATGAAACCCTTGATCTGCTGGTCCGCGACGTCCCGGGCCCAGACCAGGGCGAAGTCCGCAATGGTGCCGGCGCCGATCCAGCGCTTGGCGCCGTTGATGACCCACTCGCCGTTTTCCAGCCGGGCGGTGGTGGCCAGCCCGCCGGCAATATCCGAGCCGTGATCCGGCTCGGTCAGGGCGAACGCGCCGATCTGGGTGAAGGCGGTGAGCCCCGGCAGCCAGCGGACCTTCTGCTCCTCAGAGCCGAGCTGGTCGATCATGCCGACGATCAGCTCGTTGTGGATTCCGACGAGCGCCGAGAGGGAGACATCGGCGCGGGCCACCTCGACGTACATGAGCCCCTTGAACAGTTTGGAGGTGCCGTCCGTCTGCAGGCCGCCGAGCCCGTATTTTCCGAGCTCGGCAAGCAGCCCGAAGGGAAACTCCTCACGGTTCCAGTAGTCAATCGAGGCCGCCCGGATCCGGGACTGGAGGAAGTCGCGGATTTCCTGGTAGCGGGATTGTTCTTCCGGGGACAGCAGATCGACGATGTACATCAGATCGGCGTCCGGGAAGGGCGGCGACGCCGTACCGTCCAGGGCCGCCTTGCCCTCAGTGGCCCTCTGTCCGCTGGCACGTCCTTGTGGCTGCACGGGCATGTATCCCTTCGTCGTGATGCGTTCATGAACCGAGCCTGCTCTTCCAAACCCTTGGATGTCCTAGTATATTGCACAGTGATGGGGATCACTAGGGAACGCGTCATCTCCGGGCGACGGCGCCGGGCTGAGAGGGCTGCGCCACCAGACTTCGAAAGGTGCACCATGACAGTCACTGAGGAATTCCGCGCGGCACGCGACCGCATGCTCGAGCTCCGCTCGGGCTACGAGGCGGCACGCAGCGAATTCCGGTGGCCGCGCTTCGAGCACTTTAACTTCGCCCTGGACTGGTTCGACCAGATCGCGGCGGACCCGGCCAAGGGGGGCAGGCCGGCACTCGTGATCGTCGAGCAGGACGGCTCTGCCACGCGGCGCAGCTTCGCGGACCTGTCCCGCCGCTCCGGCCAGGTGGCGAACTGGCTGCGGGCCCAGGGTGTAAGGCGCGGTGACCGGATGATCATCATGCTGGGCAACCAGGTGGAGCTCTGGGAGCTGATGCTGGCCGGCATCAAACTGGGTCTCGTGATGATCCCGACCACCACCCTGATGGGGCCGGCGGACCTTAAGGACCGGGTGGAGCGCGGCGGAGCGAACTGGGCCGCCGTCGGAAGTGCCAATATCAGGAAGTTTGACGAGGTCCCGGGCGACTACACCCTGATCGAGATCGGTGGCGAGGCCGTGCATCCGGCCGCCGTGCAATACACCGACGCGGCGTCCGCGGCGTCCGACTTCACCGCGGACGCCCCGACGCTGGCCGACGAGACCCTGCTGCTCTACTTCACCTCGGGCACCACGTCCAAGGCCAAGCTCGTGGAGCACACGCACGCCTCCTACCCGGTGGGCCACCTGTCCACGCTGTTCTGGATCGGGATGGAGCCCGGCGACGTGCACCTGAACGTCGCGTCCCCGGGCTGGGCCAAGCATGCCTGGTCCAATGTGTTCACGCCGTGGATCGCCGAAGCCTGCGTCTTCATCTACAACTACGAGCGCTTCGATGCGAAAGCCCTGATGGAGCAGATGGACCGCGAAGCGGTGACCAGCTTCTGCGCCCCGCCGACGGTCTGGCGGATGCTCATCCAGGCGGACCTGACGCAGCTGTTGAACCCGCCCACTAAGGTGGTCTCCGCCGGAGAGCCGCTCAACGCCGAGGTAATCGACCAGGTCCAGCGCGCCTGGGGCCAGACCATCCGTGACGGCTTCGGCCAGACCGAATCCACTGTGCAGATCGCCAATACGCCGGGCCAGCCGATCAAGATCGGGGCGATGGGCAAACCGCTTCCCGGCTACGACGTCGTCCTGGTGGATCCGGCGACCGGGGCGGAAGGCGCCGACGGCGAACTCTGCCTGCGCCTGGACCCCCGGCCCGTGGGGCTGATGAAGGCGTACTACGGCGACCCGGAGAAGACGGCGGAGGCTTTCCGCGACGGCTACTACCACACGGGTGACATGGCCAGCCGGGACGAGCGAGGCATCATCACGTACGTGGGCCGTGGCGACGACGTCTTCAAGTCCTCTGATTACCGGTTGTCCCCGTTCGAGCTGGAAAGTGTGCTGATTGAGCACCCCGCGGTGGCTGAGGCCGCCGTCGTCCCCTCCCCCGACCCGCTCAAGCTCTCCGTGCCCAAGGCGTTCGTGGTCCTGGCCGCTGGCCACGAGGCCGGGCCGGAGCTCGCCGAGGACATTCTGCGGTACTGCCGCGACCATCTGGCCCCGTTCAAGCGGATCCGGAGGCTGGAATTCGCCGAGCTGCCCAAGACCATCTCGGGCAAGATCCGGCGCGTGGAACTCCGGCACAGCGAGGAACTGCGGCACGGCGGCGGGAGCGTCCCGGCCGGCCTGGGCATCGAGTATTCCGAGGCGGACTTCCCCGGCCTGAAGGGGCAGGGCTAGGCATGGGAACGCCGCTCCCGCGTGATCCGATTGCCGATGCCCGGCTGAACTGGGAACGGCACGGCTGGGCCGACGTCGCCGCGCCGATGGCTGCCATCACCGCGATCATGCGGACCCAGCAGATCCTGCTGGCCCGGATCGAAGGAGTGCTCAAGCCGTTCGGGCTGACCTTCGCCCGGTACGAGCTGCTGGCACTGCTGAGTTTTGCCCGCGGCGGCGCGCTGCCCATGAACAAGGCCAGCGCGCTGCTGCAGGTCCATCCCACGTCGGTGACCAACGCCGTCGACCGGCTTCAGGGCGCCGGGCTGGTCCTGCGCTCCCCGCATCCTACGGACGGGCGCACCACCCTGATCGAGCTCACCCCGGAGGGGCGCACGCTCGCCAAACGGGCGACGGCGGTCCTGAACTCCGAGGTCTTCGGCCAGTCCGGTTTCGCCGGGCAGGACGTGGATCAGCTGATCCGGATCCTGGGCACCTTCCGGCGGAACGCCGGCGACTTCAGCGACTGACCCGTTCACTTCGTGTGTGTTCTGACGCGGCCGATTCTGCCTGGCGACGCGCACATCCCCTGCCGCTACGGGTTTCCCGGCCGCGCCAGGGCATTTGCGCAGCGCAGGATCTTTAGCGCGTCGAGCGGCCTAGCGGTGGTTGAATTCCGGCTGGCGCTTCTCGCTGAAGGCTGCCATGCCTTCCTTCTGGTCCTCGGTGGCGAACAGCGAATGGAAGACGCGCCGTTCAAAAAGCACTCCCTGGGCCAGGCCGGTCTCGAAGGCTGCGTTGACTGCTTCCTTGGCCACCATCGCCACGGGCTTGGACTTGGAGGCAATCACTTCGGCGGCCTTGAGGGCTTCCTCGACGACGTCGGCGGCCGGCACCACGCGGGACACCAGACCGGATCGCTCGGCTTCCTCGGCGCCCATGAACCGGCCGGTCAGGATCATGTCCATGGCCTTGGCCTTTCCCACGGCACGGGTGAGGCGCTGCGAGCCGCCCATCCCCGGGAGCACGCCCAGGTTGATTTCGGGCTGGCCGAACTTGGCGTTGTCCCCGGCAATAATGAAATCGCACATCATGGCGAGCTCGCAGCCGCCGCCGAGGGCAAAGCCGGAGACGGCGGCCACCACGGGGATGCGCAGCCGGGTGAAGTCCTCCCAGCCCCGGAACCAGTCCGCGGCATACATGTCCATGTAACCCTTGGATTGCATTTCCTTGATGTCGGCACCCGCCGCGAAGGCCTTGGCGGAACCGGTGACCACCACCGCGCCCACCTCCGGGTCCGCGTCCATGGCGGTCACTGCGGCCACGAGTTCGTCCATGGTGGCCTTGTTGAGGGCGTTGAGCGCCTCGGGCCGGTTAAGCGTCACAAGGCCCACCCTGCCGCGTCGCTCCACCAGAATGTTTGCGTATTCAGTCATGCCTGTCCCCTCAGCTGATGCTCGGATGTGCCTGGTTTGTCTAGTTGCCTGGTTTGCCTAGTGTGCGGACTTGTCCCGGATATCGGTGATGATGCCGGAGAAATCCCGGCCCGCACCGCCTTCCGCGGCAAAGGTATCGTAAATTTCGGCGGCCAGCGGCCCCAGCCGGGCTGCCACACCGGTGCTTTCGAGCGCGTTGAGCGCCAGCTTGAGGTCCTTGGCCATGAGGGCTCCCGCGAAGCCGGGCTGGTAGTCACGGTTGGCAGGGCTCGCGGGTACCGGCCCCGGCACCGGACAGTTGGTGGTCAGCGCCCAGCACTGGCCCGAGGCCGCGGAGGCGACGTCGAACAAGGCCTGGTGCGTCAGCCCCAGCTTCTCGCCCAGGACGAAGGCCTCGCTCACGGCGATCATCGAGACGCCGAGGATCATGTTGTTGCAGATCTTCGCCGCCTGCCCGGCGCCGTGCTCCCCGCAGTGGACGACGCGTTTGCCCATGACCTCCAGCATCGGCGTGACCGACTCGAAGTCCTCCGGACGCGCCCCCACCATGAACGTCAGGGTGCCGGCCTCGGCGCCCACGACCCCGCCGGACACGGGAGCGTCGACGGCCCGGTGGCCGGCGGCGACGGCCAGTCCGGCCGCCTCGCGGGCCTCGTCCACGTTGATCGTGGAGCAGTCCAGGAACAGGGTGTCCGGTGCCGCGGTGGCGAGCAGGCCAGGCTGGCCGGCCGTGCCGCGGTAGGCGTCCAACAGGTGCCTGCCGCTGGGCAGCATGGTGAGCACGACGGCGGCCCCCGCCACGGCTCCGGCGGCGGTGTCTGCGGTGGCGATGCCGTGTGCGCGGGCCGCCTCCAGCGCCGCGGGCATGAGGTCGAACCCGGTCACCGGGTAGCCGGCCTTGACCAGGTTGACCGCCATCGGCCCGCCCATATGGCCGAGGCCCAGGAACGCGATGGCGCCAGGTTGGGCCCCGGACAGGACCGGGCCGGACGGCGATTCAGGCTGCTGTGCCTCAGACATTGTCGCGCTCCCTAAGCTTGAGTTCGCGGTCGCCCAGCGGCGCAAAGTAGGACTCGACGTTCTCGCGGCTGACCTGCGCCAGCGTGGCAGGCTGCCAGCGCGGGTTGCGGTCCTTGTCCACTACCTGGGCGCGGATGCCCTCGCGGAAGTCAGGCCCGGCCAGGAACCGCAGCCCCACCCGGTACTCCTGCTCGAGGGCTGCCTCGAGGCTCAGCCCACGGACGCGGCGCAGGGATTCCAGCGCCACCTTCACGGCAGTCGGGGACTTGGCCTCGATGGTGTCGGCCGCGTCCGCGGCCTCGCCCCCGGCGGTCCGCAGCCGGTCCAGGATCTCCCCGGCGTCGTCGCCGGCGTAGCAGACGTCGATCCACTCCTGCTGTGCCGCGACCACGGAGGACGGCGCCGGCTCGGTGAAGCGCGCGACGGCGTCGTCCGCGGGTTCGTTCTCCAACGCCTCGGCCAGCTCCGGGAGCCGCGCCGACGGCACGAAATGGTCCGCGAGTCCCAGGAACAGCGCGTCGGCGCCGCTCAGGTGCGCGCCGGTCAGTGCGGCATGGGTGCCCGTCTCCCCGGGCGAGCGTGAGAGCAGCAGGGTCCCGCCGACGTCGGGCACAAAGCCGATCGTTGTTTCGGGCATTCCCATCCGGGTGCGTTCGGTGACGATCCGCACCGAGCCGTGCGCGGAAATCCCGACTCCGCCGCCCAGGACCAGTCCGTCCATGAATGCCACATACGGCTTGGGAAAGCCGGAAATGAGCGAGTTCAGCCGGTATTCCTCGGCCCAGAAGGCAGACGTCGCGTCGCCGCCGTCGATCATGTCGCGGTAGATGGCCACGATGTCGCCGCCGGCGCACAACCCCCGCTCACCGGCCCCGCGGACCAGTACGGCGGCCACGGCGTCGTCGTCGGCCCAGAGGGTGAGCTGCTCCAGCATGGCGGATGCCATGCCCGCGGTGAGCGCGTTGACGGCCTGGGGCCGGTTGAGCGTGACCACGCCCAGCCGGCCGCGCCGTTCGAACAGCACGTCCGCGGGCGGGAACGCCTCGGAGTGCTTCCCCGTCATCAGCTGCCTTCCGGCATCACGAAGCTGGCACCGGTGCGGATGCCCGAGGGCCAGCGGGTGGTGACCGTCTTGGTCTTGGTGTAGAAGCGGAACGCGTCGGCGCCGTGCTGGTTGAGGTCGCCGAAGCCGGAGGCCTTCCAGCCGCCGAAGGTGTAGTAGGCAATCGGCACCGGGATCGGGACATTGATGCCCACCATGCCTACCTGGACCCGGCTGGCGAAGTCACGGGCGGAGTCACCGTCGCGGGTGAAGATGGCCACGCCGTTGCCGAATTCGTGCTCGCTGCAAAGGCGCAGGGCCTCGTCGTAGTCGTTGGCGCGGAGCACGCTGAGTACCGGTCCGAAGATCTCCTCTTTGTAGATCGTCATGTCCTTGGTGACGTTGTCGAAGAGTGTGGGCCCGACCCAGAATCCGCCCTCGTAGCCCTCCACCTTAAGGCCACGGCCGTCCGTCAGCAGGCTGGCGCCCTCGTCGACGCCGGCCTGGATGTAGCCTTCGATCCGTTCCTTGGCCGAGGCCGCCACCACCGGGCCGAAGTCCGAGTCCTTGGCGAGGCTGTGGCCGACCTTGAGGTCGGCGATCCGCTCCTGCAGCTTGGCCACGAGGGCGTCGGCCGTGGCCTTGCCCACCGGGACAGCCACCGAGATGGCCATGCAGCGTTCCCCGGCGGAGCCGAAGCCGGCGCCCATCAGCGCATCGGCGGCCATGTCCAGGTCCGCGTCCGGCATGATGACCATGTGGTTCTTGGCGCCGCCGAAGCACTGCGCACGCTTGCCGTTCGCGGCCGCCGTGGCGTAGATATACTGGGCTATGGGTGTGGAGCCGACGAAACCGATGGCCTGGACCCTGGGGTCCTCCAGCAGCGCATCCACGGCTTCCTTGTCCCCGTTGACGACGTTGAACACGCCGGCCGGCAGGCCGGCCTCAGTGAAGAGCTCGGCCAGTCGCAGCGGCACGGAGGGGTCCCGTTCCGAGGGCTTGAGGATGAAGGAGTTGCCGGCGGCAAGGGCCGGTCCGGACTTCCAGAGCGGGATCATCGCGGGGAAATTGAACGGAGTGATGCCGGCGACGACGCCGAGGGGCTGGCGCAGCGAATGGACGTCGATGCCGGTTCCGGCATTGTCCGTGAATTCGCCCTTGAGCAGGTGCGGGGCGCCGGCGGCGAATTCCACGACCTCGATGCCGCGCTGGATGTCACCTTTCGCGTCGAGGAAGGTTTTGCCGTGCTCGGAGGAGAGCAGGGTGGCGAGTTCGTCCAGGTTCTGGTTGACCAGATCGACGAACTTGAGCAGGATCCTGCCGCGCCGCTGCGGGTTCATGGCGGCCCATTCGAGCTGTCCCTTTTCGGCGTTGGAGACCACGTTGCGGACTTCCTCGGTGCTGGCCAGCGGGACCCTGGCCTGGACCTCGCCGGTGCACGGATCGTAGACGTCGCTGAAGCGCCCTGAGGTGCCTTCGACATGCTGTCCGTCAATGTAGTGGGATAGCTCGCGAACCATGATGGAATGCTCCTTTGCACCGTGTGATTGCCGTAGTGACGGTCAGGCCGCCTGTGACCCACGCCATGTTCCTCTCCTGAATATACTCGGACTTCCTACTAAATTCCAGAGGGCCCCGGCGGGCCGGGCAGCTTCTTCCGGCCGCCAAGTTCGGTAAGTTAGGGAGTGTGAAGATCGCTACCTGGAATGTAAACTCGCTCCGCGCCCGTGCCGACCGCGTTGAAGCCTGGCTTCAGCGCACCGACTGTGATGTCCTGGCCATCCAGGAGACCAAGTGCAAGGACGAGAACTTCCCCTGGGAATTGTTCGAAAATATGGGCTATGAGGTGGCGCACTTCGGCCTGAGCCAGTGGAACGGCGTGGCGATCGCCTCCCGCGTAGGGCTCGACGACGTCGAACGCACCTTCATGGACCAGCCGCTATTCGGCAAGAACGGCAAGGATGCCGTGCAGGAGGCCCGGGCGATCGGCGCCACCTGCGGCGGCATCCGCGTTTGGAGCCTTTACGTCCCCAACGGCCGGGCGCTCGACGACGAGCACATGCCCTACAAGCTCAGCTGGCTGGACACACTGAAGACCCACGCCCAAGGCTGGATCAAGGAGAACCCCGAGTCACAGATCGCCCTCATGGGCGACTGGAACATCGCCCCGCGGGACGAGGACGTCTGGGACATCGACTACTTCCGGGCCAACGCCCTCACCCATGTCAGCGAACCGGAGCGGGCAGCCTTCCGGGCCTTCGAAGACGCCGGCTTCCAGGACGTCGTCCGCCCGCACGCCCCGGGCCCCGGCGTCTACACGTACTGGGACTACACCCAGCTGCGGTTCCCCAAGAAGGAAGGCATGCGGATCGACTTCGTACTGTCCTCCCCCGCCTTGGCCGCACGGGTCACCGGTGCCGTGATCGACCGCGAGGAACGCAAGGGCAAGGGCGCCTCGGACCACGCCCCCGTGATCGTGGAGCTGAGCGACTGATGGGCGCAGCCCAGGGACGCGTCGTGATCCGGTGACGGGGAACCTGTACCGGGGGCAGGCCGGGCTTCCGTTCTCCTCGGCGCTGCGGGTCTATGAGCCCCTGGGAGCATTCCCGGCGGACCAGCAGGAGGCCCTGCGAGCGGCCGGCGGCCGGAGCGCTTCCCGCGCAGCCGTCGAAAACGCGGAGCTGCTGGCCTCCCTGGGCCGCATCACCCGCCCCGGCGGGGATCCGTTCCCCACCGGCCGGACCGATCTGGTGCGCGTCGTCACGGCAGCGCACCGTACCGGAACGCACAGGGCCCCGGCCGCAGGGGAACCCGTCGCCGGCCCCGCCGGCACAGCACCGCGGGAGCAGCTGCTGTACTGCCCGAGCCAGCTGGTCCTGCGGGCGGGCCTGGCGGCTAATGCCCTCATGGAAGGGATTCATGGCCCGCTGGCCCAGCTGCTGATCCCCGAGGAGCAGCGGGACAGGCACCAGGAACGGATCGATGAGGTACGGGCCCACACGGGACTTGGCCGGGTCCATACCCGGGCGTCCACCTGGGGCATCCCGTTCAGCTGGTTCTGCCTCTTCCAGGAGTCAGATCCCACCGACGTCGTGGAATCCGAGGGGCACATCGTGACAGTGCGCATTCGCGCGACGATCGGGGAAGCCCTGGAGCGGGTCCGCTATGCGGTGGCCCATCTGGCCCTGGCCGCGCCTGATCTGGACATGCTCGAGGACCTGACCCAGCTCACCGAGTGGCTGGAACTCTTCCATCCGGATTCACTGGTGGAACTTGACTACGGCGCCGTGGCGGACAAGGTCTTCCCCGACGATTCCCCGCTTGATGTGAGGCTGGGCATCGAGTGCCTGGCCGAGGGCGATATGACCGGCGCGGCTGCCGCCTACCGCCGGCTGGCCTCCCGCTGGATCCCGATCCGGCAGTTGGCCCGCGCTTCCTGACGCCCCTCCACCCTCAGCTCGCCTGCGGGGCGGGACTGCCCCGCAGGTCCCGGGTGCCCGCTGCACGGGTGGCCGCCGCCCGGGCGGAGGTGCCCGCGGCGCGGGTGGCCGCCGCCCGGGCGGAGGTGCCCGCGGCGCGGGGCGGCGCCGTCGTCCCCCGCACGATCAGCCGGTGCGGGGCGATCGTGGACCGCACCGCCCCGGCGTTGCCGTCGAGCTCGTCGAGGAGCATCTTAGTCCCCAGCTCGGCCTGCTCGTCGGGGCGCTGCCCCACCGTGGTGAGACCGATGGCCTCGGAAAAGTCGTGGTCATCGATCCCGATCACGGAAAGGTCCTCCGGAACGCGGACGCCGGCCCGGTTGGCCTCGAAAATGACCCCCATGGCCATCTCGTCCGAGGCGCAGAAGATGGCAGAGGGCTTCGGCCCGGGCCGGTTCCAGAGCCGTTTGAAGGCCGCCTGGCCGCTGGGAACGGTGAAGTCACCCCGTTCATCCCACTCCGGCCGGGCGTCCAGCCCGGCCTCGGCCATCAGGTCCTTGAAGGCCCTGATCCTGACCCTCGGGACGTCGAAGTTCAGGTCGGTTTCGTCGTCGCCGTGCAGCAGGGCGATGTCCCGGTGCCCGAGCTCGATCAGGTGGCGGACCGCGGTCGAGGCGGCGGCGTAGTCGTCGATCCCGATATAGGGGCACTCCTCGACATGGCCGCCGACGACGACGAGCGGGATGTCGATCTTCTGGAGGTGTTCGATCTCGTCGTGGGTCAGGGCCATACACAGCACGAGGAGGGCGTCGATCTGTTTGTAGACCATGGTCTTGCTGAAGAGCCTCTCCCGGTTGCTGCCGTGGCCGCCCAGGTTGAAGAGCGAGAGGTTGTACTGGCGGGCATGAAGTTCCCGATCCGCACCCTCGATGGCCTTGGAGAAGAACCAGCGGCTCACGAACGGTGCCAGCACACCGATGGTCTTAGTGCGCCCGGTCGCCAGGCCGGAGGCAGAGGAGGAGGCCACGTAGCCCATCGTTTCGGCGACAGCCAGGATCTTCTCCCGTGTAGCGGGCGAGACCCTGGGCAACCCCCTGACGGCACGGGACACGGTGGCCGTTGAGACACCGGCTGCAGCGGCCACGTCCTCGATGCTGACGCCCGCGTGGCCAGCCCGCTGCGCCCTGTCTGATGTCCGTGCCACCGTGTCCCCTTGTCGACTGTCTGCGGACCCCTCCCCGGAAGTCCGCAGAACCGCACTATCTAGCCTCCCCCGGGGCAACGTGTTTCTTCCGGCTTCAGCGGCGCCGGGTCGCCGTCCGTCCGGGCAAACGACGGCGAAGCCTGACCATCCCGTAGATTGCCAGCAGCGTTGCCAGCAGTCCGAGGGCCCAGCCAAGGGCCGGCTGGGCCGTCACCTCCATCCAGACTGTGACCACCAGAAGCACGAGCGCCCAGAAGCCGAGAAAGCCGATGATGATGTCGAAGTCCTCCCCGGAACGCACCTTTCGATGCACTCGGGGCACATGGCCCTGGTTCTGCTTGTCCGTCATGGCACCACCGTCAAGGGACGGCACAGTCACTTAACCGCACCGGCGGTGAGGCCGGCTACGATCTTGCGCTGGAACACCAGCACCAGAATGACCAAGGGGATGGTCACGATGGTGCCCGCAGCCATGATCGCGGTGTACGGGACCTGGTTTGGCTGCGCGCCGGCAAAGCTGGCAATGGCCACAGTGACCGGCTGCGTTGCGTCGGACGAGAGCTGGCTGGCGATCAGGAATTCATTCCAAGAGGAGATGAACGCGAGAATGGCGGTCGTAAAGATGGCCGGCGCCGCCAGCGGCATGATCACCTTCCGGAATGCCTGCCCCTGGGTGCAGCCGTCCACGCGCGCCGATTCCTCGAGCT
Source organism: Arthrobacter sp. SO5 (assembly GCF_020532805.1). Taxonomy (GTDB): domain Bacteria; phylum Actinomycetota; class Actinomycetes; order Actinomycetales; family Micrococcaceae; genus Arthrobacter. Next base: position 60,580 of record NZ_MQTQ01000068.1, on the reverse strand, counting down.
CCCATGGCATCTCCCGGAAGAAAGACGTCATGGTGTAGACGGTCAGTGGCAGCACGAACGAGATGTTCGGGATGATCAGGGCCTGGTAGGTGCCGATCCAGCCGATGTTGGTGAACAACTGGAACAGCGGGGTGATGAGGGCGACGCCGGGGAACATGGAGGCCCCCAGGATGAAGCCCAGCACGAGGTACTTGAACCGGAAGTTCAGGCGGGCCAGCGCGTAGGCGGCAAACACACCGATCAGCAGCGACACGATGGTCACCACTGAGCCGATGAACAGGCTGTTGATCAGTGCCTGTCCGAAGTGGTTGCCAAAGGACGTGTCGAACGCCGTCTTGAAGTTGTCCAGCGTTATGTGGGTCGGGAACACCGACGTGTCGTAGGTGAAGCCGACGTCGCGGAACGCCGTCACCACCATCCAGTAGGCCGGAGCGAGGCACCAGATGAGGATCACGGCCGCGCTGATGTACGTGCGCCCAGAGGCCAACTTCTCGCGGTTCTGAGCGGTTTTCCGTCCCCGGTCCTGCTCTGCGCGCAGCTCGGTAGCTGCGGTGGTCGCGGCGGTCATTTCTTCCCCCTACCGGTGGCGCCGCTCTGTTCCACGACGTTCGCCCCGAGGAAGCGCACGAAGATGAAAGCGACAAGAAAGATGATGATGAAGGTGATGGTGGACAGCGCCGCCGCCGCGTTAAATCCTTGCCTGATCTGGTTGATCACCAGGATGGACAGCGTGGTCGTGTTGTTGGCCCCGCCCGTCAGGATGTAAGGGAGGTCGAACATGCGCAGGGCGTCCAGGGTGCGGAACAGGATGGCCACCATCAGCGCCGGCTTGACCAGCGGCAGGGTGATCATCCGGAACCGCTGCCAGGCGGAGGCTCCGTCGACCTTTGCCGCCTCGTACACCTCCGCGGGAATCATCTGCAGGCCGGCGAGAATCAACAACGCCATGAAGGGAGTCGTCTTCCAGACGTCCGCGATAATCACTGCCCACCTGGCCGGCCATTCGCTGCCCGTCCACAGGATGGTGGTACTGAAGAGTTTGTTGCCGATGCCTTCGAAGGCAAAGATGAACAGCCACAGCTTGGCCGTCACGGCGGTGGGGATGGCCCACGGCACCAGGACAGCAGCCCGGACCAGGCTGCGGCCCTTGAAGGTCCGTGCCATGATGACTGCCATCCAGAAGCCGAGGACCGTTTCCAGAGTCACCGTGACGATGGTGAAGAAGAAGGTCGTACCTGTGGCGGACCAGAATTGCGCACCGAGGGTGCCTGGCGGGCAGGCCACGGTTCCGCCGCCCGGTGCGGCACACTGCTGGAAGATCCAATTGGTGTAATTCGAGAACCCGGCCGGCCCGCCCTCGGTGAACAGACCAGTGGCCGGATCAAGGCCGGCATCCTGCTGGAACGACATGATGACGGCGCTGATGATCGGATAGACGATCACGATGGCCAGCGCGAGGATTGTCGGCGCGAGCAGCCAGGCCGCCCAGCGGCCCTGGCTGGCGATGGCGTTGTCCTCCCCTACGCCCTTGGGGGCGTGGTGGATCGGGGTCCCGCCCGACACCGGTTCCTTGACCGGCGTCGGGCCCAATTCGGTTGCCATGACGGACCTACTGTCCCGCGCTAGCGGATTCGATGGACTTCTGCATGTCGGAAAGGGCGGTCTCTGCGGTCTTTTCGCCCTTGATGGCTGAGTACGCGTTCTCCTGGATTGCCTTGGTCACGGCCGGGTAGAACGGGGTGACCGGACGCGGTACAGCATTTTCAATCGAGGTCTTGAGCACCGGCAGGTACGGCAGCTTCGCGACGAGATCCTTGTCGTCGTAGAGCTTGCCGAGCACCGGTGCCAGCGAACCCTGAGTTGCGAAGAACTTCTGGGTCTCCTCGGTGGTGAGGAACTTCAGGAAGTCCAGTGCCGTGGCCTTGTTCTTCGAGTAAACGCTGACCGCGGCGCTGTGGCCGCCGAGCGATGACGAGCCCGGCCCGGTCAGGCCCGGGAGGGCGGCCATTCCGAGAACGTCCTTGACCTTGGACGATCCTTCAGTGGTGGCCAGGTTGTAGACGTAGGGCCAGTTGCGCAGGAAGAGCAGCTTGCCGTCCTGGAACGCCTGGCGGCTTTCCTCTTCCTGGAAGGTGATGCCTTCCTTCGGGATCTGGCCGCCGGCGTAGGCCTTGGTCAGATTCTCGAGACCAGCCTTGGCCTCGGGCGTGTTCAGGCTCGGCTTGCCGTCCTTGTCCAGCACGGCCCCGCCAGCGGAGTTGATCGCCTCAGAGGCGTTGACCGTGAGCCCCTCGTATTTCTTGAACTGGCCGGCGTAGCAGCCCATGTTGTTGGCCGTGGCGATGGAGCACATGCTCATCATTTCGGCCCAGGTCTTCGGCGCCGTGGGCACCAGGTCCTTGCGGTAGTAGAGGATGCCGCCGTCGGATGATTCCGGAACCGCGTAGAGGGTGCCCTTGTAGGAGGCTGCCTCGACAGTCGGCTTCAGCATGGCCGAGGTGTCCAGCGCCATCTTGTCCTTGAGCGGCTGTAGCCAGCCCTTGGCCGCGAATTCGGCGGTCCAGACGACGTCGACACTCGCAACGTCGTAGTTGGCGTCCTTGGCCTGGAAGTGCTGGACCAGGTCGTCATGCTGCTGGTCGGCGTTGTCGGTCTGTTCCTTGAACGTGACCTTCTCGTTCGGGTGGGCGGCGTTCCACTTTTCGATCAGCGGACGGATCACGTTGCTGTTGTCCTTGCCCTGGACGTAGGTGATGGGCCCGCGCCCGTCCAGGCCCTGCGCGGCGTCGCCGCCGCCTGAGCTCGTGGTGCCGCCTCCGCCACCACAGGCCGAAAGGGTAAGGGCCAGAACGCCTGCTGTGGCTACTGGAAGTAGGAATTTGGGGGTTTTCATACTGGGGGCTCCTCGCTGAGTACCGGTAAGAACGTCGATGCCGTTGGTGTGGTGACCATCACCATAATCAACATGCGATGGGGAATGCAAGCGTTTACATCACTGTTTATCGAAAGGAGATGCGCGCCTCGGCGGGCCGGTCCCGCTCAGAGGACACGCTCGGCCCGCCCGAACCGGGACCTCGTCCCGGAGCCGATGTGAATGAGCACAAGGGTGCGCTTGCCGATCACAGCGTCGAGCGCCTCGACGAGGGCAGACACGTCGGCGGCGAGCGCGTGCGGGGCCACGCCTTGGCGGGGCTCCACGCGGATCTTGAGGGCAGGTTTGCCGCGGACCTCATAGGTGGCGACGGTGGCTCCGGCAAGATCCGCACGGCCGGCCAGTGCTGCCCGCAGCGCCTGCTCGGCCACGCCTCCGCCGATCCGGACGGTCCCGGGGACCTCGCCCTGGTCCTCTTCCGCCACCAGGAAATTGGCCCGGCCCTTGCCCTGCTGGGCGACCCAGGCAACCATGGAACCAATCACCACCAGCAGCAGCGCCAGCACAATCCACGGCCCGCTCGCCTGCCCCCCGGGGAAGCGCATGGACTCAAAAAGATCACTAACATTGCTCCACGCCCCTACCGACCAGCCCTGCCACCAGGCGCCCACTGCCGGAACGCTGGCCAACAGGATCAGGAGGGCGCCGACGGCAAGGACGATGATGCCCAGGACGGCGATAAGCATCCGGTTGAGAAGCCTGGGGGTCCCGTTCATGCGCCGATCACTCCCTCCGGGGTCACGTTAATGCGGGCCTCCGGCATCGGGGACGGCCCCATCGCCCGGAGCTCGTCGTTGACCGCCGCCAGCATGGCATCCGAACGCAACGGGACCCCGGAAGTCGGGCGCACATTGACGAGTACGCGGTTCCGCGACACGACCACCATCACCTGCTCGGGCCCGACGTTGGCGGCCAGCCGGGCCCGGCGCGCCAGCGCGGAGGCAATGACTTCGTCGTCCACCACCACGGCGGCGCGGCGGTCCCAGAGGAGGTGGCGGGCCCTGCGGCCAGGCAATACGGCATTGAGGAAGAAATACAAGCCGGCCATCACCAGCACGGCGCCGAGGACGCCGAGCAGGACCGGCCGGACCCCGCCCGGGAGCCCCACGATCAGTGTCATGGCGGCTTCCGGATCCACGAGCCATGGCGGCTGCCCGAAGGCGCGGAGGGCTGTTTCGAGCAGGGCGAAGCCGCAAAGGGCAATCACGAGAACGGCGGCGATGACCGCCGGCACGGCCCGTGAGGAACGGGTTTCGCGCTTGATGATCCGTTCCATGCCGGCAGTTCCCGCCCCGGTCGCCGGCGCGGCGTTGTGCCCGGGGTTCCGGTTTTCCGTCTGGTGGCTCAGCGGACCCGCCCTCCTTCGTGCACCCGGACGCCGCTGATCCGGATGTCCACCCGGCTCAGCCGGGCGCCGCTCAGCTCCGTCACGAGCCGGAGGATCGAGGCCTTAGCGGCCACAGTCCGATCCCAGACGGTGCCGCCCAAGGCCGCCACCCGGCCCGGGTCCCGGAGGACAGCCGACAGCCCGGGCACGGTGATGGGTGCGACGACGGACAAAGCCAGCAGCCCGCCGTCGTCGGACCAGCCGGCCCGGACATCGTGGGGGGCCACGCCCAAGGCCTCCGCCGCGGCGGCCTGCGCCAGAGTGGTCAGGGCCTGGGTGCTGATCCGGTTGTGTCCGGCCAGCGCGGGGCTGCGGACCACGGCCCCGGCCGTAGCGCTCATGAGGAGGAACGCCGGCCGGTGAGGGCGTCGAGCACGCCGCGCAGGTCCAGTTTCCCCTCCGCGGCCCGGCCCAGCATGGCCCCGATTCCCATGAACAGCAGGGCACCGAGGAAGCCCCAGACGCCAAACTGGAACGACATGAACGCCACGAAGGCGCCTATCGCGATCCCCACAACGGTCAGATTCACTGGGTTGCCTCCCTCGCCGGCCGCGGTTCGCCCTGCGTGCCGGGCTTCGCCGGGCCGGGCACGAACACGTCATTGATCTCTACATTGACTTCAATGACCTGGAGTCCGACGAGCTCCTCGACCGCAGAGTAGACAGCGGCCCGGACCTGGTTGGCGAGGGCCTGGAGGGGTGTTCCGTACAGCGCCACCAGGTCGATATCCACAGCCACCTGGGTGTCGCCCACCTCCGCATGGACTCCGGCGGCGTGGTCCGTGCCGCCAACCGCGTCACGGAACGCCCCGAGTGCGCGGGAGGGGCCCGATCCCAGGGAATAGACACCCG
>NZ_MQTQ01000068.1:43225-55361 GCF_020532805.1 Arthrobacter sp. SO5 | reverse complement strand
CAGAAATCACAGTGCGCCCGCCGCTGCCTGACGGTGCGATGGCGGGCATCTGCGGAATTGGGCCCGCTACGGGCTGAGGATCCTGGTACTCCATGAGGCACTCCCCCTTCTCTTTGAGACCACCCTAGCCTCTGCTTCCGACAACGTGGCAGGTTAGCGCAGGGAATGCCACAAAGTCGGGTGCCGCAGCGCGCTCTGCTGGCCGCCGGACTCAGCAGTTGGCCTGCAGCCAGGCATCGATCGGGGCGATGGGCTGATCGAACTCCTCGGTGTTAAACCGGGAAAAATCCTGCCCGGCGTCCTCCGCGATGGACTTCAGCTTGTCGAAGGAGTCCTTGAGTTCGGCAGGCACCCGCCCCTGCATGTTCGCGAGCGCCTCCTTGGCCTTCTCGACGTCGGCAGTGTCTTTCCCGGTGGCCGCCGCCATCGGCAGGACCAGCACGGACAGCACGGTGGCGCTCACGGCCCCGCACGCCTCGGCAATGGTGCCGAAGCCTCCGACTTCGCCGCCGCCCGGGGTGGTGGCCGGGCTGGCACCGGTGGACGACGGCGGCTGGCTGGAGGTTGCCGGGCTGGAGGTTGCCGGGTTCGCGCCAGCGGTGCTCGAGGGCAGGCCCGCCGGCACCGGACCGGAACAGGCCGCCAGGGCCACGGCCAGGAGCGCCGCCGCCGCGAACGAGCCACGGCTGCGTACCTGCGACGGGATGTGTCCCACGTTTGCCCCTTCACGGAATCCGGTGACACCTGGCAGGGCAAGGCTACCGCCGGAGGAACGCCGCTGAATAGGGCAGGGACGCCCCGGTGGCGCGGAGTTCCGCGGACCGCCCTACGTGCAGTTCGCCGCCAGCCAGCCCTGCACGGGGGCCATCGCCTCCTGGAGCTGGCCGCTGGAGAAGACCGTCTGATCCTTCACCCCGGCGACGGCCATCTGGCTGAGCTTGGTGAAGTCAGCCTTGACACTGTCGGGCGCCATCTCGGCGGTCCGGGCGAGCTCCGCTTTCGCCTTGTCCAATTCGGCGCTCTTGCCTTGGGCGGCCGAGAGCGGCAGCAGGGTTGCGCCCGTGGCCTGTTCGGAGATCATGGCGCAGGCCGCGGCCGCCGTCGGGAATTCACCGTCCGGGCCGGAGGACCTGCTGGGGCTCGGCGTAGCGGAGGCCGAGGCGGGGCTGGCGGGTGCGGACGGTGGCGCGCTGCTGGCTTCCGGCGCCGAGCAGGCGGTCAGCGCCAGGGAGGCGAAGAGGGCAGTCACTGTCAATGGGCGTGCAATATTCTTCAAGATCACGTTGTCGACTTCACTTTTCCGGTTGAGATTGCACCGCCGGCCCGTTCGGGCTGCTGGCGGTCGTGGCGTTCTTTCCCCAGCGTGCGAGTCTAGCCCTGCCGGCTGGGCCCGATACCCCGGGGAGCCGCGGCGCTTCCGTGGCGGGTATCGGGCCCCTTCGCGCACCCGGTTGCCGGAAATGGCCGCTTTGAAGCCGTCTTTGCGGCCATTTTGGGTCATCGGCGGGGCGACCGGCGGGAAACCGGTCCCCGGCGTAAAGTCGCCCGGCGTTAAAAGAGAAAAGCACCAGTTCCAGAAGAACTGATGCTTCCCAGTGGTGGCTCCGACCGGCGTCGATCCGGTGACCTTTCGATTTTCAGTCGAACGCTCTACCAACTGAGCTACAGAGCCTAGGTGACATGTCACCATGAGAGCCGGAATTTCTTCTGGCAATCAGAGCGACCCTGACGGGACTTGAACCCGCGACCTCCGCCGTGACAGGGCGGCGCGCTAACCAACTGCGCTACAGGGCCTTGCTATTTATTTCTTGTCTGCAGTATCGCTACCGCAATTTTTCAAGGCCTTTAGCCTACCAGACTTTCACATCCGGCCTGACCAGTTCCTTGCGTACCCCCAACGGGATTCGAACCCGTGCCGCCGCCGTGAAAGGGCGGTGTCCTAGGCCGCTAGACGATGGGGGCCAAGACTCAATTTGGCTCATCGGGGCAAAAATAAAGGGCCGGAGCCGTTCGTTTTTGTCCCTTCGAGTTGCTCCGAACTGGACTATAAAACTATAAGGGCAGACCCCCGGATTATCCAAAATCGGCAGGAGCCCGCCTTGGCGGCGCTCAGGGCCGCCGGGCCTGATCCTGCTGCGCCTGTTCGACGTCGCCTGCCGATTCCAGGTCACCCCTGGCGCGCAGGCCGCTGATGACGCCGCCAACGTCGGCAGCTGACCGGTTCTGGCTGAGCTTTCGCTTCGCTTCAATCCGCGTGATGCGAAGTTCGACGCCGACAATTGCCCGCAGCTGGCCGGCGATGAAGCGGGCGGGCGCGTCGTCCACGGTCCAGGGCCGTTCAGAGGATGCTTCATGCAATGCGGTCAGCCGCCGGACCAGGTCCTCCACCCAGGCCGGGTCGTCATGGATGACGAGCTCGCCGTAGACGTGCGCCGTGGTGTAGTTCCACGTCGGCACTACCCGGCCGTGCTCGGCCTTCGACGGGTACCAGGTCGGCGAAATGTAGGCATCGGGCCGCTGGATGATGACCAGGGATTCGCCCGCAGCAGGCAACAGCCACTGCTCGTTGTTGCGGGCAACGTGGCCCAGCAGCGCCCCGCGATCGCCCGCGTCCGGGTCATAGACGAACGGCAGCAGCGTCGCGAGCAGTCCGCGCTCCGTCGATGTCACCAGGTTCGCTGCTCCGGGGTTGGAGAGCAGCTCCGCTATGGCGCCCTGGCCGGCGGCGAAATGCGAGGGGACGTACATGGAAGTTTCCTTTGTGAAGATGTTGCGAAGTGCCGTGCGGAACTTCTGACGAGCTCAGGTTACGAGCATGACAGCCAGCGTGACCATGACCAGGGCGACGCCGCCGTCGAGGACACGCCAACTGCCCGGCCTCGCGAATACAGGCGCGAGGAACCGTGCGCCGGTGCCGAGCGCGGCGAACCACGCGACGCTGCCCAGTCCGGCTCCGGCGGCAAACCACCACCGCCCGTCCGCGCCGTGGGTTCCGGCCAGGGACCCCAGCAGCAGCACGGTGTCCAGGTAGACGTGCGGGTTGAGCCAGGTCAGCGCGAGGCAGGTCCCCAGCGCGGCCGCCCACGTTCCCTTCGGCCCGGCCGCCGGTAGGGAGGCCTGTGTTCCGCGGATGGCCCGCACTGCGGCCATCGCCCCGTAGGCCAGGAGGAAGGCCGCACCCGCCCAGCGCACGGCTTCGAGAACGCCGGGCGCCCGCTCAAGGAGGACGCCAACCCCGGCCACCCCCAGCACGATCAGCACGAGGTCGGACAGGGCGCACACGGCAACAACCAGCACCACGTGCGAGCGCTGGACCCCCTGCCGGAGAACAAAAGCGTTCTGGGCACCGATGGCGACAATGAGGGACAGGCCGCTGGCCAGGCCCGAAACAAGGGAGGGGATCACACAAGCCACGTTAGAGCGCATCCCAACATGAGACCAGTTAACAATTCTTGGTCAACATAAGATGAGCTAATGATCGACATCCATCCGGACCAGGCCCGGACGCTGGCTGCCATCGTGGCGCACGGAAGCTTCGAGGCCGCCGCCGGCCACCTCTCGGTGACGGCGTCGGCGGTGAGCCAGCGTGTCCGCGCCCTTGAGGTGGCCGTCGGCCGGCCGGTGCTGAAGCGGACCCGCCCCGTTGAACTGACCTCGTCCGGCCACGCGGTGGTGCGCTTCGCCCGGCAACTGGACATGCTCTCCGCCGACCTGGCCGCAGAGCTGCAGCCCGGCGCCCCGCCCTCCAGCGTCCGGCTGACCCTGGTCATCAACAGCGATTCCCTGCACACCTGGGCGCTGCGGGGCCTCGCTGCGGTAGCGGGAAAGGTCCAGCTGGAGATCCTGCGCGAGGACCAGGACTACTCGCTGGAACTCCTCCGCAGCGGCGCTGCAGCCGCGGCCATCACCACCACGGCCAAGGCGGCGCCGGGTTGTTCCTCCCGGCGGCTGGGCGTCATGCGCTACCTGCCGGTCTGCACTCCGGACTTCGCTGGAAGGTGGTTTCCCGGCGGGGCGAAGTCGGAAACGCTCGCCGCCGCCCCCGTCATCGTCTATGACCGCAAGGACGACTTGCAGGACAGGTATCTGCGGACAGTCAGCCGCAAGGCACTCCAGCCGCCACGGCACTACGTCCCGGCCGCCCAGGAGTTCGGCGACGCAATCCGTTGGGGGATGGGGTGGGGACTACTTCCGGAAATTGAAGTCTCGGGCGAACTGGCACGCCACTCACTGGTCGCCCTTGACCCCGCCGCGCACGTAAACGTGCAGCTGCACTGGCAGCAATGGCGGCACGGATCGGCCGCCCTCGACGCGGTCGCGGCGGCAATCCAGTCCGCCGCGCGCCCCCTCCGGTGAGCGGGCGGGGGCGGATGCGCGAACCATGGCAGGAACTCGACGAGAAGTGACCGATTTCCGCCAGCCGCCGGGCCGCGGGACCGACTAGATTTGCACCATGGCAACAACCGCCGCAACAGGCTCCCCGCACCCCGACAGCACGCAGGACAGCACCCACGAAGTGCCCTCCCGGTCCACCGCCCCCGTTTCCCCGAAAAAGCCCCTCCAGCCCGGCCAGTTCAGCCGGCTTGGCATTGCCGCCGTCGTCGTCACCGTGGTGCTCTGGGCGTCCGCCTTCGTGGGGATCAGGGCCGTTGGCCCCAGCTTCTCCCCCGGCGCGCTGACCCTCGGGCGGCTGGCGATTGCCGCCGTCGCTCTGGGCTTGGTGGTGCTGCCGAAACTGCGTGCGTTGCCGAAGGGGCGCGAGTGGTGGCCCATCCTGGCTTACGGCGTGATGTGGTTCGGCGGCTACAACGTCGCCCTGAATGCGGCAGAGCACCTGCTCGACGCCGGCACGGCAGCGCTCCTGATCAACGTCAACCCCATTTTGATCGCCGTCATGGCCGGCATCGTCCTGAAAGAGGGCTTCCCGCGCTGGCTGATCATCGGCAGCCTCGTCGCGTTCGGCGGGGTTGCGGTCATCGCACTCGGTTCGGGCCAGCGGTCGACGGCGGATGTCGCCGGAGTGCTGCTCTGCCTGTTGGCCGCCGCCCTTGCCGCGGTGAGTGTCATTGTGCAAAAACCCGTGCTGCGGAAGTTCCCCGCAGCCCAGGCCACCTGGTTCGGCATCGTGGTGGGCGCCCTCTGCTGCCTGCCGTTCAGCGGACAGCTGGTCACCGAGCTGCAGGCGGCCCCGCTTCCGGCCACGCTGGGACTGGTCTACCTCGGCGTCTTCCCCACGGCGATCGCGTTTACGACCTGGGCCTATTCGTTGTCCCAGATCGACGCCGGCCGCCTCGCCGCCACCACGTACCTGGTGCCGGGCACCACCATCCTGATCTCCTGGCTGGTGCTGGGCGAAATCCCCACCATCTGGGGCCTGATCGGCGGCGCCATCTGCCTCGTGGGTGTGGGGCTGACGCGGCGCAGGTCCCGTTAGGTTCAGCGCTAGAGTTCAGCTATGCCCGCTTCGCTGCCGCCCGGCCTCCCGATCGTCCCGGACAACCCGGACAACGGCGGAGATCCGGACCCGTTCCCGATGTCTGAATCTGACTTCGAGGCCGCTGTCACCGACGCCCTGGACCGGATCCCGCCGGAGCTGGCGAAGACCATGGACAACGTGGCTGTGTTTATCGAGGACGACTACACGCCGCAGCCCGGCGAGGACCCTGACACCGTCCTGTTGGGCCTGTACGAGGGCGTACCGCTGACCGAACGGGACTCCTGGTGGGATGCCGGCTCGCTCCCGGACCGGATCACCATCTACCGCAAGCCGATCCTGGCCATCTGCGAATCGCTCGAGGACGTGATCGATGAAGTCACGGTCACGGTGGTGCACGAGATCGCGCACCACTTCGGCATCAGCGACGACCGCCTGCACGAGCTCGGCTGGGGCTAGCCTTTAGGCATGGGACACCACCACAGCCACTCGCACGGCATATCGGCCACTGCCACAGGCACTGCCAAGCACCGCAAACGGCTCGTCGCCGTCCTGGGCATCACCCTCGCCGTCGTGCTGGTCCAGATCGTTGGTGCGGTGGTGTCCGGTTCCCTCGCGCTGCTGGCCGACGCCGGGCACATGCTTTCCGACGCCGCCGGCGTCTCGATCGCCCTGCTCGCCGCCTGGATCGCCGCGCGGCCGGCGAGCGACCAGCGCACCTACGGGTTGCAGCGTGCCGAGGTGCTCGCGGCGCTCGCGAACGCGCTGGTCCTGATTGTCATCTCGGTGGTCATCTTCACCGAGGCCATCCGGCGGCTCGGCTCGGCACCCGAGGTGCATACCGACGTGATGCTCTTCGCCGCCGTCCTCGGTGCCGCCGCCAACCTGGTCTCGCTGTTGATCCTGCGCGGCGCACAGAAGGACAGCCTCAATGTCCGCGGCGCCTACCTCGAGGTCCTGGGCGATCTTCTCGGGTCCTTCGCCGTCATTGCGGCGGCCGTCGTCATGATGATCACCGGATACGCGGATGCGGACACCATCGCCTCGATCGTCATCGCGTTCATGATCCTGCCCCGGGCCTGGCATCTGCTCCGGGACGTGGTGGATGTCCTGCTGGAGGCCACCCCCAAGGGGGTGGACGTGCAACTGATCCGCGAACACATCCTGGCGGTGGAAGGGGTGGTGTCGGTGCACGACATCCACATCTGGACCATCACGTCAGGGGTGCCGGTATTCTCCGCGCATGTGGTGGTGGAGGACGGGGCGCTCGGCGCGCGCGGCGCGGACCGGATGCTGGACAAGCTTGTCAGCTGCCTGGGCTCGCACTTCGACACCGAGCACTGCACCTTCCAGCTGGAACCTGCAACCCACGCCGAGCACGAGGCGCACCAGCACGCCTGATCCGGCGGCCGCCGGCGACACGCCGGGCCGACTTGTGACGAAATGACACTGTTGTTGTTTATGTTACTAATGGGATCATTGTTGCCAAAGTGACATTTGGCACGTAGCCTCGACCCTGCTGGGGGATCAGCAGGGGGCGTTTCCACGCGCCAAGACATACCTCGCCCGCACCAGCCCGACACCGCAGCGAGGTTTTCCCATGATTTGGACCGGATCCGGCCACAAGACAGCCGTGCTCTGCGCCGCCGTCGTGCTCCTGGCAGGGCCGGCCCTGCCGGCTCAGGCGGCGCCGCTGTCACCGGCCCCGTCGGTCCAGCGGCCGGCGTCCCCCGAGATTCCTTCCCCGGCTGAGATTGCGGCAGCCAGGTCCAGTGAAAGCGCGACGGCGGCGCAGGTCACTGTGATCGACCGGCTCCTCGCGGACGCCTCCGCCACGCAGGAGGCCAGCCTGGCGGCGACCCTGCAGGCGAACAACTCGTACGGGGATGCCCTCGTGGAACTCCGGCTCCGGCAGGACGCAGCGGCCGTCGCCGCCGCCAGGGCTGCCGCCGCCGGCGCCGAACAGCAGAGGACGCGCAGGCAGATCGGCCAGCTCGCCGGCGAGCTGTACCGCAATGGCGGACTCAATCCGGCGCTGAGCGGCCTCGTCAGCGGCGGAGGCGACCCGCTGCAGCAGGCTGCCACGCTCGAAGCCGTGACGGCGGGCCGCACCCGGGCTTTCCAGTCCGCGGAAACCGCCGCGGCCGCCGCGGATTCGCTGACGGCTGCCGCCGCCGAGGCCAACCGCGCCGCCGATGACGCCGCCAGCACGGCTGAGGACCGCAAGCTTGACGCCGAGCGGGCCAGCGATGCCCAGCGGACCGCAGTTTCCGAGGCCAAGGTTCAGCGCACCGCACTTGTTGACCAGCTCGCCAGCCTGAAGAACACCACCGCCGACCTGGAGTCTGCCCGCGTGGACGCCCTGGACCGCCAGCGCCAGCGGGACCGGCTGGCTGCGGTGACGGCCGCCGCGGGGCAACTTCCGGCCGGGCAGCCGGGCCCGGGAAACCAACCGGCTCCAGCGCCCGCCGCGCCGGTGCCGCCGGTTGCCCGGGCGGCCCCGGCAGACCCGGCGGCCGCGCCCGTTCCGGCGCCCGTCGCTCCCGCTCCAGCTCCTGCGCCTGTTCTGCGCGGCCCCGAGCCAGTCGTTCCCGCGCCGGCGCCCGTCGTTCCCGCTCCCCGTCCCGTCGTTCCCGCTCCTGCGCCCGCCCCGGGCGGCTCCAACCAGACGGCCATTTCGGTGGCGCTGGGCAAGACCGGCGCGCCCTACTTCTACCAGTACGGCGGAACAGGGGCCCAGGGTTTTGACTGCTCGGGCCTGGTGCAGAACGCCTTCGCGGCAGCCGGAAAATACCTGCCCCGCACCGCGGCCCAGCAGTTCGCCCAGGCGCCCGTGCACGTGCCGCTTTCCCAGGCGCAGCCGGGCGACCTGCTGGTCTGGGGCTCGGCACCGGGTTTCTACCATGTGGCGATCTACCTCGGCGGCGGGCGCGTGGTCCAGGCGCTCAACACGGACGCCGGCATCACGGTGACGGATCTGGCCGCCATGGCCGCGATGCAGCTGCACCCCGTGGCCGCCCGGTACTGAAATTCCCGCGGCAGGGGGGCCTAGGAGAGCACGTCCTTCGTGACGAACCGGCCGTAGGCGAGCGCCCCGAAGACCGCTACGTAGCCGGCCTGGAGCACGGCGTTGGTGGCAAATGAATCCCAGGCGACGGGCTGGCGGAGCAGATCGGCGAAGTCCAGCCAGTAGTGGCTGAACAGCCACGGGTGCAGCCACTCCAGCTGCGGCAGGGCGTCGAGGACCTGCGAGACGACGGAGAGCACCACGGTGGAGGCCATCGCTCCCACCGGAACATCCGTAAGTGTTGACATAAACAGCCCGATCGCCGAGAGCCCCAACAGGGAGACGGCCAGGTAGGCGGCGATCAGGAGCAGCCGCAGCAGCGCCTCCCCCGCCCCGATGGCGTCACCGGAGAGCAGGGTCACCGGACCCACCGGGAACAGCGACGCCCCGATCCCGGCACCGACCAGCGCCACCACGAGCGGGGCCACGACGGCGAACACCGCGGCGCCGCCGTACTTGACGAGCAGGAGCCGGACCCTGCCCGCGGGCGCCACGAGCAGGTACCGCAGGGTCCCGAGCCCGGCCTCGCCGGCCACGGTGTCCCCCGCTACGACCCCTACGGTAAGCGGCAGGAACAGCGGAACGGACACGAGCATCGCCGTGACGCCAACGAACAGTCCGTTCTGCGTGATCCGGTCCAGGAACGCCGGGCCGCGTCCGGCGGGCACGGCGGAGGACACCCGCACGGCTACGGCAATCAGGATGGGAATGGCGGCCAGGGTACCCAGCATGGCCCAGGTCCGGCGGCGGCGGAACAGCACGCCCAGTTCCGAGGCGAACAGCCCCCCGCCCCAGGTGCGCCGGACGGCACGGGGCCCGCCGGAGGGTTTCCCCGGAGGTGTGGCAGGTGCGTCGGCGGCCGGGGCTGCAGCACTCGCGCCGGGGGTTTCACTGGACAACGTCGAACCCCTCCCCCGTCAGCGCCACGAAGCGCTCCTCAAGGCTGACCTGCTCGGTAGCGAAGCCCCGGACCCGGACCCCGGCCGCGACCAGGGCCGCGACCACTGCCTCCGGGGGGACGCCGCCGTCGCCCGAACCTGCGCGAAGGGGCGCATACAGCACGTCGCCGTCGCTGCCCGACGCGTCTCTGGCCGGACCGTCGCCGGTGGGCCGGGAGCGGCCGGCCGGCGTAGCGCCGTCGACCGTCAGCCCCAAGCCCACCAGGACCTGGGCGGCGGCTCCGGCGTCGGGCGTCAGCACCCGAAGCCGCGCCTGGCCGGCCTGGCGCAGCTCAGCGAGGGTCCCCTGGGCCACCAGCCGGCCGGCGCTCATGATGGCCGCGTGGGTGCAGATCTGCTCCACCTCGGCCAGCAGGTGGCTGGACACAAAAACGGTGACGCCGTCCTCGGCCAGTGAGCGCACCAGGCTGCGGACTTCCCGGGTGCCCTGCGGATCCAGGCCGTTAGTCGGTTCGTCCAGGACCAGGAGTTCGCGGGGGGCCAGCAGGGCATTGGCGATGCCAAGCCGCTGCTTCATGCCCAGCGAGTAGGCCCGCACCTTCTTGTCCGCGGCGTGGCTCAGGCCCACCCGGTCGAGGGCGTCGCGGACGCGTGCCTTCCGCGTGGCGGCCGGAACATGAGGGTCCGCTGCGTCGAAACGGTGCAGGTTGGCGGCGCCGGACAGGAACGGATAGAACGCCGGGCCCTCCACGAGGGCCCCCACCCGGGGCAACACCTCGTGCAGGTGCCGGGGCATTTCGCGGCCCAAAAGCCGCACGGAGCCGGCGGTGGCCGCGGACAGGCCGAGCATGAGCCTGATGGTGGTGGTCTTACCCGAGCCGTTGGGGCCCAGGAATCCGAAGACCGAGCCGGTGGGCACTGCCAGATCGATGCCGTCGACGGCCAGTTGGCGGCCGAAGCGTTTGCTGAGACCGGTGGTCTCGATGCTCAGTTCAGTTGTGTGCGCGACGGCGGTCACCCGGCAGTCATTCCGGGCTCGCCATGGCCCGCACCGGGTGTCATCCGAGCCCGGCGGCAGCCTGAAGCCGCGCGAGGGGAACGGCGCCGGCGAACATCCGCCCGTCGTCGAGGATCAACACGTTCACCAGCGACGTGGAGATGAGGCGGCCGCCGGGGACCGCAACGGCTGCCTGCTCAAGCAGCGACGCCGCTCCGGTCATCGGGCCGCCGGGCAGGGCGGGATCGGCCTGCGCCGGATTACCCGCCGCGGGGTCGGGCATCGGGGCCTGGCCGGCAGCCGTGCCGGGCATTGCTGCCGCACCAGCCGGGAACTCCAGTACCGACTCCCAGCCGGTTCCGGTAACGGTGGGCCGTTTCGCGCCCTTCGCCTCCGGAGCCGTGCCCGACGGCGGCGTGGCGTTGGCCTTACGCTCCGGAGCCGGAATCTCCGTCACGGTGGCCCCGGCCGGCGGGGTGAATGCGAACATGGCGGCATCGGGGGCCTGCAGCGTAAGGCTCGTGAAAGCCACCTTGAAGGCAGGTTCAGCCTGTCCTCGCGCATTCAGCTCGACGCCGAGGGGCAGTCCGCTCGTGCCGTCGACGGAGATCGCGATGGAATCCACCAGGGTGACCGCGGACTTCGGGGTCAGGACCAGGTTGTACGCGGCCCGGCCGGCGACCTGGACGTCAGTGCCGACGCTCACGTCGGTGGTCGCGTCGAGGGTGGCCAGCAGCCTGGCAGCGAGATCCTCGGGGGTCGGCACGGGACCGGCGGCGGCCTTGTGGTGGTCACCCGCACCGGCGGGCAGCTGGGTGTGGGCTGCGGTGTTGTCCTTGGAGTTGTAGAACCAGAGCTCGTTGCCGCGCCGGACGGCGTTGCGTTCCGCCATCTTGTCCAGGACCTGCACGCGGGCGTTGTCGGGCCCGTCGAGGTAGACCCGGGCGGTATGCGGTCCCGTGAGGAGTTCCAGCCAGGCCGCGTCGGAGGACACTCCGCCCGGCCCCGTCTTGGGAAGTTGCGGCAGGCCGATGTCCGAGGTCTGCTCCAGGGTTCCTGAGAGGGACTTTTCGTTGTGCTGGGCGATCATCAGCAGCACCTGCTGCGGCGTCTTGGCCGGCAGGGGATCACCGGCGCTCGCGGGTAGGGAACCCACCAGCACTCCGGCGGCAATCATCGCGGGGACGGCCACAGCGGGCACCCAGCGCAGCCATTTGCGGGTCACAGGGACCGCGCTCCAACATTGCAGCTCATGAATCAACACTACGCCTGCATTGTGCCAGATTCACCCCTCCGGCTGTGGTCAGCGCCGGAGACCGGCTGCACGGCTGCGGCCGGGGCTGCGGCCGGGCTGAGGCCGGGCTACGGCAACACGGAGAGGGTCAGCTCGACCGCGCCCAGCAGAAGGGCCAGGACGGACGTGCCGAGGCCCGCGACGAGCAGGAGCCCTGGATGGGCAAACGCCAGCACCACGCGGCGCAGCCGAGGCCTGCTGCGCAGAAACTTCTTGGGCACCCGGGTCCGCGCCGGTTCCTGTTTCCAGCCGCGCAGCCGGCGGAGGAACCAGGCGCAGCGGATGATGAAGGCCAGCCACAGCACGGACACCACGAGGGGAACGGCTGCCAGCAGCAACTGGAAACCCACCGCGGTGACTTCGCGCTCCGAGGCGCCAACGAGGGACTGGATCGTTGTGGAGATGGAGGCACTCATCACCACCGACACACCCCAGACCAGGAACG
>NZ_MQTQ01000068.1:37515-43178 GCF_020532805.1 Arthrobacter sp. SO5 | reverse complement strand
AAAGAAGTGGCCCAGCACCGATTCCCGCCGCGGCAACAGGTACCGGCGGGGCGTTGCCTGCAGCAGTGTGATGGTTGCCAGCAGCGTGGGCAGTGCGGCCAGCCCGATCAGCACGTACCAGGACCACCCGGCCAGGTCAACGAATTCGTCGGCGACGATCAGGGCCCCCCAGAAACCGGTCCAGGCCCAGCCCGCGGTGAGCGGGCGCTGCACCAGCCAGCCGGGGAGCCAGGCGTCCTCGATCCGCGATTGCGTGCCTCGCGCCTGACGCTGCCGCGGGTGTGCCGCGCCAGCCGCCGGCGCTTCCTGGCCGCCTTCCTCGCTCATGACCCCCGCTGCGTCGAGGGGTCCGGGAGCCGGCCGGCCGGCACGACGGTGCCGGCGGCGCCGTCGACCGTGATGATGCGCCCGCTGGCGATCCGGCTCGTCGCATCCGGCACTCCCACCACCGCGGGAATCCCGTATTCGCGGGCGACGACGGCGCCGTGCGAGTTGGGGCCGCCCATCTCCATCACGAGACCCCCGGCGGTCAGGAACAGCGGCGTCCAGCCTGGATCCGTCGATGGCGCCACGAGGATCTCACCCGGCTCCAGGTGCGCCCCCTGCGGGTCAAGGATCACGCGCGCCAGGGCCGTGACGGTGCCGGCCGACGCCGGGGTGCCCGCGAGGGTCCCCGGGGCCAGACCCGCTGCTCCGGGCCCGCCTGCCGGGTGAAGCGCTTCGGGCTCCGTGCCGTCCGAGAGCAGCACGCGCGGAATGTGCCGGCGGCCAAGTTCCTCCGCATAGGCGTTGCGGCGCGAGGCAACGATGCCCTGCAGTCTGGCGCCGTTCAGGCCCGCCCGGGCTTCGACCAGGTCCAGGAAGAAGACATCACCGGCAGCGTCGATGCACCCTGTCGCGGTCAACTCGGTTCCGACGGCGGTGAGCTGCCCGCGCACCGAGGCAAGGGCCTCCACGATGTGGTACTTCGGCAGTTCGCGTAGGCCGGCGAACAGCCGGGTCCGCTTCAGCGCGGCCTCCACCAGCGCAGCGCGGAACCGGCTCCGCTCCCGCGCCGCGGCGACGAGCCGTCGCACACTCTCCTCGGCCTCCCGTTCCGCCCCGCTGAACTGCCGGTCCGGGGCCTGGGCGGAATCCTCCAGCCGGAGATAGTTGGCCAGGACCCCGACGATATGCGTCGGGTCATCGGACCAGCGGGGCATCCCGAGGTCTATTTCGGCAACGGCCCGGTGGCCGTACCTGCCCAGGAAACCGGCGAGCCCGGACTGCGCAGCGGCGGGAAGCCCGCGGGCGCGGTAGCGTCGGACCAGTTCCGGCAGCGGCGTCCCGGCGAAAGCCGCGGCTGAATCGGCGTCGGCCCTGATCCCGGCGGCCACCTGCCAGAGCGCCAGGTCCATTTCGGTGGTCACGTTGTTGGGCAGTCCGCGCAGGACCGCCTGCAGCTCCCCCGGTTCGGCACGGCGGCCCAGCAGCTTGCCGGCGGCGGCCAGCAGGGCGAAGCCCAGGGCGGGCAGCGGCAGCACGTTCGGGACAACGGTGAAGAGTTCCCGGCCGAGGATTCGCTCGGCATGGTCCAGCCGCTGCATCGGGCTGGAGCCTGCCGGCACCACGAGGGCGGACCGAAACCGCTCACCAAAACGCTCAACGTGGCGCAGTGCCGCGGCCGGGCGGAAGAGGGCGCGGAGCAATCCTTCCGGGACCCTGGCTCGGGCCGCCACCGGAACGATGTGCCGGAGCACCGGGAACGGGGATCGGATGGTGACGGAAAACCGGGGATCATCGATGAGCCGGCGCAGCACCGCCGCGGAGCGGGCCTCCATCACTTCGAACACGCGGGGGACGATCGCGCGGCCGGGTGTGCTGCGGACCACCGGGGTCAGGTCGAAGAAGAGGCGCTGCCCGGCCTGGACGTAGGGGGCCGGCCCGTCGCGGGGGTCGGGAACGTCGAAGTGCGCCGCCCGGGCCACCGAGGAGGCGATCAGGCGGAACCCGGCCAGCCCCATCGGGGTGAGCGGGCGGGTCAGGCCCTGGGCCAGGCTGAAGCACAGGAAGATGCGGAGCCCTTCCCGGGCCGGCGGCTTGTCCGGCAGGGGGTACAGGGTGGTGATAGGGCGGGACTGGGTCAGCCATGGCATGCCGTCGCCGTCAATGGCCCATTCGAGGTCCTGCGGCGAGCCGAAGAGCACCTCCGCGCGGCGGCCCAGCAGTTCCAGCGCGGCAAGCCCGGCGTCGTCCAGGCAGGGTGCTGACGCGCCGGCGGCCAGTTCGATCCGCTCGGTTCCCCCGCCGGGCAGCGGCCGGATGGCCAGGGCCTTGCTCCCGATCCGGCGCTCCAGGACCTGCCCGGTTGCCCCGTCGACGACGAAGTGGTCCGGGGTGACGGCCCCTGAGACCACCGCCTCGCCGAGTCCCGGGCTGGCATCGATGACCGCCTCGTGCCGCCGTCCCGTCACCGGGTTCGCCGTGAAAAGGACTCCGGCGACGGCGGCATCCACCATGCGCTGGACCACTACAGCGAGGGACACGGCCGAGGGACTGACGCCGTGGGTGGCGCGGTAGCTGACGGCCCGGTCCGTCCACAGCGAGGCCCAGCATTGCCGGATGGCGGCCACCACGGCGTCGGCGCCGACGACGTTGAGGAATGTGTCCTGCTGGCCGGCGAAGCTGGCGGCGGCAAGGTCCTCGGCCGTCGCGGAGGACCTCACGGCAACGGGAACGTCCGTCCCCAGCGCCGCATAGGAGGTGCGGACGGCGTCGGCGATGTCCGCGGGAACACCGGCGTCCAGGACCAGTCCGCGGGCCGCGGCGGCCAGCCCGGCGAGCGCCGGCAGGTCCTCCGGCGGCGTCGAGTCCAGCGCTGCGTGGATGGGCTTCAGCCCCGCGTGCGCCAAGGCCCGCCGGTACGCCTGCGTGGTCAGGCAGAATCCGGCCGGAACAGGAAGCCCTGCCCGGAGGAGTTCCCCCAGATTCGCCGCTTTGCCGCCCACGTCGGGGAGCATGTCCCTGCTGACCCGCTCCAGCGGGAGCACGAGGTCGTGCTGCAGCGCTTGCGGCGGCGGCGTTTGCTGCGCCGCGTTCCGCGGCGGCGGGCCGGGCGGATGCCCGGGCGTGTCCGGGCTGCGGAGCTGCTCCACCCGCCGGCCTCCCGTTTCCCTAGCCGCCCGGCCGCCCTGGCCGCCTAGCTGCCCTGGCCGCCGAGGATGGGGCCGAAGCTGGCCCGGTCGGCCAGGCGCGGATCGTCCCGGTCCGGGACCACCATGACGGGGCCTTTGGCGTGGTGCAGGATGCCGTCCGAAGTGGAGCCCAGCAGCATACCGGCGAAGCCGCCGCGGCCGCGAGTTCCGACCACCACGAGTTCGACGTGCCGGCTGGCCTCCACAAGGATGTCAACCGGCGAACCGTCCACCAGCTGGGTCTCCACGGGCAGCCGCGGGAAATGGCTCCTAAGCCAGGCCACGCCGGCGTCGAGCTGGATCTTGATGTCCGCGAACAGGGCCTCACGGTCCATCGGGGCCGGGACCCAGGCCAGCGACCCGTTGTACTGGGGCACGGCGCAAACCACCCGCAGGGGCGCCGCGAGGCGCTCGGCCTGGGCAGCCGCCTCAAGGACCGCCACGCGGGCCTGCTCGGACCCATCCACGCCCACAACCACGACGTTTTCGACCGGGATATGACCCATCTTGGCCTGCTCGGCCCTGACGTGCTTGTCATCGGTGGTTTCGCCCAGGCGGTCCGCGCAGATCAGCGGCACCGTGACGGTGGGGCACTTGGCGTGGGCGGGCAGGGCGCTGCTGACGGAGCCAAGGAGCCTGCCCACGAAGCCGCCGCGGCCGCGGGTGCCGAAGACCAGCAGCTCCGCGGTTTCGCTCATTTCGAGCAGCACACCGGAGGCGTCGCCGTTCTCGACGGAGGCGTCAACGTCGATGTTGTACACGGCGACCTTGTTCACCGCCTGCCTCAGGATGGCTTCCGCGCCCTCGCGGATCACCGAATCGTCGACGGTGGCGTAACCGCCGTCGAGCCCTGACGCGGCGAAGATGGGGACGGAATACGCGGTCACAATATGCAAGGGGCGACGGCGGCGCTCGGCTTCGCGGGCGGCCCAGACCAAGGCGCACTGGCTATGGTCGGAACCGTCGACGCCGACCACTATTCCCCGGGGAGCTACGGTCTCACCGCCGGGTTCCGCTGCCGGATCCGGATGCACCTGGTCTCGGCCCATGGGGTCCGCCTCCTCGCGATTCTTGCCTGATGTTGCGGCTATTCTGCCAGAGGTGTCCGGTTACAGGGTTCCCGCGCAACGTCATCGGCAGTCCGCCCCGGATTCTGGCGTCGAAAACCCCTGGTTTTTCTCACTATTCTCGGTTTGCCGGGAACAAGCAAGCGGGCCTGCGCGCGGGCCACGGCGGTGCCCCGGGCACGGTTTTCACCAGGGTTAACAGTGGGCCGAGCAAGTGTCCGAACAAGGGGCCGGCGGGGCTAAATGACGGCGTTTTCCGCCCTCGTCCGGCAGCAGAAACCCCGAGAATCCCCAGCTCAATCAATGTTTCGGGTGCACTATCCAAGACGGGGAATCTTAGGTAGTCTTCGAGGCATTGCTGAACCGAGACTCGTGTTTCAGAACGCTGCTCCCGAAGGGGCCGGCGTCAGGGCCGGGAACCGGAACGCGTGCGGGGCATCGGCCCCGTAGCCGGCATCATTCGAGGAGGGACCCTGCAGTGTCGAGTATGCCGTTGTCTGGGGGGATCGAACGGACCACCGCAATCGTCATCGGCACTGGGCTCTCCGGCCTGGCCGTCGCCAGCGAACTGCAGCGCCGCGGAGTCGAGTCCATTATCGTGGACGGTCTCGATCTGCTGGGCGCCGGGCATCCGGCAAACACCTCTTCATTGCAGCGCTGCGACGCGGCCGACGCCGCCACACTGCGGGAGCGCAACGAAATCCTGCGTCACCTGCGGAACTACGCCACGAGCCATAAGCTCGATGTCCGCAACGATATCCGGGCCCTGCAGCTGGACCATGTCGACGCCGGCGTCACGGGCCCCACGCAACAGTGGGCCGTGCGAACCCCCGGCGGCATCCTGCTGGCGGACCACCTTGTCCTGACCCGCTGTGCGCACAGCCAACTGCGCCGCATGCTGTCCGACCTGGGCATGGCAGCCGGCCAGAACCTGATGGCAGCAATGCACGCAGTGGGGATGTACCTCGTCGGCGTCGGCGGGCTCATCACCCCTACGCCCAAGGAAGTTCTGCGCCAGGCTAAGGTGGTGGGCCAGGCGATCTCGGACAAGGTCCACCCCGGCGGCTGCCCTTCCGGCCTGACCGGCGGCTTGGCCCTGACCGCTCCCGCGTAGGCGCAGCCCGTTGCGGAAGCAACGCGGGGTCAGATACGGCCCATCACGGGGCGCCGGATGGGCGCGAAGTGACCCCGCGTTGCTTTGGTTCAGCCTTCGGTGCGGGTGAAGGTACCGGCGCCGGCGCCATCGTTCGAGTCTGGGCCGGGGGTGAGGCGGCGCTTGGCCATCAGGCCCAGGGCCACGAGCAGTCCCACGGCCGTCCCCACGAAGATCACGATGCTCCACGGAAACGGTTCGGAGCCGTTCGGCTGCGCCGGCGTCGCGGTGATGCCCGGCTGGGGCGTGGTCAGCGTCGGGACGGCTGCT
>NZ_MQTQ01000068.1:0-37498 GCF_020532805.1 Arthrobacter sp. SO5 | reverse complement strand
GCCTTCAATGGGGTGGGAGTCGGAACTGACCACCCGCCACACCACCGTGAACACCCCGGCGGGTGCGCCGGACCTGAGCCTCTGCGAGGCGACGTTGTCCACAATCTCGACGCCACCCTCAGCCCAGTTGTTTCCCGCGGAGTCGTTCACCGCGAACTGGGAGCCGAGCGCCAGCGGGTTCTTGCTAAAGGTGACGGAGACCTTCTCGGGTGGCGTGGGCAACGTGGCGCCGGCTGCCGGGCTGCTGGACTCGGCTGCGTCGTGCGCGGAGGCCGGGGCAATGGCGCCGAGCAGGGCGGCCCAGAGGAGCAGTGCGCCCAGCAGGACGCTCACAAGCTGGCGGATGGGGCGCATGGTTCGGGCTACTCCTAGTGTTGGCTTCCTTACAGACTAGGCGAAATCGGCCGGGCGCCCGTGCCGCGCCGAATAGGATCGACGTAACCACCCACGTCTCCCGGAGGACTAATGCTTAAGCAGGGCTCTGCACTCGATCGGTATTTCAAGATTTCCGAGCGGGGGTCGGACTTCTCGCGCGAGATCCGGGGCGGCTTCGCCACGTTCTTCGCGATGAGCTACATCGTGGTGCTGAACCCGCTGATCCTCTCCGGCCCCGATTCCTCCGGCGCCACCCTCGGATTCCCGGCCGTCGCCGCCGTCACCGCCTTCGTCGCCGGCATCCTGACCATCCTGATGGGGGCCTGGGCCAAGCACCCGTTCGCGCTCGCCACCGGCCTGGGCGTGAACGCCTTCGTCGCCGTCACGGTGGCCACCAACCCCGGACTGACCTGGCCGGACATGATGGGCCTGGTGGTGCTCTCGGGCGTCACCATGCTGATCCTGGTCCTCACCGGCTTCCGGACCGCCGTCTTCAAAGCCGTTCCGGAAGGGCTGAAGACCGCGATTGTGGTGGGCATCGGCCTGTTCATCGCCCTGATCGGCCTCGTCAACGCAGGCTTCGTGCGCCGCATCCCCGATGTCGCCGGCACCACCGTGCCGGTCGGCCTGGGCTTCGACGGCAAACTGGTGGGCTGGCCCACCCTGGTCTTTGTCTTCGGCCTGATCCTGACCATCGCCCTCGTGGTCCGCAAGGTCAAGGGCGCGATCCTGATCGGCATCGTCGCCTCGACCGTCCTGTCCGTGATCCTGGAATTCACCCTGCACATCGGTCCCAGCTTCGACGGCAAAACCTACAACCCGGCGGGCTGGTCCCTCGTGGCCCCGAAGTTCTCCGAATGGGCCGCCCCGGACCTGTCGCTGATCGGCAAGGCCAACCCTTTCGGCGCCTTTGAGCACCTCGGCTTCGTCGCGGCCACCCTGCTGGCCTTCGTGATCCTGCTGAGCATCTTCTTCGATGCCATGGGCACCATGGTGGGCCTTGCCACCGAAGCGGGCACCATCGACAAGGACGGCAATATCCCCAACGTTGACCGTGTCCTGCAGGTGGACGCCCTCGGCGCAATCCTCGGCGGCGGCGCGTCTGTCTCCTCCAACCAGATCTACGTCGAATCCGGCGCCGGCATCGGCGAAGGCGCCCGGACCGGCCTGGCCTCGATCGTCACCGGCCTGCTGTTCCTCGTCGCCATGTTCTTCACCCCGCTGATCAACCTCGTACCCTTCGAGGCCGTGGCGCCGGCCCTGGTCATCGTCGGGTTCATGATGGTCTCCCAGGTCGGCAAGATCGACTGGCAGGACCTGGGCATCGCGATCCCCGCGTTCCTGACCTTCACCCTCATGCCGTTCACCTACTCGATCGCCAACGGCCTCGGCGCCGGCTTCATCACCTTCGTCCTCATCCGCACGTTCCAGGGCCGGGCCCGCGAAGTGCACCCGCTGATGTGGGCTGTGGCCGCGGCCTTCCTGCTGTTCTTCGGGATCGGCCCGATTGAGGCGGCACTGGGGCTGCACTAAGCTTCGTCCCTCCCGCGTTCCTGTCCGCCGAGTGGTCATTTCGCGGCAATGTTTCCCGACATCATTGCCGCGAAATGACCACTCGGCGGTATTTAAGCGGGGTTTCCGGGATTCCGGACGCTCCCGCGGCGGAGCGGCTGGTTTTCGGTCCCGCGCTGCGGTGAGCTAGGGGCATGGATTTTCCCGCGCCCGCCGTTGACGTCCCGCCGCAGCCCTGGACCGGGCGGTTCGACGGCGACGGCGTTGAGCACCGCCGCTGGTGGCAGGCCGTCACCCCGTACGTCCCGCGCCCCATCCCGGCCGCGTCCCCGCGCCCGGCCGTCATCCTCGGCTTCGGCAGCGACGCCGGGGTGCGCCGGAACAAGGGACGCCCCGGCGCCGCGGCTGCCCCCGCCGCCATCCGCGCCGCCCTCGGCCCGCTCGCTTTCCATCTGGCCCGGGAGGTGCACGACGCCGGGGATGTCACCGTTGCCGGGGACGCCCTGGAAGCCGGCCAGGCCCGTGCCGGACTCGCCGTAACGGCGCTGCTGGACGCCGGCCTGCTTCCGGTGGTGCTGGGCGGCGGGCACGAGACCGCGTTTGCCAGCTACCTGGGCGTGGCCGGCTCCGCGGCCGTCCGTGCGGGCCTGCGGGTGGGCGTCCTGAACCTCGATGCCCACTTTGACCTCCGGGATGAGCCCGTGCCCAGCTCCGGCACGCCGTTCCTGCAGATGGCCCGAGCGGAAGCCGCCGCCGGCCGCGAACTGAAGTACGCCGTCGTCGGGATCTCCGAACCGAACAACACCCTGGCGCTGTTCCGCACCGCGGCGGAACTGGGCGTGGACTACCTGCTGGACGAGGACTGCTCGGCGGCGGCAGCCGGTGCTTTTGTGGCCGCCTTCCTGGCTCAGGTGGACGCGCTGTACCTGACCATTGATCTGGACGTGCTGCCGGCATCGGTGGCCCCGGGCGTGAGCGCACCCGCCGCCTTTGGCGTGCCCCTTCCGGTGATCAGCGCGGTGTGCCGGCAGGTCGCCGCGAGCGGCAAGCTCCTGCACCTGGATGTGGCCGAGCTGAACCCCGAATTCGACATCGACGGCCGCACTGCCAAAGTGGCCGCCCGGCTGATTAATACGCTGCTGGGGTAGCCTGCGCCAGGACATCGTCCACGAACCGCAGGATCTCCTCCCCCGCGAGGACGCCGGACGCCGAGGTCACGGTCAGGTGCGCCCGGGTGAAGTCATCACTGTGGAGTTCGCCGTGCGCCGGCCGGATGGCGATGTCCGCAAGCTCCAGGATGCCCGCGTCCAGCCGCGAGTCGCCGGCTGCCACCAGCAGTTCGGCACCGCTGCGCCGCCGGACTTCGGCCACCGCGGCCTCCTTGGTGATGGGGGCCGGCACGCAGTAGAGCTTGCGGCCCTGCAACGACGTGGTCCAGCCGCGTTCAAGGCACCACGCACCAAGTTCCTCGAGGTAGGCGGAGGGCAACTGCTGGCGGTCAACGATCGAATACACAAAGAAATCTTCGGCCGTCCGGACCCGCAGCAGCCCGGGCACCGCCGGGCTGCCCGTGAGGTGCTCCAGCACATTGCTCAAGGGCACACAGCCTGCGCCCAAGGACCGCTGGATATGGCGGGACCAGCCGGGATCCGGTTCCCCGTCGTGCAGCAGCACCGCGCCGTTCGTCGTGACGGCGTAGCCACAGCCGAAGCCCGGCAGCCGCACCCGGGAGAACTGCGCACGGGTCCGGGTGGTGACCGGAACGAAGACGCTGCGCTCTACGATCCCCTCCAGCAGCTCCTCTGCCGCCCGGGTCATGAAGGACAGCGGCGCCGCGTCGTAGACTTCGGCGACCACCATCCGGGGCGCCAACTGGTCACTAGCCGTCAGCGCCATGGAATTCGCCGAGTAGATCAGCGTGCGGTCCAGGTCGCTCGCCACCATGACCGGGGCGGCGTCGATCCCCGGGCTCATACGTCCGCCACCGTTTTCCCGTCAGCGCCGGTCGCCCCTGGGGTGTGCAGCGGGTGGATCAGCCCCACGCAGCTGTAGGGCAGCCCGGGGACCTCCAGCACTTCGACGCCGCGCTGTTCCGCCAGATGCAGCACATGGGTGATCCCGCCAACCGCGTCCGGGTGTACCAGCACCTTCCACGGCACCCGGCGAAGCAGGACCCGGGTGGTCTCACCCACGCCAGGCTTGACTAGGTTCACATTGTTGATCCCGAAGTTCCGGCTGATGTCCTCGACAGCGGACCATCCGGACCAGTCGGCCTCCGGCAGCGCCCCGATGTCTGCAGGGAAGCCGGCCGCGGCGGCCAGGACTTCGCCCCGGACGGCCGGGAAGCGGGCCTCTATGGCATCCAGGAACCGGTGGGACACGTCGCTGCCCCCCAGCTGCGAGTAGAACTTGGCGCCGTGGAAGTCACCGGGGCCGATCAGCTCCGTGTTGAACACGGTCCGGGACACCAGGCCCGAGACGGTGGAGTTCAGGCAGGCCGACGGGACCAAATAGTCGTCCCTGGTGCCGAAGATCCGCACGCAGTGTCCCGGATCTGCCAGGACGGCGAGGTCCGGCCGGAACGCGGCGCCGTCGGTCCTCCGGAACAGTTCGACGGCGGCCTCCAGCTCGCGGGCAATGGCCCCCTTGCCGGTCCATCCATCCACGAACATGACCTGTTCCGGGCTGTGGTGGGCGGCGAGGTAGGCAAGCGCGGTCTGATCGATGCCGAGTCCGCGGACGATGCTGACGGCATAGTGCGGCAGGTCCAGGCCGTGGACCTCCCGGGCCCAGCGCTTCATGAGGATCCCCACCGGCGTTCCGGCACGGGCCAGCGATACCAGGACCGGGGCGTTGCCGCGAAGCCTCAGCACTTGTTCCGTCAGGATGCCGACGGCGTGGGCAATGCGGGCCGCCGAGCTGTCGAGCGCCGCCTGGAACAAGGCCCCGTACTCCGGCGAGGGCTCGAACTCCTGCGGCAATGATTCCGCGTAGCTGGCTTTCCCTGATTGGATGGCGGCTTCGCGTTCCGCCCCCGGCGCCTCCAGTTGCGCGTGGCTCAGGTCCTTGAGCAGCCATTGCACGTCTTCCGGGGCATAGGAGCCGAATCCGGGGCCGGTGAGCGGCTGCGGGAGCGGCGCCTCCCGGGCCAGCAGCACCAGCCGGACCGCGGCGCCGGTGCCGGCGACGGCCTGGGCAATTCCGCCGGGTGCCACCAGCAGGGCGGTGGGGGTTCCGGGCTCCGCCATGATCACGACAGTGTCGAAGCGCTCCTCCGGGTGGGCGAAGTTGTACGCGAACCTCTGCCCGGGCCCGCCGTCGGCTTCATCCTGGCCGGCAAAGGAAACGGCTGAACGGACCGCATAACCCGGGTGGTCGAGGGCAGCGATCGGCGACCGGGTACTGGTGGAATACCGGATGTCGAGTTCGGGGCGAAGTTGCTGCAGCCGTGCCGCGACGGCCAAAGGGAGAGCCATGAATTCCTCGGTTGCCAGGACCAGGATCCTGTTGCCCGCAGCCGCCCCCGCCCCCGCAGCCGCGCCCGCACCGAGCGTGCCGGCGAGGGCCCCGGCGATCTCCGCCGCCTGTTCCGGGTCGGAACGCCCCGCGACGCCGAAGCGGGCGCTGCGGACCGGCGGCACGACGTCGGTGAGGTCCAGGAGCCGGATGTGGCCCAGGTCCGGAATCGGCGGAGACGGGAGCGGGAGGCTGCTGATCAGTTCGGCGGCGTCCGCTGCGAGCGTCCCCGGCAGCTGAATGCTCCCCTGTGCCAGTGCCACGGCGCTGATCCGGGCGCCGAGTTCAAGCGCCAGTGCGTCAAGTTCGAGCCGGTCCGCGTCGGAGCGCAGGTCGACCAGGGAGGCCACGACATACCGGCTGTGCGGGGCGGTGCCGTGAAGGTCGCGGATGGTGTTGATGACGGTGGCGCCGGTGCTCAGCTCGTCGTCGACCAGGACCACTGTTTCGGCCAGGTGGAGGGCGGCTCGGCTCGTCGGCAGCAACTGATGGGAGGTGGCGTGCGAGTGCGCCTCTTCGAAGGCCCCGTAGGGCGCCACTCCCCCGCGGGTCTCCCGGGTGGAATGGATGTAGTACGTTCCCAGCTGCTCCGCGACGAGGTGGCCCAGGCCTGTGGCGGTTTCGGCGTAGCCGATTGTCACGACGCCGGGAAGCTCGCTCTGGTGTCCGGCGAGCATGGCGCAGAGATCCGTCACAGCGGACGCCCGGGTGGTGCGTCCGTCCGGGCCGGAATCGAGCCGGGATTCGCCGTCCGGGCCGGAATCGAGCAGCCGCCCGAGCCTCGCCGCGGCTTCGGTAATGACCGCTGTGAGCGGATGGTCCGTCGCCGGGTCCGGGCGCCGGCCCTCGGCGGCTCGAGTCTGGAGTTCCACCCGGACCAGAAGCGCGAGCAGCCACCCCGCCGCGGTCGCGATGCCAGGTTCGGTGGGCACGTGCTTGGCGAGCACCCGTGACACGAGGAGGTGGGCGCGTTTGGGATTCCGGCGGAGCGCGAGTCCCACGAGGGCCTCCACCGGCAGCAGGCTGCGCGTGGTGGCGGTGGCGACGTCCACGCCGAGGACATCCCGAACGTACTCTCCGCTCCACAGGGCGTCGGTCCTCGCGGTGCTCACCGCATACTCGCTTCCAGGAGTTCAACGAAACTTACGCCGGGTCTGGCGACGCCGAAGGCCCGGGCGCGCAGCAGCGTGCGCTGCGCCCAGGCCCGGTGTGGCTTCGCCTCGTTCATTTTGTTGCCGTAGGACGAGGGCCGTGCGCCGCCGCCTGCATCCCCGGCGATGTCCAGGGCATCGAGGTACTCCTCGTGGCTCACCACGGACATGGAGTGCACTACCGGCACGTGGCTCGGGTGGATCACCGACTTGCCGGTCAGCCCGTTGGCCTGGTCCAGTTCGATCTCGCGGATGAGCCCGTCAAGGTTGTCCATCAGGATCCGCTGCCGCAGATCGCCCTCGTCCCTGGCCTCAAACGGGGTGGAGCGCAGTTGCGGCCGCAGGACCCGTTCTGTGTTGACGAAGTGTTCCCACACGGGGCCGGAGATGACCCAGCCGTCCTGCGGGCGGCCGAAGATGTTCACGACGTCGCCAATAATGTTCGCGACGACCTTGACGTTGTAGATGGTCAGGTCGCGCGAACGCCGCAGCCCGAAGGCACTGGACATGTCCGTGGCGCCGATCCGGACGCACAGCACCAGGTCGCGGAACTCTTCAACGAGGGCCAGGTTGTCCGTCAGGACCCGGACGCGTGACTCCAGATGGGTTGTCGACAGGTCCTCGATGATGGGCATCGCCCTCAGGGCGTGTTCCCTGGAGTCCCCGGTGCGTCCGGCTTCCTCGTTTAACAGCTGCAGTGCCGCCAGGAAGGCGCGGCCGCGGCCTGTCTCGTTTTCGAACTTGGGCAGGACAAAACCGTAGACGACGGTGAGGGCGGCACCTGCCCGGCGTCCGACGTCGAGCAGCTGTTCGGGGGTCCGGCACCGGATGAAAAGCAACGGGAGCTCGTCCGGATCGTCCAGCGACAGTTCGTCCAGTGCGGCGAGCAGGTTCTCCTCCGCTGCGGGCAATTCCTCGTCGGGTACGGCGTCTTCGAGACAGACGACGATGCTGAGGCAGCCCGCCGCGGCCTGTTTCCGTATTCCGGCTGCCAGTGAGCTTCGCGTGGCCGGCGAGTACAGGGTGGCCCCGAGCGCGACGGCGAGCAGGCCGGGATCCGAGGTGCGGTGCAGGGGCTCGGGGTGCAGGTGGAAGAGCCGATCCCTGACGGATTCGGCCAAGGCTTTGAAGTGCTGCATTGTCCCCTAGTTGTTGTCAGTGGTGCGCTGCGGGATCAGCGCTGGAGGACCCGCCGGTCCAGTGGAATGGTCATGGTGAAACCGAAAATAGCCCAGATGGCTGCGTCGGAGGCATCTGCCGGAACGAACTCGGCGCGGAGCTCCAGCACCGCGCCGACCCGCACGACGTACAGAACGCTCCGCAACCCGGCATCGTTCCGGGCAGCAACCGTGGCGGCCGCGCCGTCGAAGACTCCGACCGTCAGCGGGCTCTCTCCCGCGACGAACAGGAGGCGGCGAAGGAGCCGGACATGGCGCAGGGACACGACGCCGGCCCCGTCCTGCACGCCGGCCAGGGACCGGTTCCCGGGAGTGAGGACGGCGGTGCCAGCCTTGTGCCCCTCAGTGTGGTGGGCGCCTGTGGTGAGCTCCGGGTCCTCCCAGGCCACCGAGCGAACCCCGGCCACCAGGAGTGAGCCAATCGCAGACTGCCTGGCGTTCAGGCGCACCACCGGATTCGCTTCCCCCAGCTCGCGGACGCTGCCGAAATCCGGGGCCGGGAACAGCCGCCCGAATGCCGCCGGAGCGGGCCGGGGCCCCGGCGTTGAAGACCCTGCTGCCTTCGTGGACGGTGAAGCCGCCTGGCTCGAGCCGAGAGTGAGACCGCCGGAGGCCGTCGGGCTGGTGCCGAGCGTGAGTCCGCCGGAGGCCGTCGGGCTGGTGCCGAGCGTGAGTCCGCCGGAAGCCGCCGGGCTGGCGCCGGCGTTTGGCGCCGGGGCTGTACTGGGCGACGTGGCTCGAATGGGTTCCGGCTGCACCACGGGCTTCGGGCGCCGGCTGAGGTAGGGGATGTCGGTGCGCAGCGCGGTTCGGTTCAACGCCATCCTCAGAGCTTCAACTTGAAGTCGGCGGCCACGGCGGAGAGTCCCGCCTCGTAGCCTTGACCGAGGGCGCGGAACTTCCAGCCCCCGGCGTGCCGGTAAAGCTCCCCTAGAATCATGGCGTTGATTTTGTCGAGGTTCCCCTTCGGAACGGTGAACCTCAGCAGTTCCCGGTTGTGTTCGGTGGCGACCCGCAGGTAGGCATTCTTCACGGCGCCGAACGTGCCGGGGCCGCGCACCTCCGGATCCACGTAGAGCAGCACAACGATCTTGTGGACCCCGTCGGGCACCCGGTTCAGGTCGACGTCGATCTGGTCCTGGTCTTCCGCGCCGGCGAAGGAAATGCTGCCTTCGGGGCTGACGATCTGGTTGAAGAAAACCAGGTGGTCATCCGAAACGGCACGGCCGTCGGCCCCGCACATGATCACCATGGGGACCAGCTCGGCCTGCGGGCCACGGCTCGGGACCATGTCCCAGCCGATGCCGAGCAGCACTTTCTCCAGCCCGGGGTTCTCAGCAGTGAGGGCGGCGTTGCTGCCCGCGACCATAGTAGCCACTAGCGTCCTTCCAGATGGAGACCATCAACATCAAACTTGTCCCGGAGAAACTGGCCGTGGACTGCCAGTTCCGTAATGGCCCCCGTCCGGACCTGGTTGTCCAGGTTTTTGACGGTGGAGTAGAGCACGTCGAACTGTTCCAGCAGCACCGTCGTGTCGGCCGAATCGTCCCGCCGCGACCCGGCGGCCAGCATCAGGTAGGCCCGGAGCGGGGACGGCAGATAGTCGGTGACGACGGCGTTCAGCAGGACGCGCTGCTCGGTCGACGCGCCCGACCGTTCGATGTAGCCGATAAGGGTGCGCAGGATGTCGGTCAGCTGCAGCACCTGTGACACCACGAGGGGAGGCAGTTCGGCGCCGTGGGCCAGTACCATCCGCCGCAGCTCCTCGAGCGCGGCGGCAGTGACTGTCAGCTCGTCCGCAGACGGATCGACGGCTGGAGATTCGGCACCGGGGACGGCGGCGGGGCGGGATTCCGCTCCGCCGCCGAACAACGAGCCTAAGAATTTTGCGACCATAGCCCGTAAGCCTATTGCTCAGGGCTGGCGACCACTAATTCCCTTCCTGCTGCCGGACCCTGTCCAGGTACGGGCGGGCCCGTTCCAGCCCGGTTTCGAGGGCCTGGACGGTGCCTTCCATGCTCTTGTTGGCCTGGGAACGGAAGGTGTCGATGGCGTCCATGGTCTGGAACACGTTGTCGAACGCCTTCTGCAGCGTCTCCACGCTGACACCGGAGCTCGCCGCCTGCTGGTGGATCCGGGCGGTCTGATCCTTGAGCATCTCGGACGTCTTGAGGATCATGTTGTTCGTCGTCGTGTTGATGGCGTCGATCTGATCCAGCACCATCTTCTGGTTCGCCAGTGCCTGGGCCACAATGACGGCGGTCCGCAGCGCGGAGATCGTCGTCGTGCGTGCCCGTTCGACGCCCTTGATGAGTTCGGTGTTGTTCTTGCGGATCATGTCGATGGCCAGGTAGCCCTGAACGGAGACGGCCAGCTGGGTCAGGATGTCCTGGTGGCGCTGCCGGATCGGATAGAGCACGTCCGAGTCGAGTTTGCCCGCCTCCTCGATCTGGCCCTGCATCTTCATCTCATCGATCTTGCTTGCTGTTGCGGTGTCCAGGGCCTTGGCAAACACTGCGTATTCGCTCAGCGCCTGCATGGTCTCCCACAGCTGGGTCTTTTCCTGCGCAAGGGAGGCGTTGTCCTTGAGCAGCGCGTCCTGTCCCGCCATCAGGGACTTGATGATCTTGTCGAGCTGGGTCTGCGCACTCTCGTATTTCTGGAAATACTTCGCGAGCTTGTTGCCGCCCGGGATGATGCCCAGGATCTTCCGGCCCACGCTCAAGTCGGCATTGCTGGGTGTCAGGTCTTCCACCGTGGACCGGAGTTCACCGAGCGTTGAGGCTACCTGCACCTGGGCGTTGCTGCCGGACTTCTTGGCACCGGCCAGCGACGTGGAGGACCGCTCCAGCAGCCGGCTTGAGGTGTTGGCCGATGCCACGAGCTGCTGGCCGCCCAGCCGGTTGATGCCGTCGATCTTGGTGGAGTACTCGGGGCTGAACGGGCTCATCGCCGACACTTCACTGACGAAGGCGCGCGCCTGGGCATTGATCTCCTGCTGGCGTTCGGCAGGAACCGGTACCATCCCGGGTGCGTCGTCGACCTTGACGATCTCGACGGACGCCGGCGCGTCCAGCACGAGGGGGTTCGATGCCGAGGTCTCAGGCGGGGTGAGTTGCATGCTCATTGTTGCTTCTCTCTTTCGTAGGTCTCGGGCTCTCAGCCGAGCTGGACGCCGAAGTCCGCGGCAATTCCCGCGAGGCCGGTGGCGTAGCCCTGGCCGACGGCCTTGAACTTCCACTCGCCGTTGTGCCGGTAAAGCTCTGAAAAGATCATGCAGGTCTCCGGCGCGGAGTCCTCGCTCAGGTCGTAGCGGACGATTTCCGTGTCGCTTTCCTGGTTGACTATGCGGCAGTAGGCGCCGCGCACCTGGCCGAAGTTCTGCCGGCGGGTGTCGGCCTGATCGATCGAAACCACGAAGACGATCCGCTCCACATCGGAACCGACGGCGGAGAGTTCGACGGCGACCACTTCGTCGTCGCCGTCGCCGTCACCGGAGCGGTTGTCGCCCTTGTGGACGACCGACCCGTCGGCGGCGGCCGGCTGGTTGTAGAAGATGAAGTCCGCGGAGCTGCGGACTTTGCCGTCGGCGCCGAGCAGGAGCGCCGAGGCGTCCAGGTCGAATGCGTCGCCGGTGGTGGTGCGGGGATCCCAGCCCAGCCCGACGAGAACCTTGTTCAGTCCCGGATCGGTCTTGGTGAGCGAGAGGTTACTGCCTTTGGTAAGCGTCAAGCCAGCCATGGTCATTCTCCTTGTTAAGTCTGGTGGATACGTGAAGGAGTGGCCAAGGTTCCCCCAGGACCACCCAGCACCTAATCCAGTGAGATACCGAAGTCCGATGCAACGCCGCGGAGGCCTGAGGCGTAGCCCTGGCCGACGGCACGGAACTTCCATTCTCCGTTGTGGCGGTAGATTTCGGCGAAAATCATGCACGTTTCGGCTGCTGCGTCCTCGGTGAGGTCGTAGCGGACCACTTCGTTGTCGGTCTCTTGGTTCACAACCCGGCAGAACGCGTCCCGGATCTGGCCGAAGTTCTGGCGGCGGGCGTCTGCCTGATCGATCGACACGACGATGACAATCTTCTCGATGTCCAGGGCAACGGCGTCGAGATCGATGAGGATCTGCTCGTCGTCGCCGTCGCCGTCTCCGGTGCGGTTATCGCCCTGGTGGACGACCGAGCCGTCCGGAGAGGACAGCTGGTTGTAGAAGATGAAGTCGTCGTTGGAGCGGACCTTGCCGTCAGCACGGACGAGGAGGGCCGAGGCGTCGAGGTCGAACTGTTCACCGGCGGTGGTCCGTGGATCCCAGCCGAGGCCAATCATGGCCTTGCGAAGTCCGGGGTCGGCTTTTGTCAGGGACAGGTTGCTGCCCTTGCTCAGAGTCAGGCTGGACACGATTCCTCCTCGAATACGCTGCGAATGTGGGGGTCAGATGACAGATGCCGCGACGCCGCGGACATCGCCGGGAGTGCGCCCGTTGGCCGGAGTTCCGATCGCCTGGAAGCTCCAGGTACTGCCGGTCCGCGAAAGCTTCGACATGACCATCGCCGTGTACGGGCCGGACTCGCTCAGTGAGTAGCGGGCGACTTCCGGGCTGCCCGCGGCCGAGTCGTCGATGACCCGGCAGAACGCGTTCTGGACCATGTCAAAGGTCTGCTGGCTGTAGCTCGTGATGACAAAAACGACGTGCTTGACCGCCGGCGAGACTGCAGGCAGGTTCACCATCATGGTCTCGTCATCGCCGTCCCCGGCGCCGTTGAGGTTGTCGCCGGTGTGGCGGATCGCGCCGTCCTTGCTGGTGAGCTGGTTGAAAAAGACCGTGTCCAGGTGATTGCCTTCGCCGTCAAACATGAT
The DNA here is from genome assembly GCF_020532805.1 of Arthrobacter sp. SO5. Lineage (GTDB taxonomy): Bacteria > Actinomycetota > Actinomycetes > Actinomycetales > Micrococcaceae > Arthrobacter. The sequence continues at coordinate 24,913 of NZ_MQTQ01000068.1, read as the reverse complement.
GGCCGAGGCATCCAGGTCGATCTCAACGGTCTTCGTTCCGCCGAAGAACCCCTTCTTGGCCGGGACAGCGGAGTCCCAGCCCAGACCCAGGCGCACGGTCGTCAGGGACTCGCCGTTCTGCTTCGTGAGCGACAGCGACTGGCCTTTTTGCAAACTCAAACCCATTGATTTACTCGCTTTCCTAGTGGTGACTGTTGCGTTGTACGTGCTGCTGACGAGCTAGCTCTTCACGCCCGCCGGCTCGAGTGTTTCGTCCTGCTCAGCGGCGCGGTTCCGCCTGTTGCGCATGATCGATCCCGCAAAGGCGGCGCCGATGAAGACCACGCCGATCAGGCCGGTGATGATTTCGTTTATGGGCACCACGATCGTGATCAGCAGGATCACGGCCAGGGCGCCAATGGCCCAGTGCGCTCCGTGATCCAGGTATTCGAATTCGTCCAGTGTTCCCTGCCGGACCAGGAAGACGGTCAGGGAGCGGACGAACATGGCGCCGATGAAGCCCAGTCCGAGAGCGATGATGATCGGGTCCGAGGTGATGGCGAAGGCGCCGATGACGCCGTCGAAGGAGAAGGACGCGTCGATGACTTCCAGGTAGAGGAAAAGCATAAAGGCAGCCTTGCCGGCCAGTTGGGCGGCGCCGGAGGGGCCCGTATGCGCCATCAGGTTTGCGTCATCCGCGTCGACGTCGCCGTCCTGGTCCACGTCGAAGAGGTTTCCGAGGCCGTTCACCAGGAAGTAGGTGATCATGCCCAGCAGCCCCGAGAGGAGGACGATGCCCTGCTTCTCTCCGGACACGGCGCCGGCGATGGCCAGTGCGGCCATTCCGGCGATCAGCGATGCGCCCTCGAGTTTGCCCAGCCGGGCCAGCGGGATTTCGAGGAACTTGATCCACTTGATGTCACGGTGGGCGAGGATGAAGTCCAGGAACAGCATGAGAAGGAACATCCCACCGAAGGCGGCGATCTGCGGATGCGCTTCGTGCAGCAGGTAGCCGTAACTGCCCGGAGTCTGCGGGTCACCCTTTTCCATCGCCAGGCTGACGGCTTCCACCGGGTTGAGGCCGGCGGTGACCCCCACGATCAGCAGAGGGAAGAGGATGCGCATGCCGAAGACGGCGATGATGATGCCGACGCTGAGGAACATCTTCTGCCAGAACGGGTTCATCCGCTCCAGGATGCGGGCGTTGACCACGGCGTTGTCGAAACTCAGGCTGATTTCAAGAATGCCGAGAATGACGCAGAGGATGAGGGCCTGTGGTCCGCCGTAAAGAAAGGCAACCACCAAGGCAATGATGGTGACCGCGAACGACCAACCGAAAGTCTTGAGGAACACGCTGGACAACTCCTGGAACGACGGGCCTTGTCCAGTCAGGGACGGCAAGACGGCGAAAACATCCCGGAAGTTATCCCCCAAGACTTCGTGCCAACAGCATAACCGGCGGGTACGACGCTACATAGCGCGACGCCCTCCTTTTTGGTAACTACCGCGGCCAGGCCGCCCCGGCAAGCCGCCCATCGTCGGCGGCGGATCAGGCGCAGGCCGCCGATCAGGCGTCGGCTGCCGGCGGCGGCCCGGAGCGAAGAGCCTGCTGCAGGAGCGCCCGCGCCGACCATCGCATCGACGCCATGGCCTGCTCCCGAGAAAGCCCGCCGATGTCGGTCAGCCAGACCAGGGCCTCGATCCCGATCGCGCTGCGCACAGCCAGGGCAAGGGCGCGGATCTGCGGCGCGGAGAAGCTGCCCCCGAGGGGACTGAGCGCTTCCTCGATCCACGCGATCGCCCGTCCCTGCCGGAGCGGCAGGGCCGACTCCGCCGGGCCTGGCTCCAAGGAGAGCCTGAGCATGGTGCGCTGCTGGGCTTCCGTGGCGACGATCAGCTGCGTGAATTCCAGAACCACGGCATCAAGCCGCGCCCCCGGGTCTGCCGGCGCATCCGCCGGCAGCAAAGACCGCCGGGCAGTTTCCGGGTGGGCTGCCGCGAGGAGCTCACGCTGGCTCGGAAAGTAGCGGTAGGCAGTGCTCCGGGCGACGCTGGCTGCCGCGGCCGTGCTGTCAACAGTCGGGGTGTCCCCCGCCGCAACCGCCTCGCGGGCAGCCGCCACAAGGGCCTCGAAGGTGCGGCGCTTCTGACCCGTGCGCCCGGCGTCCTGATATGGGGTTGACATGGACTTCATGGTACCCCAGTCTTGTTATGGGACCCATGTCCCATAAACAATCGAAGAGGCGATCCTATGGAAACGGTCAGCAGCCAGGCAGCCATCATCCGCAGGGAAGGCCAGGGCGAGCGCCGCTGGTTCTTCGGCGGCGGAGTCCACGTCTGGAAAGCCCGGGTGGAAGAAACCGGCGGCGCGTTCCTGTTGTTTGAGGACCAGATGACCGGCGGCAAGATGACACCGCTACACAGCCACCCCGATTCGGACGAGACCATGTACATCCTGGACGGCGAGATCCTCATGCACATGGACGGTGCCGAACACCGAATCGGCGCCGGCGGTCTGGCCATGGCGCCGAGAGGCGTGCCGCACGCCTTCATGGTGCTGTCAGGATCCGCCCGGATGCTCTGCCTGCACACACCCGGCTGCTGCGAGGCCTTCTACTGGGACGCGAGCACACCCCTGTCCGGCGACGACCCTGCCCAGACCGGCCTGGTGGACTTCGGCAAAGTCCAGGAATCCGCGCGGAAAAACGGTGGAATCGTGCTCCTGGGGCCGCCGCCGTTTGCCTCGCACTAGCCGCGCGGGCGGCCGGGCCGCTGAACTGGCTGACGTTCTTGGGACACCGTGCTAGCTATACCGCACTTGCACACCGTCGGACTTCAGGAAGACCTGCGTCTCCGACGGGTCCGCCGGGACCAGCCAGAGCACGTTGCCGCTGGAGGAGACTTCTTCGACCTCACCGGCCGCCGAAATCTGTGAGTGCTTGAGGATTTCGACCCGATCGCCGGCTTTGAGGCTTCCCCAGTCGGACACCGTCGCCGCGGATGCAAGGCGCCTGGACATAACCGTCCCGCGTGATTTCATGAACTTCTACCCCTTTGTATAGGTTCTTCGCCACAACTTCCTTGGTGTGGCCTTCCCTTTGTACTACAGTTCACGGGCCCCCGCGTGCCGTGTTGCCAAGTATTTCGGGGGCGCCGGGAAACGTATGACGAACCTGCATTTCGTTTCCCTTTAGGCGAGATTCCCGACGGCGGATTCGGCGGCCGCCCGGACATTGCCCGAGGCTACCAGCAGGTCCGCCGCCTCCAGCTCCGGGGAGAGGAACCTGTCCGTCCCGGGGCCGTCGACAACCTCACGCAGGGCCGCAATCACGGCTGCCCCCGCAGGGCCGGGGCTAAGCTCGCCGCTGGAGACCTGGGTGCGGATGTCCAGCGCCCGGGCCGAGGTCACCAGCTCGATGGCGAGGACGCGGCGCAGGTTCTCGACCGCGCGGCGGAGCTTGCGTGCCGCGTGCCAGCCCATCGAGACGTGGTCTTCCTGCATCGCGGAGCTGGGGATCGAGTCCACCGACGCCGGGACGGCCAGCCGCTTGTTCTCCGAGACCAGCCCCGCCTGGGTGTACTGGGCGATCATGAGGCCGGAATCGACGCCGGGGTCCGCTGCCAGGAAGGCCGGCAGCCCGTGCGAGCGGGCAGGATCGAGCATCCGGTCGGTCCGGCGTTCGGCGATGGAGCTCAGGTCCGCGACGGCGATCGCGAGGAAGTCCAGCACGTAGGCCACCGGGGCGCCGTGGAAGTTCCCGTTGGAGCTGACCCGGCCGTCGGGCAGGACCACCGGATTGTCGATCGCGGCGGCCAGCTCGCGGGAGGCCACCAGTGCCGCGTGGTCCACGGTGTCGCGTACCGCGCCGGCCACCTGGGGTGCGCAGCGCAGCGAGTACGCGTCCTGGACCTTGGTGTCGTTGATCCGGTGCGAGGCGACAATCGGGGAATTGGACAGGACCCGCAGCATGTTGTCCGCGGCGGCGGCCTGGCCCGGATGCGGCCGGAGCGCGGCGTGCAGCTCGGGCAGGAACACCTGGTCCGTGCCGAGCAGCGCCTCGACACTGAGCGCGGCGGTGATGTCCGCCGTCGTGAGCAGCTGGCGGATGTCCGCGATGGCCATCAGCAGCATGCCCAGCATGCCTTCGGTGCCGTTGACGAGGGCCAGGCCTTCCTTTTCGGCCAGGGTGACGGGGTCGATCCCGTGGGCGGCGAGGAGTTCCGCGACCGGGCGGCCGCCCTTGCTCCCGAACAACGTGCCGTCCGGGCCGGTGGCTTCGCCTTCGCCCATGAGGACCAGCGCGCAGTGGGACAGCGGCGCGAGGTCGCCGGAGCAGCCGAGGGAGCCGAATTCGCGGACCACCGGGGTGATGCCGGCGTTCAGGACGTCCACCATGGTCTGCAGCACGACGGGGCGGACGCCGGTGCGGCCGGAGGCGAGGGTCTTGGCGCGCAGGAACATGATGCCGCGCACCACCTCGCGCTCCACGGCCGGACCCATGCCGGCGGCGTGGCTGCGGATCAGCGATTTCTGCAGCTGGGTGCGCAGGTCGGTCGGGATGTGCCGGTTGGCCAGGGCGCCGAACCCGGTGGAGATGCCGTAAGCCGGAGTCTCGCTGTGCGCGAGGTTATCGATGTGGGCGCGGACCTTGGCGACGGCGTCGAGCGCGTCCCGGGAGATGGTCACCCGGGCGTCGTGCCTGGCGACGGCGACGACGTCCTCGGGGGTGACGCCGCTGGAGCCGAGGGTGACGGTGAGCGGTGAGTGGGTGGTTAGGGTCATGGGGTGTTCCTACTTTTCGTTCAGGACTGAGTCCATGGGGATGCGGACGCCGCGTTCCTTGGCGACCTCGACGGCGCGGTCGTAGCCGGCGTCGGCGTGGCGGATGACGCCCATGCCGGGGTCGTTGGTGAGGAGGCGTTCGAGCTTCTGGGCGGCGAGGTCCGTGCCGTCGGCGACGGAAACCTGGCCGGCGTGGATGGAACGGCCGATGCCGACGCCGCCGCCGTGGTGGATCGAGACCCAGGTGGCGCCGGAGGCGGTGTTGAGCAGGGCGTTGAGCAGCGGCCAGTCGGCGATCGCGTCGGAGCCGTCGGCCATGGCCTCGGTCTCGCGGTACGGGGAGGCGACGGAGCCGGAGTCCAGGTGGTCCCGGCCGATCACGATGGGCGCCTTGACCTTGCCCTCCCTGACCAGCTGGTTGAAGAGCAGCCCGGCCTTGGCGCGGTCGCCGTAGCCCAGCCAGCAGATGCGGGCCGGAAGGCCTTCGAACTCGACCCGTTCCTGCGCGGCGTCGATCCAGCGGTGCAGGTGCTTGTTCTCGGGAAAAAGGTTCTTAATGGCGGCATCCGTGACCGCGATGTCCTCGGGGTCGCCGGAGAGCGCGACCCAGCGGAACGGGCCCATGCCTTCGCAGAACAGCGGGCGGATGTAGGCCGGGACGAAGCCGGGGAATTCGAAGGCCCGGTTGTAGCCGCCCTTGCGGGCCTCGTCGCGGATGGAGTTGCCATAGTCGAAGACCTCGGCGCCGGCGTCCTGGAACTCGACCATGGCCGCCACGTGCCTGGCCATCGAGGCCTGGGCCTTCTTGGTGAAGCCCTCCGGATCTGCGGCGGCTTCGCGGTGCCATTCCTCGACAGTGATGCCCTCGGGGAGGTAGCTGAGCGGATCGTGCGCGGAGGTCTGGTCCGTGACGATGTCCACGGTGAGCTCGCCGGCGTTGTGGCGGCGCAGGATCTCCGGGAAGACCTCGGCGGCGTTGCCGACGTAGCCCACGGACCAGCCGCGGCGCTCTTCCTTGGCCGCCAGGACCTTGGCGATCGCGGCGTCGAGATCCGTTTCCACCTCGTCGAGGTAGCGCTTGCCGGCGCGGCGGCGCAGGTGGCTCTCGTCGACGTCGACAATCAGGCAGGCGCCGTCGTTCAGGGTGACGGCGAGGGGCTGGGCGCCGCCCATGCCGCCGCAGCCGCCGGTGAGGGTCAGGGTGCCGGCGAGGGTGCCGTCCTCGTCGCCGGTGAGCTTGCGGGCGATCGCGGCGAAGGTTTCGAAGGTGCCCTGCAGGATGCCCTGGGTGCCGATGTAGATCCAGGACCCGGCGGTCATCTGGCCGTACATCATCAGGCCCTCGGCCTCGAGCCGGCGGAATTCGGGCCAGGTCGCCCAGTCCCCGACGAGGTTGGAGTTGGCCAGGAGGACGCGCGGGGCCCATTCGTTGGTGCGGAAAACGCCGACCGGCTTGCCGGACTGGACCAGGAGGGTCTCGTCCTTTTCCAGGGTTTCCAGAGTGCGGGTGATCGCGTCGAACGCCGCCCAGGACCGGACGGCGCGGCCGGTGCCGCCGTACACCACGAGGTCGTCGGGGCGTTCGGCCACCTCCGGGTCCAGGTTGTTCATGAGCATGCGCAGCGGGGCTTCCGTCTGCCAGCTCTTGGCGGTGAGGGTGGTGCCGCGGGCTGCTTTGACCGGGCGGGCACCGGTGGTGAAATCGGCGGGTGCCATGCGGGGCTCCTTTTGTTTTCTTCGTGGTGCGTGGAATGCGGTTCTGTATCAACTAAAGCCTGTCCGCGGCCGCGCAAACAGGGCCCGCGGACGGGTGCTGTCCGGGATTCCAGACCCCTTGGCGGGGCGGCCGTGGATGCGGATCGAGAGCTCGTTCGCGACCTTCTGGATGCGCGCAGCGAGGGCGGGCCACTGATCCGCGGGCAGCTTCTCCTCGAGGAAGGTCACGGCGACCGCGGCCGTCGGCCAGCCCACATGGTCCGTGACAGCGGCGGCGATCGAGCCGAAGCCCGGCGTCACCTCGCCGTGCTCGGTGGCGTAGCCGCGCTGCCGGACCTGGTCCAGGTGCGAGGACAGCGCGGAGTACTTCATAATTGGCGATTCGGTCACGTGCCGGGCACTGAATGCGGCCGCATTCGGGTAGAGCGCCCTGACCTGCGACTTCGGCAGGGCCGCGAGGATTGCGCGCCCGCTGGCGGTCAGGTGGCTGGGCAGCCGTACGCCGACGTCGGTCACCAGGGACGGGCGGTTCTTGGCCCGTTCCTCCACGATGTAAAGCACATCGCGGCCGTGGAGCACGGCGAGGTGGGCGCTTTCGCCGATCACATCCACGAGCGAGGCGAGCAGGGGCCGGCCAAGCCGGGACAACGGCTCCTGGCGGGAATAGGCGGAGCTGAGCTCGAAGGCGCTGATTCCCAGACCGTAGCGCTGCTCCTCGTGGAGGTGGAGCACGAAGCCGTTTGCCTCCATCACGCCCAGCAAGTGGTAGACGCTGGAGCGCGGCAACCCGAGCGCGGTGGCAATGTTCGACGCCGCCATCGGCCCGCGCTTGGAGGCCAGCAGTTTCAGGATGCGCAGGGTGTTCTCTGCCGCCGGCACCTTGGACCGCGCGTGGGCGGCGCCGGCACCAGGCAGGGAAACAGCGCCGGCTTTGTTCAGGGTGGTACTGGTCGCTGGCATGGCTCCCCTTCGACTTCGGCGGTATCCGGTATCCCGTACTTAATCATGCGCCGCCCGGCAGCCCGGAACATCCCGTCGCATCCCGGGATGTCTGGAATCCCGGACATTACATCCGGGAGTCATTGCTGCAGATTCCTGCAGAAACTACGGCTGGGATAGGGTCACTTGGGACCGGCACGAACATCGACTCCAACTGTAAGGGGCGGGGAATTCCTTGGATCTATTGGGCGGCATGAGCCGCGACGAACTCAGCATCTTTTCCTGGGTTGCGGCCATAGTCTTCGCGCTTGTCGCCGGCCTCTGGCGTCCGCGCAGGCTTCATTGGACTGCGCTTGGTTCCGTCCTGCTCCTCGCGGCCCTCAACGCTGGTGCCGGAATCTACGTCCTGAACCATTTCGGTGATTCGCGCTGGTCTGCAGGGGGAGAAGCTCCGCTGAGCGCCCCTTCGTTTTCCGGCACGCCTGTGGTGGGGCAGTTCCTAGGCCCCCTGGACTCCGCTCTGGACGGAGTGGTGGGTGGGGTGAACGAGTTCCTGGCATTTAAGCAGGCACTTCCCGTAGCGCTGGATTTCCTCGCCGCGTCCGGCTGGGCCCTGCTGGTGTCGTTCCCGCTGGCCATTGTCGCCGCCGGCATCAGTTTCGCAGTGGCAAGGCGCCGAACGGCGGAATTCGATGAATACCGTGCCACCGTTGACCTGCTCAAAGATGAGCTTGAACAGGTCAAGCGGCGGATCTCGGCAGCGAATTCCGTCGACACGGCATTCCCCGCCGAGGACGAGGTCTCTGATGACCGGCCGAGGGTGCGTCGTGAGCCTTCGGCTGCGGGCACGGCCTAGTTCCCGGTGAGCTCCGCGTGCAGCTTCTGGATCCGGGTCTTGATGTCGTCCCGGACGAGGCGCATGCGTTCCATGCCCTCGATGCCGCGCTCGGAGGGCTCGTCCGTGTCCCAGACCTCGAGCCGCTTGCCCTCGGGGGCTTCGACTTTTGCCTCTGTGCCCAGGACGATGACGACGTCGACCGCGCCCAGCACTTGATCGGTGACGGGTTTGGGGTATTCGCCGGTGATGTCGATCCCGAGTTCGGCCAGGGACTCCACCACCAGGGGGTTCAGCGACTTGCCCGGTTTGGTGCCTGCGGAGTGCACCGTGACGGCCCCGCCGGCGAGCTGGTTCATCAGGCCGGCGGCCAGCTGGGATTTGCCGCCGTTCTTGCTGCAGACAAACAGAACGCTGGGCATTTTCGTGGTCTCGGTCATGCGTTTGATCCTTCCTTGTCTGAGACGGGGTCGTTCAGCAGTGATGCTGCCAGTGCCTTCACCCGGTCGTGGATCTCGTCGCGGATGATCCGCACGGCCTCAACGGGCAGCCCGGCGGGGTCTGCAAGCTCCCAGTCCTCGTAGCGTTTGCCCGGGTATATCGGGCACGAGTCACCGCAGCCCATCGTGATCACCACATCGGAGGCGCGCACGACATCGTCGGTGAGTGGCTTCGGGTAGTCCCGGGTGAGGTCCAGACCCATGTCGGACATCGCCGCGACGACGGCTGGGTCCAGTTCGGCCGCGGGCAGGGAACCGGCGGACCGGACGCGGATCCTGCCCTTGGCCTCGACAGTCAGTAGTGCTGCGGCCATCTGGGAGCGGCCGGCGTTCTGCACGCAGACAAACAGAACTTCGGGTACCCCGGAGGCGACCGCACCCTTGGACTTGGCCAAGGCACTGAGCCGATCGTTCGCGAAGTGCTCGGTGGTAGCGGGCAAATGGGTGGTGATCTTCGCGGTGCGGGCCAGGGCAGCGTAGGACTCGAAGACGTAGCGCTCGACGGTTTCGGCGGCAAACACGCCGGCAAACCGGTCGGCCAGGCGCGCGCTGATCCGTTGCAGGACTTCGGTGTTGTCCTGCAGGCCCAGGCTGTGTTCAGGGTGGTCAGTCATGTCAGCTCTCCAGTGGTCGGTTGACGCAGGCAAGGGAAGCAGGTCAGTTGGCGCCGGAGCGGCCGTGGGCCAGACCGGTGGGGAATCCGACGAGCACGGGTTCGGGCGTTCCGCAGCAGCCGCCGTCGCTTTCCGCAACGAAACCCGCGTTCGCGGCAACGGGGACGTCGCAGCTGGTGCCGATATCCGAGGAGCAGACGCCGGTTTCGGGGAGTTCGAGCTGGACGGTGTCCGCGGCTTCACGGTCGCCGGCCAGGGCGGCCGCGACGGAGCGGACCTGTTCGTACCCGGTCGCCAGTAGGAAGGTCGGGGCCCGGCCGTAGGACTTCATGCCGACAATGTAGAAGTCCCGCTCCGGGTGTGCGAGCACCTTGGCGCCGTGCGGCTCGACGGTGCCGCAGGAGTGGAACTCGGGGTCGATCAGCGGGCCGAGCTCACGCGCGGCCTCGACGCCGGGGTCCAGTTCCAGCCGGAGTTCCCGGAGAAAGTCCAGGTCCGGGCGGAACCCGGTGGCCGGAACCACGACGTCGGCCTCGAGGGTACGGCCGTCCGCGGAGGTCAAGGTGACGGCGCCGGCAGCTGCGAGGGCGGCGATGCCGAAGCCGGTGTGCAGTTCCACGGCGCCGGACTCGACGAGGCTGCGGAGCCGGCTGCCGAGCTGGCCGCGGGCGGCGAGGCCGTCGGCGTCGCCGCCCCCGTAGACCTTGGCTGCCGAAGCGCCGCGGATCGCCCACACGATCTTCGTCCCGGGCACCTGGTCCGCGAGTTCGGCGAGATTGATCAGCGTGTTGGCGGCGGAGTGGCCCGCGCCGACCACGACGGCGGTGCGGCCGGCAAACGCTTCCCGGTCACGGCCCAGCACGTCCGGCAGTGGCGAGGAAATCCTGTAGGCCGCAGCGGCTTCGCCGACAGGAGGCAGCCCGGAGGTGCCGAGCGGGTTGCGGGTGGACCAGGTGCCGGACGCGTCGATGACGGCGGCGGCCCGGTGGTCGCGGACTTCGCCGTCGGCGTGCTCGACCCGGACCACGAAGGGGGTGGCGTCGCGGTTGCGTGAGTGGGTCTTGTCCATGCCGAGGCGGGTCACAGCGACGACGCGCGCGCCGGTCTGCAGCCGGGAAGCAATCGCGGGAAGTGCAACCAGCGGGGTGAGGTACTGGTCGATGAGTTCGCCGCCGGTGGGCAGCGCCGAGGGCTCCGGTGATTCCCAGCCGGTGGCCTCGAGCAGGCGGACGGCGGCGGCGTCGGTGTTGTACCGCCACGGGGAGAAGAGCCGGATGTGGCGCCACTGCTCGATGGCCGCTGCCGGGGTCGCGCCGGCCTCCAGGATGAGCGGCTCCAGGCCGCGCTCGAGCAGGTGTGCCGCCGCGGCGAGGCCGACGGGGCCGGCGCCGATGATGGCAACGGGGAGGGTGGTGGTTAGATCCATGGGGTCCTCTGTCTCATCCGTGGGGGTGGCGGGTCATTGTTTGCGGGCGCTCCTTGTGAGACCGGCCGCATGGCAGGTCAGGCGTAAAGGAGTTCGGAAATCAGGGTTTCAATGCGGCCCCTGATGTCGTCGCGGATCGGCCGGACGGAGTCCACGCCCTGGCCGGCCGGATCCTCGAGTTCCCAATCCTCGTAGCGCTTCCCCGGGAAAATCGGACAGGTGTCGCCGCAGCCCATGGTGATGACGACGTCGGATTCTTTGACGGCCTCGGTGGTGAGGACCTTGGGGACTTCCGCGGACATGTCAATGCCGAGTTCGGCCATGGCCTCGACGGCGGCCGGATTGACCTTGTCCGCCGGTGCGGAACCGGCGGAACGGACCTCGATCCCGCCCTTGGACAGGGTGGTGAGGAAGGCGGCGGCCATCTGGGAGCGGCCGGCGTTATGGACGCAGACGAACAGGACAGAAGGCTTCTTGGCGGTTTCGGTGCTCACGTGGTTTCTCCTGGAAATCAGCTCGGTGTGGATCGGTTGTGATGAGGTCGTGGTCCCCGCACCTTACTGACAAGACATTGATGTTTGTCGATGCGCTCAGTATCAAACAATAAATCGATACTTGTCAATATTGGCGGGTTCTGGTTTTAGGCCGCACGCAGACGGGGTACGAGGTCGCTGATGCGGCGTGCGATGTCAGAGAACGCGCCCTCGAAGGCGTCCTCGGTGTTCAGTCGGAGCGGATCCGGAACGGACCAGTGGATCCCTCCCGGGTTGGGGATTTCCTCGTGGGCGTTGTCGCACACGGTCACCACGAAGTCTTCATCGTCCGCCACCTCCTCCAGCCGGCGCGGCGGAAGGTCTGCGAGGTCCACGCCGTGACGGCGGGCGACCTCGATGGCGCCTCGGGCGATGCGGTCCGCGGGATGCGTTCCCGCCGACGCCGAAGGTATATCGCTGACCTGCTGCCAGAGCGCGGCGGCCAGTTGGGACCGGGCGCTGTTCCGTGTGCAGACGAACAGGACGCGCCGGGCCCCCTGCTCGGCTCCCGGCACCAGGCCTTCCAGGGCTCCGGCAGCAAGACGGATATAACTGCGGCGCTTGTCGGCTTCGGAGCGGTGACGGGTCGCCAGCCCGGCCTTTTCCAGTGCGCGCAGATGGTGGGACAGCAGATTTGACGGCACTCCCCCCAGCTCTGCCTGCAGCTCCGTCGGGGAGAAGTCTCCCAGGGTCAGCAGATCCACGATGCGCAGCCGCGCCGGATCGGCCAGGGCCGCATGCCTGGCGACCCGCGCCCGAAATACTTCAACTGGGTCAGTATTCATTGATTCAATTTTGACTGAGTAAATATCTTGAGTCAAGCTGTTGGTATGACTTCTCAACAACTGCCGCTGTGGCGCCGTGCCGTCGCCGAACTACTCGGCACCAGTTTGCTCGTGATGATCGTCGTCGGTTCCGGGATCGCCGCCCAGCAGCTGTCCCCCAACGACATTGGCCTGCAACTGCTCCAGAACAGCACCGCCACGGTGCTGGGCCTGACGGTGCTGATTCTGGTGCTCGGGCCCGTGAGCGGCGCGCACTTCAATCCGGCAGTCTCCCTCACGGACGGGATCCTGGGCCGACGCAGCGGCACCGGACTGACCCTGCCGGAGCTTTGCACGTACGTCGGGGCGCAGACAGTGGGCGCGATCGGCGGCAGCGTTGTGGCGAACGCCATGTTTGAGGTAGGCACCTCCATCTCCACCAAGGAGCGCGCAACCCCCGGGCATCTGCTGGGTGAGGTTATCGCTACTGCCGGGCTGATCCTGCTGATCTTCGCCCTCGCCGCCACCAAGCGTGGCGTCCTCGCCGCGCCGGCGGTGGGCGCCTACATCGGAGCCGCCTACTGGTTCACGTCCTCGACGTCGTTCGCGAACCCGGCCGTGACGGTGGGCCGTATCTTCAGTGACACCTTCGCCGGCATTGCACCGGCCTCCGTTCCGGGATTCGTCGGGGCCCAGCTGGTCGGCGCGGCCGTCGGCATTGGTCTGCTCCTCACCCTGTTCCCCTCCGCGGACCGCACCGCGGACGACGTCGTTCTCCCGCGCAGTTCCGAACCGGCCAACTCCTAGCCTCCACCGGCACCTGGCCGGCCCACCACTGCGCCTCCGCATCAGCAAGGTCCGCGCCGGGTCGCCCCCTACCCCTACCCGATGCCTTGGGACCCAACATTGATGATTATCAATATCAAGGCATAATGAGTACATGACCTCGCAGCCCATCCTCGAACCTGCCACGGATGAATCCTGCTGCGCCCGGGCAGGAATGCCTGCCTTGGGCGCTGAGGAGGCGAAGCAGAAGGCCCTGGTCTTCAAGGCGCTGGCGGATCCGAACCGGCTGCGGCTGCTCTCCCTTGTCAAGGCGGAAGCCTCCGGCGAATCCTGCGTGTGCGATCTGACCGAACCGCTGGACCTGGGCCAGCCCACCGTCTCCCACCACCTGAAGATCCTGGTCGACGCCGGCCTGCTGCACCGCGAAAAGCGTGGCACGTGGGCCTATTACTCACTTGTTCCCGGCGCACTGGAAAAGACGGCCGGACTCCTCGCGACCCTGTGACCGCACCTGAACAGTCCGCGGTGACGATCCGTCCCCTGCACGAGGATGACTGGCCGGCCTGATCGAACGGCGCGCGCAGGGGCACTGGCGCTTCTGCAACGCCACGAAGCGCTGCGGGCCCGGATCCAGCTCAGACAGGCTGGGAGCTGCGAATGGTCAGGGCCGACAACTTCTCTTCACCAACAGGTTCGTCGGCCAGCATGGGAATGAGAGCGAACCGGCCCGTCAGGGTGTGCACCTTCGTGATCTGTTCGATCTCGCTCCCGGCACGGGCCCGCAGAAACGACGCCTGCGGGTGGGCCGCTGCGATCGAGTTGTTGATGACCCAGGCCCACGGGTGGATTCCGGCCCTTTCCAGGTCATCCTGCAGCTCTTCGGCTTCCAGCACAGGCGTTGTCTCGGCCAGAGTGACGAGAACAACCTTGGTCTGCGCCGGATCCTGAAGCCGCATAAGCGGTGTCACGAATCCCCTGCTGGCGCCGACCTGGCGGGCGATCTCCCGGTGGTAGGAGCCCGTGGCATCCAGGAGCAGCAGGGTGTGGCCGGTCGGTGCCGTGTCGATCACCACGAAGTGCCGGCGGGATTCCTGGACCACGCGGGAGAACTGGCGGAACACCGCGACTTCGTCGGTGCACGGAGATAGCAGGTCTTCGGCGAGGGCCGCGCGTCCTGGATCGTCCAGGCTCTTCCCCTTGGTCTCCATCACATGGCGTCGATATTCCTGGATGGCCGCTTCCGGGTCGATGCGGGAGACCGTCAAGCCCGGGATGGAACCGTGGAGGGTTTCGGTCAGGTGCGCTGCCGGATCGGTCGTGGTGAGGTGGACCGCGTGTCCGCGTCTGGCCAGGGCGACCGCAATGGCGGCAGCGACGGTGGTCTTCCCGACGCCGCCCTTCCCCATGCACATGACGAGGCCATGGCCGTCGAGCTCCACTTCGTCCACCAAGGCAACCAGCGGGGCATCCTCAATGTCGTGGACCACTACGGTGTCGTCAGTGATACCGGCACCGGAACTGGTCACGAACAAAGACTGAAGCGCCGGAATGCCGACCATGTTGCCCGGCTTCAGGTCCAGCACATCGCGCGGAAGGCCGGCGACCGCCTCAGGAATGGCGGCGATGGCCGCGGACTCCCGGGCGCGCAGGGCCAGCGCAAGCTCCTCCTCACCGGCGTCAGGCGGCAGGACGCCGTTCACGACGACGAAACCTCCCGCGATGCCGATCTGGTTCAGTTCCCGGTAGGTCCGCTCGATCTCCGTCAGGGACGAGGCCTGGGCCCGACTGACCAGGACAAGGCGGGTGCGGGCCGGGTCCGTGAGTGCCTGGACCGCCTTCGCATACACCTGTTTGTGCTTTTCGAGCCCCGAGAGGGGGCCGAGGCAGGACGGATCCCCCTTGCCCGCCTCGAGGAAGTCGGTCCAGGAGCCAGGCAGTTGCAGGAGCCGGATTGTGTGACCTGTCGGGGCGGTGTCGAAGATGATGTGGTCGTAGTCCCCGTAGGCCGTGTCGTCGGCGAGCAAGTCGGTGAACTCATCGAAGGAGGCAATCTCCGTGGTGCACGAACCCGACAGGCTCTCGGCGATGTTGGCCAGCTCGGCCTCAGGAAGGAGTCCGCGGACGGGGGCAATGATCCGCTCGCGGTAGGCTTCGGCCGCCTGCTCCGGGTCAATTTCCAGCGCGGAGAGCCCCGGCACCTCCGGGACGGGAGTGATGCTGTTTCCGATGGCCACCCCGAAAACCTGCCCCACATTGGAGGCGGGGTCGGTGCTGACCAGTAGTACTTTCCTGCCGGCCCCGGCAAGGGTGAGCGCTGTTGCGCACGCCACGGAGGTTTTGCCCACGCCGCCCTTGCCGGTGAAAAACAGGAACCGGGGCGTATTCTCAAGAAACTTCACGCCGGACCTAGCCGCGGCTCGCGGAGCCGCCGCAGCCGCAGCAACTGTTTCCTGCTCGGGGAGGTGCCGGCGGCGACCGTAACGCCGTCGATAGTGAGCGGAAGCCCCTTGGATCCAACCACGTACACGAACCCGCGGACCGTCTCGTCCTCCGCGAAGGCGGTCGGCTCGCTGGAAGGGTTGTTGCGCGCAATGTCAGCGCCGCAGACGCCGGTGTCGCAGCAGAGAGCGGATTCGTAGATTCGGATAGCAGGCATTCGGTTCTCCCTGGCTTTCGTGGCGATTCGATTCGATACTGAACCACAGAGCCCCAGCCCTTCAGGCCGTCATCCCAGCGGGGTCGCAACCAACGGTGTGGCTCACCCTGACTAT
This sequence comes from Arthrobacter sp. SO5, assembly GCF_020532805.1. Classification (GTDB taxonomy): domain Bacteria; phylum Actinomycetota; class Actinomycetes; order Actinomycetales; family Micrococcaceae; genus Arthrobacter. The sequence continues at coordinate 9,267 of NZ_MQTQ01000068.1, read as the reverse complement.
ATCGATAATTGTCGATGCGAGGTAGGGGCGTCGAGGGCCGCACTGGAACCGGTGCCGCCACAGAGCGGTCCAATCGACAGCTCACACCGTGATGACCACCTTCCCGCGGGCCCGGCCTTCGTGCACGTACTCGATGGCGGCGGCAGCCTCGCCCAGCGGATAGCTCTTGTCGATGACGGGCGTCACCGTTCCGGCCTCAATGAGTCCCGTGAGGAACCGGAGGTCCGCCGCGCGCTCGACGGCGATGAGGCCCTTGAGCTGCTGGCCCACGAACGGGGACAGCATGGCGGCCCGGAGCGAACGCCCGAACCCCCCGGTCCAGCGCCCGCCGCCTTCCCCGCCGACAATGACGAGGGTTCCGCGCGGCTTCAGGGCCCGCCGGAGGACTGACAGCCGGCGGTTGCCGGCCGTGTCGAGGATGAGGTCGAACTGCCGGGCGCCGTCGGCGAAGTCGTCATGCTTGTAGTCGATGACGTGATCCGCTCCGATCCGCCGGACCAGGTCCATCTTCGCGGTGCTGCAGACGCCGGTGACCTCTGCCCCGAAGGCCTTGGCGAGCTGCACGGCGTAGGCCCCCACGCCGCCGGCCGCGCCGATGACCAGGACGCCCTGCCCGGCCTGGACGTGACCGCTGTCGCGGAGGCCCTGGAGCGCCGTGGCCGCGGAGATGGGTACGGCCGCGGCCTGCGCAAAGCTGAGGTTCGCCGGCTTGAGCGCGAGCTTGCCCTCCTTCGCGCACACGTATTCAGCAAAGGTCCCCTCGCCCGTGCCAAAGACCTCGTCGCCGGGCCGGAATCCGACGACGTTCCGGCCCACCGCCTCCACCTCACCGGCGACCTCCCGGCCGCGGATACCGTTCTTGGGGACTCTTAGCCCGAAGCCCACGGCGCGGGTCAGATACGGCAGCCCCGTCATGAGGTGCCAGACACCCTGGTCCACCCCCGCGGCGCGGACCCGGATGAGTACGTCGTCATCGCCGGGTACCGGCTTGTCCACGTCGCGCAGCTCCAGCACCTCGGCGGAACCGTAAACGTCTTGGCTGATCGCCTTCATGGTGTTTCTCCTTCAGTGGCCGGGTACTGGAACACGTCGTCAAGGGGGGCCCTTAGGGCGTGGGCAATCTGGAATGCAAGCTCAAGCGAGGGCGAATAGCGGCCCTGCTCGATGGCGATGACGGTCTGGCGCGTGACGCCGATGCGCTCGGCGAGGTCCGCCTGCGTCAGCTCGCCCCGCTCGAAGCGCAGGCGGCGGATCGAGTTGGTGACCCTGGTCGGCTTCACCACGGCTGGAAGCCCCGGAGGTAGGCCACAATTTCGACGGACATTTCGGCTCCCGGGAGAACGAGGCTGACCCTGTCAAGGTAAAGAAACTTTGACATGGCGTCAATAGTTGTCGACGTCGGCCATGAGGGCTGAAACGGCCCGGCCGGGGCTAAAATCAGGCATGGTCCCTGCCCCCAACCTGCTGGCCTTCGCCTTCGCCTCGCTTCTGCTGATCGCCGTTCCGGGGCCCAGTGTGCTGTTCGTGATCGGGCGGACGCTGGCCCTGGGACGCAGGGGCGGGCTGTTGAGTGTGCTCGGGAACGCGTTGGGCGAACTCGTCCAGATCGCCGCGGTTGCGCTGGGCGTGGGCGTGGTGCTGGCGCAGTCGGTCGTGCTGTTCAGCGTGGTCAAGTTCGCCGGCGCGGCCTACCTCCTCTACCTCGGCATCCAGGCGATCCGCCACCGCGGCAGGGGCCCGACGGCGGCGGACCCCACCCGACCGGCATCGACCGTCCGGATCCTCCGCGAAGGCTTCATAGTGGGCGCCACGAACCCCAAATCGATCGTCTTCTTTGTGGCCGTTCTTCCGCAGTTTGTGGACTACCCGGCGGGCGGGATCCCGTTCCAACTGGCCACGCTGGGGGCACTCTTCCTGCTGATCGCCCTGGTCTCGGACAGCGGCTGGGCCATGATCGCCGGAACGGCCCGCCGCTGGTTCGCCAGCTCGCCCCGGAGGATCGCAGCACTGGGCACCACCGGCGGAGTCATGATGATCGGACTGGGCGGGACCCTGGCCCTCGTGGGCAGCGCCCCGGACCTCCAGCCGGGCAAGTAGGCCGGGCGAATAGCCGGGCGAATAGCCGGGCAGGTAGGCGGGGCAGGTAGTGCACCTTGTGACCCAAGTGGTGAGGGATGTAATAGGGGTAGAAGTTACGCGTGTTACGAATGGGCCAGACGCCTACAGTTGGTTTCACGGCGGTCCCGGACCGGCCGGAGCAGTGGCTGGGGAGCCCTCCAGCGCCGGTCCGGACCGCCGGAAGTTCGATTGCCGCCGGAGCCGGCGGCGTGGCTTGCCGGCTTGCCGCACCATGAAGGAGCCGCATTGACATGTCAGCCGCCCCGATGTCCACGCACTACCTGACGATCGCCGAGGTGGCCGCAGCGATGCGGGTGTCGAAAATGACCGTGTACCGGCTCGTCAATTCGCACGCCATCGCCGCCGTGCGCGTCGGCCGCTCCTTCCGGGTTGCCGAGGAGGCCGTCGCCGACTACATCAGCCGGGCCACCGAGCCGGCCACGACCGCACCAACGCCTGACGCTCCGGAGCACACCGCTCAGGAATCCCCCTAACTGCGTCGCGGTGAGACTGCGTGCCCGCGGTCCCCAACAGGATGGGCGCCACGTCTGACCCCGGCGGAGCAGTGTTTCGGGCTAGCGGGCGGACCAGCCGCCGTCCATGGTGTAGCTCGCACCGGTCACCATGCCGGCGTCGTCCGAGGCGAGCCACGCGACGAGGGAGGCGACTTCTTCAGGCTCCACCAGCCGCTTCACGGCAGACTCGGTCAGCATGATCTTGCTCAGCACCTCTGACTCCGGGATGCCGTGGGCCTTGGCCTGGTCGGCAATCTGCGACTCGACCAGCGGCGTCCGGACATAGCCCGGGTTGATGCAGTTGGACGTGACGCCGTGTGCGCCGCCTTCCAGCGCAGTCACCTTGCTCAGCCCTTCCAGGCCGTGCTTGGCGGAGACATAGGCGCTCTTGAACGGCGAGGCGCGGAGGCCATGCACGGAGGAGAGGTTGATGATCCGGCCGAAGTTGTTCGCGTACATGTGCGGCAGCGCGGCGCGGATGAGCAGGAACGGGGCCTCGAGCATGAGCGTGATGATGCGGCGGAAGTCTGCCGGGTCAAAATCCTCGATGGGGCTGATCCGCTGGATGCCGGCGTTGTTGACGAGGATGTCGCAGTCCAGACTGACGGACTGAAGGGCCTCGACATCCAGCAGGTTGACTGCCCAGGCGGTCCCGCCCACTTCGTCGGCGAGCGCAGCTGCGGCGGCCTCATCCACATCCGCGATCACCACCTTGGCACCGCGCGCCGCCAGTGCGCGCACGCTCGCGGCGCCGATGCCGCCGGCTCCGCCGGTCACCAGGGCCTTGCGTCCGTTCAAGCTGCTCTCCATGTCTGCACTCCTCAGGTCGCTGCGTTGGCGGCCCAGGCGAGTCATGGTGCACGGCGCCGAGCAGCTTAACTGAGTATTGCCGCACAAACTCGGCGATTCAATGGTCAAACAAGCACCCCTTATGTGCAGAATTGCAGATATGAAAGCGAACCCCGATGACCTGCTGGTACTGCTGGCAGTCTCACGTTCCGCGAAGTTCACGACGGCGGCCCAGACTTTGGGCCTCAACCACACCACCGTTTCACGCCGGATTGCGGCCCTTGAGAAAGCGCTGGGCGGTCGGGTCCTCACTCGTGCCTCGGGGGGCTGGGAGCTCACCGACCTTGGCGCGGAGGCAGCGCAGGTGGCGGAGCAGGTGGAGTCGGCGATCCGGACCCTCGAACAGCCCGGCCGCACGCCGGATCCCATCACCGGCGTCGTCCGCATGACCGCCACGGACGGTTTTAGCGCCTACATTGCCGCCCCGGCCGTGGCCCGGGTGCGGCGCGACCATCCCGGGCTCAGCGTCGAGATCGTCACCGTGACGCGCCGGGCGCTCCAGCAGCGCTCCGGGCTGGACATCGAGGTGGTGGTCGGCGAGCCGCAAGTGCACCGGGCGGCGGCCGCGCGTCTTGGCGAGTACATGCTGGGGATGTATGCCTCGCGCGACTACCTCGCCGAGTACGGCACACCCACGAGCGTGGAGGAGGTGACGTCCCATTCGCTGGTCTACTTCGTGGATTCCATGCTGCAGGTGGACGATCTGGACGCCCCGCGGCGGCTCGTGCCGACCATGCGGGACGGGCTGAGCTCCACCAACGTCTTCGTTCATGTCGAGGCCACCCGCGCCGGTGCCGGGATCGGATTCCTGCCGTGTTTCGCGGCGGACCTGCATCCGGACCTTGTCCGGCTGCTTCCGGAGGAGTTCGCCGAATTGTTGCCGTACTGGATGGTGCTGCGGCCCGACTCCATGCGCCGGCCCGCCGTGGCGGCCGTGGTGCAGGCGCTGCGCGAACAGACCGCGGCCCACCGTGAAGCCCTGATGGGCCGGGGCGGGCACTCCCCGACGGCTCCGTAGCCGTCGTCGGGCACCCGAGCCAAAGTGGCCGCTACGGGGCAGGCGGCTGAGCAGTTTCCGCGGGTGGCGGGTCGCGGCGGACCGGGGCGCCGGCCGCGAACGCCCGGACCTTGGCGTCATCCCAGATGTGGGCCGGCACGGCGCCGCCGAGCAGCCGCCGCGCCAGCCGGGGGTCGTCGTCGAACGGCACATCGCTGCCGGCCATGACCATGTTGCCGTAGCGCCGGCCCTTGAGCATGGCGGGATCGGCGATGATCAGCGTGTGCGCGAACGCATCCGCGATGGTGGCAGCGTCCTCGCGGGCGTTCTTGAGGTCCGGGGCGTCCCCGGAGTTCACCACGTAGATCCCGCCGGGCGCCAGGACCCGTTTCGCGTGCTCGTTGAAGTCCCTGGTGGTGAGCGGCCTCGGGGTCAGCGACCCGGCGAAGACGTCACGGATGATGAGGTCGCGGGTCTGTGGCGTGAGGCTCTCGGTGACCTCCCGGGCCTCCCCCACGCGCAGGCGCATCAGCGGCGCCTTGGGCAGGTCGAACCAGCCGCGGACATACTCGGCCAGCTTCCCGTCCAGTTCCACCACTACCTGCCGCGCGTCGGGGTAGGCGGCATGGAAGTAGCGGGCCAATGAGCATGCTCCCCCGCCGAGGTGAAGCGCGCGCAGCTTCGGCGTGGCTTCGCGGGGCCAGCGCGATTCCACGAGGGCGGAGATCCAGCGCATGTATTCGAAATCAAGGAACAGCGGATCCGCGAGATCGATGTGGGAACTCATCACCCCGTTGATCCGCAGCAGCCAGCCGGTGGAGTTGTCCTGGTCCGCGATCAGTTCGCAGTCGCCGGTGTCGATGTAGTAGATGCCCTCAACCGGGCCGTCCGGCCGGGAGCCTTTCGGTATTTCCACCACTCCCGGCGTCGCGCCTCCGGTGTTCCGGCCGGCTGTTTTGCCCCGCTTGGCCATCAGGCGCCCGCCGTTTTGCTCATGATTCAAGCCTAGTTCACCGGCGGCGGCGGCCCCGCCCCGCCGGCCTGGCCCCCACCGGCCGGAGTGGCCCGGTTTTGGCCTTTCTCGCGGGCCGTCGGCGCGCGTCGGCGAGCCTCGGCGGCGCGAAACCGGGCCGCTTCAGCGGCCGCCGGGCCAGGCTTGCTTTTCCTGCGGAGAAATAAACAAAGGGTACTTACTATTTTATAGTAATCAGGCTTACTATTTAGGTCCCAGCATTGCTGGCTTGTGATCAGCAGCCGATCCTGAAAAGAGAGCGAAGATGACAGAGAACAACTGGCCCCACGACAGTTCCGGCGCCCGGGCGGCCGTCCAGCAGGCAGACCTCCGGCAGGCAGACCTCCGGCAGGCGTCAACGTTTCCGCCGGCGCCAAGCAGCAGCACCGACAGGTCATCGACCAACGGCGCGGCAGCCACGACGGACGCCGCCAAGGAAGAGGCCGGCGAGGTCGCCCGCCGGGCCGCGGATTCGGCCCAGAACGTGGCAGAAACGGCCAAGACTGAAGCGGCCAACGTCGCTGCAGAGGTGAAGACGAACGCCCGGGATCTGCTGCACCAGGCCAAGTCCGATCTCACGGAGCAGGCCGGAACCCAGCAGCAGAAGGTCGCCGAGGGCCTGCGGTCCATCTCGACCGAACTCCGCACGATGGCCTCCGCCTCCGATCAGCCCGGCGTCGCGACCGATCTGGTACGCCAGGCCGCCGAGCGGTCCTCCGCCGTGGCATCCTGGCTCGACGACAGGGATCCCGGATCCCTGCTGACCGAGGTGAAGTCCTTCGCCCGGCAGCGTCCCGGGTCCTTCCTGATGCTGGCCGCCGGAGCCGGCATCCTGGCCGGACGGCTCAGCCGCAGCCTCAGCGCCGGTGCCCCCGAACCGGCCGGAAACCCCGCCGTTGGCGGCCCCGCCGCGCCGGTCACCCGCGTTCCCGACACCGGGATGGCGGTTCCGCCGCCCCCGGTTCAGATGCCGGCCCCGGAAACGACGACGGCGGGCTTCGCGGACATGTACCCGCCCAACCCGCTCGACGCCGGGGCAGCAGGCGGGGCACACCAGCAGGATCGCTGGGCCTCTGAGCCTGTCGTCGACGGACCGCTGCAGCCCGCTGATCCGCTGCATGAGGACCCCTTTGACGGCGGCCGTCGATGAGCACCGAAATGCCGCACACCGCAGCGCACGCCAAGGCTGAATCCTCGTCCCTGGGCGATCTCCTCGGAGACGTCACGCGGGACATGTCCACCCTGATGCGGCAGGAAGTGGAGCTTGCCAAGGTCGAACTCAAGCAATCGGCCACCCGGGCGGGCAAGGGCAGCGGAATGCTCGCCGGGGCCGGTGTCGCCGGCCATTTCGTGCTCCTGTTCGTTTCCCTGGCGCTCTGGTGGGCGCTCGGGAACGTCATGGGGCTGGGCTGGTCCGCCGTCGTCGTCGCCGTGGTCTGGGGGATCATTGCCGCGGTACTGGCCTCGATGGGCCGCAAGGAGCTGAAAGCTATCAAGGGCCTGCCGCAGACCGCTGAGACCCTGCAGGAAATCCCGCCCACACTCAAACCCACCCCCTAGATCCAGCGAGGAAAAACGATGAGTGAAAACCCGGATGTCATCCGAGCAGATATTGAAGCAACCCGCGCCCGGCTGGGCACCAATGTGGACGCCGTGGCGGACAAGGTCACGCCGTCGCACATCGTCCAGCGGCAAACCGACAAAGTCAAGGACGCGGTCTTCGGAGTGAAGGAGAAAGTCATGGGGACAGCCGACCACGCCGCGGGCACCATGCACTCCGCCACGGGAAGTGCCGCGGACCGGTTCGGCGACGCCGGCGCTGCCATGGGCGATGCCCCCACCCGGGTTAAGGCCAGGACGCAGGGCAACCCGCTCGCCGCCGGGCTGATCGCTTTCGGGGCCGGGCTACTGGTGTCCGCCCTGATCCCGGCCAGCCAGAAGGAGCGCGAAGCCGCAGAGGCCCTTAAGAGCTCTGCCGAACCGCTCACCACCGAGCTGACTGAGGCCGCGAAGCAGGTGGCCCAGGGACTCAAGGAGCCCGCGCAGGCAGCCGTGGAAAATGTCAAAGCAACGGCCGCCGACGCCACCGATCACGTCAAGGCCGATGGCCAGGATGCCGTGGCAGATGTCAAGGACCGGACCACCGAAGCCAAGGACAACGTCCAGCAGGTGTAGTCCCGCACCAACCCGGCCGGCCTCCCTGCGCACGCGCGCCCGGGCGGCCGGCCGACGTGCTTAACCCAATGAAAGAAGATTTCCATGGCCAAGTACTCCGCCAAGGCAGAAAATGACACCATGACCGACGCTGAAACGCAGACGAGCAGCACGGCCAAGGCCCGCACGGCCCCGGACCCCGACGATTCGCGCAAACCGGACAGCCCCGCTGACGTCACCAAACCGTCGTGGAAGTTCATCGCTAAGAAAACTCTGCGCGAATTCACCAAGGACCAGTGCCCGGACCTCGCCGCGGCCCTGACCTACTATTCGGTTCTCTCGCTCTTCCCTGCCCTGCTGGCCCTGGTCTCCCTGCTGGGAATTTTCGGGCAGGCTGAAAAGACCACCTCCGCGCTCCTGGAGATCATCCAAGGCTTCGCGCCAGCCGAAACTGTGGAAGCGATCCGCCAGCCGATCGAGCAGCTCAGCAGCTCCTCCACTGCCGGTCTCACCTTGGTGATCGGCATTCTCACCGCTCTCTGGTCCGCATCAGGGTATGTGGGGGCGTTTGGCCGGGCCATGAACCGGATCTACGAAATCGACGAGGGCCGGCCGTTCATCAAACTTCGCGGCACGATGCTCGCCGTCACGATCGCCACCGTGCTGATCGTTGTGGTGCTGGCGGCAATGCTCGTCCTCAGTGGTCCCGTGGCCGAGTCCGTCGGCACCGCCGTCGGGCTGGGCGGTGCCGTCCTGACGGCGTGGAACATTCTCAAGTGGCCCGTCATCCTGTTGCTCGTGGTGCTGGCGATCGCCATCCTCTACTACGCCACCCCCAACGTGAAACAGCCCAAGTTCCGCTGGATGAGCCTGGGTTCCGCAATTGCCCTGGTGATCTTCCTGCTGGCATCCCTCGCCTTCGCGTTCTACGTGGCCAACTTCAGCAGCTACAACAAGACCTACGGTGCGATCGGCGGCGTCATCATCTCGCTGCTGTGGCTCTGGCTCCTGAACATGTCGCTGCTGTTCGGCGCCGAGTTCGACGCAGAAATGGAACGCGGCCGCCAGCTCCAGGCCGGGATCGAAGCGGAAGAGACTATCCAGCTGCCGCCCCGGGATACCAGGCAAAGCGAGAAGCTCCAGAAAAAGGAAGAAGAGGACATCCGGCACGGCCGAAAGCTGCGGGAAGAGCACGCCGGCACCGAACACAATCACGGCAGCCACACACCGTAGACAAAGGCGCGCCGGGGGACCAAAGCCCCTAGGCATAAGTGGAGGGTTGCGCTCTACTGGGCGAAGCATGGCTGGGAAACTCAGCCGCCGACCCGGAGGGACGCACTTGGCACCAGCTTCAGGGCAGGCCCGGACCCTTGTGGCGGTGGGCTACGACGGGTCAGAATCCGCCCGGCAGGCAGTCCGGTGGGCGGCGGCGTACGCCTCCGCCGTGGAGTCTCCACTCAGGGTGGTCCACGCCTGGGTGTGGCCCGTATTCACCAAGAACCTTGGTCCGGTCAAGGGTGTGGAAGGCAGCGGTCTGCGCCACTCCGCCGAGGTGATCCTGGCGGAGGGCATCGAGCTGGCCCGCGGTGCCTACGCCGCTCCCGCCGACACCTCCTCCCCCG
>NZ_MQTQ01000067.1 GCF_020532805.1 Arthrobacter sp. SO5 | reverse complement strand
CAGCACCCCCAAAGAGGACCCGCAGAAAAACACGACATGGCCCTGTTGCCTCAGGACCCAACAGTGTGCCAAACACTACCCGGCAACCCATCCCGGCCGCGTTCCAGAACCCCTTACCCGAAGGAAGGAATCCGTACTTGCTGCCGGCACGTGCCGCCAGGCACCTATTCGTTGATATTCCACCCGTGAGCACCCGCCGCAGAACTAGCGTCTGCGCAACGGGCGTACTCCTGACAACACCACCACAC
>NZ_MQTQ01000066.1 GCF_020532805.1 Arthrobacter sp. SO5 | reverse complement strand
GGGGGCCGCTTCCTGGGCGGGCGCCTCGGGGGCCGCTTCCTGGGCGGGCGCCTCGGGGGCCGCTTCCTGGGCAGGCGCCTCAGGGGCGGCGTCCTGGGCAGGCGCCTCGGGGGCGGCGTCCGCCGCCGGCTCCGCTGCGGCTTCCTGGGCAGGCGCTTCCTGGGCGGGCGCTTCCTGGGCGGGCGCTTCCTGCGCCGGCTCGGTTGCCGTCACCGGGTTCGTGGGAGTGTCTGTCGACTGTGCTGTCACCGTTGCCTCAGCTTCGGTCTCGTTGGCAGCTGCTGCTGACACTGTTTCGTCGGATTTCTGACTGTCTGTCACCGCTAGAAGTCTTTCGCTTGGAGGGAAATACCGGGGCCGAGGCCACGAGGGCACCGGCTGGTTACTTCAGAGAGAACGAGTCTATCGTGACTGGTTCCGCGGGTGCGCCGTCCCCGGCCTTACCGCCCGGCTTCAGGCCCGCAGCCGCGATCTTACTGACCACGTCCAGCCCGGATGTCACCTTGCCCACCACGGTGTACCCGCCGGCGGCGTCTGCCGGGATGGTGGTGTCCTTGTAGACAATGAAGAACTGCGTGCCGTTGCCAAAGGCGTTTCCGCCCGTGCGCGCGACGGCGATGGTTCCGGCCGGGTAGTTGTTGTCCGCCGGCGTGTTTTCCAGCGGTCCCCAGGTGAAGGCCGCGTCACTGCTTCCGTCGCCGGACTTGGAGCCGCACTGCAGCACCCCGAAGGCGTCGGCGGTGGTCAGCCGGTGGCAGCTGAGGCCGGCGTAGAAGTTCTGGTCCGCGAGGGACTTGAAGACGGCAGCCGCCTGCGGGGCCTTCGTGCCATCCAGCTCGATGCCGAGCGCCCCGCTGTTGAGCTTGAGCTCGCCGGTGAAGGTCTTGCCGGCCGCGGCCTCGGGCTTGGGAATGTTCTCGCCGTTGCTGGGCGTGGCCGACGGCGTGGCGGACGGGGTGGCCAGGGCGGCTTCGGCAGCCTTGGTTTCGTCCTCGGTGGGATTCGAGGAGAACACCGTCAGCTGGAGGATGAGGGCGGCCACAATGGCGAGCGTGCCCGCGCCGGCGGCGAGGACGTTGTCGCGCTTGCGGCGTTTGTCCTGTTCCGTGCGCAGCTCCCGCTTGGCCTCCATTTGCTGGACGCGGCGCTTGGCCTCGCGGGCGTTCCGTGAACTGGCCGGCAAGAGTCCTCCTGGTTCTAGGGCTGACGATCTAGGGCTGATGCCGGAACGGGCCGGGGCGCCGTCGCGGTTCAGCTGTCACACTGCCGGCAATCCTGCCGTGCCCGGACGCATTAGAGATGCAGGCGCCGAAAGCATAAACTGACTGCCGCACACAGTTTATGCATGTCTGGCCGGTCTGCCGCCCATTTGTTCCCCGTTTCGGTCAGCCTGTTTCGGGACAGTCCGGGGCGAAATGGTCCCGGCCGGCGTTACCTGAGGAGAAAATTCCACCATGGCACGCACCGCCTCCCTGTCCGGATTCCCCGAGTGGCTTCCCGAGGAGCGGCTGGTGGAGCTGCATGTGCTGGACACCCTGCGCCGGATCTTCGAGCTCCACGGCTTCTCCTCCATTGAAACCCGTGCCGTGGAAACCGTCGGGCAGCTGCTGCGCAAGGGCGAGATCGACAAAGAGGTTTACGGCTTGAGCCGGCTCCAGGACGACGAAGGCGAAGCCGGGAACGCCGGCACAGCCAAGGGGGATCCGCATGCCCTCGCCCTGCACTTTGACCTGACAGTGCCGTTCGCCCGCTATGTGGTGGAGAACGCCGGGTACCTGGCGTTCCCGTTCCGCCGCTACCAGATCCAGAAGGTCTGGCGCGGCGAGCGTCCGCAGGAGGGCCGTGCGCGGGAGTTCACCCAGGCGGACATCGACGTCGTGGGCGACGGCGAACTGCCGTTCCGCTACGACGTCGAGATTGCGCTCGTCATCGCCGAGGCACTCAACGCACTGCCCATCCCGGATTTCCTGCTCCGGATCAACAACCGAAAACTGGCCGAAGGCTTCTACAACGGCATCGGCCTCACGGACACCGCGGGCGTGCTGCGCAGCATCGACAAGCTTGAGAAGATCGGCGCGGTGAAGGTTGCCGAACTGCTCAAGTCCGAGCTCGGCGCCACCGAGGAGCAGGCGCAGGCCGCGCTCAAGCTCGCCTCGATCCGCACCGAGGACACTTCCTTCGTGGAGCAGGTCCGCGCCCTGGGGGTGAGCAACGAACTGCTCGAGGAAGGCCTGAACGAACTGGAGCAGGTCATCGCAGCGGCTGTGCAGCGGGCCCCGGGAAAGGTCGTGGCGGACCTCAGCATCGCCCGCGGCCTGGACTACTACACGGGCACGGTAGTGGAAACCGTCCTGGTGGGCCACGAACAGCTCGGCTCCATCTGCTCCGGCGGACGCTACGACGCGCTGGCCAGCAAGGGCAGCCGCAAGTTTCCCGGCGTCGGGCTCTCGATTGGCGTGACCCGGCTGGTGTCCAGGATCCTCAGCCAGGAGCTTGCCAAGGCCACGCGCTCGGTGCCCACCGCGGTGCTGGTGGCGCTCACCAACGACGACAGCTGGGGTGCCGCGCAGGACGTGGCGGCACAGCTGCGCAGCCGTGGCATCGCCACCGAGGTTGCTGCGAAGGCAGAGAAGTTCGGCAAGCAGATCAAGTTCGCTGACCGGCGCGGCATTCCCTTCGTCTGGTTTACCGACGAGGAGGGCAAGCACCAGGTCAAGGACATCCGTTCCGGCGAGCAGGTCGACGCCGATCCTGCCGGCTGGGCCCCCTCCGCGGAGGACCTGCGCGTCCGCGTTCTCAAGGCCTGAGCCGGCCGGCCGCCCGGCATGGCGGCTGCGCCGCCGGCAACGGGTAAACTCGGACGGGATCGTTCCCGTAGCGATCCAGGAACATGAGTTCTGTTTTCTCTCTGTCTTCTTCAGAAAGGCGTGCTGTGCTGCGCACACATGACCTCGGATCGCTTCGCTCCGAGCACATTGGACAAACCGTAACCCTCGCCGGCTGGGTCGGCCGGCGTCGTGATCACGGTGGTGTCGCCTTCGTTGACCTCCGTGACGCTTCCGGCGTCGCCCAGGTGGTCGTCCGTGAAGAAGAGGTCTTCCACGGGCTGCGCAACGAGTACGTCCTGCAGGTCACCGGTACCGTCTCCCGGCGCCCCGAGGGCAATGAGAACCCGGCGCTGGCCACCGGCGAGATCGAGGTCATGGCCGAGAAGGTCACCATCCTCAACACCTCCGAACCGCTGCCGTTCCAGATCGACGAGCACGTTGAAGTGGGCGAGGAAGCCCGCCTCAAGCACCGCTACCTGGACCTGCGCCGCCCCGGCCCCGCCCGCAACCTGCGCCTGCGCTCGGAGGCAAACCGCGTTGCCCGCGAACTGCTCCACGCGGACGGCTTTGTCGAGATCGAAACGCCGACGCTGACGCGTTCGACGCCGGAAGGCGCCCGCGACTTCGTGGTCCCGGCCCGCCTGGCTCCCGGTTCCTGGTACGCGCTTCCGCAGTCCCCGCAGCTGTTCAAGCAGCTCCTGCAGGTGGGCGGTTTTGAGAAGTACTACCAGATCGCCCGCTGCTACCGCGATGAGGACTTCCGCGCGGACCGCCAGCCGGAGTTCACCCAGCTCGACATCGAAGCCAGCTTCGTGGAGCAGGACGACATCATCCGTCTCGGCGAGAACATCGTCAAGGCACTCTGGAAGCTGATCGACGTCGAGATCCCGACGCCGATCCAGCGCATCACCTACCACGACGCCATGGCCCGCTACGGCTCGGACAAGCCGGACCTGCGCTTCGGCCTGGAACTCACCGAGCTCACCGAGTTCTTCAAGGACACCAACTTCGGCGTCTTCAAGGCACCCTACGTCGGCGCCGTCGTCATGCCCGGCGGTGCCTCCCAGGCCCGCCGCGCCCTCGACGCGTGGCAGGAATGGGCCAAGCAGCGCGGCGCCAAGGGCCTGGCCTACGTCCTGTTCAAGGAAGACGGCGAACTCACCGGTCCCGTGGCCAAGAACCTGACCGACACCGAGCGTGCCGGCCTGGCCGACGCCGTGGGGGCCAAGCCGGGCGACTGCATCTTCTTCGCCGCCGGTGAGAAGACCCCGTCCCGGGCCCTGCTGGGTGCCGCCCGCGTGGAGATCGGCCACCGCACCGGCCTGATCAACCCGAGCGACTGGGCCTTCTGCTGGGTGGTTGACGCGCCGATGTTCGAGCCCGCCGCCGCCGCCGTCGCGTCCGGTGACGTCGCCGTCGGAGCCGGGAAGTGGACTGCCGTACACCACGCGTTCACCTCGCCCAAGCCCGAGTTCATGGACAGCTTCGACAAGGATCCCGAGTCCGCCCTGTCCTATGCCTACGACATTGTCTGCAACGGCAACGAAATCGGCGGCGGCTCCATCCGTATCCACCAGAGCGACGTCCAGGAGCGGGTCTTTGACCTCATGGGCCTGGACAAGGAAGACGCCCAGACCAAGTTCGGATTCCTGCTCGAGGGCTTCAAGTTCGGCGCGCCTCCCCACGGCGGCATCGCGTTCGGCTGGGACCGCGTGGTTGCACTGATGGCAGGTGTCGAGTCCATCCGCGACGTCATTGCGTTCCCGAAGTCCGGCGGCGGCTTCGACCCGCTGACCCAGGCCCCCGCTCCGATCACGTCGCAGCAGCGCAAGGAAGCCGGCGTGGACTTCAAGCCGGAGGCCAAGAAGGCCGCGGCACCGGCGGCAGACGACGCCAAGTAGCCCGGTGTGACAATCAGCAAAGGCTCTCCGGGAATCCGGGGGGCCTTTGCTGTCGGAGCATCTGCTGCCTCGAGCTACTGTCAGGCGTGGTGGGCGGAGGAGACACATGGCACGGGATTCGACGCCCGGGATTGAGGCGTTGATGGATGCCGCGTGGCCTGCCGCGGAGCGGGAGGAGTCCGGCGGCCGGGTGCTCCGCGCCGACTCCGGTGTGACCCTGCGGGCCAACTCGGTCTGGCCGCGCGAACCCGGCGGCGACGCTGAGAATTAGGCGACCTTGGCCGGACGGTGGGCGAGAAGAACGGCCTGGGGCGTCTTTTCCTGCGGACGAGCCTGGCGTGTCATCTGGGCGATCACGCTGAAGCCGGCGTCCGCCAGGTGTTCGGCGATGATCTCCGGTGTAAAGAGGTAGGACACCATCGACACGTCGTGCCCGTAGGCGCGGGAGAGATGCCGGTGGCCCTCGCCGATCTGGAAGCTGAGCAGTGCGTGGCCCCCGGGCGCCAAGACGCGGAAGAATTCGGCAAACACCCGGGGGAGATCCGTCGGCGGCGAATGGATAATCGAGTACCAGGCGAAGACCCCGCCCAACTGCTGGTCCCCGTAGGGAAGCTCCGACAGCCCGGCCACCTCAAAGCTGAGCTCCGGCGAGGTCCCGCGGGCCACGTCAATCATCCCGGCGGACACATCAATCCCCGATACGTCCACTCCCTGGGACGCCAGCAGCCGGGTCATGCGCCCAGTCCCGCACCCGGCATCGACTACCGCTTGCGCGATCGCCCCGGTCACATGGGTGACGAACGCTTCGATCATGCCGTGGTCCGTCGGCGCTTCGAAGCCGGCATCCGGCAGTAAGCGCGCGTAGCTTTCCGCAACGGCGTCATACGTTGAGCGGACACTGTCAAGGCGATCATCGGTATTCATCCGGACAGGCTACCGGGCTCCTCGGCAGTCACGTGCGAACGCGCTGACCGCGCCGGCCAGCGGCCCGGCCAGCCAGGCCTCGGCTTCCTGCTGCGAACGCAACCGCACGATGGTGAGGTGCGGGTAGGCATGGATGAGGCCGGGTACTGCCGAGTGGTATTTTCGCCGGGACCTGATGGCCCAGAGCACGATGTGTTCACGATCGGTGAGGACTGTCCAAAGCGGCGCTTCGATGTTGCCGTTCCACAGCTCTTCACGGCTGATTCGGCGGCGGATGGTGCGCCGGAGGAGTCGGGGGAGCGTGACGCGCACAAACGGCAGGTCGAGCCAGACCAACACATCGGCGCTCCCCGCGAGCAGCGGCCGAGCGGCGTCGTACTGCCATTCGGTGGTCCACGAGCCGGTCCTGACCATCGAGTGCACGTCGGCGAGGAACTCCGGTCGTGGCGTCCACGCCGGTCCGTGGAAGATCGCGTCGATCTCTGTGTGCGGACCCCCCGTAATGGCGGCGATTCGCCGGGCGAGCGTTGTCTTGCCGACACCCGATACCCCTGCCACGAGCACGCGCCTCGGGGGATAGGGCAGCGGGTCTTTGTGGGAAAGCATGGTTAGAGCTTAGGCAAAGGACTTCTATTCCAAGATCCTGGAAGGAGCATCTTCGCTGGAAGCTCTGCGTCCAGGACTGCGACATCACTACCCCCGCCTGGCCGATGCCGCACGTATTAGTGTTCTCCGGTTCCATTTTCAAGAGCCTCCGAGCTAGGTCGCGGCGCCACGCAGCCAATGGTCGCGCCCATCGATTGTGGGTCGATATAGTTGCGGCATGCCCGAGCTGATCGCACCTGCCGGACGGCTGCACGCGTCCTGGCTCGAGGCGCGTGCCGAGTGGGGTCCCGGCGTTCATGAGGACGGTTTCGGGCTGCTGCCGACGGACGACGCCGATTCGCCAGCCGGGTTCGCTGCCTGGGCGGAGCGCCTGGCCGGCGAGCAGCGCTGTACGTACCGCTGGATTGTTGATGGCGACCAAGTGCTCGGCGGGATCGCGCTGCGTCACGAGGGCCATGAGTTTGTGCCGTGGGCCGGGCACATAGGCTACGGAATACGGCCGGCCGCGCGGCGGCGCGGACTGGCGACCTGGGCTCTGGGGTGCATGGTCCGCGAGGCGCGGTTACGCGGCATGGAACGCGTGCTGGTTGTCTGCGAGGCTGAAAACCTCGCCTCGGCGAAAACTATTGAACGCCAGGGCGCCGTCCTCGAGGATGACGCCGGGAACCGCCATGTGCTGCGTTACTGGATCAGGACCGATCGATAGCAGGATCTCCGACGCCCAATGCCCACCCGCTGGAGTGTCGGCGAGGGTTCCCATCAACGCTCGGCGAGATTGGCCGTGCCGTAAGCCTCCTGGACGTCGTCACGATGCTGCACCGCCAATGGCGTCAAATTGTCAGAGGTGCCCACTAGTTTGGGGGTATGGAAAGCACGGACTGGAGTGAGGAGGGCATGGAGGCCCTGGCGGCTGTCGCGGCGTTGACTGCGGCGCTGGATTCCTTCACCGGCTGCGGCGCTGATCACATTGGTCCGACCGCCTCCGGCGCGGACCATATTGGTTCCCGGGCTGAACCGTTCTGGGACGATCCGTTGCGGGATTTGGCGGATGCCTGTTTGGATGGGCTTGCCGGGGTGGCCCGGCTGGAGGCCGGGGTGGCGGCGTTGAAGGTGCGGCTGGCTGCGGAGTACGTGCAGGCCACCGCGGCGTTGGCGTCCCCGGCGGCGTCTCCGCAGGAATGCACCGTCCGGGAGATGGCGGTGGTGGCCGAGGTCGCGTGTGTCCTGACGGTGAGCGAACGGACCGCCGGTGCCCTCCTGTCCGACTCCCAGACATTGACGACGGCGCTGCCGCTGACCCTGGCGGCCCTGCAGGCCGGGACGGTCTCGTGGCAGCACGCCCGGATCATGGTCGACGAAACAACCGGCCTGGATGCGGCCGGGGCGGCCGCGCTCGAGGCGCACTTCCTGGACCCGGCCGCACCCGACCCGGCCCGGGGGTGCCCGGCCGGGGAACTGGTGCCCGGCCGG
>NZ_MQTQ01000065.1:70145-160644 GCF_020532805.1 Arthrobacter sp. SO5 | reverse complement strand
ACCCCGCCCCCACCTCCGGGGGACATGCCCAGCCTTTGAGCCCGGGAGTGGACATACTGGCACTATGTCCGGTGCCCGCGGGCAGGACTGGGCATGTCCCGCGGGAGGTCAGGACGACGCCGGCGCCGCCGCCTGTGAGTTTACGGCTCCCGGACCGTCCGGGGTCTGGTCCAGGCTGGGTTCGAGCCGGACAATGACTGCCTTGGAGACGGGGGTGTTGCTGCCCTCGGCGGTGTGGTTCAACGGCACGAGCACGTTGGCCTCCGGGTAGTAGGCGGCCGCGCAACCGCGGGCGGTCGGGTAGGAGACCACCCTGAACTTGCGGAGCACACGCTCCGCGCCGTCCTTGTACTCACCTCGGATATCCACCATCAATCCGTCGGCCAGGCCCAGTTCCGCGATGTCCTCCGGGTTGACGAACACCACGTGGCGGCCCTTCTTGATGCCCCGGTAGCGGTCGTTGTGGCCGTAGATCGTGGTGTTGAACTGGTCGTGGGAACGCATGCTCTGGAGGATCAGGGTGCCCTTCGGCTTCTCCACGTGCTCCAGTTCGTTGACGGTCAGCACCGCTTTGCCGGTCGGCGTCGGGAAGGTGCGGGAGTCCCGCGGCCCGTTGGCAAGGATGAAGCCGCCTTCCTGGCGGATCCGCTCGTTATAGTTCTCGCAGCCGCCCACCACGCGCGAGATGTGGTCCCGGATGAGGTCGTAGTTCTTCTCGAACCCGTCCCAGTCGGCGTTGACCCTGCTGCCGACCAGCGCCTTGCCGAGCCGGCTGACGATCGCCGGTTCTGAGAGCAGATGATGGGATACCGGCTCAACGCTGCCCCAGGACGGGTGGACGGCGCAGACCGTGTCCTCCACGGATACGAATTGCTGCCCCGACTCCTGGATATCGATCTCGGTGCGGCCCATGGTCGGCAGAATCAGGGCCTCCGCGCCGGTCACCGTATGGGACCGGTTAAGTTTCGTGGAGATCTGGACCGACAGCTCGGTGTTCTGCATGGCAGTCTCAGCGGCGTTCGTGTCGGAGATGGCGCCAACGAAATTCCCGCCGAGCGCCACGAAAGCCTTGATCCCGCCGTCGGCCATCTTGTTGATGGTTTCCACCGCGTCCACGCCGTGTTCGCGCGGCGGCTCGAAGTCGAACTCCTCGCCCAGGGCTTCCATGAATGATTGCGGCATCTGCTCCCAGATGCCCATGGTGCGGTCGCCCTGCACGTTGCTGTGGCCGCGGATGGGTGAGGCGCCGGCTCCCGGTTTACCCATGTTGCCGCGCAGCAGGAGGAGATTGATGATCTCCTTGATGGTGGCCACACCCTTCTTCTGCTGGGTGATGCCCATGGCCCAGGTGATGATGACCTTCTCGGCCCTCAGGTAGCGGGCGGCGAGTTCGTCGATTTCCTCGGCGCGCAGACCGGTCGCTGCCAGCACGGCCTGCTCATCCAGGCCGGCAAGATGCTCCTTGAGCCCGGCGAGGCCCTCGCAGTGTTCCGCCAGGAAGGCGTGGTCCAGCACGGTCCCGGGGTTCCGCGCCTCGGCGTCGAGCACGCGCTTGGAGACCGCCTGCAACAGGGCCATGTCCCCGCCGATACGGATGTGCAGGAACTGGTCCGCAATCTCCGTGCCGCGGCCGATGATGCCCTTGACCTTTTGCGGGTTCTTGTAGCGGCGCAGTCCCGCCTCGGGCAGCGGATTAACGGCCACGATCTCGCCGCCGTTTTCCTTGCACGCCTCGAGCTCGGTGAGCATGCGCGGGTGGTTGGTGCCGGGGTTCTGGCCCATGATGATGATCAGGTCCGCTTTGGCAAAGTCGTCAAAACTGACGGTGGCCTTGCCGATTCCGATGGTCTGTCCCATGGCCCAGCCCGAGGATTCGTGGCACATGTTGGAGCAGTCCGGCAGGTTGTTGGTGCCGTAGCCGCGGACCATCAGCTGGTAGAGGAAGGCCGCCTCGTTGGAGGTGCGCCCGCTTGTGTAGAAGGCTGCTTCGTCGGGGGAGTCCAGGCCCTTGAGCTTGTCCGCAATGATGCGGATCGCCTCGTCCCAGCTGACCGGTTTGTAGTGGTCCTCGCCGGCGGGCTTGTGGACAGGCTCGGTGAGCCGGCCCTGCATGCCCAGCCAGTATTCGGAGCGGCTGCGCAGTTCCGTGACCGAGTGCTCCGCCCAGAAGGCCGCGGGGACGAGGACCGGCGTCGCTTCCCAGGTGACAGCCTTGGCACCGTTCTCGCAGAACTCGAAGGCCTTGCGGTGGTGCGGATCCGGCCACGCGCAACTGGGGCAGTCGAAGCCGTCCTTCTGGTTCATCGCCATCACGGTCTTGCGCGTGCGGTTCAGGCCCATCTGTTCGATCGCCGGCTTCATGGAGTGCAGGACGCCCGGGATCCCGGCCGCCCAGTCCTTCGGACCGTCTCCGACCACAAGGTTTTTTTCGTCGGTTTCCTCGACAGGAGGATTCTTGCGGGTCACGTCGAACTTCCCTTCTGCAAACACCACGGGGTTTGGATGGTGCGCGCCTCTTTCACTACGCACCCTACCTTCAGGCCTATGACAGGCCTATCAGCTTGTCCGGAGTGCCGCAAGGAATCCGCCGTCGACGGCGCGCGGAGCGCCGCGGGTTTGGCTGCGTCCGGCGGAGGCCCCGGTCCAATCCAAGTTTTCCCTAAGCACCGCCATGCACCCTTGCCAAATCATTCACTTCAAGAGGCAGGTGCGTAATGAATGTGTTCTCATGCATGAAGGCGGAGGGCCAAAGACGTGTCTTTAGCACTCCGACCCGCTTGGTTGCCGCAGGGACAGCAATGGCTCTGCTCAGTTTCATCGGGCTCACGTCGACGGCGGTCGGCGCCAGCGCCGCACCGACACCCGTCGGAGCCGGGTTCACCATCACAACGGCCGACTTGGCCTTCATCCTCAAGCAGATCAAGATCTCCGAGGCGCACGTCGCCAATACGACGTCGGCTACCGGACCCTGCGGGGCCCTGGTCGGTCCAGGCGCCAACCAGATTCCCAACGCCCTCACCTCGTACGGCCTCCGTACGGTTGACGGCTCCTGTAACAACCTGATCGCCGGCCGCGAGACCTACGGTGCCGCCGATCAGGTTTTTCCGCGTTTGGGGACACCGGCGTTCCGCACCGCCGATAACGTGCCCGCCGGCTTTGGTCCGGCCGGTACGTCGGCCTATACGCAAACGTCGGGCAATGTGTTCGACTCACAGCCACGTGTGATCAGCAACCTGATTGTTGACCAGACGGCCACCAACCCCGCAGCGCTGGCGGCTGCAGGGGCTCCGGTCAGGACCCAGGGCAACCCGGGCCTGTTCCCCTGCACCACGGATCCCGACCCTCTGGCGGCCACTCCGGTCGAGGGTGTGCCGGCCGGCTGCGTCCCTTCAACTGACACCCTGTTCATCCCCAACGTGACCACGGACGTTGGATTGTCCCCGCCCTACAACTCGATGTTCACCCTGTTCGGCCAGTTCTTCGACCACGGTGTGGACCAGACGGTCAAGGGCGGCGGAACGGTGTTCGTTCCGCTCAACGCGGATGATCCGCTGCGGACTGTCGGCCCCGACGGCAAGCCCAACACCGGCGATGAAGTGCCGGCCAGCCAGGCCTTCATGGTACTGACCAGGGCACAGAACCAGCCCGGCCCGGACGGTACCCTGGGCACCGCCGATGACGTGCGGGACGCCGCCAACACGGACTCGCCCTACGTGGACCAGTCCCAGACCTACACCTCACACTCCTCCCACCAGGTGTTCCTGCGGGAGTACATCAACAACCTCGATGGCAAGCCGGTTTCCACCGGCAAGCTGCTCGGCGGTCCGGCCGGCCCCACCGCCGGCGGCATGGCCACATGGGCGGGCGTCAAGTCCCAGGCGGAGATCTTCCTGGGCCTCAAGCTCGTGGACAAGGACGTCACGAACATCCCGATGATCCTTGCTGACCCGTACGGCAAGTTCATCCCGGGCCCGGCCCGCGGGCTGCCGCAGTACGTCACCGCCACCGGCCTGGTCGAGGGCAACACGGCAAGCCCCGTTCCGGTGCCGGCAAATGTGCGGTACTTCGACACACCGTTCCTCACGGACATCGCGCACAACGCGGACCCTTCGCCGCAGGACACGGACCACAACCCCGCCACGCCGCCCGTTGCGCCCACCGCGGACGCCGACACAACGGCCTCGGCAGATTTTGCCAGCCAGCCGGCCGGGACCTACGACGACGAGATGCTCAACGCGCACTTTTGTGCCGGTGACGGCCGCGTCAACGAGAACATCGGCCTGACCACCGTCCACCAGGTTTTCCACTCCGAGCATGACCGCCTGGTGGCCGAGTTCAAGAACACCCTCAGCAATGACACTTCGGCTCCCGGGGTCACCGCCCTGGCTGACTGGAAGCTTGCAGCGGGTGCAGACGGCTGGAACGGCGAGCGCCTGTTCCAGGCCGCCCGCTTCGTGACGGAAATGGAATACCAGCACATTGTGTTCGAGGACTTCGGCCGTAAGGTCCAGCCCGCGATCCAGCCGTTCCACGTCTACCACACGGATCTCAACTCGGCCATCAAGGCAGAGTTCGCCCACGCGGTCTACCGCTTCGGCCACTCGATGCTGACCGAAACGATCTCGCGGACCAACCCGGACGGCAGCGACAACTCCATCTCCCTGCTGAAGGGATTCCTCAACCCGCCGGAATACACCAATAACGGCACCCCTGCCGGAATGACCTCGGAAGAGGCTGCCGGGAGCGTCATCATGGGCATGAGCGACCAGGTCGGCAACGAACTGGACGAGTTTGTCACGAAGACCCTTCGCAGCAACCTGCTGGGGCTCCCGCTCGACCTTGCATCGATCAATATGGCCCGTGCACGGTCCGAGGGTGTTCCGCCGCTCAACGAGTTGCGGCGCCAGATCCACGACGCCACGGGCGACGGCCAGCTGACGCCTTACACGAGCTGGGCGGACTTCGGGCAGAACCTCAAGCACCCGGAATCGCTGATCAACTTCGTCGCGGCTTACGGCACCTACCCCACCATTACCAGCGAAACCACGCTGGCCGGTAAGCGGGCGGCGGCCAAGGCCATCGTGGATCCGGGTGTCGGCATTTCTCCCTCCGCCGAGGCCCTGGACTTCATGAACAGCACGGGCGCCTACACCAACGTCGAGACCGGCCTGAACACGGTTGATCTCTGGGTTGGCGGCCTCGCCGAGAAGACGAACCTCTTCGGCGGCCTCCTCGGCAGCACGTTCAACTACGTGTTCGAGAACCAGATGACCGATCTCCAGAACGGCGACCGGTTCTACTACCTGGCCCGCACTCCCGGCATGAACCTTCGGGCCCAGCTGGAAGGCAATTCGTTCGCCGAGCTCATGATGCGCAACACCAATGCGCACTCCCTCAAGGCCGACGCCTTCGGCACGGCCGACTGCAAGTTCCAGCTCGGCAACCTGTCCGGTACCTCGGCAGGCTACACACAGTTCGGACCCGCGGTCGCCAACGATCCGACGAGCGAATGTCCTGAAGACCTGCTGCTCCTGCGCAAGCCGGACGGCACCATCCAGTACAAGGAAAAGAACACAGTCGACCCGAGTGGCATCAACGGCCAGTCCGTGTACAACGGCACGTCCGGGGATGACCGGGTTGCCGGCGGCAACGACAATGACACGTTCCTCGGCAACGAGGGCAACGACGTCATTGAAGGCAACGGCGGCGATGACATCGCGCTCGGCGGCGCAGGCGACGACCGGATCACCGACCTTGCCGGTGCCGACGTCCACAAGGGCGGTCCGGGCAACGACTACATCAACACCGGAATCGGCGACGACATCATCATGGGCGGCGACGGCCAGGACTTCACCAATGGCGGCGCCAACGACAACGAAACCTTTGCCGGCGAAGGCAACGACTTCGTTCAGGCCGGGGACGGCGCCGATGCCGTCTTCGGTGACGGCGGCGACGACTGGATCCAGGGTGGCTCCGGCCAGGACCTGCTGATCGGTGACCATGGCGCCCCGTTCTTCGATGATCCCGCCCAGACGAAGCCCGGAAACGACGTCTTCATCGGCCAGGTCGGCGAGAACGACTACGACGCCGAGGGTGGCGACGATGTCATGACGAGCAACTCGGCAGTGGACCGCTACGCGGGGTCCGCCGGATTCGACTGGGCCACACACCAGTACGACACGGTGGCGGCAGAT
Organism: Arthrobacter sp. SO5; assembly: GCF_020532805.1. GTDB lineage: Bacteria > Actinomycetota > Actinomycetes > Actinomycetales > Micrococcaceae > Arthrobacter. Next base: position 154,450 of record NZ_MQTQ01000065.1, on the reverse strand, counting down.
GACGACATGAACATCAACCAGAACCTCGTCGGCGTCCCGCTGCCCATCGTGGTCAACCGCGACCGGTGGCAGGAAGTTGAAGGCAACTCCGGTTCCAAGTTCGACGACGTCATCCGTGGCGACAACGCAGTGCCCAGCACCGTTGGTGGTGCAGGCTTCAGTGGCTGCGACGTCCTCGACCAGGCCGGCATCGACCGGGTCGCCGGACTGAGCGCCATCCTCCCCGTGCCGAGCACCCCGCTCGGACCGGTAGCCGCACTGTCGCCCATGGGGGCCTGCCCGCTCAGCGGTCCGGTCTGGGGCGACGGCAACATCCTCATCGGTGGTCTTGGCAGTGACAAGATCGAGGGCCGCGGCGGCAACGACGTGATCGACGGTGACCGGTACCTCAAGGTCCGGATCAGTGTCCGGGACAACGCTGGAGCTGAGATCGGAACCACCGACCTCATGGAACGCCAGTACCAGACCGGCAACCCGCTGACCCTGGCGGCCGCAGTGGCCTCCGGCGTCGTCAACCCGGGCAACCTCGTGGCCGTTCGGGAGATCATCACTCCCACGGCCCTCGAGACCGCGGGCAACCGGGACGTCGCACAGTTCTCCGACGTGCAGGCGAACTACACGGTCACCACGACCGGCGGAGACGGCACCCTGGGCTCGCCCGGGTCCGTCACCACGGTGGTCCACAACGGAGCTGGTATCGATGGGACGGACACCCTCCGCAACATCGAATTCCTGCAGTTCTCCGACACCGTCGCTCCCAACGCACCCGTGATCGGCGTCGCAACCGCCGGCAACGGGCAGGCAACGGTCAACTTCGCGGCTCCGACCGTCGGCACCGCCAGCGGCTTCCTCGTGAAGGTGCTGGACGCGGCCGGCGCACAGGTCGGGGCACTCCGTCCCGCTCCTGCCGGCGCCACCAGCCTGGTGGTCACCGGCCTGACCAACGGTTCGGCTTTCCGGTTCCAGGTCCAGGCGACCAGCGCCCTCGGCGACAGCCCGTTCTCGGCTATCTCCAACGCTGTGACCCCGGCTCCGGCCCCGGCAACCACCGCGCCGGGTGCTCCGACCATCGGCACGGCCACGGCCGGGAATGCTTCGGCAACCCTGACGTGGACCGCTCCGGCTTCCGACGGCGGATCAGCCATCACGGGTTACACCGTGCGGGCCTTCGCCGGAGCTACCCTGGCTCGCACCCAGGCTGTTACCGGAAACGTGGGCACCGTCGTCGTCACCGGGCTCACCAACGGGACCGCGTACACGTTTGACGTGGCCGCGGTCAACGCAGTGGGTACGGGTGGCTTCTCGGCCCGCTCGGCCGCTGCTACTCCGGGAGCGCTAGACACCGTGGCTCCCACGGTGACGGCCCGGACTCCGGCAGCGGGGTCCGTCTCGGTCAGCCAGACGGCCAACCTGACGGCAACGTTCAGCGAAGCCACAACGGGAGTAACCGGAACGAACTTCCAGCTCCGGCTCGGGGCCACCCTGGTCCCCGCCGTCGTGTCCTACAACGTGCTCACCCGGGTGGCAACACTCAACCCGAGCGTCACGCTGACCGCCGACCGGGTTTACACGGCCTCCCTCACGGGGATCCGCGACGCCGCAGGCAACACGATGGCGACCAGCACCTGGACGTTCACTACGGGGCCGAACCCCACCATCACCGCCACGACTCCCGCCTCGGGAGCCACAGCAGTGGGGCGGAGCAACAATGTAACCGCCACCTTCAGTGAGGCCATCACCGGCTTCACGGCTGCCGGCAAGGTCCGCCTCCAGCAGGTCTCCACCGGTGCCGACGTCAGCTCGGCGGTGTCGTTCAACACGACCACCCGGGTCCTGACGATCAACCCGAATGGCAGCCTCCGCTCGAACACCCAGTACCGGGTCACCATCACCGGTGGCACCACTGGGGTCCGGGACCTGGCCGGTAACCCGCTGACCACCCGGACGTGGACGTTCACCACGGGGTTGTAGCAGCACATAGAGACGGCTGGCTGCCGGGTCCGCGCGGACCCGGCAGCCAGCTTCCTCAATCATCCGAAGTTTGTTGTTCGGGACGTGATTCAGTTCCACTGCCCGCCTTGGAGGGGCCATGACCACACGACGAGAAATATTCAAACTTGGTGCCGTCAGCGCACTCGGACTCGCAGGAATGAAAAACGGGGCCGAAGACGCCCCGGCCACACCACCCGCAGGAACCGCCCCGGCGCCGCCGCCCCTGAAATCCAGCCTCCTGGCGCCGCAGAACATGCCCATTCCCTACGCGGGCGTGTTCCGCCGCCCGCCGGAGCTCGCACCCTTTGAGACGGGCTTCGACAACGGCAATCCCGCCCGCCCCTACGCCCGCTACGCGCTCACGCAGAAGCTGGGCCTTGCGCAGTTCGTTCCCGGCCTCACCACCACGGTGGCGGGCTACAACGGGATCTTCCCCGGCCCCACTATCCGCGCCAGCCAGGGCACCCGGGTGGAAGTACGCATCCGCAACGCCCTGCCTGCCCTGGGCCTCCTCCAGCCCGGGGCCTTCAACACCGTGACCCACCTGCACGGCTCGGCCTCGCTGCCGCAGTACGACGGCTACGCCAACGATTTCACCGCCCCCGGCAACGTCAAGAACTACAAATACCCGAACTGGCAGACGGCCCGGACCCTCTGGTACCACGACCACAAACACCACATCACGGCGCAGAACGTCTACTCGGGTCTCGCAGGTTTCTATCCGTTGTCCGACAAGTACGAGCGCGCGCAGCTGCCCCAGGGCGAGTTCGACGTTCCGCTGATGATCTCAGACGCCGTGTTCAACGCCGACGGTTCCCTCGGGTACAACGACAACGGCCACAAGGGGTTGTGGGGCGACATCATCATGGTCAACGGCGTGCCGTGGCCGACGATGAAGGTCAAGCCCCGGATCTACCGGTTCCGTGTCCTGATCGCGTCCATCACGCGGTCCTACCGCCCCACGCTGTCCACCGGCGAGCCGGTCTACGTCGTCGGGACCGACGCCGGCATGGTCCCGAAGGTGCAGCCGGTTAAGTCCTGGCGCCAGGGCACGGCCGAACGCTACGAGGTCCTGATCGACTTCCGCCGGTACAAGACCGGTCAGATGATCGAACTGCGGAACCTCAGCAATAAGAACAACATCGACTTCGCCAACACGGGAAAGATCATGCGCTTCGAGGTGGTCGCCGATTCCGGCCCGTCCGCCGGTTCCATCTCCAGCATCCCCGCGACGCTCGACGACGGCGGCGCGCTCAACGCGGCGAGGGGCGGCATTGCGACGATGAGCCTGACCCCGGCCATGGCCAAAGTGAAACGCGAGATGAAACTGCTCAGGGCGGGCGGCCAGTGGACCATCAACGGCGTCACGTGGGCAGATGTGGAGAAGTCCGGATTTTCGACGCTGTTCGGCAACCCCCAGCCCTACGACGTCGAGCAATGGACCATCACCAATGCGTCCGGGGGCTGGTTCCATCCGCTGCATGTCCACCTGGTCGACGCCAAGATCATCGGCCGGAACACCAACGGAGGGAAACCCTTTGCCTGGGAAACCGGCCCCAAGGATGTGTTCTATGCCGGCGAAAACGAATCCATCACCGCGCTCATGCAGTTCGACACGGGGGCGGAGCAGGGCGGACGGTACATGATCCACTGCCACAACCTGGTCCACGAGGACCACGACATGATGGTGCAGTTCTCCGTCGGCGATTGGCGGACCAACGATCCCGTCACCACGGATCCACCGGTCTTCGATCCGACGCCGGAGGGTTCCTTCCCTCCGGTGTACCGGCCCGCCCTTCCGCCGGGGACCTGAGATGGGGCGCCTGACCAGGACTACCTGCTCCGCCCTGCTCGTGCTGGCACTCAGTGCCTGCACGGGCGGGGCGCCCGACGCCGTGAACGCACCCCCGGCCAATGCGACTGCGTCCGCCACCGCAGCCGCCGTCGAAACTTCACAGACCCCGGACGCGCCCGCCGGGGACGCGGCGACGGGCGAAGCGGTGTCCCTCGAGGACGGAAAGGACGTCGGAAACGGCCGGCCGGCCAGCAGCCATGACGGGCTGATGGTGCGGCGGCGGACCGTCATCGCCGTCCACCAGGCCGAGGGGACGGATCCGGGGTCGCTCCGCCAGCGGCTCGACGAGGCGGCGTCCCAGCAGGGCATCGAGCTGACCGATATCTCCCCGATGGTCCTTGACGCACTGCTCCTGGACCATCTCGTTCCGGACGTCATCGTGGCACTCCCGGCAGGCCGCAGCCATGAGGACGCGGACCGGCTTGCGGAGCTGGCTTTTGGCCAAGAGGGCACCAACCCCGCAGTGGAACACGTGCACATCGGGGAGGCGCTGGTGCATGACCTCGCGTTCACGCTCGCCGTTGAGGACCCGGCGGCGCTGGCGGCAGCAATCGCCGGCGAGGGGATCCTCTCGGACGCGCTGGGCAACTACGAGGAATCCCTGGACGGCGGCGCCCTGACCATCGGCTACACCGGCCCGCTGCTCAGCGACGAGCTGGTGGAGTCGGTCCGGGACGGCATGGCCCGCAGCGGAGGCAAGGCCCCCGCCGACGTCGGGCTGGCACCGCGCTCACCGAGCGGGGACGGTGTCGACCTGTCCAAGGAACCGGCGCCCGACGCTGTAGAAGGCGCCGACGACTCCGGGCACCACGAGGCCGGCACGGACGACACCGGGCACTAGCCCGGGGGCCGCAGCGCTGGTGGCCGGCCGGAAGGAGCTGTCCTACCGGCCGGCCACCAGCGTGTCCTGGATTTCCCGGCGCAGAACCTTGCCAATCAGCGAGCGGGGGAGCGAATCGAGCACCACCACCTTGCGCGGCACCTTATAGGCGGTCAGGTGCTGCCGGGCGAAGGACAAGAGCGCGTCCGGATCGAGACTGGTCCCCGGGACGGGAACCACTGCGGCCACAACATCCTCACCGCCGCCCGGGCGGGGCAACCCCACCACGGAGACTTCCGAGAGGCCCGGGAAGGTGGCGAGGACATCCTCAACCTCGCTGGGCGAGACGTTGAACCCTCCCGTGATGATGAGCTCCTTGATCCTGTCGCGGATCGTGACGAAGTAGTCCTTATCCACCGAGACGATATCGCCGGTGCGGAACCAGCCGCCTTCCAGCAGCGCCTCCTCGGTCTCCTGCGGCCGGTTCCAGTAGCCGGAAAACACCTGCGGCCCGCGGATGAGGAGTTCGCCTTCCTCACCGGGTGCGCGGTCGGCCAGGACATTCCCGGGATCCACCACCCTGATATCGGTCAGCGGGAACGGCACTCCCACCGTTCCCGGCTTACGCGTCGGCCCGAACGGGTTGCCGATCGCAATGGGCGAGGTTTCAGTCAGCCCGTAGCCCTCGATCAGGTAGCCGCCGGTCGCCTTTTCCCACGTTTCCACGGTCGCCGTCGGCAGGTTCATCGCCCCGGAGATGGAAAAGCGGATGCTTTCCAGTCCAATTCCGCGGTCCGCCGCCGCCGCTGCGATCCGGTCGTAGATCGGCGGTACGGCGGGCAGGAAGGTGGCCGGTGACTTCTTGAGGGCCTTCAGCACCAGATCGACGTCGAACTTCGGGAACAGCACCAGCTTCGCGCCGATGCTGAGCGCGAAGGTCATGCACAGGGTCAACCCGTAGGCATGGAACATCGGCAACACCGCGTACACGGTTTCCTTTCCGTCCTTGAGCCCCGGCACCCAGGCGCGGCCCTGGGCGGCGTTGGCCTGCAAATTGGCGTGCGTCAGCATGGCGCCCTTGGGCTGGCCCGTGGTTCCCGACGTGTACTGCAGCACGGCAACGTCGTGAACGCCCGGACGCGGGTGCCTCTTTCTCAGCTCGCCGGCGGCCAGGAGTTCGTGCCACGGAAGGACCGTGCGGCCGGCCGGGGCCGTGCGGGCCTTCTCCTCATGCCTGTCCGCGGACAACGCAGCGCGTGCCTTGCGCGCCGCCGGCACCGGGAGCCGCAGGGCGAGGCGCTGGAGCAGCGGCATCGCCGGGATCAGCTCCACCGAGACAATGCTCCGGAGTCCGACGTCGGCGGGCAGCTGTCGGACCCGCTCGGCAGCTTTGTCCCAGACGATCGCCACGGTGGCGCCGTGGTCCTCGAACTGGTGGCGAAGCTCCCGGTCGGTGTAGAGGGGGTTATGCTCCACCACGACGGCGCCGAGGCGCAGCACGGCATGGAAGGCGACAATGTGCTGCGGGCAGTTCGGCAGCACCAGGGCCACCCGGTCGCCGGCCTTGACACCCAGCTTCTGGAGCCCCGCCGCGGCCCGGCTGATCAGGGCGCCCAGGTCCCGGTAACTGGTGCGGGCACCGAAGAACTCCAGCGCCGTCTTGGACCCGTAGCGCCGGACGGATGCGTCCACGAGGTCCACAAGGGTCCCCTTGGGCAGCTTCAGATTCGCGGGGACTCCCGGCCCGTAGGCCGCGGTCCAGGGGCGTGTTCTCCGGGGCTGCGACGCGCCGTTGGCTTTGGCGTTGGCTTTCGCTTTGGCTCCGGGATTGCCTTTGGCTCGGGCATGGGGCGCCGTCCGCCGGGATTTCTTGGTCATCGATTGTCCTTGCCGCTGGAATGCACCGAACGCTGTTCGCGCGCCTGAATGCCCGCAGGAAAATCCTACCGGTGCCCCGGACCGGGCTCATGCAGCAGGTCGCGCGCCGCCAAGGCCGCTGCGGGCAGGCGCCCGTGACTTTCGGTCCTAGGTGCGCAACCGGCCGCGGCCGTTGCTGGCGGGACTAAGAGGCAGTGATCCGCGGTTCCCGGTCTCCAGCAGCCGGGCCATGACAAACCCGCTGATGAGTGCGGCGCTGGCGGCCATCAGGATGCCCGCGCAGGCGCCTATGCCCACGGTGAGCGCCAGTGGCTGGCCCTCTTCCCATAGCGGCGTCGCGACAGCGAAGAAGACACCCAGCCCCACGAACCAGGCCGCCGCGCTTCCGGCGACCCACCATCCGCTGCCCGCCACATGGCGGCGGAGCTCGGGCATTTGCGCAAGCCCCAGCGAACAGAGAAGCAGCAGCCCTCCGGCAATGGCAGCCGCGAGTTGGACGGCGGGCGTCCACTCCTGCCAGACCGGGTAGAACTCGCTGGGGGCAAGGCCAATGAGCCACGCAAGCGAAGCCGCCACGGCGGTCCGGGCGGTCCAGCCGCGGACGGAGAGCAGCGGCAGCTCCAGCTTCAGCACACGGGCCTGCGCGAAACCGAGCACGGCACCTTCCACAAACCCCCCGCACACGAAGGAAACCATGGACAACTCCGGATGTGACTGAGCCACGGACAACGCGATGGCGGCCGGCGCCAGGAAGCCAACGCTCTCCGCCACCGTCACCCACAACCACCAGCGGAGCAGGAAGCCGTTCGCTGGCATCAGCGGCCCGCCATCAGGATGGGGAGCCGGCCGTGCCGGAGCCGGCTGGCGGCACGAAGCGCGGGGAGAGAATCCGCACGGCACTCAGGGTGACAAAGTCGTTCGGCCCGTGCCTGCCCCAGTCGATCACATCGGTCTGCCCCCTGGCGCCGGGCGGATTGCACCAGGCGCCCTCGACTGGCCAGCGGCCGTCCGGCATCATTTTGGCGCGCAGCACGTCTTCGGCGTCCCTGGCCCGCGGGTCGCCGGCCAGCCCCATCCGGGACAGGAACAAGAGGGCGGGCAGGACACCGTAGTGCCAGTAAGCGGGGTAGCGCAGCTTCAGCCAGCGCGGGTCAATCGGGCGTCCGGTGGAGGAGGACCTGAACAGCCGGTGCTGGAGCAACAGATCCGCCGCCCGCTCCGCGCTGGCCCGGGCGTCCGGAGCGCCGGTGGCCAGCCAGTATTCCCGGAGCCCGTTCGCCGCGGGCAGCGTCTCATGGAACGAGGAGCGGCGGCCGCTCGCATCGACGTCGCAATTCCAGCCGCCGTCGGGCCACTGCCAGAGCATAAGGTCTGACGCCAGCTTGGCAACCCGGGGATCCGCCGCCATGCCCAGCCGGGTGCATGCGTACAGTGCGTTGCCCTCCTGGGAGGCGCACCGGCGGGTTAGGCCGTGGATGGTCTGGATCCGGCTTCGGTGCTGCTCGCTGTGCAGCCAGTCCAGGACCGTGGCGGCGGCATCCACCATCGACGGCGCCTCCGAGGCCGTCACGCCGAGGTCTACGAGGGAGACCAGGCGCCAGTGTGCGCCCGTCCATTTGCTGTAGGGATGGACGCCGAAGCCGCCGTTGGGCTGCTGGCCGGAAAGGAGCGCGGAAATGCATCTCCCGTTGCGCAGGGACGGCCCGTCCCAGGCCTTGCCGAGGAATTCGAGTTGCGCCGCACGCCGCACGGCAGGCTCGTCGGATCCTGCCAGCCACTCGATAGCGGGCAGGAGAACGTCGCCGGAGCCGTCGTCCGGAGGCTCTGCCGCCGCCGGCACTTGATTTGGGGCCCCGTTTGCGGCCCCGTTGGAGCGCACCGCGTCACGGGAAGCTGCATCGCGGAGGAGAGAGGCCGGTTCCGGGCGGGGGGAACGCGGCTCAGCGGCAGCGGAGAAAGGCTGCTCCATGATTCGACGCTACGCGGGGCGCGCGTGTGGTGTGAAGGGCTTAAGGCCCTAACCGGGGCCCGACCAACGGCGCAGACTGAACTGTCGGCGACCCCTTGGCGTGGCTTTTGGGGTGTGCCGTGTCGAAGCGATCACGCAGGGAAGAGAGCTGGATTCAGAATGAGTAAACCAATTGTCGTCGGTGTGAACGGGTCAGCCGGAAGCGCAGCCGCCCTGACCTGGGCCCTTCAGCGGGCTGCCCGCCTCAAGCTCCCGGTGATCCTGATCCATGCCGTGGACGACCGCTGGATGTCCCCGGATTTCCAGTACCACGAGCTCATCAGGCAATCGGGAATGGAGATGCTCGAGGAAGCACAGGCCAGCGCCGTCGCGCAGGCCCCCGATGTAAAGGTGGAAATCCAGCTTCGCCATGGCAGCGGGGGATCAGTGCTGCGGGAGGTGTCCAACGAAGCATCCATCGTGGTTGTTGGCGCGCATGACAAGCATTGGATGGACGGCGGTCCCCTGACGGACCGTGCCCTGCAGATCGTCTCCGCCACGGAATGCCCGGTCGCCGTCATACCGCAGAAACGGGGGAGCGTGGCCAAGGGCGTCGTCGTCGGGGTGGATGGCTCGGAGGAGTCGCTGCAGGCCGTCGCCTTCGCTGCCGCAGAAGCGGATCGGGGCGGCGATGAATTGACCGTGGTGCTCGCCTTCAAGAGCCCAGCGCGGTGGGTCGAAAGCAAGTTGCCGACGAGCGGACTCGCCGAATCCATCATGGAAGAGGACCGGATCGTCCTTGCCGAATCGGGGGCGGGCCTGGGCGAGAAGTACCCCGACCTGATGGTCCACCAGCGCCTCGAGTCGGATACCGAGCCGGCAAAAGCTCTCGTGAATATTGCCTCCGAGGCCAGGCTGCTGGTCATCGGGAGCCGCGGCCGTGGCGGGGTCTCCCGGACCGTGCTCGGCTCCACAGCCCACGCCGTCCTGCTCAACCTGCCCTGCGCCACCATTGTCACGCGGGTGCATAAGGTCAAGCACGACAAAGAGTGACCTCCGGCACTCCTTCCGTTGCTACGGGGTCTGAAGAGAAGGGAAAGCCCCCTCCACGGCGGGGGCTTTCCGCTGCCCCCGGCGGGTGGGAGGATGATGCAGTGGACCACTTCTTCGACTTCGTGACTCATTTTTGGTGGCTCATCTTTCCGCTGAGCGGGCTGATGGGCGGCTGGGCACGCTCGTGGACCAGGGCCAGCGAACGGCGCCACCGCCGCCGCGTCGAGCTGTACCAGCTGCGCAACCGGGCCGCGGAAGTGGAACAGGCGAGCCAGGCCGAGGTCCAGGCCCTGATGGCCGGCCATGACGCGGTGAACCGGCGCTGGCTGGACTACGAGCTCGATGTGGGAAAGCTCATCGACTTTCCGGTCATGACGGACGTTCGTGAGCCGCTCACAGTGGCCTTCCTGCGCGCCAAGCGGGAGGCCGACGGGCTTCGACCCGCGGCGGCCGGGGACATGACGACGACGGCCCGGCTGGGCGAGTACCGCTCAGCGGTGCGCGGGTTCGAGCTGGCCTTCGACGTCGCCGAACGGGAAGCGCAGCGGATCAAGGACAGCAAATTCACCGGTCCGGAGCGCCAGCGGCTCGCGACTGCCAGGAAGCTGCTCCGGATCGCCTCCGACGCAGCCGCCACTCCCGCCGAGCGGCAGACCGCCTACAAGCGTGCGCGGCGCGAGCTGGACGGGCTCATCGTGCTGCCCGAAGCCACACTGGCCGCGCTGGAGGAGAGGATCGCGGGGATGCTTGACGCCGGCCCTGCGGCAGGGCTCCCGCACGGGTGATAATCGGGTGACAATCCGGCCACGGGCTGCCGGAGGACGTTCCTGGAGGATGGGATCGCGGGCCATGAATCGTTAGGCTGGGGCCATGTCGAGCCTCCAATACTTCGTGGCCTCGTCCGTGGACGGGTTCATCGCAACCGCCGATGACAAGCTGGACTGGCTGCTCCAGTTCGACGGCTTCGCCGGCGGCATGGAAAGCTACAACGATTTCATGTCCGACGTCGGCTGCATCGTCATGGGCGGCGAAACCTTCGCCTGGCTGATGGAACACGAAGCCGGCCACTGGCCCTACCCCTCCACGCCCTGCTGGGTGTTCACCCACCACGAGCACCTGGCACCGAACGGAGCTGACGTGACGTTCGTCCGGGGCCCCGTGGGCGAATTCGTCGGGGACCTGAAGGAAGAGGCGGCCGGCCGGAATGTCTGGATCGTCGGCGGGGGAGTCCTCGCAGCACAGTTCGCCGACGCCGGCGCGCTGGACGAGTTGATCGTCTCGATCATTCCCGTGGTCCTGGGCAGCGGGAAACCCGTGCTTCCCATGTCCGGCCCGACGGCGCCGATGGAGTTGATCTCATCCCACACCATGGGCCGGGGGATCGTGGAGCTGCGGTACCGTTTCGCCGGCAAGCGCGCCTGAGGCGGTCCGCCGTCGAACGCCGGCTCTCCGGAGCGCGAAGCCGCCGCCCCTACTCGGCGTTGTCCCGGATCAGATTCGTGATCCGGGCGGTCGACAGCCGGCGGCCCTGCCCGTCCGTCATGACGATCTCGTGCGTGGTGAGGGTGCGTCCCAGATGGATGGCCGTGCAGGTTCCGGTCACGGTGCCAGCGGAGATCGAGCGGTGGTGCGTCGCGCCGACGTCGACCCCGAGGGCGTGGCGTCCGGGGCCGGCGTGCATGCCCGCGGCAAAGGACCCCAGCGTCTCGGCCAGGACCACGTGCGCGCCGCCATGCAGGATGCCGGCCACCTGGGTGTTCCCTTCCACAGGCATGGTGGCCACTGTCCGCTGGGGGCTCAATTCCAGGAACCGGATCCCCATCTTCACCACCAGGGCGCCGACACCGTACTGGCCGAGCCAATCATGCATTTCGTCGGGAACCCCGGCGGCCGACAGTTCGGCCGCGTAAGGGCCGGGCGTGAAATTGTCCATCATGGGAACTAGGCTGGCACCTGTGAGCGAAACTACCAAACCGGCCCTTGCCCCATCCGCAGCAGACATCTTCCCGGCGCCTGAGTCCGATTCGGTGACTGCGGACACGGCCGCCGGCAAGTCCAGCCCGGCCGCGGGGCCGGTTTCCGCGACTGAGGCACCCGTGATTCCCCTCACCGGCCAGCCCCGGCTGATGGTCCTCGACGGCCATTCCATGGCATTCCGTGCGTTCTTCGCGTTGCCGGCGGATAAGTTCTCCACCGCCACGGGGCAGCACACCAACGCCGTACACGGCTTCACGTCCATGCTGATCAACCTCATCAAGGAACAGAAACCCACCCACATTGCCGTGGCCTTCGACGTCTCGGACGACACCACCCACCGCAAAGCCGAATACAGCGACTACAAGGGGGGCCGCAACGAAACTCCCCGGGAGATGAGCGGCCAGATCGACCTCATCGACAAGGTCATGGGCGCGTGGGGCATCAAGACCATCAAAATGCCCGGCTACGAAGCCGACGACATCCTCGCCACCCTCGCCACGATGGGGGACAAAGCCGGTTTCGAGGTACTCCTGGTGTCGGGTGACCGTGATGCCTTCCAGCTCATCACGGACAACGTGTTCGTGCTGTACCCCAAGAAGGGCGTCAGCGACATTCCGCGCCTGGATGCCTCGGCCATCCAGGAAAAGTACTTTGTCAGCCCCGCCCAGTATTCGGACCTCGCCGCACTGGTAGGGGAGTCAGCGGACAACCTCCCCGGCGTTCCCGGTGTGGGCCCCAAGACGGCGGCCAAGTGGATCAATCTCTACGGCGGGCTGGAGGGGGTTCTGGAAAACCTCGACGCGATCGGCGGGAAGGTCGGGGACGCGCTCCGCGAAAACGTTGAGGGCGTCTTGCGCAACCGGCGGCTGAACAGGCTCCACACAGACCTGGATCTTCCGGTGACGCTGGAGGAGCTTGCGGAACCGCGGCCGGACCAGGCCGCCATCGAGGAGCTTTTCGACACCCTCGAATTCAAGACCATCCGCACCCGGCTCTTCGCCCTCTACGGCAGTGAGCTACCTGAAACCGAGCGGGAAAGCCTCGCGACCCCGGACTTCACTGTCCCTTCGGGCGCTGCCGAGCTCGCCGCTTTCCTCGAAGCGGCGGCCGGCAAGCGTTCAGCCGTCGCCGTTGACCTCGTGCCGGGGCGGATCGGCGAGGATGCCGCCGCGCTGGCGATCGTCCACGGCGGGGCGGCGGCGTACATCGACCTCACCGGCCAGGACGCCGCAGCCGAGAACGTCCTGGCCGGCTGGCTCAAGGACGCAGCCGCGCCTAAAGTCATGCATGGCTACAAGGCTGCCCTCAAAGCACTCGCCAACCGCGGCCTGGGCCTGGAAGGCGTGGTGGACGACACGTCAATCTCCGGGTACCTCCTTCAGCCTGACCGCCGCAGCTACGAACTCGCCGAACTGGCCCAGCACCACCTGAACATCAGCGTCTCGACCGAGGCCGCCAAGGCCGGCCAGTTGGAGCTGGCGTTCGACGGCGATGACGCCGCCGCCGCCGGCGCGCTGGTCCACGTGGCCGCCGTCGTCCAGGCCCTCAGCCATTACTTCGAAACGGAACTGACCGAACGCAAGGCCCAGGAACTACTGACCAGCCTGGAGCTGCCGGTCAGCCGGGTCCTGGCCGACATGGAACTCGCGGGAATCGCCATCGACATGCCGCGCATGGATGAGCAGCTGGCGGATCTTGCCAAGGTGATTGACAACGCCCAGGAGCTTGCTTTCGCCGCGATCGGCCACGAAGTGAACCTGGGGTCACCGAAGCAGCTGCAGACCGTGCTGTTCGAGGAACTGGGGCTGCCCAAGACCAAGAAGATCAAGTCGGGCTACACCACCGACGCCGCGTCGCTCAAGAACCTGCTGGACAAGACCGGGCACGAATTCCTGGTCCAGCTGATGGCGCACCGCGAGTCCTCGAAGCTGCGCCAGATGCTGGAGTCACTCAAGAAGTCCGTCACGGACGACGGCCGGATCCACACCACCTACGCGCAAAACGTGGCCGCCACGGGCCGGATCTCCTCCAACAACCCCAACCTGCAGAACATCCCCATCCGCAGCGAGGAAGGCCGGCGCGTCCGCAGCATTTTCGTCGTCAGCGAAGGCTATGAAACCCTGCTCTCCGCCGACTATTCGCAGATCGAAATGCGGATCATGGCGCACCTTTCCGGCGACCCCGGCCTGATCCAGGCCTACAAGGACGGCGAAGACCTCCACCGGTTCGTGGGTTCCAACATCTTCCACGTACCCACAGACCAGGTGACCAGCGCTATGCGTTCCAAGGTCAAGGCCATGTCCTACGGCCTCGCCTACGGCCTGACCTCGTTCGGGCTCTCCAAGCAGCTCGAGATTTCCGTCGACGAGGCACGGACCCTCATGAAGGACTACTTCGACCGGTTCGGCGCCGTCCGCGACTACCTCCGCGGCGTGGTTGACCAGGCCAGAATCGACGGTTACACCGCGACCATCGAGGGCCGCCGCCGTTACCTTCCGGACCTCACCAGCACTGACCGCCAGCTGCGCGAGAACGCGGAGCGGATTGCGCTGAATTCCCCGATCCAGGGATCGGCCGCGGACATCATCAAGCGGGCCATGCTGGGCGTCTCTTCTGCGCTGGCCGAGCAGGGGCTGAAGTCAAGGATGCTGCTGCAGGTCCATGATGAACTGGTCCTCGAAGTCGCGCACGGTGAGCGTGTGGCCGTGGAGAAGCTCGTGACCGAACAGATGGGACTGGCGGCCGAGCTGACGGTCCCGCTGGAGGTCCAGATCGGCATCGGCTCCAGCTGGTACGAGGCAGGGCACTAGCGGTCCAGGCATCACGGTGCCGGGGATCCCCGGCACCGCAAGATCTTCGGGGGAGAAACACGTGGCAGAGAAGTACGAGCTCAGGCGGTTCCGTGCGGCCGAAAAGGGTGAACCGGACTACGCCCTGGGGGTTTCCTGGCTGCGCGGCGTCGGCGTCGGTTTCTACGACGAACGGCACAAGGACGAGTTCGTGGACAAGGTCATGGCCATGTACCGGGTGGACAATCGTGAGATGACGGGGGTCTACCAGACCGGTTCCGTCGCCGCCCACTCCCTGGCTGCCGACATTCCGGTGGCAACCTTCGGGACTCTGCGCAAAGACCTGAACGTGGGCCACGGTAGGCAGCTCGAAGCGCAGCTGATCACCGCCGTGACCGTCCGCGGAACCCACCGCCGCCAGGGGCTCCTGCGCCGGATGATGACCGGGGACCTGGCCGCGTCCAGGGCCGACGGACTCGCGATCGCTGCCCTGACGGCGTCGGAGGCCTCCATCTACGGACGGTTCGGCTTCGGCGTCGCGACGTTCGAGCGTAGCATCAAGGTGGACACCGGCCCGCGGTTCCGGCTGAGGCACGCCCCGACCGGCTCAGTGGAAATCGCCGACCGGAAAGTCCTCCTGGAACTGGCCCCCGGCGTCTTCGAACGCGTCCACCGGGTCACGCCGGGGTCCATCGTGCGCCAGGACGCGTACCGGCAGCGCAGCTCGGGAACCCTCGGACGGGACGGTGCCGAGGATGAGGGAATCACGTGCGCCCTGCACTACGACGCCGCCGGCACGGTGGACGGTTATGTTGCCTACAAGTTCTCCGGCTGGGAGAGCAAACCGTTCACGGTGGACATCGTGGACCTCGTGGCGGCGACCGACGCCGCTTACCTGGAGCTCTGGCAGTTTCTCGGCAGCATCGACCTCGTTCAGCGGGTCAGCTGGGCAGAGGCACCGGTGGATGACCCGCTGGCCTGGGCCCTCGAGGACCCGCGCTGCGTCGATGCCTCCAGCCACGTGGACATGCTCTGGCTCAGGGTCCTGGACACTGCTGCAGCCCTCGGCGCGCGCCGCTACTCCGCTGACGGAACACTTGTCCTTGGCATCACGGACAGCCTCGGCTTTGCGGACGGCACGTTCGTCCTCACGGTCCGCGACGGCGACGCCACGGTGGCACCCGCTCCGGCCGGCGCCGAACCCGAACTGACCCTCGACGTCGCCGAACTCGGCTCGATCTATCTGGGCGGCGTCTGTCCCGTGACGCTCGAAGCGGCCGGCCGCATCACGGAGCACGCCCGGGGGGCCGCGCTCAAAGCGCGGCTCATGTTCGCCGTCGAACGCGCCCCGCACTGCCTCACGCACTTCTAGGCCCACGTCGGGCGCCACCCGGGCCCGGCCCGACCCGTTGCGCTTTGACCGGCCTTGGCGTAAACGACTAGACTAATCGGGCGCGTACTACGTGCGCGCATCGACAATCCACAAAATCAGGATGACCCGGCGGATCACTTGCTGAGACGCCGTATTCTTCGCCTGCATTCCATAATGCGAGCGCAGCGGTTTGCCTGACCGACTTACTATCCACAACGGAGCCCCTACTACATGACCATCACCTCCACCGAGAAGCCCGGTACCCCCGTCGTCGCGATTAACGACATCGGTAACGCTGAGGACTTCCTCGCAGCAGTCGACGCCACCATCAAGTACTTCAACGACGGAGATCTCGTCGAAGGTACCGTCGTCAAGGTCGACCGCGACGAAGTTCTGCTCGACATCGGTTACAAGACCGAAGGTGTCATTCCCTCCCGCGAGCTGTCCATCAAGCACGACGTTGATCCCTCGGAAGTTGTTTCCGTTGGCGATCTGGTCGAGGCCCTGGTGCTCACCAAGGAAGACAAAGAAGGCCGCCTGATCCTCTCCAAGAAGCGTGCTCAGTACGAGCGCGCCTGGGGCGACATCGAGAAGGTCAAGGAAGAAGACGGCGTCGTCACCGGTACCGTCATCGAGGTTGTCAAGGGTGGTCTTATCCTCGACATCGGTCTGCGCGGCTTCCTGCCCGCATCCCTCGTCGAGATGCGCCGTGTGCGCGACCTCGCTCCGTACATCGGTCAGAAGATCGAAGCCAAGATCATCGAGCTGGACAAGAACCGCAACAACGTTGTGCTGTCCCGCCGTGCATGGCTCGAGCAGACCCAGTCCGAGGTCCGCTCCACGTTCCTCAACAAGCTGGAAAAGGGCCAGGTCCGTCCCGGCGTCGTTTCCTCCATCGTCAACTTCGGTGCCTTCGTGGACCTGGGCGGCGTAGACGGCCTCGTTCACGTTTCCGAGCTGTCCTGGAAGCACATCGACCACCCGTCCGAGGTTGTCGAAGTTGGCCAGGAAGTCACCGTCGAGGTTCTCGAGGTTGACCTGGACCGCGAGCGCGTCTCCCTGTCGCTCAAGGCTACGCAGGAAGATCCGTGGCAGACCTTCGCCCGCACCCACGCCCTCGGGCAGGTTGTACCGGGTAAGGTCACCAAGCTGGTTCCGTTCGGCGCGTTCGTTCGCGTTGAGGACGGCATCGAAGGCCTGGTCCACATCTCCGAGCTCGCCGTGCGCCACGTTGAGCTGGCCGAGCAGGTTGTCTCCGTTGGCGACGAGCTGTTCGTCAAGGTCATCGACATCGACCTCGAGCGCCGCCGCATCTCGCTGTCCCTCAAGCAGGCCAACGAGGGCGTCGACGCCGAGTCCACCGAATTCGATCCGGCTCTCTACGGCATGGCCGCAGAGTACGACGAAGAGGGCAACTACAAGTACCCGGAGGGCTTCGATCCGGAGTCCAACGAGTGGCTTGAAGGCTACGAGACGCAGCGCGCCGCCTGGGAGCAGCAGTACGCTGATGCCCAGACCCGCTGGGAAGCCCACAAGAAGCAGGTTGCCCAGCACGCTGCCGACGACGCTGCAGCTGCAACGTCCGGCGAGAGCGACTCCGGCACCACCAGCTACTCCTCCGAGCCGGCTGCAGCCGAGTCCAACACCGGTGGCGGCACGCTCGCTTCCGACGAGGCTCTTGCAGCACTGCGCGAGAAGCTGACCGGCAACTAATTGCCCCTGGTTCCGGGGAGTCCGCTCCCTGGGTCCTGGCAGTTGGTAGCTTGAAGTAGCACCGTGAAGGTGGCCGTCCCTGCGGGGGCGGCCACCTTTCGTTTTTGGGACATGCCCCGCGGGCGCCCATCGCCACGGGACATGCCCACTGGTGGCTTCACAGGGGGGACATGCCCATTGGTGGCCGCCCAGCCCCGGGGACATGTCCAGTCCTTGCCGCGGCAACTGGACATATGGGCACTATGTCCAACCTTGGGCCCGAGGGCGGGGCATGTCCGGGGCTCCACGTGCATCCGCACAGCGCCGGGGGAGCATGCCCAGCCCTGGCCCCGCCAAAGGGACATGTAACCACTATGTTCATTTGCCTGCCCGCCTGGAGACTATGTCCGGCGGCACGTGGGGGCGTTCGACGTCGGCCGGCTGCTACTCCGGGAATTGACCAGTGGAATCCTTGACCCCGACGCAGTGTCACACTCAGACTGGGCGGTTTGGTTGGACGGAACGCAGGAGAGGGAGCAACATGGTCGAGACTCCGCGAAGTCCTCGAGCGACAGAGCCAGCAGATACCGGGCCCTGGCCGAGGGGGATCAGTGCCATCACCTTGTGTGTTGAGAATCTGTCCGACGCTAAGCGGTTCTACCACGAAGTGTTCGGTCTGCCCGTGGCGTTCGAGGACGACGTCTCGGCCGTGTTCAAGTTTGAGAACACCCTAATTAACCTGTTGAAATACTCGGAGGCTCCGGAACTCGTCGGGCCCGCCAGAGTGGCATCCCCCGAGGCAGGTGCTCGTATGCAGTTCACCGTAGACGTCGACGACGTCGACGCAATGTGCGCTGAATTGGCGAGCCGCGGCGTCGAGCTCCTGAACGGCCCGGTGGACCGGCCGTGGGGGAATCCGAACGGCCAGTTTCCGCGATCCTGGCGGCCACATTTGGGAAATCGCGGCCGCCGGCAGTTAGCCAAGCGTGGGACATGTCCAGTCCTGGACCCGGGCAGTGGGCAGGATGGGAAAATGTCCAGTGGTCGCAGCCAGGGCTGGGCATGTCCAGTGGCCGGCTAGCCAAGCGTGGGACATGTCCAGTCCTGGACCCGGGCAGTGGGCAGGATGGGAATATGTCCAGCGGTCGCAGCCACGACTGGGCATGTCCGGTGGCGGCCGTCAGCGCAGCGGGATCCTGGCCTTGACCGGAACGGCGGCATCACCGGAGGCCTGGCCCTCGTCGAGCATGGCCCCGGCTGAGCGCAGGAGGATCAGCGCCGCGGTGTTCCCGGCCGTTGTGTCGGCTTCCAGCACTGCAGCCCCGGACGCGGCGGCCCGGCCGATCACAAGGCGAAGGGCCTCCCGGGCGATTCCCCGGCCGCGGAAGCTGCGGCCCAGCCAGATTCCGGTTTCCAGGGTGCCTTCGCCGGTCCGCTTGAGCCGGATGGACCCGGCAAGGTCGCCGTCGCAGCTGATCGCCCAGCTTTTCTGCTGCGCGGGCCCGTCGAGTCCCGCCGCGGCGTGGTGGTATTCGCGGAACCAGCTGATCCGCTCCGAATTCCAGCCGGCGGCGCTGCCCAGCGGAGGCGTCACCTCGTCGGCGTCGGCGTCCTGGATCGCGAGGGTCAGGAGCTGCTCCAGGACCGCTTCGGAGACGTCGACGAGCCGGACCGGGGCCGGTGACGGCTCAGTTGATGCGAACATCGGTCCACTCCGTTTCTCCGCGCACCAGCACGGCGCTTCCGGCTGACAGGGCGGCGAGCCGTTCACCCGCCTCAAGCAGGCTAGCGGGATCGTCCGGTAGCGCAAGCCTGAGAACAGTAGTCTGCTCCCCGTAGCTGGTTTCGGCCATGACGTACCCCGCGGCCCGCAGGTCATTTTCCAGCCGGCCCGCAGCAGTGTGCGGCACCGGAACAGCGCAGAGCCGCAGCCGGCGCCGCTGCACCAGCGGGGCACGGTCCAGGGCTCCGGCGACGGATTCGGAGTAGGCCCGGACCAGCCCGCCCGCGCCCAGCAGGATCCCGCCGAAGTAGCGGACGACGACGGCGCTCACGTCGCTCAGGTCCGTCACCCCGGGCGCCGTCTCGCGCTTCAGGAGAGCTTCGAGCATTGGGATGCCCGCCGTACCCGACGGTTCGCCGTCGTCGTTGGAGCGCTGCACGGCGCGGTCGGGCCCGAGCACAAAAGCGGAACAATGGTGCCGCGCGTCGTGGAATTCCTTGCGCAGGCCTGCGAGCGCCGACCGGGCGCTGTCCTCGTCGCCGGCGCGGTGCAGGACGGTGATGAACCGGGAGCGCTTGACCTCGATCTCGCGGCGGAACGCCGGCCCGGCGGCAAGAGTCGTATAAACGGTGGCCCTGCTTTCCGGGGTATCCGCGTCGTCTGCCACCGGATCAGTTTAGTCTGGTGGGGTGCTGAAGATCGGGTTGACGGGCGGCATCGCCTCGGGGAAGTCAGTGGCCGCTGCGCGCCTGCGCGAACTGGGCGCGGTGGTGGTCGACGCCGACGCGCTGGCCCGCGCGGTGGTGGAGCCCGGCACGCCGGGACTGGCCAGGGTGGTGGACGCGTTCAGCTCGTCGGTCCTGATGCCCGACGGCGGCCTGGACCGGCCCCGCCTCGGAGCCCTGGTCTTCGGCAATCCGGAACGGCTGGCCGTACTCAACGGCATCATCCATCCCCTCGTCCGGGAGCGCGCTGCCGCACTGGCCGCCGGCGCCCCGAAGGGCGCGGTGGTGGTCCAGGACATCCCGCTGCTGGTCGAGACCGGCCAGGGCGCAAACTTCCACCTGGTGGTGGTGGTGGACGCCCCGGATGGTGTCCGCGTGCTGCGGATGGTGCAGCACCGGCACATGAGCGAGGATGACGCCCGGGCCAGGATGGCCGCCCAAGCCAGCCGGGAGGGCCGCTTGGCTGCGGCCGACGTGGTCCTGGAGAACTCCGGTGCAAAGGAGGAACTCCGGGATGCGGTGGACCGGCTGTGGCACTTCCGGCTGGCGCCGTTCGCGGCGAACCTGGCCAGGCGCCGTGTTGCCCCGCGCACGGACGGCCCCGTGCTTACTGCCGCAGATCCGGGCTGGCCCGCGCAGGCGGAACGGCTGATGGCGCGCCTGCGGGCCGCCGCTCCGCAGGACATCCTGACGCTGGACCATGTCGGCTCCACCGCCGTCCCCGGGCTCGCTGCCAAGGACGTGCTGGACCTGCAGCTGGGTGTCCGGGACCTGGCTGCCGCGGACCGGATCGCGCCGCTGCTGGCCGAGGCCGGGTACCCGCTCTGGCCCGGCGTCTTCTCGGACAACCCCAGGCCCTCCCATCCGGACCCGGCCGACTGGGGCAAACGGCTGCACGGCAACGCTGATCCCGGCCGGGCGGTCAACCTCCACGTACGCGCCGCGGGGTCGCCCGGCTGGCGTTTCGCGCTGTGCTTCCGGGACTGGCTGCGCGAGGACGAGGCCGCGCGGGCAGACTACCTGGCCGAGAAGCGCCGGGCCGCCACGCTGCACGGGGTGGACAAATCCACGGCCGGCTACGCCGCCGACAAGGAGGGCTGGTTCACCGGCTATGCCGCCCCCCGCATGGACGCCTGGGCGCAGCGCACCGGCTGGCAGCCGCCGCTCTAGACCGGCGGCGGCTCCGATTCCGGCCCCCGGGCATGCTGCGGCTCCGATTCCGGCCCCCGGCGCGGGTGAGGCTGGTGCCCAAAGCTGAAACGTGACTTCCTGTCGGTGCCCGGCGGTAGATTAGGGGTATGAGTCTTGCGCAGCAGATTAACCGTGTCGTGGCGCCCTTCGAGGTCATCAGCGAGTTCCAGCCGGCGGGGGACCAGCCCGCCGCCATCGCTGAACTGACCGAGCGCATCAAGAACGGCGAGAAGGATGTGGTACTGCTCGGCGCCACCGGTACGGGCAAGAGCGCGACGACGGCCTGGCTGATCGAGCAGGTCCAGCGGCCCACCCTCGTGATGGTGCAGAACAAGACCCTCGCAGCGCAGCTCGTCAACGAATTCCGCGAGCTGCTGCCCAACAACGCCGTCGAGTACTTCGTCTCGTACTACGACTACTACCAGCCCGAAGCCTATGTGGCGCAGACGGACACGTTCATCGAAAAGGACTCCTCGGTCAACGAGGAAGTGGAACGGCTCCGGCACTCCGCCACCAACGCACTGCTGACCCGCCGGGACGTGATCGTCGTCGCCACAGTCTCGTGCATCTACGGCCTGGGCACGCCGGAAGAATACATCGCCGGCATGGTGACCCTGCGCAAGGGCGCCCAGATGAACCGCGATGACCTGCTCCGGAAATTCGTGTCCATGCAGTACGCCCGCAACGACATGGACTTCCACCGCGGCACGTTCCGGGTCCGCGGCGATACCGTGGAAATCATCCCGATGTATGAAGAGCTGGCGATCCGGGTCGAGTTCTTCGGCGACGAGATCGAGAACATCTACACCCTGCACCCGCTCACCGGGGAGATCATCCGGGATGAGACCGAGATGTACGTCTTCCCCGCCTCGCACTACGTCGCCGGTCCGGAACGCATGGGCCGGGCCATCAAGCGGATCGAGGACGAGCTGGCTGAGCGGCTCCAGGTCCTGGAGAGCCAGAACAAGCTCGTGGAGTCCCAGCGGCTCCGGATGCGCACCACCTATGACCTGGAGATGATGCAGCAGATGGGGTTCTGCAACGGCATCGAGAACTACTCCGGGCACATCGACGGCCGCGCCCGCGGCACTGCCCCGCACTGCCTCATCGACTACTTCCCGGACGACTTCCTCCTGGTCATTGATGAGTCCCACGTCACCGTGCCGCAGATCGGCGCCATGTACGAGGGCGACATGTCCCGCAAGCGGAACCTCGTGGACCACGGCTTCCGGCTGCCCTCGGCGATGGACAACCGCCCGCTCAAGTGGGACGAATTCCAGCAGCGCGTGGGCCAGACGGTGTATCTGTCCGCCACGCCGGGCAAGTTCGAGCTCGGCAAGGCCGACGGCTTTGTCCAGCAGATCATCCGGCCCACCGGCCTGATCGATCCTGAAATCGTGGTCAAGCCCACCAAGGGCCAGATTGATGACCTGCTGGGCGAAATCAAGATCCGCACCGGCAGGAACGAGCGCGTCCTGGTCACCACCCTGACCAAGCGGATGGCCGAGGACCTCACCGACTACCTGCTGGGACACGGGGTGAAGGTGGAGTACCTGCACTCGGACGTGGACACCCTGCGCCGGGTTGAGCTGCTCCGCGAACTCCGGATGGGCGTCTTCGACGTGCTGGTGGGCATCAACCTGCTCCGCGAAGGCCTGGACCTTCCGGAGGTGTCGCTGGTCAGCATCCTGGACGCGGACAAGGAAGGCTTCCTGCGCTCGGCGACCTCGCTGATCCAGACCGTCGGCCGTGCCGCGCGAAACGTCTCCGGCGAGGTCCACATGTACGCTGACCGCATCACGGACTCGATGGCGAAGGCCATCGATGAGACCAACCGGCGCCGCGAGATCCAGGTGGCGTACAACACCGAGCACGGCATCGACCCGCAGCCGCTGCGGAAGAAAATCGCCGACATCACCGACCAGATCGCCAAGGAGGACGCGGACACGCGCGAACTCCTGGCCGCCGCAGGCAAGGCCCGCGGCAAGGGCAAGGGCGCGTCCAAGGTCCGGGCGGACGGGCTCGCCGCCGCGCCGGCCGAGGACCTCGTGGGCCTGATCGAACAGCTCACGGAGCAGATGCACGCCGCGGCAGGGGAGCTGCAGTTCGAACTCGCGGCGCGGCTCCGCGACGAGGTCGGGGAGCTCAAGAAGGAGCTGCGCCAGATGCAGGCCGCGGGACACGCCTAGGGTAAGGTGGTGCGGACGTAGGGGAGTATCCCAAGCGCTACGATCGTCAACACGCACGGCACAGATGCCCTGCCGGGCGTAGCGGGCAGCCAGCCAGTACCAGGTGCACAGCACCGGACATGCAGGGCAGTCGGAGAGACTTACACCACTCAGCTGTACCCTGCGAAAGGCTTCTTCGTGCCCGAACTTCCCGTCTGGTTTGAGATCGGCTCCTTTGCCGTCCTCGGCGTCATCCTCGCCATCGACCTGCTGCTGGTCCTCAAACGTCCGCACGAGCCCTCCATGAAGGAAGCCGGCCTGTGGGTGTCGTTCTACGTCGCCCTCGCGCTCGTCTTTGCCGGAGCCATGTTCGCCTTCACGGGCCCCGAGTACGGCGGGCAGTTCATTGCCGGCTGGGTCACGGAATACAGCCTCAGCATCGACAACCTGTTCGTCTTCATCATCATCATGGCCCGCTTCTCGGTACCGCGTAAGTACCAGCAGGAAGTGCTCATGGTGGGCATCATCATCGCGCTGATCCTGCGCGGCATCTTCATCCTCCTCGGCGCGGTGGTGATCGAACAGTTCAGTTGGGTCTTCTACGTCTTCGGCGTCTTCCTGCTGTGGACCGCGTGGAAGCAGGCCCAGGACGAGGGCGAAGACGAGGAAGACAAGGAAAACCCGCTGATCGCCCAGATCCGCAAGGTCCTGCCGATGTCGGAGAAGTTCGACGGCGGCAAGCTCCGCACGGTCGTGGACGGCAAGAAGGTCTTCACCCCCATGCTGATCGTCTTCGTGACCATCGGCCTCACGGACCTGCTCTTCGCGGTGGACTCCATCCCCGCCATCTTCGGCCTGACCCAGAGCGCCTTCATCGTCTTTACAGCCAACATCTTCGCGTTGATGGGCCTGCGTCAGCTGTACTTCCTGCTCGGCGGCCTGATGACCCGCCTCATCTACCTGAAGCACGCGCTCTCCGTGATCCTCGCGTTCATCGGCGTGAAGCTGATCCTGCACGCCATGCACGTCAACGAACTGCCCTTCATCAACGGCGGCCAGCACATTGAATGGGCCCCGGAGATCCCCACCTACGTTTCGCTCGGGGTCATCATCGGCACCATCGTCGTGGCCGTCATTGCGAGCCTGATCAGCTCCAGGGCCTCGAAGTCGAATCTAGACTCCCGCCTCGAAGAAGACTCCCACAAGAGCCTGAGCGACGCGGAGTAGCCTCACGGTTCGGCTAAGCTCGGACCGTGAAAAGCTCTAGCCTGACAGCTGCAGAGGGTACGGCGCTGGACCCGCAACGGGTGCAGCGCCGTACCGTTTGGGTCCTCAGTACTGCACAGCTCCTCAGCGGGGTGGGCAGCGGCGCCAGCCTGTCCGTCGGGTCCCTGCTGGCCGTCCAGCTCTCCGGCTCGAACGCCTGGGCCGGATCGGTCACCACCACCATGACCCTCGGCGCGGCGGCAGCCGCCCTGCCCCTCGCCGGGCTGGCCGGACGACGCGGCCGGCGGGCCTCCCTTGTGACGGGCCTGCTCGCCGCCATGACCGGGGCACTGCTGGTGATCGTCTCCACCGTGACGGGGAGCTTCCCGGTCCTGCTGCTGGCCGCGGCCCTGCTGGGGCTCGGCACGGCCGCCAACCTGCAGGCACGTTTCGCGGCCGTCGACCTCGCCGAGCCGGAACGCCGCGGCCGCGCCCTGGCAATCGTGGTCTGGGCCGTGACCATCGGCGCCGTCGCCGGACCCAACTTGATCCGGCCCGGCGCGCTCGTGGGGGAGGCCCTGGGCCTGCCGGCACTGGCCGGGCCTTTCGTGTTTTCGACGGCGGGGCTGGCGCTGGCCGCGCTGCTGCTGCTCATCGGTTTGCGGCCGGATCCGCTGCTGCTCGCCGCCCGGCTCCGTTCCGGCGGCCAGCGGCTCCCCGCCGGCGGCGCGGACAGAGGGACTTCCCAGGCCCGGCGGCGGCATGGCCTCCGTCACGGGCTCCGGGCCATCCGGGCCTCGCCACGGGCAGGGCTGGCCCTCCTCGCTGTCATTGCAGCGCACGGCTGCATGGCCGCCGTGATGTCGATGACGCCCCTGCACCTGCAATTGCTGACGGAGGGACCCCTGGCGGACATGCCGGCCGGCCACGCGCACGCTGCCAGCACCGACGTCCTGGTCCTGATCGGCTTCACTATCTCCCTGCACATCGCGGGGATGTACGCCCTCTCCCCGGTCATGGGCTGGCTGACGGACAAGACGGGCCGGCTCCCGGTAATTCTGCTGGGCCACGGCCTGATCCTGCTCGCGGTCGTCGTGGCCGGCTTCGGCCAGGCCCAACCGGCTCTGGTGACTGTTGGCCTGGTGCTGCTCGGACTGGGCTGGTCCGCGGCGACCATCGCCGGTTCCACCCTGCTGGCCGAAAGCGTCGGCACCGATGACCGTGTCCTCGTCCAGGGTGTGTCGGACACCATGATGGGCGTCGCCGGCGCGGTCGGCGCAGGATTCTCCGGGCTGGTGATGAGCGGCGTCGGCTACCAGGGCCTCAACCTCGCGGCGGCCGCCGTCGCCTCCGTCGTGTTCGTCGTCGCGCTCCTCGCGGCCGTGCGTGACCGCAGTCTGGCGACTTCGGAGTTAGCGGTAAGGGACTAACTCCGCGGCGGCAGCGGCCGCGGCTCAGTCCCTGACGGAGCGTGTCATGCCCAGCAGCCGGGCAAAAATCCCCTCGCCGTCGTCCGCGATGCCGTCGTGGTGGAAGTCCGCGGATTCCCAGACCTGCAGGCCCCGGACCGCGGCCGCGGTTTCCAGCGACAGTTCGCGGTCCACGTAGATGTCATGGCTGTAGACGGCGGCGGCCACCGGAACGCTGTTGCGGGCGAGCCGTTCCCGGTTGTAGAGCGGGGTCCAGTCGTTCTTCTCTGCCAGCAACTGCGCCACGGTCCGCAGCGGGCGGAGCGCAGGATCCTGGTCGAAGTACCAGGGGTAGACCATTTCCCCGGTCAGCAGTGGCTCGGGGGCGTCGGGCCGGAACTCCGGGAAGTCCTGAAGTACCCGCCACGCGGCCCAGTCCGTGGCCTCGCCCTGCCCGTAGATCGATTCGTGCATGAGCGCGTAGAGCGGGTTCGCGGAGCGGGAGACAAGCCCGCGGACCTGCTCGAGGAAGGCATCCGAGAGCCGGTCGCCGGCAGGAGTGCCGACGAAGGCGTCCTCAAGCAGGTGGTGCAGGGCATCGACCCGGGTGTTGCCGCCCAGGAAGGATCCGACCATTTGGAAACGTTCCACGGTGAGCCGTTCGCCGTCGGGCAGGAACTCCTCGGTGTCCCTCAGGTGCCGGGCAATCCGGGTGACGGCCTCACGGTCCTCCGGGTACCGGTCGAAATACTCGGCATTCCGCGCGGCGACGCGCCGGAAGGTGGCCCGGTACACCCGGTCCGCCGGGCCGGCCAGCGGGGCGAGGCCGCCTGTGACGAGTACCTCGCGCAGGCCCCCAGGGGCGAAGGAGAGATAGCTGAGGGCGCAGAAGCCGCCGTAGCTCTGGCCGTAGATGGTCCAGGGGCCAGAGCCCAGGGCGTGCCGGATGGCTTCGGCGTCGGCGACGATCGAGTCGGCCCGGAAATGGGACAGGTACCGGACCTGGTCGGCCTCGTTTCCGCGCAGCGGCAGGGTGTTGCGGTCGATCGGTGCGGACAGCCCGGTGCCGCGCTGGTCCAGCATCAGGATGCGGAAGTCCTTGGCCGCGGCCTTGCTCCAGCCGCCGAGGGCGGGCAGCCGGTTGCCGCGCCCGCCGGGGCCGCCCTGCAGGTAAAGGAGCCAGGGGAGCCCGGCGGCCTGCTTCGCGGTGTGGTCGGTGGAAACGTACTCGCGGGCGAACACGGTGATCGTCTCGCCGCCGGGTCCATCCTCGCTGAAGTGGTCCAGGGGCACTTCAAAGCAGTGTTCGGCGGTGCGCATGCCGCGGTACTCGTGCCGTGCCCTGATGGTGTGGGGGACCCCCGCCGCAGCCTCCAGCAAGTCCCGGGCGCCGGGACCGGCCGCCGGCTGCTCAGCCACGGGACTGGGCCTTCCGGGCGGAGCCGAAGGCTTCCAAAGCCTCGCCGGCGAGACGGAAGGTTGACCACTCCGCCATCGGGGCGGCGCCGAGCCTCTTGTAGAAGTTGATGGAGGGTTCGTTCCAGTCCAGGACGCTCCATTCCACCCGGGCATAGCCGCGTTCGACGGCGGTCGCGGCGAGGTGCTGCAGGAGCGCCTTGCCGTGGCCTTCGCCGCGGGAACCGGGCGTGACGTACAGGTCCTCGAGGTAGATGCCGTGGACGCCCTCCCACGTGGAGTAGTTCAGGAACCACAGCGCGAAACCCTGGACCTCCCCGTCGTCGGTCTCGGCCATGGTGGCGAAGACGCGGGGATTCTCGCCGAACAGCGCCGCCGTCAGCAGCTCCGGGGTATTCCGGACGGCGTCGGGTTCTTTCTCATACACGGCGAGATCGTGGATCATCTGCAGGATTGCGGGGACATCGTTCGCCGTCGCGGGCCGGATTACACTCATTGTCCGAGTTTACAAGCGGCTACAGCCGGTTGACGTCCGTCACGCGGACCACCGCCGTGCCGGTCTCGTCAGAGGCCCCAAGGTCCACCTCGGCCGAGATGCCCCAGTCGTGGTTGCCGGCCGCGTCCTCGAAGATCTGCCGGACCTTCCACACCCCGGGCTCCTCCGTGATGATCAGCAGACCCGGGCCGCGGGCGTCGGCGCCGGTGCCGATGTCGTCGTGTTCGTCGAAGTAGTCATCCAGCGCGTCCTCCCAGCGCTCGGCGTCCCAGCCGGACGCGCCGTCGAGTTCGCCGAGGGCGGCGGCGTCCTCGTCCGCGAACAGTTCCACGCGGCGGAACATCTCGTTGCGCACCATCACCCGGAACGCGCGGACGTTGGAGGTCAGCGACGGCGGCGGGGGCGGCGGCGCGTCGTGCGGCGTCGGCGCAGCGCCGGAGGTGAGCTCTTCCCACTCGTCGAGCAGGCTCGAGTCGACCTGGCGGACCAGTTCGCCGAGCCAGGCGATGAGGTCCTCGAGGTCCTCGCGGAGGGCGTCCTGGGGGACGGTCTGGCGCAGCGCCTTGAAGCCGTCCGCAAGGTAGCGCAGCACGATCCCCTCGGAGCGGGCCAGGCCGTAAAACTGCACAAATTCGCCGAAGTTCATGGCGCGCTCGTACATGTCCCGGATCACGGACTTGGGCGCGAGCTCAAAGTCGCCGATCCACGGGGCGGCTTTGCGGTAGACCTCAAAGGCCTCGCCGAGGATTTCAGCGAGCGGCTGCGGGTACGTGACGTCCTCGAGCATGGCCATGCGCTGGTCGTACTCGATGCCGTCGGACTTCATCGCGGCGATCGCCTCGCCGCGGGCCTTCTTCTGCTGCGCGGAGAGGATCTGCCGCGGCTTCTCCAGCGTCGACTCGATCACCGACACAACGTCGAGGGCGTACGACGGCGCCTCCGGGTCCAGGAGTTCCAGCGCCGCGAGGGCGAACGGGGACAGCGGCTGGTTCAGGGCGAAGTTGGGCTGCAGATGGACCGTCAGCCGGACGGTGCGTCCGTCCCGGCGCTGCTCCTGAAGCGGGATCCGCTCCACGACGCCGGCGGCCAGGAGTTCCCGGTAGATGCCGAGCGCCTTCTTCATAAGCTGCAGTTGGGAGGAGCGCGGCTCGTGGTTCTCGGTGAGCAGCCGGCGTGCGGCTGTGAACGGGTCGCCCGGCCGTTCCATGAGGTTCATCAGCATCGCGTGGGTCACGGCGAAGCTGGACGTCAGCGGGTCCGGGACGGACTCCACGAGGCGCTTGTAGGTCGGCTCGCCCCACGACACAAAGCCCTCGGGCGGCTTCTTCTTGACCACCTGGCGCAGCTTTTTCTGGTCATCGCCGAACTTGGCGGTGGCCTTCGCCATCGCCTTGACGTTTTCCGTCACGTGCTCCGGCGCCTGCACCACCACGGTCCCGGCCGTGTCGTAGCCAGCGCGGCCGGCACGGCCGGCGATCTGGTGGAACTCGCGGGAGTTCAGCACCCGGGTGCGGACGCCGTCGTACTTGCTCAGCGCCGTGAACAGCACGGTACGGATGGGTACATTGATGCCCACCCCGAGGGTGTCGGTGCCGCAGATGACCTTGAGCAGGCCGGCCTGGGCCAGCTGCTCGACGAGCCGGCGGTATTTGGGCAGCATGCCGGCGTGGTGGACGCCGATGCCGTGCCGGACGAGCCGGTTCAGCGTCTTGCCAAAGCCGGCAGCGAACCGGAAGCCGGCGATCAGCTCCGCGATCTTGTCCTTTTCCTCCCGGGTGCAGACGTTGATGCTCATAAGGTTCTGGGCCCGCTCGATCGCCTCGGCCTGGCTGAAGTGCACGACATAGACCGGGACCTGCTTCGTCGCGAGGAGCTCCTCAAGGGTCTCGTGCACCGGGGTCTGCTCGTAGTAGTAGTGCAGCGGGATGGGGCGTTCCGCCGAGCTGACAGTGGTGGTGGGGCGTCCGGTCAGATCCGTGATCCCCGCCTCGAAGCGGCTGACGTCGCCGAGCGTCGCGGACATCAGCAGGAACTGCGCCTGCGGGAGTTCCAGCAGCGGCACCTGCCACGCCCAGCCGCGCTGCGGGTCGGAGTAGAAGTGGAATTCGTCCATGACAACGGCGCCGAGCTCGGCGGCCGAGCCCTCGCGGAGCGCGGTGTTGGCGAGGATTTCCGCGGTGCAGCAGATGATGGGGGCGTCCTGGTTGACGCCGGAGTCCCCGGTGATCATGCCGACATTCTCGGCGCCGAAAATTTCGCACAGGGCGAAGAACTTCTCGGACACGAGCGCCTTGATGGGCGCGGTGTAGTAGCTGCGCTGGCCGCGGGACATGGCCTGGAAGTGCAGCGCGATCGCGACGAGCGACTTGCCGGAGCCGGTGGGGGTCGCCAGGATGACGTTGGCGCCGGAGGCCAGCTCCATGATGGCTTCGTCCTGGGCGCTGTAGAGGGCCAGCCCGCGGCTCTCGGTCCACTCGACGAAACGGGTGTACAGCTCATCCGGATCAAGGCCGGTCCTGCCTGGGACTCGGGCGGCCGGGGCGGGGAGCTGATCAACGAGTTTCATTACTCTCCAGCTTAGTGGCGGGGGAGCCTCCCTCGGCCCGCCTCCGGCCGGGGTTACGCTTCCGGAGGTGCACGGTCGCCGGAGGCTGGAGGAAGACGTGAAGTGGGATCCTGCTAAATATGTGCAGTTCGGGGACTACCGGGACAGGCCGTTCTTTGACCTGACCGCCCGGATTCGCGCGGACACCCCGCAGCACGTCGTCGATCTCGGCTGCGGGCCCGGCAATCTGACGGCCACCCTCGCGGAACGCTGGCCTACGGCAGAGGTCGTGGGCCTCGATTCTTCGCCGGAAATGCTGGCAGGGTCCGGCGACTACGCGGAACAGTCAGCCAACTTGTCTTTCCGCCTCGCGGACATTGCCGGCTGGATGCCGCCCGGTGCGACCGACGTGGTGGTCACCAACGCGGCCCTGAATGGGTTCCGGGCCACCGGGAAATGCTGCCGCGCTGGCTGGCCGCGCTCAGGCCCGGTGCGTGGTTCGCACTGCAGGTGCCCGGCAACTTCACGTCCCCCTCGCACACCCTGATGCGCGCACTGGCCGAGTCTCCGGACTGGTCCGGCCGGCTGGCCGGCGTGCTGCGCCACGAGAACGCCGTGGGAGAAGCGGCCGACTACCTCAACATCATGCTCGATGCCGGCTGCGATGCCGACGCGTGGGAGACCACCTACCAGCAGCTCCTGCCGGGCGGGAACCCCGTCCTGGAGTGGGTCCGCGGCACGGGACTCAGGCCGGTTCTGGCAGCCCTGACCGCCGGGGAGGCCCGCGAATTTGAAGCAGCATATGCGGCCCGGCTCGCCGGGGCGTATCCTCCCAGCGCGCATGGAACGCTCTTCCCGTTCCGCAGGATCTTTGCCGTCGCACGGAAACGAAGCTAAGCGGTGCGGCGGTCGTCAAAAGCCCGTAACGGCCACCCGGTGCATGTGACAACGGAGCACCCTGTGATCATGGTTACAATGTCGAAGCAGTGCGGGGCGGCCGCCTTGGGATTCCGGCCCCGCGCCCTGGTCCAATGATGGAGGTGCGGTGCTTATTGGCCTGATGAGGCGGTTGCTGTCCGCCCATAAGGGCGCCGTCCTGGCAATCGTGCTCCTGCAGCTCGTGCAGAGCACCGCCACCCTGCTCCTTCCGACGCTGAACGCTGCCATCATTGACGACGGCATCGTCGCCGGCAACACGGGGGAGATCCCGAAACTCGGGTCGTGGATGGCCGGCATCGCCGCGGTCCAGGTCCTCGCCGCCATCGCGGCCGGTTACCTGGGCGCCGTGGTGGCCATGGAGCTGGGCCGCCAGCTGCGCGGGGAGCTCTTCACCAAGGTTCAGGCCATGTCCTCCCAGGAAGTAGGCGACTTCGGCGCGCCAAGCCTGGTCACACGGGCCACCAACGACGTCATACAGATCCAGAGCCTCGCCGTCCTCGTTTTCACCATGCTGATCGCGGCGCCCGTCATCTTCATCGGCGGCATTGCGCTGGCCGTCCAACAGGACGTCGTCCTGGCCGGCATCGTGGTCGCGGTGGTGCCCGTTCTGGCGGGCATCATGGCAGTGATCGTGCGCCGGCTCATTCCGCTCTACCGGCAGGGACAGTGGCTCATCGACCGGATCAGCAGGGTGCTGCGGGAACAGATCATGGGCGCCAGCGTGATCCGCGGCTACGTCCGGCAGGGCCACGAGATCCGCCGCTTTGACACGGCCAACAAGGAGCTCACCCGGAACAATCTGCACTCGGCGCTCCTGGTCGCGGGCATGATGCCCATGATCATGCTGGTGGTCAACTTGTCCTCCGTAGGCGTCGTCTGGTTCGGCGGACACCGGATCCAGTCCGGCGAAATGCGCCTCGGAGCGCTCACGGCCTTCATCGCCTACATTCTGCAGATCCTGATTGCCATCATGATGGCAATGTACGTGTTCATGACGGCCCCGCGCGCGGCCGCGTGCGCCGAACGGATCCAGGCGGTGCTGGACACGGCGCCTGCTATCACCGACGGCCCGGGTTCGGCGGAACCCGGCACGGACGACGCCGAAGCCGGACAGGGTGCCGCTGGCCCCGCCGGCGGCACGGTGGAGTTCCGCGAGGTCACCTTCGCCTATCCCGGCGCCGAAGCGCCGGTGCTTGATGGCGTGAGCTTCACGGCCGTGCCGGGGACGACGACGGCGATCATCGGCGCCACCGGCAGCGGCAAGACGACCCTGCTGAACCTCCTGCCCCGCTTCCTGGACGCCACCGGGGGCGAGATCCGCATCGGCGGCCGCAGCGTCCGCCAGCTACCGCTGGCTCGGCTCCGCGGCCTGATCGCCCTCGTACCCCAGCATTCCCACCTGTTCTCCGGGACCCTTGCGGAGAACCTGAGAATGGGGGCACCGGAGGCCACGGACGCGGAACTGTGGCACATGCTCGAAACCGCCCAGGCCGGAGAGTTCGTCCGTGATCTGCCGCAGGGGCTGCAATCGCCCGTGAGCCAGGGCGGGACCAATTTCTCCGGCGGCCAGCGGCAGCGGCTGTGCATCGCCCGCGCACTTCTCCGGAAGGCGCCCGTCTACCTGTTTGACGACAGCTACTCCGCGCTGGACTACGGCACCGACCGCCGGCTGCGGGAGGCCGTCGCGCCGCTGCTGCGCTCGGCGACTGTCCTGATCGTGGCCGAACGTGTGTCCACGATCGTGGACGCCGCCCTGATCCTGGTGCTGGACAAGGGCCGCCTCGCGGCCCAGGGCACGCATGCGGAACTGATGGAATCCTCCCCGGTTTACCGGGAGATTGCCGCTTCCCAGCTCGTCCTGGAGGACACGCTGTGAGCCGGGAACCGGCCCTCGAAGCCGGGACCACGGCGCCGGAGAGCGTTGACGCACGGGTTCGGGGGGTGTCCCCGGGAGAAGCGCACGGTTCGGCACCCGGCACCGGCGACGGCCGGGCAGAGGGCACCGGCGCCGGCCGGACACAGGGGACCGGCGACGGACGGACACAGGGGACCGGCCCCGACGGGCCCGCAACGGCGGGGGCCGACCCGTCACGGTGGCGTACCACCGGCCGGCTGCTTGGGCTGCTGCGGCCCTCGGCGTGGCGGATGGCCGGCGTCATGGCCGCCACGTGCGCCTTCGTCGCCCTCAATATCGCCGCCCCCAAGGTGCTGGGCGACGCCACGGACGTCGTCGTCAACGGCGTTCTGGGCGGCAGCTTCGAGGACGCGAAGCTGGCGGCGCTCCTGGCCGCCGTGTCGCTGATGTACGTCGGAGCCTCGCTCTTCAGCTGGATCCAGGGTGCCCTGACGGCGACCGCGGTGCAGCGCCTCAGCTACGGCCTCCGCGCCGCCGTCGAGGAGAAACTGCACGTGCTGCCGTCGAGCCACTTCGACGAACAGCACCGCGGTGAGGTCCTCAGCCGCGCCACCAACGACGTCGACAACATCTCCCAGGCGCTCAACCAGCTGGTCAACCAGCTGATCTTGTCCCTCCTGATGCTCTCCGGCGCACTCGCGATGATGCTGTGGATCTCACCGGTCCTGGCGGTGATCGCCCTCGTGTCAGTCCCGGTCTCGACCCTCATCACCGTGCTGGTGGCCAGAAAGTCGCAGGCGCACTTCACCGAGCAGTGGGGAAGCACCGGCGAGGTGCACGCGCAGCTGGAGGAATTCATTACCGGCCATGAAGTGATCAAGGCGTTCGGCCAGCAGGACGCGGCAGCTGCCAGTTTCAAGGAGGGCAACGACCGGCTCAGCCGCGCCAGCACCCGGGCCCAGTACACATCCGGCCTCGTGCAGCCGCTGATGGTCTTCGTCGCCAACCTTAACTACATCGCCGTGGCGGTGGTCGGCGCCCTCCAGGTCACGGCCGGGGCCATGACGATCGGCGGCATCCAGGCGTTCCTCCAGTTCAGCCGGCTCTTCAGCCAGCCCATGGGGCAGATCGGCGGCATGCTGAGCCTGATCCAGTCCTGCCTCGTCTCCGCGGGGCGCGTCTTCGCCCTGCTCGACGCCGCGGAGATCCCCCCTGAACAGCCGGGCACGGGTCCGGAGCAGGTGCCCGCGGCATCAGCCACCGACGCTCCGGCGCAGCGCGCGGGTGCGGAGGGCCGGGTCACCTTCGAGCATGCCACGTTCAGCTACGGCCCCGGTACGCCCGCGGTCCGGGACCTGTCTTTCACTGCTGAGCCCGGGCAGACGGTGGCCATCGTCGGCCAGACCGGCGCCGGGAAGACGACCGTGGTCAACCTCCTGCTGCGGTTCTACGAGCTGGATTCCGGCCGCATCACGGTGGACGGGGCGGACATCTCGGACCTGCGCCGTGACCAGCTGAGGTCCATGTTCGGCGCCGTGCCGCAGGATGCCTGGCTCTTCACAGGCAGCATCCGCGACAACATCGAGTACGGCCTCCCCGGCGCCAGCGACGCGGAAATTGTCGCCGCGGCCCGCGCCAGCCACGTGGACCAGTTTGTCCGGGCCCTCCCCGCCGGCTACGCCACGATGCTGGGCAACGACGGCGATACCCTGAGCCGCGGCCAGCGCCAGCTCATCTCGATCGCCAGGGCGCAGCTGGCCGGGCGCAGCATCCTGGTCCTCGACGAGGCCACCAGCTCCGTGGACACCCGCACGGAAGTGCAAATCCGGCTGGCGATGCAGCGGCTCCGGCAGGGCCGGACCAGCTTCGTGATTGCCCACCGCTTGTCCACGGTCCGGGACGCTGATCTAATTCTGGTCATGAACCAAGGACGGATCGTTGAACAGGGGACCCATCAGCAGCTGATGGCCGAGGGCGGGCTCTACACGAAACTGTATGTGGCGCAGTTCGCCGGCCGCGAACAGCCGCAGGGTCCAGGGGAGCCGCACAAGTGAGCCCGGCAGAGTCCGCACTGAACCCTTTCCCGGGTGGCTGGCGGCCCAATCCGGCCAGCTCGGTGCCCCTGTTTGAACAGCTCCGGCTCAACATCATCGAACGCGCCGACGACGGGACCCTGGCACCAGGCACGAGGCTCCCGGCGGTCCGGAGCCTCGCCGCCGAACTGGGCGTCGCGCCGCACACGGTGGCGCGGGCCTACAAGGAACTCGAGGCCGCCGGCGTCGTCCTGACGCGGGGCCGGAACGGGACGGTGGTGTGCGCCCGGGACGCGGCCTGGAGCTCGCTGTCCGGATCCGCGGCCGGCTTCGCCGCCGCGGCGAAAGCCCAGGGCGCGAGCTTCGCCGAAGCCGTCCAGCTCCTCGCCGCCGCGTACGACCGCGAGTAGTGCGCCCTTAACACATGGGGGGCTTGCCGGGGCGCGGGACACAGCGGGGAATGGATCTTCGAAGAAGTTTTCGATTAGCATTGGTAGCGTGCCTAAAGCCGTAGCTGAAGATCCAGCCGTTGATTCCCCCACCGCAGCCGTTCCGCAGAGCGCAGTTCCGATGAGCGCAGCTCCGCCGAGCGCAGTTCCGATGAGTACCGTTCCGGGGAGCCCGGCGAAACCGGGCCGCGCGGTCGAACCCCGTCCGGAGCTAAAGCGTCCGGACATGTCCCGGCTGGTGGTCAAGGGCGCACGCGAACACAACCTCCGCAACGTGGACCTGGACCTGCCGCGCGACTCCATGATCGTCTTCACCGGCCTGTCCGGCTCGGGCAAGTCCTCCTTGGCCTTCGACACGATTTTCGCCGAGGGCCAGCGCCGCTACGTCGAATCGCTCTCCGCCTACGCCCGGCAGTTCCTGGGCCAGGTGGACAAGCCCGACGTCGACTTCATCGAAGGCCTCTCGCCCGCGGTGTCGATCGACCAGAAGTCCACGAGCAAGAACCCGCGCTCCACTGTGGGCACCATCACCGAGATCTACGACTACATGCGCCTCCTGTGGGCCCGCGTCGGCCGCCCGCACTGCCCCGTCTGCGGAGAGCCCGTCGCGAAGCAGACCCCGCAGCAGATCGTGGACCAGTTGCTGGAACTGCCGGAGGGCACCCGCTTCCAGGTCCTGGCCCCCGTGGTCCGCGGCCGCAAGGGCGAATTCGTCGAACTGTTCAAGGAACTCACCGCCAAGGGCTACTCGCGGGCACGGGTGGATGAAAAGCTGGTCCAGCTCAGTGATCCGCCCAAGCTGGGCAAGCAGTTCAAGCACACCATCGAAGTGGTGGTGGACCGCCTAGTGGTCAAGGAGGGCATCAGCCAGCGCCTCACGGATTCGGTGGAAACCGCTCTCGGGCTTGCCGAGGGCAGGGTCCTCGCCGAGTTTGTCGACCTCGAAGCTGACGACCCCGAACGGATCAGGGCCTTCTCGGAACACCTCGCCTGCCCCAACGAGCACCCGCTCGCGATCGACGAGATCGAACCCCGCTCCTTCTCCTTCAACAACCCCTTCGGCGCCTGCTCCGCGTGCAGCGGCATCGGCACGAAGCTGGAAGTCGATGAGGAACTCATCATCCCGAACGGGGAACTCTCCCTCGCGGAAGGCGCCATCGCCCCGTGGTCCCTCGGCACGGCGACGACGGAGTACTGGAACCGGCTGCTCGGCGGCCTCGCCAAGGAACTCGGCTTCTCGATGAAGACCCCGTGGGATAACCTTTCCGAGGACATCCGCCAGACGGTGCTGCACGGCAAAGACCACAAGGTGGTGGTGCAGTACCGCAACCGCTTCGGCCGGGAACGCAAATACAGCACCGGCTTCGAAGGCGTCATCCAGTACGTCCACCGCAAGCACCTCGAAACCGACTCGGACAAGGCCCGGGACCGCTACGAGGAATACATGCGGCAGATTCCCTGCCCGGTCTGCAACGGCGCCCGGCTGAACCCGGCGTCGCTCTCGGTGCTGATCAACGGCAGGAACATTGCCGAGGTCGCCGCCCTGCCCATGCGCGAATGCGCGCATTTCCTCGATAATCTCGTGCTCACGGGCCGCGAGGCGCAGATCGCCAACCAGGTGCTCAAGGAGATCCAGGCCCGGCTGACGTTCCTGCTCGACGTCGGCCTGGAATACCTGAACCTGGAACGGCCCTCCGGCACCCTCTCCGGCGGCGAAGCCCAGCGCATCCGGCTCGCCACCCAGATCGGTTCCGGACTGGTGGGGGTGCTGTACGTCCTGGACGAGCCGTCCATCGGCCTGCACCAGCGGGACAACCGCCGGCTCATCGAAACGCTCACCCGGCTGCGGGACCTCGGCAACACCCTGATCGTGGTCGAACACGATGAGGACACCATCCAGGAAGCCGACTGGGTAGTGGACATCGGGCCCGGCGCCGGCGAACACGGTGGCATGGTGGTGCACTCCGGCTCCTACAAGGAGCTGCTGGAGAACACGGAATCCCTGACCGGCGATTACCTCTCCGGCCGCCGGAAGATCGAGATCCCCAAGAAGCGCCGCAAATACGACAAGAAGCGTGAGCTGAAGGTTGTCGGCGCCAAGGAGAACAACCTCCTGAACGTGGATGCCACCTTCCCGCTGGGCCTCCTCACCGCTGTCACCGGCGTCAGCGGCTCCGGCAAGTCCACGCTGGTCAACGAGATCCTGTACAAGGTGCTGGCCAACAAGCTCAACGGCGCCAAGCAGGTCGCCGGGCGGCACAAATCCATCCAGGGCCTCGAGCACCTCGACAAGGTGGTGCACGTGGACCAGAGCCCCATCGGCCGGACCCCGCGCTCGAACCCCGCAACGTACACGGGCGTCTTCGACAACATCCGCAAGCTTTTCGCCGAGACCACCGAGGCCAAGGTCCGCGGTTACCTGCCGGGCAGGTTCTCGTTCAACGTCAAGGGCGGCCGCTGCGAGGCATGCTCCGGTGACGGCACGCTGAAGATCGAAATGAACTTCCTGCCGGACGTCTACGTGCCCTGCGAGGTCTGCCACGGTGCCCGGTACAACCGGGAAACCCTGGAGGTCCACTACAAGGGCAAGACGATTGCCGATGTGCTGAACATGCCGATTGAGGAAGGCGCGGAGTTCTTCGCGGCGTTCTCACCGATCGCCCGGCACCTGAGCACCCTGGTCGACGTCGGCCTCGGCTATGTCCGGCTTGGCCAGCCCGCTACCACGCTCTCCGGCGGCGAGGCCCAGCGCGTGAAGCTCGCCGCCGAACTGCAGAAGCGCTCCAACGGCCGCAGCATCTACGTGCTGGATGAGCCCACCACGGGCCTGCACTTCGAGGACATCCGCAAGCTGCTCCTGGTCCTCCAGGGCCTCGTGGACAAGGGCAACACCGTCATCACGATCGAGCACAACCTCGACGTCATCAAGAGCGCCGACTGGATCGTCGATCTCGGGCCCGACGGCGGATCCGGCGGCGGCCGGATCGTCGCCTCCGGCACGCCGGAGCAGGTGGCCAAATCGACGGAGAGCCACACGGCGGCCTTCCTCGCCGACATCCTGGCCTGACGCCGGCGGGTGTGCCGGCCTGACGCCGGCGGGGCGATCCGGCGGGCGTGCCGGGGGGCAGGATCCGCTGAAGTATTCCGTGCGGGGAATGCAGGTTTTCT
The DNA here is from genome assembly GCF_020532805.1 of Arthrobacter sp. SO5. Taxonomy (GTDB): domain Bacteria; phylum Actinomycetota; class Actinomycetes; order Actinomycetales; family Micrococcaceae; genus Arthrobacter. Next base: position 115,751 of record NZ_MQTQ01000065.1, on the reverse strand, counting down.
GGCACTGGTGCACTCGTGAGAAACTAAGCCGGTGACGCATACAACAGTGCCCGTGATCCTCGACCCAAACGGCACTCTTGTCGATCCGTCGCAGGGGAGAGCGGACGGAATCGCGGCGCTGACCCCGGCCCTGAAGACCCCGATGACCCCGATGACCCTGAAGACTCCGATGACCCCGAAAGAGGTGCACGCCCATGGCAATGTTTGACGCAATCCGCTGGACCACCCGCGGGCTGGTCACCTCGACGTGCCGCCCCACAGTCATCGGACTCGAGAACGTGCCCAAGACGGGCCCGTTCATCGTGGCACCCAACCACCTCTCCTTCCTGGACAGTGTGATCGTCCAGGCCCTGATGCCCCGGCCCGTCGCGTTCTTCGCCAAAGCCGAGTACTTCACCACCGCCGGCGTCAAGGGCAGGGTCATGAAGTCCTTCTTCGAAGCGGTGGGCTCCATCCCGGTGGAGCGCGGTGAGCAGGCTGCCAGTGTGCAGGCGCTCAAGACCCTGCTGGAAATCCTGGATTCCGGCAAAGGCGTGGGTATCTACCCGGAGGGCACCCGCTCCCGCGACGGCATCCTTTACCGCGGCCGCACCGGCGTCGGCTGGCTTGCCCTGACGACGGGCGCCCCGGTCATACCGGTCGGCCTGATCGGCACCGAGCACCTGCAGCCGGCGGACAGCAAGTCGGTCAAGCCGCAGCACTTCACGCTGAAGGTGGGCCAGCCGCTCTACTTCGAGAAGACCGGACCGGATCATTCACTCCCGGCACGACGCCACGTCACTGACCGCATCATGGATGCGATCGCGGAGCTGAGCGGCCAGGAACGCTCCACCAGCTACAACCAGAGCAAGGCCGTCGAGTAACCCGGACGGGGTGCCCTGCGGCCCCGTGACGGGTCCCGTGACCGGGCCGGTGTCCGGCCCACCCCCGGCGGCTCAGTAGACTTGAACTGTGGCAGATCCAGCGAGTTACCGACCCCAGACGGGTGAGATTCCGACCAATCCGGGCGTGTACCGCTTCCGCGACCCGCACGGCCAGGTCATCTACGTCGGCAAGGCCAAGAACCTACGATCCCGGCTGAACTCCTACTTCGCGAACCCCGGCGGCCTGCTGCCCAAGACGTTTGCGATGGTCCACACCGCCAGCAGCGTCGAATGGACGGTCGTCGGCAGCGAACTGGAGTCCCTCCAGCTCGAGTACACCTGGATCAAAGAGTTCAAACCCCGTTTCAACGTGATGTTCCGGGACGACAAAAGCTACCCGTACCTCGCTGTGACCATGGCGGAGAAGTACCCCCGCGTCCAGGTCCTGCGCGGGGAGCGGCGCAAAGGCACCCGCTACTTCGGCCCGTTCACGGCCGGCGCCATCCGCGACACCATGGACACCCTCCTGCGTGTCTTTCCGGTCCGCAGCTGCAGCGCCGGTGTCCTGAAGCGGGCGGAGGCCAGCGGGCGGCCCTGTCTGCTGGGCTACATCGACAAGTGCGCGGCGCCTTGCGTCAGCCGCATCTCGGCGGAGGACCACCGTGCACTGGCGGAGGACTTCTGCACCTTCATGGGCGGCGAAGCCAAGCCGTTCGTCGCGAGGCTGGAAAAAGACATGGCCGCCGCCGTCGCAGAGCTGGACTACGAGCGGGCTGCCCGGATCCGCGACGACATCGTCGCGCTGAAGAAGGTCTTCGAACGCAACGCCGTGGTCCTGGCCGAGGGCACCGACGCCGACGTCTTTGCCCTGCACGAGGACGAGCTCGAAGCCGCGGTGCAGGTCTTCCACGTCCGCGGCGGCCGCATCCGAGGCCAGCGCGGCTGGGTGGTGGAAAAGGTCGAGGATTCCACCACCCCGGACCTGGTGGAGCACCTTCTCCAGCAGGTCTACGGGGACGAGGCCGGAATCCAGGGCCGGCTGCCCCGCGAAGTCCTGGTCCCGGCCGAACCCAGCAACGCCCCCGAGCTCGCGGAATGGCTGAGCGGGCTGCGCGGAGCCCGGGTGGATATCCGCGTCCCGCAGCGCGGCGACAAGGCCGCCCTGCTGTCCACCGTCCGGGAGAACGCCGAACACGCCCTGAAGCTGCACAAGTCCCGGCGCGCCGGCGACCTGACGTTGAGGTCCCAGGCCCTCCAGGAACTCCAGGAGGCGCTGGAGTTGCCGGTCGCGCTGATGCGGATCGAATGCTTCGACATCTCCCACGTCCAGGGCACGAATGTGGTCGGTTCCATGGTGGTGGTCGAGGACGGGCTGCCGAAGAAATCCGACTACCGGAAGTTCTCCGTCACCGGCGCCGCCGCGAACGACGACACGGCCGCCATGCATGACGTCCTGACCCGACGCTTCCGGAACTACCTCCAGGAGCAGGCCGGGTTGGCGGAAGCGGCCCGGAAACCCGGGCACCAGGCCTCGCTGGAGGCCGCCGCGGCGGTGGCGGTAGCGGACACCACGACGCCCGCGCCCCGGAGTAAGTTCGCCTACCCGCCGAACCTCGTGGTGGTCGACGGCGGCAAGCCCCAGGTGAACGCCGCGGCGCGGGCCCTGGCCGAACTCGGCATCGAAGACGTCTACGTCGTGGGCCTGGCCAAACGGCTCGAGGAGGTCTGGCTGCCGGACAGCGACTTCCCCGTCATCCTCCCGCGCGCCTCCGCCGGCCTGTACCTGCTGCAGCGCATCCGCGACGAGGCCCACCGCTTCGCCATCTCCTTCCACCGGCAGAAGCGCGGCAAGGCCATGACCGTGTCCGCCCTTGACGGCGTGCCCGGGCTCGGTGACTCCAAGCGCAAAGCGCTGCTGGCCGAGTTCGGCTCGGTCAAGAGCATCAAGGCGGCCACGGCTGAGGAGCTCACCGGTGCCAAGGGGATCGGACCGTCGCTGGCTGCCGCGATCGTCCGGCACTTCAACTCCGACGACGGCGATGGCGCCGCCACTGTGCCCGCCATCAACATGACCACCGGTGAAATCCTCGAAACTTAGCTAGCTCCGGCAAACTTGGCTAGGGTAAGGACTTGGGAAACGGCACGCGCGGGGGCAGGACGCACCGCGCGGCGGAATCCCGGCAGGACACACGCAGGGACAGTACAGAATCGCACACCAGAATGGGGCTTCACTGATGGCAGACTCGACGGCAGGATCCGGCGCGGATACGGACGGCATGACGCCCGTCAAACCCGTTGAGGCGGAGCTGCTCGTCGTGACCGGCATGTCGGGCGCCGGCCGGAGCACAGCGGCGGATGCCCTGGAGGACCACGGCTGGTACGTCGTGGAAAACCTCCCGCCGCAGATGCTCGGCACGCTTGCGGAGATCGTGTCCCACGCACCGGGCTCCATCTCCAAGTTGGCCGTCGTGATGGATGTCCGCAGCAAGGAACTGTTCGCCGACATCCGCGCCGCCCTGCGCAACCTCGAGGCCAGCGGCGTCGGATTCCGGGTGCTGTTCCTCGACGCGAACGACGACGTGCTGGTCCGCCGCTTCGAACAGGGCCGGCGCCCCCACCCGCTGCAGGGCGGCGGCCGGATCCTCGACGGCATCGCCGCGGAACGCGAACTGCTGCACGAACTCCGCACTTCCGCCGACATCGTGCTCGACACGTCGGCCCTGAACGTCCACGGCCTCGCCACCGCCATCACCGAACTGTTCAGCGAAACCGGGCCCGTGGCGCTCAGGCTGAACGTCATGAGCTTCGGCTTCAAATACGGCCTTCCGGTGGACGCGAACTTCGTCGCGGACGCCCGCTTCATTCCCAACCCGCACTGGGTTCCGGCACTGCGTCCCCACACCGGCCTGGACAAGGACGTCAGCGACTACGTGCTTGAGGCCCAGGGCGTCAGCAACTTTGTCGAGCGCTACGTCCTGGCCCTCGAACCGGTACTGGACGGCTATCGGCGCGAGAACAAGCACTACGCGACCATCGCCGTCGGCTGCACCGGCGGCAAGCACCGCTCAGTGGCCGTCGCCGTCGAACTCTCCCGCCGGCTCGCCCAGTATCCGCGAGTCACCGTAACCACCACTCACCGGGACCTGGGCCGGGAATAATGGCACTGCTCACCGGGCCGCTGCCCCTCGTCCCGCCCGCCAGTGCGGCGTTCGCCAGCCAGCAGGACAAGGGCCCCTCCGTCGTCGCGCTCGGCGGCGGCCACGGCCTCTCCGCCTCACTGTCCGCCCTGCGCCTGCTCACCTCCGAGCTGACCGCCATCGTCACCGTCGCGGACGACGGCGGCTCCTCCGGCCGGCTCCGCGAGGAATACGGCGTCCTGCCGCCGGGGGACCTGCGCATGGCGTTGTCCGCGCTGTGTGACGACACGGATTGGGGCCGGACCTGGCGCGACGTCATGCAGCACCGCTTCGCGCCCGGCAAGGGCCGCGGCGGCTCCCTCGACGAGCACGCCATGGGCAACCTGCTGATCGTCACGCTCTGGGAGCTCCTGGGCGACACCGTGGCAGGCCTCAAATGGGCGGGCGCGCTCCTGGGCGCCCGCGGCGAGGTCCTGCCGATGTCCAGCATCCCGCTCACCATTGAAGGGCAGGTCCGGGTCACCGCACCTGACGGCAGCAGCGAACTGCAGACCCTCACCGGCCAGGCGAAATGCGCCGTCGCCGGTTCCCTGGAACACGTCCGGCTGCTGCCGGAGGACGCCCCCGCCTGCATCGAGGCGCTGACGGCGATCGAACTGGCCGACTGGGTGATCCTGGGCCCGGGCTCCTGGTACACCTCCGTGCTGCCGCACCTGCTGCTCCCGGAGATGCGGGAAGCGCTCTGCAGCACGGCCGCCCGGCGCTGCCTCACCATGAACCTCGCCACGGACACGAAGGAGACCCTGGGCATGTCCGCCGCGGACCATCTGCGGGTGCTGCGGGAGTACGCGCCGGGCTTCACGATCGACGTCGTCCTCGCCGACCCCGCCTCGGTACCGGACCTCCCGGACTTCGAAGCGGCCGCCGCGATGCTCGGAGCCGAGGTGGTCTTGGGTAAAGTGGGGGCGTCGAGCCGCCGGCCGATCCACGACCCGCTGCGTCTGGCAACGGCGTACCACGACATTTTCGGGAACAGGTAGGAAAGGTGCCATGGCACTGACAGCATCAGTCAAGGAAGAACTGTCCCGGCTGGACATCAAGAAGTCCTCGGTCCGCAAGGCTGAAGTCTCCGCCATGCTCCGCTTCGCCGGCGGACTGCACATCATCTCGGGCCGGATCGTGATCGAGGCCGAAGTCGACCTCGCCTCCACCGCGCGGCGGCTCCGGGCCGCCATCGCCGAGGTCTACGGGCACCAGAGCGAGATCATCGTCGTCTCCGGCGGCGGGCTGCGCCGCGGCAGCCGCTACGTGGTCCGGGTGGTGCGCGACGGCGAGGCCCTAGCCCGCCAGACCGGCCTGCTCGACGCCCGGGGACGCCCGGTCCGCGGCCTCCCCTCAGTGGTGGTGAACGGCTCCGCCGCCGACGCCGAGGCCGTCTGGCGAGGGGCGTTCCTGGCGCACGGCTCGCTGACCGAGCCGGGCCGGTCCTCCGCTATGGAGGTCACCTGCCCGGGTCCCGAGTCCGCCCTGGCCCTGGTCGGTGCGGCCCGCCGCCTCGGCATCCAGGCCAAGGCTCGCGAGGTCCGGGGAGTGGACCGCGTGGTGATCCGCGACGGCGATACGATCGCCGCGCTGCTCACCCGGATGGGTGCCCACGACGCGCTCATGGTCTGGGAGGAGCGGCGCATGCGCAAGGAAGTCCGTGCCACCGCGAACCGGCTGGCCAACTTCGACGACGCCAACCTTCGCCGTTCCGCGCAGGCCGCCGTCGCCGCCGGCGCCCGGGTGGACCGCGCCCTGGAGATCCTCGGCGACGACGTCCCGGACCATCTCAAGTACGCCGGCGAGCTCCGGGTGGCCCATAAGCAGGCGAGCCTGGACGAACTCGGTCGCCTCGCCGATCCGGTCATGACCAAGGACGCCATCGCCGGGCGGATCCGCCGGCTGCTCGCCATGGCGGACAAGAAGGCCCAGGACCTCGGCATCCCCGGCACGGAGGCCAATGTCACGGCGGAAATGCTGGACGAGTAGCCGTCCCCGGGATCACCGGGAAGAATCGGATCCGGCGGCGGGGAATACCTCAGGGCCACCGGCGGCTATGCGCAATGGATCCCGATCCAGAGACTTCCGGGTGCCAACCCATCCGGATGCACAATCCGAGAGTTACCAACCGGACAACCTGTCCACGACATTGGAGGATTTTGTGACCGAGTACGTACTGCCAGACCTCAGCTATGACTATGCAGCGCTGGAGCCGCACATTTCCGCACGGATCATGGAGCTGCACCACAGCAAGCACCACGCTGCGTACGTGGCCGGGGCCAACAACGCCCTCGCCCAGCTCGCCGAGGCGCGCGGGAAGGGCGACTTCGCCAACATCAACCGTCTCTCCAAGGACCTCGCGTTCCACACCGGCGGGCACATCAACCACTCCGTGTTCTGGAAGAACCTCTCCCCGGACGGCGGCGACAAGCCCGAGGGCGAACTCGCGGCAGCGATCGACGACGCCTTCGGCTCTTTCGATGCCTTCCGCGCGCACTTCAGCGCGGCCGCCCTGGCCCTGCAGGGCTCCGGCTGGGCCTTCCTGGCCTACGAGCCGATCGGCGGCAACCTGGTCATTGAGCAGCTCTACGACCAGCAGGGCAACGTCGCCGTGGGCACCACCCCGCTGCTGATGCTGGACATGTGGGAGCACGCCTTCTACCTGGACTACGTCAACGTCAAGGCCGACTACGTCAAGGCGTTCTGGAACATCGTCAACTGGGCCGACGTCGCCCGGCGTTTCGAGGCGGCGCGTAAAAACGCCACCGGACTCATCACCCTCTAGGCAGCCCGGCTTGCGTGCCCGCTGCGTGATGCACCGGGCAAAAATGTAACAAAGTTCATAACCCGCGCCGTTTGGCCCGCATCGCGGACGGCCGGACCCCGCAATTGCGGGGTCCGGCCAACATAAACGTAAGATGGGTCACGGAAGGCGGCTAGCCTTCAGCAATGTGGCTGGTCGCCCTCCGATCTGTAAATCATCTCTGCCCAATGGCGTGCGGGATCTGTTAGTTGGCTTGAGCGCCTTCTCAACTAGTCGTGCTTGCAAGAGCACCAAGGAGACTGAAACGTGACCACCCGAATTGGTATTAACGGCTTCGGCCGTATTGGCCGCAACTACTTCCGCGCCGCACTCGCGCAGGGCGCGGACCTGGAGATCGTTGCGGTCAACGACCTCACCAGCCCGGAAGCCCTCGCCCACCTCTTCAAGTACGACTCCGTCGGGGGCCGTCTCCAGGAAACCATTGAGGTCAAGGACGGCAACATCGTCGTCGACGGCAAGACCGTCAAGGTGCTCGCCGAGCGCGATCCCGCCAAGCTGCCCTGGGGCGAGCTGGGCGTCGACATCGTGATCGAGTCCACCGGCTTCTTCACCAAGGCCGCCGATGCGCAGAAGCACATCGACGCCGGCGCCAAGAAGGTCCTGATCTCCGCCCCCGCCTCGGACGAGGACATCACGATCGTGATGGGCGTCAACGAAGGCCTCTACGATCCGGCCGCGCACCACATCATCTCCAACGCCTCGTGCACCACCAACTGCCTCGGCCCGCTGGCCAAGGTCATCAACGACTCCTTCGGCATCGAGCGCGGCCTCATGACCACGATCCACGCCTACACCGCCGACCAGAACCTGCAGGACGGACCGCACAAGGACCTCCGCCGGGCCCGCGCAGCAGCCATCAACATGGTCCCCACCTCCACGGGTGCGGCCAAGGCGATTGGCCTGGTCCTGCCGGCGCTCAAGGGCAAGCTCGATGGCTACGCCATCCGCGTGCCGGTCCCGACCGGTTCCGCAACGGACCTGACGGTCACCGTGTCCCGCGAGACCACCGTCGCGGAAGTCAACGCCGCCCTCAAGGCAGCCTCCGAGACCGCAGAGCTCAAGGGCCTGCTGACGTACACCGATGAGCCCATCGTCTCCTCGGATATCGTCGGGGACCCGGCGTCCTCGATCTTCGACTCCGGCCTGACCAAGGTGATCGGCAACCAGGTCAAGGTCGTTTCCTGGTATGACAACGAATGGGGCTACTCCAACCGCCTCGTGGACCTCACGGAGCTTGTCGCAGCCAAGCTGGGCTAGGGTAAGACTCATGACATTCCACACCCTCGACGAACTGATCGCTGATGGTGTCCGCGGGCGGTACGTTCTGGTCAGAAGTGACCTGAACGTGCCGCTCGACGGCTCTTCAGTGACTGACGACGGCCGCATCAAGGCCTCCCTGCCAGTGCTTGCGAAGCTCACGGACGCCGGCGCCCGCGTGCTGGTCACAGCACACCTCGGCCGTCCCAAGGGGGCGCCTGAGGACAAGTACTCGCTCACGCCCGCCGTGGCGCGGCTCGCCGAGCTTGCCTCCTTCAAGGTCTCCCTCGCGAAAGACACCGTCGGCGGCTCCGCCAAGGCATCGGCTGCGGCGCTGCAGGACGGCGAGGCCCTGGTGCTGGAGAACGTGCGCTTCGACGCCCGCGAGACCTCCAAGGACGACGCCGAGCGCGGCGCGTTCGCGGATGAGCTCGTGGCCCTCACCGGTTCCCACGGCGCCTTCGTGGACGACGCCTTTGGCGCCGTGCACCGCAGGCATGCCAGCGTGTACGACGTCGCGACCCGGCTGCCGTCCTACCAGGGCGACCTCGTCCGCACCGAAGTCGAGGTGCTCCGCAAGCTCACCACCGACACCCAGCGGCCCTACGTGGTGGTGCTGGGCGGTTCCAAGGTCTCGGACAAGCTGGCCGTGATCGAGAACCTCATCGGCAAGGCAGACACCATCCTGGTCGGCGGCGGCATGCTGTTCACCTTCCTCGCAGCTGCCGGCCACAAGGTGGCCGGCAGCCTGCTGGAAGCGGACCAGATCCCGGTCGTCCAGGACTATCTCAAGCGCGCTGCGGACGCCGGGACTGAATTCGTGGTTCCCACCGACGTCGTGGTGGCCGGCACGTTCGCCGCGGACGCGGACTACGAAACGGTCCGTGCGGACGCCATCGAGGGCAGCAGCTTCGGAGCCCAGGGGATCGGCCTGGACATCGGTCCGGAATCGGCGGCGGCCTTCGCGGCACGGATCAGGGGCGCCAGGACGGTGTTCTGGAACGGACCCATGGGCGTCTTCGAGTTCCCCGCCTTCGCCGCCGGCACCCGGGCCATCGCCCAGGCGCTCACGGAGACGGAAGCGTTCACCGTCGTGGGCGGCGGCGACTCCGCCGCTGCGGTCCGGACCCTCGGCTTCGCCGATGACCAGTTCGGGCACATTTCCACCGGCGGCGGCGCCAGCCTTGAGTACCTTGAAGGCAAGGAACTCCCCGGATTGAGCGTCCTGGACCGCTAGACCCGCCAGCAGGCGGGGCGCCTGTCTCCGGACTGGGCGCCCTGCCGGCTGTTCCACTGCAACGAATTTTTTGGAGACCACGTGACTACGTCAACTAACGGCACCTTCGGCCGCACGCCCTTCATCGCGGGAAACTGGAAGATGAACATGGACCACGTCCAGGGCATCACCCTCCTGCAGAAACTGGCCTGGACCCTGTCCGACGCCAAGCACGACTTCAGCCGGGTGGAGGTCGCCGTGTTCCCGCCGTTCACCGATCTCCGCGGCGTCCAGACGCTTGTCCAGGGCGATGAACTCAAAGTCGTCTACGGCGGCCAGGACCTCTCCCAGTTCGACTCCGGCGCCTACACCGGCGAAGTCTCGGGCCAGTTCCTGTCCAAGCTCGGCTGCCGTTACGTCCTGGTCGGCCACAGCGAACGCCGCACCCACCACCACGAAACCGACGAGCTGCTCAACGCCAAGACCAAAGCCGCGTTCCGGCACGGCATCACCCCGGTACTCTGTGTCGGCGAGGGCCTCGAGATCCGCCAGGCCGGCACCCACGTTGACCACACGCTCGCCCAGCTCCGTGCCGGCGTCGACGGCCTCACGCCGGAACAGGCCGCCGAGCTTGTGGTCGCGTACGAGCCTGTCTGGGCCATCGGAACAGGCGAAGTCGCCGGACCCGGGGACGCCCAGGAAATGTGCGCCGCCATCCGCGCCGAGCTCGCCACCCTCTTCGGCGCGGACGTCGCCAACAAGACCCGGCTCCTCTACGGCGGTTCGGTCAAGGCCAGCAACGCCGCGTCCATCCTCCACGAACGCGACGTGGATGGATTGCTTGTTGGTGGTGCCAGCCTGGATGCCGCCGAGTTTGCTAATATTGTCAGGTTCGAGAGTCACCTGCTGACGGATTAGTCCGGACACAGTCGTGGCCCCCGCAATCCAATTCTTCTGAAAGGCCGTCGTGGACGTTCTTCATGTCATTCTGCAGGTTCTCCTGGGCATCACCAGTCTCCTGCTGACCCTGCTCATCCTCCTCCACAAGGGGCGTGGCGGCGGTCTGTCGGACATGTTCGGTGGCGGCATGAGCTCCGGACTCAGCTCCTCCGGCGTTGCCGAGCGGAACCTGAACCGCTTCACGATCATCCTGGGCATCACGTGGGGCCTGGTGATCATCGGTCTGGGCCTGATCATGCGGTTCAGCACCGGCGCCGACTCCTAGGACGCCTTTCGACAAGGGTCAAAAGCGGTCCTTTTGGCCCTCCCGGCATCGGGAACTGAAGATCTACACTGGCGCTGATTGCGTGCACATACCCACCACTTCAGTAGCCAGGAGTTCACGATGCTGCATTCCGCCTCCGGATTCAAGGGCGTCCGCGTAGGAGCCACCGAAGGGGCCTCGCCCCGCCAGGAACCCCGGGACGGGGCGGCGGCGCGGCAACCCCGCATCCGTGTCTCCTACTGGTGCGCCAAGGGCCACGAAACGGCACTCGTTTTCGCCCAGCTTCCCGAGGACCAGATCCCCGGCGTCTGGGACTGCCGCCACTGCGGCGGCACAGGCACCCGGGACGAGTCGCAGTTCGCCCTCGAGGACATTCAACCGGAGGGGTACAAAAGCCACCTCGATTACGTCAAAGAACGGCGCTCCAGCCAGGACGCCGAAGACGTCCTGGCCGGAGCGCTGGAGAGACTGCGGGCCAGCCGGAACCTCCCGTAGCACCCGGGCGGGTTAGCCTTTGCGGACCAACTGTTCCGGAACCCTCGCGGCCGCGTTCTCGTCGATCAGCCACAGCGTTTCGTTCCGGCCGCGGGGACCTGCCGCCGGCACCTGCACCGGGTTCGCGCCGGCCAGCGCCAGCCCCACAGCGCCGGCCTTGTCCTCGCCGGCCACCACCATCCAGATCTCCGAGGCGCTGTTGATCGCCGGCAGGGTCAGGGACACCCGCAGGGGCGGGGGCTTGGGTGAATTCCGGACGCCCACGACGGTCATTTCCTTTTCCCGGATGCCGGCGTGCTCGGGGAAGAGCGAGGCCACGTGCGCGTCCGGTCCGACGCCCAGCAGGACAATGTCGAAACGGGGGAGCGTCCCCGGGCTCTCCGGACGGTCATCGGACATATCGGCTGCGTGCTCAGCAGCCGCCGCTTCCGCGAGCCGCCGGGCATAGTCCGCAGCAGCTTCCTCGGGCGTCGCGAAGTCATCCGCGGATCCCGGCACGTGGATACGGGCCGGGTCCGCCGCAATGCGGGAGAGCAGCGCCTCCTGCGCCTGGCCCGCGTTGCGCTCGGGATCGTCCGCGGCCACAAAGCGTTCATCGCCCCACCAGAAGTTCACCTTGGACCAATCGACCGCCGGCGCCGCCGGCGAGTCGGCCACGGCCTTGAGCGAGCCGATTCCCATCGAGCCCCCGGTAAGCACCACTGTCGCCTCGCCGTGTCTGTCCTGGATATCCACAAGCTTGGTTATCAGGCGGGCCGCGATCGCGGCCATGAGCACGGACGAGTCGGGATGGATGCTTACTCTGGGGTCAGCGCTCACTGGGACGGACACTCCTTAGGTTGGTACGGGGCAGTCCAATAGTAATCACTTCACCGAACACTTCGTCGGGATCCAGCCGGCGCAGCTCCTCGGCCAGGCAGTCCTTCAGGCTGCGGCGCGGCAGCGAGATCCGTTGGACCGGCTGCCCGGGCTGGGTCAGTTCGGCGACGGTGAGGCCCGGCCGGAAGAGCTGCACGTCCCCGCCGGTGCGGGTGAGCCGGACGCGCCGGATGCCGGTGCCGGCGGGGTCCGCGACGATCGTCACCGGTGCGTCCAGGGCCACCGTCAGCCAGGCAGCGAGCAGGATGGTGCTGGGGGAGTCGGAGGCCCCTTCGACGGCGACCGCCGTCACCGGGGACGCGTCCACCTGGTCCAGCGCCGCGGCAAGCTGGATCCGCCAGTTGGTCAGCCGGGTCCAGGCAAGATCGGTGTCGCCGTCCCTGTAGGTGCGGCGGATGTTCTCGAGTGCGCGCTGCGGATCGGCCTCGTTGGCCGAATCCGTGATCCGGCGGTGGGCGATCCTGCCGATGGAGGTCTCGCAGGCGTTCTTCGGGGCCCCGTGCGGCCACCAGGCCACGATCGGCGCATCCGGCAGGAGCAGGGCCGCGACGAGCGATTCGCTTTCCTCGGCGAGCTCACCGTAACCGCGCAGCACGACCACCTCGGAGGCTCCGGCGTCGCCGCCCACCCGGATCTGCGCGTCGAGCCGGGTCGGGGTCTTGGCCCCGGCGTCGGCCAGGACGATGATCCGGCAAGGGTGCTCCCGGCTGGCCTCGTTGGCGGCCTCGATGGCCTCCTCTTCCAGCCCGGACTTGGTGACCACCACCAGGGTCAGCACCCGGCCCAGCGCGATCACGCCGCCCTGCTCGCGCAGGGCCATGAGCTTCTTGGAGATCTTGGAGGTGGTGGTGTCGGGAAGATCTACGATCATGGCCTTCTCCAGGTTCGTCCGTCGCGGGCAAGGAGCTCGTCGGCGGAGGCGGGGCCCCAGCTTCCGGGTCCGTAGGGCTCGGGCTGTTCGTTCAGGGACGCCCAGTAGTCCTCGAAGGGATCGAGGATTTTCCAGGACAGCTCCACCTCCGCGTGGCGCGGGAACAGCGGCGGCTCGCCGAGCAGCACATCGAGGATGAGGCGTTCGTAGGCCTCGGGGCTGGATTCGGTGAAGGAGTGCCCGTAACCGAAGTCCATGGTCACGTCGCGGACTTCCATCTGGGTGCCGGGGACTTTGGAACCGAAGCGGATGGTGGCGCCCTCGTCGGGCTGGACCCGGATCACGACGGCGTTCTGGCCGAAGTCGTCCTCACCGTGGTCCGTGAAGAGCAGGTTGGGGGCGCGCTTGAGCACGACGGCGATCTCCGTCACCCGGCGGCCCAGCCGTTTGCCGGCGCGCAGGTAGAACGGCACCCCGGACCAGCGCCGGGTGTTGATGTCCACCCGGATCGCGGCGAACGTCTCCGTCTTGGAGTCGGCCGGGATGCCGTCCTCCTCCAGATAGCCGACGACCTTTTCGCCGCCCTGCCAGCCGCCCGTGAACTGACCGCGGGCCGAGTGGGTGGAAAGGTCCTCGGGGAGCCTCACGGCGGCGAGGACCTTTTCCTTTTCGGCGCGCAGGTGGTCCGCGTTGAAGGAGATCGGCTCCTCCATGGCGGTCAGCGCGAGCAGCTGCAGGAGGTGGTTCTGGATGACGTCGCGTGCCGCGCCCACGCCGTCGTAATACCCGGCCCGGCCGCCGGTGCCGATGTCCTCGGCCATGGTGATCTGCACGTGGTCCACGTAGTTGGCGTTCCACAGCGGCTCGAAGAGCTGGTTGGCGAAGCGCAGCGCCAGGATGTTCTGGACCGTCTCTTTACCCAAGTAGTGGTCGATCCGGAAGACCGCGTCCGGCGGGAAGACCGACTCGACGATGTCGTTGAGCTGGCGGGCCGATTCGAGGTTGTGCCCGAAGGGCTTCTCGATGACCACCCGGCGCCATTTGTCGCCCTCGGCCTGCGCCAGGCCGTGCTTGGACAGCTGCCGGCAGACCTGCTCGAAGGCGTTTGGCGGGATGGAGAGGTAGAACGCGTGGTTGCCGCGGGTTCCGCGCTGTTCGTCGAGCTCATCGACGGTGTCGCTGAGCCGCTCGAAGGCGTCGTCGTCGTCGAACTCGCCCTGCACGAAGCGGATGCCCTCGGACAGCTGCTTCCACACCGTTTCGTCGAACGGGGTCCGGGCGTAGGCCTTCACCGCAGCTTTCACTTCGGCGGCGAAGTCCTCGTTGTCCCACTGCCGCCGGGCGAAGCCCACCAGGGCGAAGCTGGGCGGGAGCAGTCCGCGGTTGGCAAGGTCGTAGACGGCCGGCATGAGCTTCTTGCGGGCGAGGTCCCCCGTGACCCCGAACAGGACCAGCGAGGACGGTCCGGCGATGCGGTTCAGGCGGCGGTCCCGCGGGTCCCGGAGCGGGTTGCGCCCCCGGCCCGCGGGCTTCCGGCCGCCGGTCATTGTTTCTGGCATTTTGCGTGGGTGCCTTAGCTTTCGAGGGAGGGTGCGGCCTGGCCGGCGAGCGTCGTGACGAGATCCTGCAACTGGCGGACGCCGGCTGCGCGGTCCGTGAGGTGCAGGCGCAAGACCGGACGGCGGTGATCGGAAAGCACCTGGGCGTCGCCGGCCGCCTGCGCCGAGATCAGTTCGCCGAAGGTGAAGGGACGGTCCGGGATGGCGAGGTCGGCATCGGCCGCGGCCGTCACCTGCAGGAAGACGCCGATCCCGGGCCCGCCCTTGTGGAACTGGCCGGTGGAGTGCAGGAACCGCGGGCCCCAGCCGAACGTGACGGGACGGCCGCTGAGCGCTGCCAGCTGGTCCCGGACACCCTCCAGCGGCGCGTAGGCGAGCCGGTCAAGGTAGGCCTGGACGCTGAGGTAGCCGTCCGCGCCGAGCTCCCGGACCAGTGCGCCCACCGCTTCCGCGGCACTGCCGGCGCCGCCGAGCCAGTCCCCGCCGCGGACCTCGATGGCGCCGTCGGTGAAGTTTGCCGGCGTCGGGTCCGGCTGGGCATCCAGCAGACCGCGGGCGGCCACCTTGGCGGCCTCGACGTCCGGCTGGTCAAAGGGATTGATGCCGAGGAGGCGCCCGGCCACAACCGTGGCGAACTCCCACGTCATCATCTGCGTGGCCAGTCCGCCGGCGATCGCCACTTCGTTCTCGCCGAGCTGGACGTCGGCGTCAGGGGCGACGAGCCGGATCACCAAAACGTCGGCGGCGCCGCGGACGGCTTCCGGCGAGGAGGGTCCTGCCACGACCGGCAGCACGCCGGTACCGGACTTGCCGGTGGATTCGGCGATGAGCTGCTCGGCCCAGTCGGCGAATCCCTTGATGCCCGATCCGTCCTCGGCGATGACGATCTTGTTGCGCAGCGGGTTCGTGCCGCCCAGGGCGGCGCCGAGCGCGAGGCCGATGTTCTCCGCGCCGTCCTCGTTCAGGACCTCGGCGGCTTCTTCCGCCTCGTCCAGGAAAGCCTGGATGTCGACGCCGGCGAGGCCGCACGGCACCAGTCCGAACGCCGTGAGGGCCGAATAGCGTCCGCCGACGTTGGGGTCGGCGTTGAAGACGGCACGGTAGCCGGTCTCACGGGAGGACTTGTCCAGCGGTGAACCCGGATCGGTGACAATGATGATCCGGCTCTTCGCGTCAAGCCCGGCTTCGGTGAACGCGTGCTCGAAGATCCGCCGCTGGGAGTCCGTCTCCAGGGTGGAGCCTGACTTCGAGGACACCACGATCGCGGTTTCGCTCAGCCGGTCCGCGAGGGCGGCGGCGACCTGTTCCGGGTCGGTGCTGTCCAGCACTGTCAGCTCGACGCCCGCTGTTCCGGCGATGACCTCGGGGGCCAGCGAGGAACCGCCCATTCCGCACAGCACAATCCGGGTGACCCCTTCCGAGCGGAGCTCGTCGCGGAGTGCCAGGATCTCCGCCACGAGCGGCTGGGAGAGGGTGGCGGCCTCAACCCAGCCGAGCCGGACGGCAGCCTCGGCCTCGGCGTCGGGGCCCCACAGGGTGGGGTCCTTGGCGAAGATCCGGGTGGCCACCTTGTCCTGGAGCAGGGCGGGCAGGTGCTGGTCGTGGGCCAGGCGGGCGGCGCCCGTGGCGTCGTAGCTGAGGGTGGTCATGGGGCTAGGCGTCCTTCCGGGCAGCGGCGAGGGCAACCTCGACGTCGGCCAGAAGTTCCTTCCAGCTCGCCACGAACTTGTCCAGGCCTTCGGACTCGAGCACCGCGACAACCTCGTTGTAGGAGATGCCGAGGGCGTCGAGGGCGTTCAGCGTGGCGTTGGCGTCGTCGTAGCCGCGGCTGATCGTGTTGCCGGTGACGGTGCCGTGGTCAAACGTCGCGTCGAGAGTCTTTTCCGGCATGGTGTTCACGACGCCGGGGGCGACGAGTTCCGTGACGTACAGGGTGTCCGGGTAGGCCGGGTCCTTCACACCCGTGGAGGCCCACAGCGGACGCTGCGGGCGGGCTCCGGCGTCCGCCAGGACGGCCCAGCGCTCGGTGGAGAAGAGCTCTTCGTAGACCTGGTAGGCGAGGCGGGCGTTCGCCAGCCCGGCCTTGCCCTTGAGGGCGCGTGCCTCGTCGGTGCCGATCGCGTCGAGGCGCTTGTCGATTTCGGAATCCACGCGGGAGACGAAGAAGGAGGCCACCGAATGGATCCTGGCGAGGTCATGGCCGTTGTCCCTGGCCTGCTCCAGTCCGCTCTGGAAGGCGTTGATGACGGCGCGGTAGCGCTCCAGCGAGAAGATCAGGGTGACGTTGACGCTGATGCCGGCTGCCAAGGTGGCCGTGATGGCTTCCAGGCCCTCGAGGGTGGCCGGGATCTTGATCAGGACGTTGTCCTTGTTGACCTTGGCGTAGAGTTCCTTGGCCTCGGTGATTGTGCCGGCGGTGTCCCACGCGAGGCGGGGGTCCACTTCGATCGAGACGCGGCCGTCGACGCCGTTACTGGCGGCAGCCACCGGGGCGAAGAGGTCGCAGGCGTCCGCGACGTCCGTCGTCGTGATGGCGAAGACGGTCTGCTCGACGCTGGCGCCGGCTGCCGCCTGGGCGGCGATGACGGCGTCGTAGTCGTGGCCGGCGGTGATCGCCGCGTGGAAGATGCTGGGGTTCGTGGTGACACCGACAACATTCTTCTCTTCAATGAGTGTGCGCAGGGTGCCCGTGTCGAGGCGCCCGCGGGAGAGGTCATCGAGCCAGATCGAGACGCCGGCATCGGAGAGCTGCTGCGTGGGGGTAGAGGTGGGGGTCATATGTCACTCCTGGAGTCTGGGGCCGCCGCCCGGTGGGGCGGCGGCCCGGAAAGCGTGAAGTTTGGGTCAGGCGGGGAGGCCGGCGAGGGATTCCTTGGCCGCGGCGGCGACGGCCTCAGCGGTGATGCCGAATTCCTGGAAGAGGCGCTTGTAGTCGGCTGAAGCGCCGAAGTGCTCGAGCGAGACCGAGCGCCCGGCGTCGCCGACGAATTCCTTCCAACCCAGGGCCAGTCCGGCTTCGACGGAGACACGTGCCTTGACCGCGGCGGGGAGTACGGCTTCCCGGTAGGCGGCGTCCTGCTTCGTGAACCATTCCACGCAGGGCATGGACACGACGCGGGTGGGGATGCCTTCGGCCTGCAGGGCTTCGCGGGCGTCGACGGCCAGTTGGACCTCGGAACCGGTACCGATCAGGATGACCCGGGCCTCGGCGGTCCGGCCGTTGTCCGACGCTTCAGCCAGGACGTAGCCGCCCCTGGCGACGCCGGCGGTGGAGCCGAACGCGTCACCTTCGGCGTCACCTGTTCCGCGGGCGTAGGTGGGGATGTTCTGCCGGGTCAGGACAATGCCGGCCGGGTTTCCGTGGTTCTCCAGCATCATCTTCCAGGCCGCCGCGACCTCGTTGGCGTCGCCCGGACGGACTACGTCCAGGCCCGGGATGGCCCGCAGCGAGGCGAGCTGCTCCACGGGCTGGTGGGTCGGTCCGTCTTCGCCGAGCCCGATCGAGTCATGCGTCCAGACGTACAGGGACGGGGCCCCCATGAGCGCGCCGAGGCGGATCGCCGGGCGCTGGTAGTCGCTGAAGATCAGGAACGTGCCCGAGAAGGCGCGGGTGCGCCCGTGCAGGCTGATGCCGTTCACGATCGACGCCGCAGCGTGCTCGCGGATGCCGAAGTGCAGCACCCGTCCGTACGGGTTGCCCTTCCACGCTTTCGTCTGCCGGGAGGCGGGGATGAACGACGGCGAGCCCTCGATGGTGGTGTTGTTGGACTCGGCGAGGTCAGCAGAGCCGCCCCACAGTTCCGGCATGACCGGCCCGATCGCGTTCAGCACCTTGCCGGAGGCGGCCCGCGTGGACACATCCTTGCCTGCCTCGAAAACCGGGAGGGCGGCGTCGAGCTCGGCCGGGAGCTTCCGGGCCTCTACGCGTTCCAGCAGCGCGGCACCCTCGGAGTTGCCTGCCTGCCATGCCTCGAAGGCGGCCTGCCACTCGCTCCGGGCAGCCGCCCCGCGGTCCACCGCTTCCCGGGTGTGGGCGAGGACGTCCTCGTCAACCTGGAAGGTGCGGGCCGGGTCGAAGCCGAGGACCTCCTTGAGGGCCGCGACTTCCTCGGCGCCGAGCGCCGAGCCGTGGATCTTGCCGGTGTTCTGCTTCTTGGGCGCCGGGTAGCCGATGATGGTGCGCAGCGAGATGATGGAGGGCTTGTCCGTCTCGGCCCTGGCGGCGAGGAGGGCGGCGTGAAGTTCCTGCACGTCCTCCTTGTACTCCCCGGTCCGGGTCCAGTCGACACGCTGGGTGTGCCAGCCGTAGGCCTCGTAGCGCTTCAGCACATCCTCGGTGAAGGCGACGTCGGTGTCGTCCTCGATGGAGATGTGGTTCTCGTCGTAGATGACGACGAGGTTGCCGAGCTCCTGGTGGCCGGCAAGCGAGGACGCTTCGGAGGTGACGCCTTCCTGCAGGTCCCCGTCGGAGGCGATGACCCAGATGGTGTGGTCGAACGGGCTGGTGCCCGGGGCGGCGTCGGCGTCGAAGAGGCCGCGTTGGCGCCGCTGGGAGTACGCGAAGCCAACGGCCGAGGCGAGCCCCTGGCCCAGCGGGCCGGTGGTGATTTCGACTCCGGCGGTGTGCCGGTATTCCGGGTGGCCCGGGGTCAGCGAACCCCACGTGCGCAGGGCCTGCAGGTCAGTCAGCTCCAGGCCGTAGCCGGAGAGGAAGAGCTGGATGTAGAGCGTCAGCGAGGTGTGGCCGGGGGAAAGGATAAAACGGTCCCGTCCCAGCCAGTCGGGGTTCTTGGGGTCGTGCCGCATCAGCTTCTGGAAGAGGAGATAGGCGGCCGGCGCCAGGCTCATCGCGGTGCCGGGGTGGCCGTTGCCGACCTTCTCCACGGCGTCGGCGGCGAGGACGCGGACGGTGTCCACGGCGCGCTGGTCCAAGCTGGTCCATGACAGTTCTTGCTCTTCCAAATGTGGCACGAAAACCGGGCCCCTCTCTATGCTGACGGCGGATGGTAGGGTCAGTCCCGCCCGGGGCACAGTTCGGTGCCCGCTGCGGTACGTACCAGCCGTTCACCATCGAAACGTTGATCTATCATTCAGTCGCGTGTGCCTTGGCACGGGTGCAGATGCAGCCGCACATTTGCCGCCCGGGAGACCGCCTGCAGGCAGTGACCAGTGCGCGCTGACCTGGAGACAGCTTAGCCCTATTCCGCCTGCCGGGCAGCGCATATCTCACCAAATGGACCGGATTTCCGCTGATAGGAATCACCGTCCTCCGCGGCGGCGGTGGGCACCCGTTAACAAGGTCGAACCATTTCCGTGTGGCCGGGCACCCCCGGGGGCCCGGCGTCCCGCGGGTCCGCGGTATGATGGTGCGTGGCTACCCACGGGGGCGAGGACCCGCCCGCGCACTGCGCGTGGACCCCCTCCGTACGAATCGCGCGTTGCATAAGCAAGCCGGACTGAACAGCGAGACAGAACAGAGTGACTGCCACCGTGAGCACAACAGATACGCCGCTGACCACCACTCCCAACCCGGGGAGAATCGGCTACGCCCGAAAGGCCAAGGCCTACCTGGCCCTCACGAAACCGCGCGTCATCGAACTCCTGCTGGTCAGCACCCTGCCCACCATGATCTACGCGGAGCGCGGCTTCCCGTCGATCGGGCTGATCCTGGCGACGCTCGTGGGCGGCGCATTTGCCGCCGGCAGTGCCGGCGCCTTCAACTGCTACATCGACCGCGACATTGACAAACTGATGCACCGCACCGAGAAGCGGCCGCTGGTCACCGGCGAGGTCACCCCGCGCGAGGCCCTCGTCTTTTCCTGGCTCCTCGGCGCGGCCGCGATCGCGATCCTCTGGTTCGGGGCCAACCCGCTGGCCGCCTGGCTGGGACTCGGCGCGATCGTCTTCTACGTTGTCATCTACACGATGATCCTCAAGCGCCGCACCGCCCAAAATATCGTCTGGGGCGGGGCCGCGGGCTGCTTCCCCGTCCTGATTGCCTGGGCCGCCGTGACCAACACGGTGGAGTGGCCCGCCGTCGTCCTCTTCATGGTGATCTTCCTCTGGACCCCGCCGCACTACTGGCCGCTGTCCATGCGCTACGGCGAGGATTACCGCAACGCCAACGTGCCGATGCTTGGTGCCATCGCCGGCGCCAAGGTGGTCTCGGTGCAGGTTGTCCTGTACGCGTGGGCCATGGTGGCCTGCTCGCTGCTGCTGGTTCCGGCCGGCGGCGCCGGCTGGGTCTACACCGTCACCGCCGTCGCTGCCGGCGGGTGGTTCCTCTACGAATCCCACGCCCTGTACACGCGGGCGCACGACGGGGATGTGTCCAACAAGGGCGCCATGAAGGTCTTCCACGGGTCCATCAGCTACCTGACCCTGCTGTTCATCGCCCTGGCCGTGGACCCGTTCATCGGTTCCCCGATCATGGGCGGCTAGCACCCCCGCCCCTCTCCGCAGCAACCACAACGCGGGGTCACTTACGGCCCATTCCGGCACTCCGGATGGGCCGTAAGTGACCCCGCGTTGTTTGTTGGGGCGCTACTTAGCCGGGCTACTTCGCCGGGCTACTTCACCGGGCTGTAGCGGGCCAGGTCTGCTGCGTTGGTGGCGGCGCTCATCAGCAGCGCGGCACCCAACATGTGCGCTCCGACCAGCAGCGCCGGGATGCCGTTGTAGTACTGCGTGAACCCGATGACGGCCTGCAGCACGGTCACGCCCAGGAGCATGAACACGGCGCTGCGGAAGGGGCCGCCGATCCGGTCCCGGAGGACCAGGAACAGTCCGAACAGCGCCCCCGCGGTCACGAGGTAGGCCGGGACGGCGTGGATGTGCGAGAACAGGTCCCAGTCCAGGTCGTTGCGCGGCGCGTCGGCGTCACCCGCGTGGGGGCCGGCTCCGGTCACGACGACGCCCAGGCAGACGGCAATTGCGGAGAAGAGCGCGACGGCGGTCATCACCGGGCGTGCGGCGCCCGGCAGCGCGGCCAGTTCAGCAGTCCGGGCCCTGCCCGTGCGGCCGAAGGCCCGGTTCACGAGCAGCGTCGCGAGAACCACGAGCGCCATGGAGACCAGGAAGTGCAGGCCCACCACCCAGGGATTCAGCCCGGTCAGCACGGTGATGCCGCCGATCACGGCCTGGACCGGGATGCTGGCCAGCAGGCCGAGGGCCAGCAGGAACAGGTCGCGGCGTTCCCTGCGCAGGTTCCACAGGTACACGAGCATCATGACGGCGACGGCGGCCAGCGCGAAGGTCAGGAGCCGGTTGCCGAACTCGATGATGCCGTGGATCCCCATCTCCGGGGTGTTCACGAGGGAGGCGTTCGTGCAGCGCGGCCACGTCGGGCAGCCGAGGCCCGAGGCCGTGAGGCGGACTGCTCCGCCGGTGACCACGAGCACGATCTGGCCGATGAGCGACAGCACGGCAAGCCGCCTGACGGTCGGGTCGACGGTAACGGGCAGCCTGGAGGCAAGCCGGGAAACGATCCGGGGGCGGGACGCCGTACTCACAGTATTCTCAATTCCACTTGAACCAACGGGTTGCTGCGCCGCCGGCGACGGCCGTCCACAGCAGCAGGACAATAACGGCACCGGCATTGACAGTGCCGTCCAGGAAAGCGTCCCGCAGTGCCTGTCCCAGCGCCCCTGAAGGCAGGAAGTGCACCACGGCCTGTGCCGGCGCGGGCAGCCGCTCGGCCGGGATCACGATCCCGCCCAGTGCGCCCAGCAGGATCCACAGCAGGTTGGTGATAGCCAGGGTCGCCTCCGGCCTGACGGTGCCGGCCACGAGCAGGCCCAGCGCGGTGAAGGACGCGGCGCCCAGCACCAGCAGGGCAAGCCCCGGCAGCCAACCCAGCGGATCGGGCTGCCAGCCAAGCATCAGGGCGACCGCGGAGACCACGAGCACCTGCAGGAAGAGCACGGCCAGGACGGCCAGGACTTTCCCGGCAATCAGCCCGGTCCGGCCCAGGGGAGTGGTGGACAGGAAGCGCAGGACGCCGTAGCGGCGGTCAAAGCCGGTGGAAATGCCCTGCCCGGTAAAGGCGGTGGACATCGCGCACAGGGCCAGGATGCCGGGCACGGCCACGTTGATCCGGCTGGAGCCGAGCCCGTCCAACAGGGGCGTGACGGTCAGGCCCACCATGGCCAGCAACGGCAGCACAATCGCCAGGATCAGCTGCTCACCGTTCCGGAGCATGGTGACGGTCTCGTATTTACCCTGCAGCAGGATCCGGCGCAGGAGCGGCGCGGGTGCGCTGCCCGGCCCGGGGCCAGGGGGAGGGGCATTGCCCGCCAGGGCGCCGGCTGGAACGCTGGTCATCGGATCTCCCTTCCGGAGATGTCCAGGAAGACGTCCTCGAGGCTGCGCGCCTCCAGGCTCAGGGAGCTGGGCATGATCCCCCGCGCTGCCCACCAGGCCGTCAGCGCGGCCAGGTCCGACGGCGTCAGGGCACCGGTGGCGGCATAGCTGCCGGCACGCGCTTCCGTGACGACGACGCCGTCGGGCAGGACATCCGTGAAATCGAGTCCGGGCCGGGTTTCGAACAGCAGCGTCCGGATGTGCTGTTCGCCGGCACCGGCGGGGAGCTGGTGGGCAAGAAGCTGCGCGACCGTGCCCTCGGCAACGTTGCGGCCGGCGTCGATGATGTAGACGTAGTCGGCGAGGCGCTGGGCATCGTCCATGAGGTGGGTGGTCAGGATGATCCCCATCCCGCGGTTGCGCAGTTCGGAGATGAGTTCAAACACCATCTGCCGGGACTGCGGGTCCAGCCCGGCGCTTGGTTCGTCGAGGAAGAGGACCTCGGGGTTTCCGACGAGGGCGGCGGCGAGGGCGAGCCGCTGTTTCTGCCCGCCGGACAGGCGCCGCACCGAGGTGCGGCTGAATGCGTCGATGCCGAGCCGGGTGATGAGCTCGTCCACGGGCCACGGGTCCTGATACATGCCGGCAATATGCCGAAGCAGGGGAATGGGACGGGCCGACGGCGGCAGCCCGCCGTCCTGCAGCATGACGCCGACGCGCGCGCGCAGTCCGGCGCCGGCAGTGTCCGGGTCCTGGCCCAGCAGGCTGATGCTGCCGGCCGTGCGTTTCTGCAGCCCCTGGGCGCATTCGATGGTGGTGGTCTTGCCCGCACCGTTGGCGCCCAGCAGTGCCGTGACCTGCCCGCGCTCCGCGCAGAGGGACAGGCCGCTGACGACCCGCAGCATCTTCCCGTCAAGGGCGGGCAACGGGCCAACATCCTTAACTAGCCCGCTGATGGCCAGGACGGGGGACTCGGGAGATCGCACCAAAGCATTCTACGGGATGTAGTACCGGCCGGCGCGGCCCGCACCCCGCTTGCACCCAGCGGCGGGGGCGTCATCGGGCCCCCGGAGCATAGCCATGCCTTACTGGATCGGGGGAGTAAATTACGACATGATTGTGTTGTGTATTCCATGAGCTCTACTTCCTCTCTTGCCGTTGTGCGGCGCGGGGCGGCCACCGCTGCCGCCGCCACGCCTCCGGCGGCGGCTGCGGTAGTGCCTCCGGCAGCGGTGCACGCGTCCGACGCCGATGAACGCACCCGCGACCGCGTCCTGAACGCGGTGCTCGAGCACGGACCGATCAGCGCCGCCGAACTTGGCGACCTGCTCGGCTTTACCCCGGCCGCCGTCCGCCGCCACCTGGACCACCTCTCACGCCACGGCGTGATCGAGGTCAAGCGGGTGGCCCGCTCCGGCGCCCGCGCGGGACGCCCCGCCCGCCGTTACGTGCTCAGCTCTCAGGGGCAGTCCACCCTTGGCAACGACTACCTCGACATCGCCACGCTGGCCTTGCAGCGGCTCAGCGAAATGGCGGGCCCCGAGGCGGTGCGGCAGTTCGCCGTCGAACGGTTTGCGGAGATGGAGCGCCGCTACGCGCCCGAGATCGAGGAGGCCGGGCCGGACATCAGGGCCCGCGCCCTGGTGCTCGCCGAGGCACTCACCCGCGACGGCTTTGTCGCCTCCGCTGCGTCCATCGAAGCCAAAGCCCCCCTGCCCGCGGCGCTTTCAAGCGTGCAGCTGTGCCAGGGCCACTGCCCCATCCAGCAGCTGGCCGCCCAGTTCCCCGTGTTCTGCGACGTGGAGACCGAGGTGTTCTCCCGGTTGGTCGGCGTCGACGTACGCCGGCTGTCCACCCTGGCACGCGGCGGGCACGTGTGCACCACCCATATACCTACAGGCCGTCCGGCGGCCGCTGGGCAACACCGCCCTGCAACCACCCCGGGCAACCTGGACGAAGTATCCAACCATCTGCAAGAAAGGCCGTGATGACGGACCAACTATCAGAGAAGAAGGTTGCTGAATCTACTGTGATTTCGGAGATTCTGGAAAAGAATCCCGAGCTCCACGGAATCGGCAACTACGAATACGGCTGGGCCGACAAGAACGACGTCGGGGCCAACGCCCGCCGCGGCATCAATGATGACGTTGTCCGGGACATTTCGGCGAAGAAGAACGAGCCGGAATGGATGCTGGACCTGCGCCTCAAGGGCCTGAAGTACTTCGACCGCAAGCCCATGCCCACCTGGGGTGCAGACCTCTCCGGCATCGACTTCGACAACATCAAGTACTTCGTGCGCTCCACGGAGAAGCAGGCCAAGACCTGGGAAGACCTGCCAGAGGACATCCGGAACACCTACGAGAAGCTGGGCATCCCGGAAGCAGAGCGCAGCCGCCTCGTCTCCGGCGTCGCCGCCCAGTACGAGTCCGAGGTCGTCTACCACCAGATCCGCGAGGACCTGGAGCAGCAGGGCGTCATCTTCCTGGACACCGACACGGCACTGCGCGAGCACCCGGAGATCTTCCAGGAGTACTTCGGCACGATCATTCCGGTGGGCGATAACAAGTTCGCCTCGCTGAACACGGCCGTCTGGTCCGGCGGTTCGTTCGTGTACGTGCCCAAGGGCGTCCACGTGGACATCCCGCTGCAGGCGTACTTCCGCATCAACACCGAAAACATGGGCCAGTTCGAGCGCACGCTGATCATCGCGGACGAGGACTCCTACGTCCACTACATCGAAGGCTGCACCGCGCCGATCTACACCTCGGACTCGCTGCACTCCGCCGTTGTGGAAATCATCGTGAAGAAGGGCGCCCGCGTCCGCTACACGACCATCCAGAACTGGTCCACCAACGTGTACAACCTGGTGACCAAGCGCGCCATCTGCGAAGAGGGCGCCACCATGGAGTGGATCGATGGCAACATCGGCTCCAAGGTCACCATGAAGTACCCGGCCGTCTACCTTGTGGGCGAGGGTGCCAAGGGCGAGACCCTGTCCATCGCGTTCGCCGGCGAAGGCCAGCACCAGGACACCGGCTCCAAGATGGTCCACATCGCGCCGAACACCAAGAGCTCGATCGTCTCCAAGTCCGTGGCCCGCGGCGGCGGACGAGCCGCCTACCGCGGCCTGGTCCAGGTCCGCGAAGGCGCCAAGCACTCGGCCAACACCGTCCGCTGCGACGCACTCCTCGTGGACACCATCAGCCGCTCGGACACGTACCCGTACATCGACATCCGCGAGGACGACGTCACCATGGGGCACGAGGCCACCGTCTCGCGTGTCAGCGAAGAGCAGCTGTTCTACCTGATGTCCCGCGGGATGCGCGAAGACGAGGCCATGGCGATGATCGTCCGCGGCTTCATCGAGCCGATTGCCCGCGAACTGCCGATGGAATACGCCCTCGAGCTGAACCGCCTGATTGAACTGCAGATGGAAGGATCGGTCGGTTAATGACTGACATCACTACTGAAAAGGCCCGCATCGGCGCGCCCTCAGCCCAGCCGTTCATCAACGGTTTCACCGAGGAAGGCGAGAGCCTTTCGCCGCTGAACGCCGCGGCGTCCAAGTCACCGCTGGCCGGCGAGGCCGTCAAGCGGCACTCGCACGGCGGCGGCGTCGGCATCCCGGACAGCTCGCGCGCCGGCCGCCTGACCTCCTACAAGCTGGCGGACTTCAAGCCGCTGACCGGCATGGAGGAGGACTGGCGGTTCACCCCGCTCAAGCGCCTCCGCGGCCTGCACACCGAGGTCCTCAACGGTGCCGCACCGTCCGTGAGCGTCACCGCGCCGGACAGCGTCACCGTGGAGACCGTCGGCCGTGACGACCGCCGGATCGGTTCTGCCGCCATCCCCGAGGACCGCGTCTCCGCGAACGCCTGGGAGAACTTCACCGAGGCCACCGTGATCACGGTCCCGGCGGAGGTCCAGGCGGACGGCGAGGTCAGCGTTCTGCTGACGGGCCAGGGCACCGACGCTTCGGCGCAGCATCTTGTGATCGTCGCGGAAAAGTTCTCCAAATCCGTCGTGGTCCTGGACCACCAGGGGACCGCCGTGGTGTCGGAGAATATTGAGATCCTCGTGGAGGACGGCGCGCAGCTTACCGTCATTTCGCTCCAGGAATGGAACGACGACGCTGTCCACGCTTCCTCCCAGCAGGTGAAGCTCGGCCGCGACGCTAAGTTCAAGCACATCGTCGTCAGCCTGGGCGGGGACCTCGTGCGCGTCACGCCCTCGGCCCGCTTCACCGCCCCGGGCGCCGAGGTGGAACTGTTCGGCCTGTACTTCGCCGACGCCGGCCAGCACCTCGAGCAGCGCCTGTTCGTGGACCACGCCGTGGCGAACTGCAAGTCCAACGTCCTGTACAAGGGCGCCCTGCAGGGCCGCAACGCGCACACCGTGTGGGTGGGTGACGTTCTGATCCGCAAGGAAGCAGAAGGCACCGACACCTACGAGGCCAACCGCAACCTGGTCCTCACTGACGGCGCCCGCGCGGACTCCGTGCCGAACCTCGAAATCGAGACCGGCCTGATCGCCGGCGCCGGCCACGCCAGCGCCACCGGACGGTTCGATGACCAGCACCTGTTCTACCTGATGGCCCGCGGCATTCCGGAAAAGGTGGCCCGCCGACTGGTGGTCCGAGGCTTCCTGAACGAGATCATCCAGCAGATCAAGGTCCCGGCCATCGAGGAGCGCCTCACGGCCGCCGTCGAGCGCGAACTCGCGGCAACGGACAACTAGTGCGCAGCACTAGAGGACACGGAAGCCATCAATGACTGAACAGCCAAAGGGCGAGCTTGTCTGCAACGCCAGCGAGATCCACCTCAAGCAGGCGCTGCGGATCCTGATCGACGACTACCCCGTAGCGATCGTGAAGGACTCGATGGGCGAGATCCACGCCATCGGTGACACCTGCTCGCACGCGGACATTTCCCTCTCCGAAGGAGAAGTGGAAGGCTGCAAGATCGAATGCTGGGGCCACGGTTCCCAGTTCGACCTGCGCAGCGGCGAGCCGCTCCAGCTGCCGGCCTATGATCCTGTCCCCGTTTTCGCCGTGAGCGTCGTGGATGACGAGGTCTACGTGGACTTCACCAACGTCCTCAACGGTGCCGAGGCGCCGAACTTCAGCTAGGTGCCAGCACCTGGCACAACAACACTTATCGACAAGAAACCGCACGGTGCCGGAGGGCACGGTGCAGAGGAGAACAAGGCACATGTCTACTCTTGAGATCAAGGACCTGCACGTCAGCATTGACACCGAGCAGGGCACGAAGGAAATCCTGAAGGGCGTCAGCCTGACCATCCGGACCGGCGAAACCCACGCCATCATGGGCCCCAACGGCTCCGGCAAGTCCACCCTGGCCTCCACCATCGCCGGGCACCCGCGCTACAACGTCACGTCCGGCACCATCACGCTGGACGGCGAGGATGTCCTTGCGATGAGCGTGGACCAGCGCGCCCGCGCCGGCCTGTTCCTGGCCATGCAGTACCCGGTGGAGGTCCCCGGCGTGAGCATGACGAACTTCCTGCGCACCGCCAAGACCGCCATCGACGGCGAAGCCCCCAAGCTGCGCACCTGGACCAAGGACGTCAAGGCCGCGATGGCGCAGCTGCGCATCGACGCCGACTTCACCCAGCGCAACGTCAACGAAGGCTTCTCCGGCGGCGAGAAGAAGCGCGTCGAGATCCTGCAGCTGGAGCTCTTCAAGCCGAAGTTCGCCATCCTCGACGAGACCGACTCCGGCCTCGACGTCGACGCGCTCAAGGTCGTCTCCGAGGGCGTCAACCGCGCCCACGCCGAAGGCAAGATGGGCACCTTGCTCATTACGCACTACACCCGGATCCTGCGCTACATCAAGCCGGAGTTCGTGCACGTGTTCGTTGACGGCCAGGTTGTGGAAGAGGGCGGCCCGGAGCTCGCCGACCGCCTCGAAGAAGAAGGCTATGACCGCTACGCCACCGGCGCAGGGGCAGCCACCATCGCTGCCGCTTCGGCTGCAGCACAGGCCTAGTTAGGACTACGCCATGACCGAACTCAATGTGGCCCGCACGGGCCTCGAGGATGTCGAAGAGGCACTGAAGGACGTGATCGACCCGGAACTCGGGGTCAACATCGTTGATCTGGGCCTGCTGTACGGCCTGAAGTACTCGGACGACGACGGCGCCCTGCTCATCGACATGACGCTCACCACGGCCGCGTGCCCGCTCACCGATGTGATCGAGGAACAGGTCGGCCAGGCCCTGGACGGGATTGTTGACGAGTGGCGGCTGAACTGGGTGTGGATGCCGCCCTGGGGTCCGGAACGGATCACCGAAGACGGCCGCGACCAGATGCGCGCCCTGGGTTTCAATATCTAGGACCCCACCGCCCCTGACGACGACGGCGGCCGGTCACCTATCAGGTGGCCGGCCGCCGTCGTCGTTAATCCGCGGTTAATCCGCGGCTGCCCCTGAGTTCAGGGACGTGGTCAGGGGGTCGCGACGCTGAAGGTGTCGCACTGGTTGATGTCGCCGGTCTTGTAGCCCTGCGAGAACCACTTCTGCCGCTGCGCGCTGGAGCCGTGCGTCCAGCTCTCGGGCGAGACGCGGCCGGTCGAGGCCTTCTGGATCCGGTCATCGCCCACGGCCGAGGCGGCGGAGAGCGCATCCTGCAGGTCCTGCGCCTTCAGCGGTTCCAGGTACGGCTGGCCGGTGGCGGGGTCATTCGTGGTGCTCGCGTACCGCGCCCACAGGCCCGCATAGCAGTCGGCCTGCAATTCCACCCGGACAGCGCCCGACGCCGGCCCCTGGGGGTCCTGCTGCGCGCGGTCCAGGTTGCCGAGCACGTTCTGGACGTGGTGGCCGAACTCGTGTGCGACGACGTATTCCTGGGCCAGCGGGCCGCCGGAGGAGCCGAACCGGTCCACGAGTTCCTGGAAGAAGCCCGGGTCAAAGTAGGCCGTCGAGTCGGCCGGGCAGTAGAACGGACCCACCTCGGACGTCGCCGCGCCGCAGCCCGTGCCGGTGCCGCCGGCGAAGATCACGGTCTTCGGCTGGGGATACTGCTTGTTGTACTGGGCCAGGTAGTCGGGCCAGAACGCGTTGAGGCTGTTCACCGTGCCGGTAATCCTGCAGTCGAGCCGGGCATCGGCATCCGCACCGGTCTTGCAGGCCGGGCTGGAGCTCTGGGTCTGCGAACCGGAGTCCTGGGTGGTGCCGCCAAGTCCTGAAAGAAGCTGCGGATCGATCCCGAGCAGGGCCGCGATCAGCAGCACGATGCCGCCGCCGATGCCCACTCCGACCTTGCCGCCGCGGCCCATGCCCCGACGATCCTGGACCTGCGAGGGGTCCAGCTGGACGTTGTCATTAAAACTCATGCTGTCACAATATCGGTTACCGCCGACGGGAGCGTGCCGTGCCGGTAAAGTTGAGCCGATGCCTTTCCTCGACAGACTCCGGCACTGGGCCGGCGAGCGCCCCGACGCCACCGCCGTCGTCGTGGCCGGACAGCGCCTGGGTTGGGCGGGCCTGTGCGAGGCCGCTGCGGCGCAGGTGGCCGCGGCGCCGGCCGTCACCGTGCTCTCAGAACACAACTCCGTGCAGTTCGCCGTCGCCTTCGCTGCCGCCGTCGCGGGGGAGCGGCAGTGCGCGGTGCTGGATCCGTCCTGGCCGCAGCAGCTGCAGGACACGATCACGGACAGGATCCGGGCGGCGGCGCCGTCGGCTGTGGCCGGAGGGTCCCCCGCGCCTGGCTCCGTGGCCGGCGCCGCGGCGGCCGAGGTCGAACTCATTGACGGGCCGGCCGATTCACGGTTCCTGATCGGTCTCACGTCAGGCACCACCGCCGTTCCCAAAGCCTTCACGCGCACGCGCCGGTCCTGGCAGAAGTCGTTCGAGGCCTCGATCGAGTTCTTCGGCCTGACCCCGCAGGACCGGACCCTGGCGCCCGGGCCGCTCGCCGCCAGCCTGAACCTGTACGCCCTGGCCGAGTGCCTCTACGCCGGGTCGGAATTCCACAGCCTGGCGCGCTTCGACGTCGGCGACGCGCACGCCGCAGTGGTCCACGACGGGATCACCCGCCTGGTCCTGGTTCCCACGATGCTGAGGCTGCTCAGCGAGCGGGGCCTGAGCGGGGGCGTGGACGCCTCGGGGATCCGCACCATCATCTGTGCCGGCTCGAAGCTCGATGCCCGGACGCTGGAAGCGGCACGCCGCTGGGCGCCCAACGCGACCATCTTTGAGTATTACGGGGCCTCGGAGCTCAGCTTCGTCTCCGGGGCCGGGCTGCTGCCCGGGCAGGCTACGGCACCCGGCGGGACGGGCATCGGGCGCCCGTTTCCCGGCGTCGAGGTCCGGATCCTGGACGACGCGGG
Organism: Arthrobacter sp. SO5; assembly: GCF_020532805.1. GTDB lineage: Bacteria > Actinomycetota > Actinomycetes > Actinomycetales > Micrococcaceae > Arthrobacter. The sequence continues at coordinate 84,734 of NZ_MQTQ01000065.1, read as the reverse complement.
GGCGGAACGTCCGGACGGCAGGGACGGCAATATCTGCGTCCGCAGCGGGATGGTCAGCGAGGGCTACCTCTGGGGCGACGACGGCGACGCCCTGCGCAGCTTTGCGGGCTGGTACACCGTGGGAGACCAGGGCTACGTCGCCGACGGGACCTTGCACATGCTCGGCCGGCGCTCGGACATGATCATCACGGCCGGAACCAACGTCTACCCCCACGAGGTGGAACTGGCCCTCGCTTCAGTCCCCGGCGTCGCCTCGGCGGTGGCGGCCGGCCGGCCGGACGACATCCGGGGTCAGCGCGTCGTGGCCGCCGTCGTCCTGTCCCACGGCGGGGTCACCGCGACCCAGCTCACAGCGGGCGTGGAGGACGTGCTGCCGCGCAGCAAGCGCCCGCTGGAGTTCTTTGCGCTGGCCGAGCTGCCGGTGACGGACCGCGGCAAGCTCAGCCGGCAGCTCCTGCTCGACTGGATCGCCGGCAACGATCCCAGGATCCGGCGACTTGGCTGAGCTCCGGACCGGGACCCTGCCGGAGGACCGGCAGCCGGTCATCATCGCCGCCCGCCGCACCCCCATCTGCCGCTCCAACGGGGCGCTGAAGACCCTGCGTGCCCACGAGCTCCTGGCACCGGTGCTCCGCAGCCTCCTCGACGATGCCGGTGTGGCACCCGGGTCGGTGGCGGACGTGGTGATCGGTAACGCCGTGGGCGGCGGCGGGAACGTGGCCCGGCTCTCGGCACTGGAGGCCGGGCTGCCGGTCAGCGTCCCCGGACTCACGGTGGACCGGCAGTGCGGTTCCGGACTGGACGCGATCGTGCTCGCTTCCCGACTCGTGGCAGCCGGCGGAGGCATCGGGGGCAGCGTGTACCTCGCCGGCGGCGTGGAAAGCATCAGCACGGCGCCGCTCCGCGCCCACCCCGGTTCCCAGGGCGATCCCGAGTTCTTCGCGCGGGCGCAGTTCGCGCCGCCGGGCCACGGGGATCCGGACATGGGGGTGGCCGCCGAAAACGTGGCCGCCCGCTACGGCATCGCCCGGGAACGGCAGGACGCCTTTGCGCTGCGCAGCCACTGCAGGGCCCTTGCCGCCGCCGCTGCCGGGCTGTTCGACGGCGAACTGGTCCCGTTGGCGGGCCCGAACAGGCCCGTGACGGCGGATGACGGGCCGCGGCCGGGGCTGTCCGGGGCTGTGCTGGCGCGGTTCCCGCCGGCGTTTGCCGCTGGGGGCACCGTCACCGCCGGGAACTCCTGCTTCGACGCGGACGGTGCGGCCGCCGTCGTGATCACCTCCGTGCAGCGGGCGCGCGAACTGGGCGCCCGCGACGGCCTGCTGGTGCTCGGTACCGACACCGCCGGCGTGGACCCGCAATTCCTCGGCATCGGCGCGGCGGCGGCCGGGCGGAGGCTGCTGGACGCTGTGGGTCTCACGGGCGGCGAGCTGGGCCTGGTCGAGTTCAACGAGGCGTTCGCTGCCCAGGCCCTTGCCTGCCTGGACCTGCTGGCCATTGACCCGGACCGAGCAAACCTCGACGGCGGGGCCCTGGCGTTGGGGCACGCCTACGGCGCCTCGGGCGCGGTGCTGGTCACGCGGCTGCTGGCCCAGGCCCGCCGCCGCGGCTCGGATGGACTGCTGGCACTGGCCCTGATCAGCATCGCCGGCGGCATGGGCACCGCCGCGCTGCTGGAATACCGCACGTTCCCCTAGGTTCCGGGGGACATGCCCAGTGCTCGGGCCAGGCAATGGGCATAGTGGGTCTATGTCCAGTGGCCGCGGGGAGGGCGGCACATGTCCCCGGGCAGGGGCTAAAGGCTGGGCAGGTGCCTAAGGAGGTTCCGCGGGACATGCCCAGTCCTTGGGCCAGGCAATGGGCACAGTGGGTCTATGTCCAGTGGCCGCGGGAAGGGGAGCGCATGTCCCCAGGCAGGGCTAAGCGGAGCGCATGTCCCGCAGGAGGAGGGGAGGGTTAGGAGCCCTGGTCCTCGGCGTCGCCCAGCCCCCGTGCGGCCAGGGCCTCGCCGGTTTGGCGGGCGAAGGCCACGGACGTGATGAATACGGGCAGCACGAGGGCCCTGGGGTTCCGCTCCAGCCCGCGGGCACGGGCGGAGTTCCGGACGTCGGCGTAGGCTCCGGCGACGAACGGGATGCTGCGCAGCATGATGGCGATGGTCAGGGCGAAGCGTTCGGGGTCCGCGCCGAAGCGCCGGAATGGACGGGCCAGGGAGGCCACCCCGTCCAGGAGTTCCTGTACAGGGGTCGTCGCCGTCAGGATCGAGGCGGCAACGACGCAGACGAGCACGTTGAGTACGATCCGCGCCGCCGTCGGGCCGCCGAGCTGCCACCACTGAAACAGGCCGATCGCCGCGAGGACCGGCAGGACAGGACGCACGGCCCGGACCAGGCGCGCGGCGCCGGCCCCGCTGAGGAGGAACACGCCGCACAGGAGCACCAGCACGCAGGCGGACACCGCCCAGTCGGCGATGAGGAAGGACGCCATCCCGCAGGCCAGGACCAGCAGGAACTTCAGCCACAGCGGCGAGCGGTGGACCGGCGATCCCCCCGGGACATAGTTGGCGAGCAGGAAACCATGCCCGCTCATTTCTGCTCCCCGGCCGGCAGCTCCAATCCCGCAGTGCACAGCGCGCGGTACTGGGCGACGGCGTCGTCCGGGGCGCCGTCGAACACCACCTTGCCCGCATCGAGCACCAGGACCCGGTCCATGTCCCGGGCCAGCTCGAGGTCGTGGGTGGAGAGGATGACCTGCTGGCTCAGCCCGGCGATGGTCCGCCGGAGCAGTTCGCGGTTGCGCAGGTCCAGCAGGGTGGACGGCTCGTCGAGCACCAGCACCGCGGGGTCCACCGCCAGGACCGCCGCGAGGGCCAGGAGCTGGCGTTCGCCGCCGGACAGCTCGTAGATGCTCTGGTCCGCCAGGGCCAGCAGCCCGAACCGCGCCAGGGCCGACTCCGCGAGCGCACGGCGTTCCCGGGGATTGCGCACCGAGCGCCGCAGGGACAGCTCCACGTCCTCCCGGCCGGTGGGCATCACCAACTGGGAGAGCGGATCGGTGAAGACAAACCCGACCCGGCGCCGGACGTCCCGCACGCTCCGGACCGTGTCGTAGCCAGCCACCGTGACGTTGCCGCTGCTGGGGGCAACCAGCCCGTTGAGAAGCCGGAGCAGCGTGGACTTGCCCGACCCGTTGGCGCCGATGACACCGATCCGCCGCTCCACGAGCTCAAGCGACAGCTCATCGAGCAGGATCTTGGGGGCCGGACGGCCATCCACCGCGACCCGCACCGCCACCCGGTCCAGGATGATGCTCACGGGTGCGCGCTTGCCGGCCCGGCAGGTGCCGTGCGGACGCGGCGGAGCAGCAGATCCGGGAAGGCCCTGTGCAGGGACAGTGCGATGGTCACGGCAAGCACGTTCTTGATCACATCGCCGGGGTAATACGCGAGGTCCGCGAGGAAGGCCGCCGGCAGGCTCAGCTTGGCGTTGACCATCATGCCGAGGATCCCCAGGGCATGGACAAAGATGATGCTGCTCACCATCGCGGCGGCGAAGAGGAGAACGGCCCGGATCTTCCCGGACCGGCCGGCGGTCCGGCGGAGTACGACGGCGGCCAGCCAGCCCACCGCCGCCGCGGCCAGCGGGAAACCGATGATGTAGCCGGCGGAGGGCCCGGCCAGGATGCCGAGGCCGCTGCGGCCGCCGCTGAAGATCGGCAGTCCGGCAAGTCCGAGGAGCACATACAATCCGACGGCGGAGAACGCACGACCCGGGCCGAGGGCGAGCCCGGTCAGCATCACGGCGAGCGTCTGCACCGTGATCGGGACGCCCAGTCCGCCCACCGGGACAGCGGCGATCAGCGCGGATCCGGCCACGAGGGCCGCGAACACAGCGATGAGGCCGAGGTCTGTGGCGTTCCAGCTGGCCCGCCGCTTCTTGGCGGTCGTGACTTTTTCCGGGACAACGTTGCCAGTCTGGGTCATGATGATTCCTGTCGCACGGATCGGGGAACGGGGCTTGCTTTCGACGATACGGCGGTCGCTTCCCTTCTTTCTTGTAGGGGCCCTACTAGTCTGCCGTCCGGATGCTGGAGACTGCCGCCAAAGGTGGCCCGGGGGCCGGCCGGTCCGCAGCGTGTCATCGAGCAGGGGCAAGGCCGGTAGACTGGTAAAGGCCGTTCTCTCGGCCGCACTGCCCCGGCCCCCTCCAGCTTCCATCCGTTGTGCCGCGGCGTTCCCCGTTGTGAAAGGCCTTAGCTGCATTGATTACCGTCCAGGATCTCGAACTGCGCGCCGGCGCCCGCCTCCTCATGGATCAGGTGAGCTTCCGGATCGACAAGGGAGACAAGATCGGCCTCGTCGGCCGTAACGGTGCAGGAAAGACCACGCTGACCCGGGTGCTCGCGGGCGAAGGCATCCCCGCCGGCGGCAAGGTCACCCGCAGCGGGGAGATCGGCTACCTGCCCCAGGACCCGCGGACCCCGGACATGGAACAGCTGGCCCGTGACCGGATCCTGGCCGCCCGCGGCCTGGACATCGCCGTCGGCAAGCTCAAGCAGACCCACGAGGACATGGCCAGCGAGGACGCCGAGGTCCAGCGCAAGGCGATGAACCGCTACGACCGGCTGGAATCCGAGTTCCTGGCCGCCGGCGGCTACGCGGCAGAGGCCGAGGCCGCCGCGATCTGCTCCAACCTGGCCCTCCCGGACCGGCTGCTAAACCAGCCGCTGAAGACCCTGTCCGGTGGCCAGCGCCGCCGTGTGGAGCTTGCCCGAATCCTGTACTCGGATGCCGAGACCATGCTCCTCGACGAGCCCACCAACCACCTCGACGCCGACTCCATCGCCTGGCTCCGGGAGTTCCTCAAGAACCACCAGGGCGGCCTGATCGTGATCAGCCACGACACCGAACTGCTCGAAGCCACCGTCAACAAGGTGTTCCTGCTGGATCCCAACCGCGCCCAGATCGACTTCTACAACATGGACTGGAAGCGCTACCTCCAGCAGCGCGAAACGGATGAGCGGGCCCGCAAGCGGGAGCGCGCCAACGCGGAAAAGAAGGCCCAGGTCCTCATCGACCAGGCCAACAAGATGCGCGCCAAGGCCACCAAGGCCGTCGCCGCGCAGAACATGGCCAAGCGTGCCGAGCGCCTGCTGGGTGGCCTGGAAGCCGTCCGCGCGACCGACCGCGTGGCTGCCCTGCGCTTCCCGGACCCGTCACCCTGCGGCAAGACCCCGCTCACCGCTGATGGCCTCAGCAAGTCCTTTGGCTCGCTGGAAATCTTCACCGACGTGGACCTCGCCATCGACCGCGGCTCCAAGGTGGTCATCCTCGGCCTCAACGGCGCCGGTAAAACCACGCTGCTGCGGATGCTCGCCGGGGTGGACAAGCCGGACACCGGCGAAGTCGTTGCGGGCCACGGCCTGAAGGTGGGCTACTACGCCCAGGAGCACGAAACGCTCGACGTGGACCGCACCGTCCTGCAGAACATGCGCTCCTCAGCCCCGGACATGAATGACGCGGAAGTCCGCAACATCCTGGGTTCGTTCCTGTTCTCCGGCGACGACGTCGACAAGCCCGCCGGCGTGCTGTCCGGCGGCGAGAAGACCCGGCTGGCCCTGGCCACCATCGTGGCCTCGAGCGCGAACGTGCTGCTCCTCGACGAGCCCACCAACAACCTCGACCCCGCCAGCCGCGCCGAGATCCTGGGCGCCCTCAGCAACTACACCGGCGCCGTCGTGCTGGTCAGCCACGACGAAGGTGCCGTCGCGGCGCTGAACCCCGAGCGCGTGGTGCTGCTTCCCGACGGCATCGAGGACCACTGGAACGAAGACTACCTGGACCTGATCACGCTCGCGTAGGACCCCGCACGGACCCGCAATAGTTCCGGGTACCTGCCGGCGCTCTCAGTAACTCGCGCTAAGTAACCTGGGCTCAGTAACCCTGGGCATCCAGGATCGCGTCTTCTTCTTCCTCGGCCGTGGCGTTCTTCCGCTGCCGGGGAGCTGGACGACGCCGGGCCACCGGCCCGCTGGAGTGCAGGAACCCGCCCTCGGCCGACTCTTCCTGCTCCTCGGCGTCGATCGCCGCGTTCCGGGCCTGCTGCCGGGCCGCGTAGCCGAAGCCGACGAACATCAGCACCCCGAAGGCGAACCACTGCAGGGAGTAGGACAGGTGCGTGCCCTCCTCGGTTGTCGGCTTGGGGAAAGCCACCGGCATGTCGGGGACGGACGGGGACTCGGAGGCGAGCTGGCCGTACGCGCCTGTCAGCAGGGGGTAACCCAGCTGCGCGGAGTAGGCGGCGAGGTCAATGGAGGCCAGCTGTCCATCCGGGGCGCCGCGCTGGAGCTCCGGTTCGGCGGCCTTGAGGCGGGCCACCACGGTCACCTGGCCCCGGGGAGGCGCGGGAACCGCGTCAGGACGGCCCGGAGTGTTGTTGCCGATCGGCAGCCAGCCGCGGTCAATGACCACCGTCTCACCGGTTTCGAGCCTGAAGGGAACCACTACCTCATAGCCGGGCTGGCCGTTGAGCGGACGGTTCCGGACGATCCGCTGGCCGGATTCGTCGTAGCTGCCGCGCAGTTCCACCTGGGTCCATTCGCGCTCGGCGTCCAGCTTGCTGAACTCGGCCCTGACGTCGGCGAAGCGAACGGGCGCGGCGGAGTAGTTCGAGACCACCCGGTTGATTCCGGCCAGCGTCTCGGCGCGGCGGTCCATCTGCCAGCGCCCGAGTCCGACGCACGCGGTGGCGAAGACCGCGGCCAGCAACAGGTACCCCAGCCACTTACTGGAGAAGAGAAAACGGTACATTCAGCGTGCCTTGCCTGCGTTGTCGAGGGCCATGGTTTCCTTCCAGAGCCCGCGGGTCTGGAGGTAGTCCTCGAGCCAGGGCCGGTGCTCGCCGCAGGCGAGCCAGATTTTGCGGCGTTCCGCGGTGTGGATTTTCGGGTTGTTCCAGAGCAGCTGCCATTCGGCGGCGCCCCGGCAGGCCTTCCGGGAGCAGACGGCATCGGCCGGGCCCGCAGGGCCGCCTGTGCCGCCGTTCCCGGCAAGGTCGAAGAGGTTCACGAAGCTGCCCGTCTGTTGTCGCCGTCGTCCTTGAGAGAAGGATCGCCGGCGGAAGTGTCACCCTCGTCCGCAACAGAAGCGTCGCCGTCGTCCACAAGTTCCCCCTGCAGCAGCGTCATTGAGGGGTCCTCGGCAGCGGGTGACCCGGTCCCGCCGGACGGCGCCGGGCCCGCTGCCGGGCCGGCAAGCTCAGTCAGCGGAACGGACTCCAGCAGGGAGTCGCTGTGGATTTCCGCCGTGTCGCTGCCGTTGGCGATCACCACGGCAACCCAGGGCAGGAACACGGCGCCGATGATGGGGAGAACCTTGAACCAGCCGTCCACAACAAAAATCAGGACCAGGCACACCATGCGGATGCCCATGGCCACGGCGTATTTGATCATCCGCTGCCGCATCTCTTCGGAGTGCGCTGTGGCGGCGTCCGTAATGCTGTGCACCTCTGTTTCACCGGATGACGCATCCGGTGTCCCGGGCGTCGGCGCGCCGGATCGGTTTTTGAGTGTCAAGGCTGTCAGATCACGCTCCCAAGGGCTTCCTTCAATTCTCTCACCATCGGGGGCGCCGCCCAAACGCGGGGGGCCCGCCCAAACGCCGGGAGAGGCCCAAGCGCGGGACCGGCGGGCGCTAAGATCGGAGGCAGGAAAATCCAGCCCCCACCGCGGCGCCGTCCGCCGCAGAATCACGGAGCACCACCATGCCTGAAGCAGTCACCACCGGCCGCAGCGTCCTCATCACCGGCGGCAACCGGGGGATCGGCCTCGCCATCGCCGAGGCCTTCCTCGCCAACGGGGACAAGGTGGCCGTCACCTACCGCAGCGAGTCCGCGCTTCCGGAGGGCATCCTCGGCGTCAGGGCAGATGTCACGGACGAAGCCTCGGTGGATGCCGCCTTCACGGAAGTTGAGGCGGCCAACGGCCCGGTCGAGGTGCTGGTGGCCAACGCCGGCATCACCAAGGACACGCTGCTGATGCGCATGAGCGAGGACGACTTCACCTCCGTCATTGACACCAACCTCACCGGCGCCTTCCGCGTCATCAAGCGGGCTTCCAAGGCAATGATCCGGGCGCGCAAGGGCCGCGTGGTCCTCATTTCCTCCGTCTCGGGCCTTTACGGCGCGCCGGGCCAGATCAATTACTCGGCGTCCAAGGCTGGCCTTGTCGGCGTGGCTAGGTCCCTGACCCGCGAACTCGCCGGCCGCGGCATCACCGCGAACGTGGTGGCCCCCGGCTTCATCAACACCGATATGACGGCGGAACTGCCGGAAGCAACCCAGAAGGACTACCTGTCCAAGGTTCCCGCCGGCCGCTTCGCCGAAGCATCCGAAGTCGCCAACGTCGTCCGCTGGATCGCCAGCGATGAGGCCGCCTACATCTCCGGCGCCGTCATCCCGGTCGACGGCGGCCTCGGCATGGGCCACTAGACCGGGAGCCGAACGCGGGAGCCGACGGCGGGACCAGCCGGCGCGTCCGCCGGCGCCGGAGGCAACAGCCAGGAAAATCAGGATCAACCGCAGCTGACCGGCGGCACTACGCGCCAGCGGCTTCTTTGTGGAACCCGGACAACCGAAAACCCCTGCACCGCTGGCATGATGGACTGCAGACCCACCGTTTTTGGACGTTTGGAACAAAGGAGCTCGAATGGGACTGCTGGATAACAAGACCGCAATCGTGACCGGTTCATCGAGGGGCATCGGCGCCGAAGTCGCCAAGTTCCTCGCCGCCGAGGGCGCAGCCGTCGTCGTGAACTACCGCCAGAAGGCACCGCGTGCCAACAAGGTGGTCTCGGAGATCGAGGCCGCCGGCGGCCGTGCCGCCGCCGTGGGCGCCGACCTCACCACCCAGGAAGGCGTGCAGGCCCTTGCCAGCGCTGCCATGGAAAACTTCGGCTCCCTCGATATCCTGGTGCTCAACGCCTCCGGCGGGATGGAATCGGGGATGGAAGCGGGCTATGCGCTCAAGCTCAACCGGGACGCCCAAGTGAACATGCTCAACGCCGCGGTGCCGCTCATGCCCGAGGGGTCCCGCGTGGTCTTCGTGACGAGCCACCAGGCCCACTTCATCGACACTGTGCCCACCATGCCGGACTATGAGCCGGTGGCCCGCAGCAAGCGCGCCGGCGAGGACGCCCTCCGCGAACTCGTTCCGAACCTCGCCGAGAAGGGCATCTCGCTCGTCGTCGTCTCCGGCGACATGATCGAGGGCACGGTCACGGCCACCCTGCTGGACCGCTCCAACCCGGGCGCCATCGAGGCACGCCGCGCCGAGGCCGGCAGGCTCTACTCGGTCACCGAGTTTGCCGCAGAGGTCGCCAAAATGGTCACGGCCGACGTCGAAGCCGGCCACACAGAGTACGTGGGCGGCTCCGACTACTTCGACAAGAGCAATAGCTAAGCATCAGCCGCTTCGGCGCAATGTGAGGGAAGGCCGGGGCAAACCGCCCCGGCCTTCGCTGTTGTTCCGTGTTGCCTGCTGTTCCGTGTTACCAGTTGTTCCGTGTTGCCAGTCCAGCCTCAGACTCCGGCGATGTGACGGACGGCGTCCAGGTACGGCAGGTTAACCGCAGCGTCAGCGGCGGCGCGGACGGCCGGCTTGGCGTTGAAGGCGATGCCGAGCCCGGCGGCGCCCAGCATGTCCAGGTCGTTGGCGCCGTCGCCGACGGCAATAGTGTGCTCCATCGGGATGCCCTCCTTTGCCGCCCACTCGCGCAGGTACTTTTCCTTGGCTGCCCGGTCGATCACCTCGCCGATGACCTTTCCGGTCAGCACCCCGTCGGCGATTTCAAGCTCGTTGGCGATCCAGTAGTCCAGGCCCAGGTCCGCCGCGATCGGACGGAGGATCTGGTTGAAGCCGCCGGACACCACGGCCACGGCGTGGCCCGCGGCCTGGAATGCCGCCACGAGTTCCGCCGCCCCCGCAGTGAGCCTGACCTCGGCGCGGACGGAATCGACGACGTCGGACCCCAGCCCGGCGAGCACCGCGACCCGGGCGTGCAGGCTCTGGGCGAAGTCCAGTTCGCCGCGCATGGCGGCCTCCGTGACCGCGGCGACCTCTGAGCGCTTGCCGGCGTAGGCGGCCAGGAGCTCGATGACCTCCTGCTGGATCAACGTGGAGTCCACATCCATGATGAGGAATTTCCGTGCCGCGTTCCGGAGCGTTCCCGGCACGATCGCCGTGTCGACGCCGTCGACGCCGTGATCCGCCACTGCCCGGCGCAGCCCCGCCACTGCCCGACGCCGGTCAGGCCCTGCCGCGTCGCCGTCGGCGCCCCCGGGGAGGCCCTCCAGCGTGCCGTCCGCGGTGTACACCTCGAAGCGGTCGTCGCCCGCGCGGGATTCGGCGTCCATCGCCAGGCCGGCCGCGGCCAGCACCGCACGTACCTGCTGAACCTCGGGCTGGGACAGTTGGCGGGCATAGCTGACTGCGGTCACGTTCAAACTCATGGCTGTAATCCTAGCGAGCGTGCCGATACCGGCCCGAATTCGTTGCAGTCCGGTGACGCCAAGGTGGCGCCCCGGTCCCGGGCGGGCGCCACGCTGCCCGGGGCTGCCGTTCCGGTTATCAGTCGTCAGCTTTTTTGTCCTAGTGTCTACTCCTATGAGTGATGTTCTTGAAATGGCCGCCGTCAGCGTTGTACGAGGGGCTAAAACCCTCCTGAACAAAGTGGACTGGCAGGTCAAAGAGGGCGAGCGTTGGGTGATCCTGGGACCCAACGGCGCCGGCAAGACCACTCTGCTGCAGGTCGCCGCCGCACGGATCCACCCCACGTCCGGCATGGCAGGCATCCTGGAGGAAATCCTCGGCGCCGTCGACGTCTTTGAACTCCGGCCCCGGATCGGCCTGTCCTCGGCCGCCCTGGCGAACCAGATCCCCGAGCACGAGAAGGTCCTCAACGTCGTGGTCACTGCCGCCTACGGTGTCACGGGCCGCTGGCGCGAGGGCTACGAAAGGGACGACGAACGCCGCGCCTTCGCCCTGCTCAATGAATGGGGCATGGGGCCGCTGCTCAACCGTCCCTTCGCGTCGCTGTCCGAGGGGGAGCGCAAACGCGTCCAGATCGCCCGCGCCCTCATGACGGACCCCGAGCTGCTGCTCCTCGACGAACCCGCCGCCGGTCTGGACCTCGGCGGCCGCGAGGACCTCGTACACCGGCTCAGCGAACTCGCCCGCGACGAGGACGCCCCCGCGATCGTGCTGGTCACGCACCACCTCGAAGAGGTTCCGCCCGGATTCACCCATGCGATGCTCATGCGGGACGGCAGGGTGGTAGCCCAGGGCCCGCTCGAAGACGTCCTCACCGCCGGCAACCTGAGCGAGACCTTCGGGCTGCCGCTGGACGTCAGCGTCGCCGCCGGGCGTTACACCGCCACCGCCCGCCGCTAACGGGGCCGCTGACCGCGCGTGGAGTTCCTCAATAGCGTCTTCATTTTCTTTGCCGGGCTCTGGGCCGGAACCATCAACAGCGTTGTCGGTTCCGGCACGCTCGTGACGTTCCCGGTCCTGATCGCCCTCGGCTACGCGCCTGTCACGGCCTCCATCAGCAACGCGACGGGCCTCGTGGCCGGAAACGCCGCCGGCGCGTGGGGCTACCGCAAGGAACTCAAGGGACGCGGCAAGCAGCTCCTCCGGCTCTTGCCCGCCTCGCTGCTCGGCGGCGTCACCGGGGCTTACCTGCTGCTGCACCTGCCGGAGAAGGTCTTCTACTACGCCGCGCCCGTCCTCATTGTGGTGGCCCTGCTGATGGTCGTGTTCCAGCCCAAACTCCAGCGGTGGGTCCGCGACCGGGAACAGAACCCGGAGCATGCCGTCCGGGACCGGGGACACGGCGTGGTCCTCGTGGTGCTGGTCTACCTGGCGGGTGTCTACGGCGGCTACTTCGTCGCGGCCCAGGGCATCCTGCTGGTGGGCATCCTCGGCGTTTTCATGACCGGAACCATCCAGAACGCCAACGCCATGAAGAATTTCCTGGTGCTCGGCGTGAACGTGGTGGCGGCCGCGTCCTACCTGCTTTTCGCGTTCGACCGGATCGACTGGACCGTCGTCGGGCTCATTGCCGTCAGCTCCCTGATCGGCGGCGTCATCGGCTCCAGGGTGGGCCGCCGGCTTTCGCCGGTGGTCCTGCGCGGGGTCATCTTCACCCTGGGTCTCGTGGCCCTGGGCTTCATGGTGGCCAACCTCCTGAAATGATGTGCCTGTGACTTTCCACCACCTTGACTCCGCCGAGGACCCGCGGGTCTCCGACTACACCCGGCTGACGGACGTCCACCTGCGCAAAGTGCGGGAACCGGCCGAGGGCCTCTACATCGCGGAATCCTCCCGCGTGCTGCGCCGGGCGCTGGCGGCAGGGCACCGGCCGCGCTCCTTCTTCCTCGCCGAGAAGTGGCTCGAGGACCTCACGGACATCTTCGAGCAGTACCCGGACGTGCCGGCGTACATCGGCACCGCCGCGCTGCTCGAGGAGATCACCGGCTTCCACCTGCACCGCGGGGCGATGGCCGCCATGCACCGCCCGGAGCCCGTGCCGCTTGCCCGGCTCCTCGCCGGCGCCCGCCGGGTTGCCGTCCTGGAGGACATCGTGGACCACACGAACGTCGGCGCGATCTTCCGTTCCGCCGCCGCTCTGGGGGTGGACGCCGTCCTCGTCTCGCCGCGCTGCGGGGACCCGCTGTACCGGCGCAGCGTCCGGGTCAGCATGGGCACGGTGTTCCAGGTGCCCTGGGCGCGGCTGGAGGACTGGCCGGGGGAGCTGCGGATGTTGCGGGAGCAGGGCTTCACCGTGGCCGCACTGGAGCTCACCGGCGACGCCGTGGACCTCGACGTCCTCGCCGCGCGGAAGCCCGACAAACTGGCCCTGGTGCTCGGCACCGAAGGCGCCGGGATGAGCGAAGGCACACTCGCCGCCGTCGACCTTGCCGTGAGGATCCCCATGCGGGCCGGGGTCGACTCGCTCAACGTTGCGGCCGCGTCCGCCGTCGCGTTCTGGGAGCTGCGGCCCCGGGACTGACGCGTTCCGTCTCCCGGTCCGGAGTGTTCGTCGGCCCCACCGTTATCCGCTATTATTGGTAGCTGGCTGTGCTGCGCCGACAGGTGCCGGTACGCCATCCCATTCATACCTGGCAACTGGCAAAATCCAGTTGTGCGAACAAAGGTCCAATTATGAAGTCCAATACCCACCCGAAGTACGAAGCTGTTGTTTTCAACGACCTGGCTTCCGGCGTCAAGTTCCTCACCAAGTCCACCGTGTCTTCCAAGAAGACCATCGAGTGGGAAGACGGAAACACCTACCCGGTTATCGACGTCGAAATCTCCTCCGAGTCCCACCCGTTCTACACGGGCAAGCAGCGCATCATGGACTCTGCAGGCCGCGTCGAGCGCTTCAACGCTCGCTTCAAGGGCTTCGGCGGCAAGAAGTAACTCCTTCTCCCCAAGGTCTTTTGGAAGAGCCCGCACCGTTTACGGTGCGGGCTCTTTGCGTCCGGCCCCACTGTGTCTGCAGGGCAGCCGCCGCGTGGCAGGATTAAGGACATGACATTCCTTCCCCCGGCATCGGGTTCCAGCAGCGGTCACGACGGCGGCGGCCGCCACGGGGATTACCGCCACGGGGAGTACAAGGTCCCCGGCGGCAAGCTCGTGGTCGCCGATTTCGACGTCGTCGACGGCGCCCTGGCCAACGTCTCGCTCAGCGGTGACTTCTTCCTCGAACCCGACGAGGCACTCCTGGCGATCAACAGGGCCCTCACCGGCCTCCCGGCAGATTCGAGCGCCGCTCACCTCAGCGCTGCCGTGGCGGCGGCCCTCCCGCGTGACGCGGTCCTCTTCGGGTTCTCCGCCGACGCCGTCGCGGTCACCGTCCGCCGCGCCCTCGCGAAGGCCACCGGCTGGGCCGACCACCACTGGAACATCATTGCGCCCTCCGTGCTGCCGACCCACGTCAACGTCGCCCTCGACGAGGTGCTCACCGAGGAAGTCGGTGCCGGGCGCCGTAACCCGACGCTGCGCTTCTGGGACTGGGAAGAGCCGTCCGTGGTGATCGGCAGCTTCCAGTCCGTCCGCAACGAACTCGATCCCGACGGGGTGGCCCGGCACGGTATCAGCGTGGTCCGCCGGATCAGCGGCGGCGGAGCGATGTTCATGGAGGCCGGCAACTGCATTACGTACTCGCTGTACCTGCCCCAGACCCTCGTGGACGGCATCAGCTTCGCCGACTCCTACCGCTTCCTCGACGCCTGGGTTATGGCGGCGCTCGAAAGAGTCGGCGTCAGCGCGTTCTACGTGCCCCTCAATGACATCGCCACGGACCAGGGCAAAATCGGCGGTGCCGCGCAGAAGCGGCTGGCCAGCGGCGGCATGCTGCACCACGTCACCATGAGCTACGACATCGATGCCGACAAAATGGTCCAGGTGCTGCGGATCGGCAAGGAGAAGCTCTCCGACAAGGGCACGACGAGCGCCAAGAAGCGGGTGGATCCGCTGCGGCGCCAGACCGGCCTGGCCCGGGCGGAAATCGTGGCGGCCATGATGGAGGTC
>NZ_MQTQ01000065.1:15144-70124 GCF_020532805.1 Arthrobacter sp. SO5 | reverse complement strand
ACGCTACTCCGCGACGCCGTCGGAGCTCACCGACGCCGAGCTGGCGGCCGCCCGCCGGCGGGTCGAGGCCAAGTTCGGCACCCCGGAGTGGCTGCACCGCGTGCCCTGAGTCCGGGTGCACGCGGCCCCGGCAGGCCGGCCCGGGGCGCCGCCCTACGCGGGAGCCGGTGCCGTGAGGGCCTGCGCCGTCAACGAGCGGTGCAGGTGGCTGCGCTGTTCGATGATGATGCGGCGCAGCGCCCGCGGCGCTTCCGGATGCTCGGCCAGCCAGTTGTCAGTGCGGACAATGACGGCGTTCGTGTCCGGCGTTGCGCCGTGCCCGTCCAGGTCCTGCCCGGCCGGGTAGAGGCCGCGGACAATGCGGCTGGCGATTTCTATGCTGCGGCTGGCCCAGACCTGCTCCAGGCTCTCGAAGTAGCGGTCGATGAAGTCCGCCAGCAGGGATGCCGGACCCGTGGTGAATCCGGCAATCGTGGCGCTCAGCAGCTGGTTGGACAGTGAGGTCCCGTGCACCGCATCATTCCAGGCGTTTTCCTTGACGGCCGGTTCGGGGCGGGCCGCGAGGGCAGTCGCGTGGCCGGACTTGCCCGCCGCCGTGTTGTCCCGCGCCAGTTCGCCATCCAGCTGCGCGGGCGTTGCCTGCCCGTTCGCGGCGAGGGCGTGCCAGAGGTTCCAGCGCAGTTCAGCGTCGACGGCGAGGCCCTCGACGACGGTGCTGCCGTCCAGGATGCCCCGGATCACGTCCAGGTAGCCGGGGTCGTGGCGGCTCACCGAGGCCAGGGTGCGTGCCCACGCCAGCTGCCGGTCCGAGCCCGGGGCGGCCCGGTGCAGCTCGGCGGCTGCCACGGACAGGAATCCGTGCCGGACGGGGCCGCGCTGGCCCCGCGGCACGTAGCGCTC
This sequence comes from Arthrobacter sp. SO5, assembly GCF_020532805.1. GTDB lineage: Bacteria > Actinomycetota > Actinomycetes > Actinomycetales > Micrococcaceae > Arthrobacter. The sequence continues at coordinate 69,224 of NZ_MQTQ01000065.1, read as the reverse complement.
GATCGCCGTGGCGGCGTTGCCGAGCACGTTGAGCAGCACGCCGATGCCGGTTTCGGCGGGTGCGAAGCGCTGCACGGCGTCGACGTAGAGCGAGGACGGCGTCACGGCGTCCCGCGCCGAATCCCACAGGGCGGTCCAGCAGAGCGCGCGGGCCATCGGGTCCGCAAGCTTCCCCAGCGAGCTCCGCACAGTGGCTTCGGAGTGCGGATCCAGCCGTACCTTGGCGTAGCTGAGGTCCTCGACGTTGACCAGCAGCAGGCCGGGCCGCGCGGTGCCGGTCAGTTCGGCCACCTCCGTGCGGGCGCCGCTGGCGTCGGTCTCGATGCTGCCGGTACGGACCAGTGCGCCGGAGTCGTCCATGTTGTACAGCCCGATGCGCAGCCGGTGCGGGCGCGGTTCCTGCCGGCCGGTGATCGGGTCACGGGCGTCCTGCAGCAGCGTCACGGCGGCGAGCACGCCGTCGTGCTCCTGGATCTCGCTGGAGAGGGTGGAGATGCCGGAGGTCTGCAGCCACTGCCGGGCCCATTCGGCGAGGTCGCGGCCCGATGCTGCGCTGAGGGCGGCCAGCAGTTCGGCCAGGGTGGTGTTGCCGTAGGCGTGGTCCCTGAAGTACTGCCGGGAGCCGGAGACGAACGCCTCGAAGCCCACATAGGCGACGAGCTGTTTCAGGACCGAGGCGCCCTTGGCGTAGGTGATGCCGTCGAAGTTCTGCTTCGCCGCCTCGAGGTCCGGAATGTCGGCCACGATCGGGTGCGTCGTGGGCAACTGGTCCTGCACGTAGGCCCAGGCCTTGCGGCTGCTGGCGAAGTTCACCCAGGCGGTGGACCAGTCCGTCGTGCGGTCCACACCCAGGGTGCCCATGTAGTCCGCGAAGGATTCCTTCAGCCACAGGTCATCCCACCACTGCATCGTGACGAGGTCGCCGAACCACATGTGCGCCATCTCGTGCAGGAGGGTGTTGGCGCGGCCCTGGTACTGCGAATCGGCGGCCCGCGAGGTAAACACGTAGCTTTCGGTGAAGGTCACCAGCCCGGGGTTCTCCATCGCGCCGAGGTTGTACTCCGGCACGAAGGCCTGGTCGTATTTACCCCACGGGTATGGGAAATCGAAGAGCTCGTTGAAGAACCCCAGGCCGTTCTTCGTGAGCGTGAAGAGCGCCCCGGTATCAAAGGAGTCCGCCATCGAGGCCCGGCAGTACAGGGCCAGCGGGACTTCCAGGCTGGTTCCGTCCTCGAGGGTCCCGCGCCAGGCATCCTCGGCCTTGAAGTACGGGCCGGCCAGCACCGTGGTGATGTAGGTGGAGATCGGTTTGGTGGCGGCGAAGTCCCAGCGGCTGGTCGCGGGGTCGGACGTCAGCTGGGTCCGCTGGGCCTCGACGCCGTTGGACGCTACCTGCCAGTCGGCAGGGGCCATCACGTGGAAGGTGAATTCGGCCTTGAGGTCGGGCTGTTCGAAGTTCGCAAAGACCCGGCGGGCGTCGGCGGGCTCGTACTGGGTGTAGAGGTAGCACTGGCCGTCGGCCGGGTCGAAGAACCGGTGCATGCCCTCGCCCGACGTGCTGAACAGGGCCGTGCCCGTCACGGTGACCTGGTTCTCGGCCCGGAGGTTGGCCAGCCGGATCCGGGCGCCGTCCACGATCTCGGAAACGGGCAGGCCCTTGCCGTTGAGGAAGACGCTGTGCACTTCGCTGCCGATGAAATCCAGGAACGTGGACGCACCCTCAGTGGCGGAGAAGTTGATGACGCTGCGGCTGGTGTAGCCGGAAACGCCCGGATCCGCTGCCTGCCGGACATCCAGGGACACGTCGTAGCTGTGGGTGGAGATCAGGGCTGAGCGCGCAGCGGCTTCGTCGCGGCGCAGGTTCTGGTTAGACACCCAGCAATCTAATCACGGGGGAGTGTGTCCTGGCCCACTCGCCGGCGCCCCTTAGCCCTGGGGGAGCATCAGCAGCGCGGCCCCGAGCCCCAGCACGGCGATCAGGAGCCAGGAGGCCAGCGCGGCGAGCAGCGCCCTGGCCCCGGTGTGCAGCAGTTGGGCCACGCGGACGGCCGAGCCGAGGCCGAACAGTGCCATGCCCAGCAGCACGTCCTGCAGGACGGCGGCGGCGTCCAGGGCCGCGGGGGAAAGCCAGCCCGTCGTGCGCAGGGCGGCAAGAGCCAGAAACCCGATCACGAACAGCGGCACGATCGGGGGACGCTTCGCGCCGCCGTCTGCGTCCGGGCCGGCTTCGGGGCTGTACCGGTGGTGGATTCCTGCCGCCGCCGTCATCGGCGCCAGGAGGACCACCCTGGTCAGTTTGACGACGACGGCGACCGCCAGCGCCGTCGTCCCGGCCGTCTGCGCGGTGGCGACGACCTGGCCGACGTCGTGCACCGAAGCGCCCGCCCAGGCCCCGAATTGCTCCGGGCCCAGTCCCAGCGGCCGGATCAGCAGCGGCAGTACGCCGATGGCCAGCGTGCCGCACAGAGTCACGAGGGCAACCGGCAACACGGTGTCCTGCTGACGGATCCTGCGCACAGCGGCCATGGCGCCGATGGCCGAGGCCCCGCAGATCGAAAAGCCCGTGGCAATCAGCAGCGACACCTGCGCCGGCAACCCGAACAGCCTGCCGATGCCGTAAGTCCCGGCGAACGCGGCCAGCACCACCCCCGTGATCAGCAGCAGCGCAGGCCAGCCCAGGCCCAACACATCCACCAGGCTGACCTTCAGGCCCAGGACCACGATTCCGCTGCGCATGAGGTGTTTGCCGGCGAAGTCCAGTCCCGGCCGGCCGGCGCCCGCCGTCCAGGCGGAGACGCCCGGCAGATTGGCGGCGAGGAGCCCGAACACCACGGCCAGCGTCATCGCCGGCAGCGAGGGGAAGAGCGTGTGGACGCCGAGCGCAAGCCCGACGGCCGCCGCCGCGCAGAGCAAGCCGGGAATCATGGACACGGCAGGGGCTGGTTGCAGGCGGAGACGGGGCACGCCACTACCTTGCCGTAATCGGCCGACGAACTGTTAGCCCGCGTGCCGCGGCGCCGGGAAATGATTTCGGCACGAAAAAGTGGTTGTCTAGAGACCATGTCTGACCTTTTCCAGGATTACTCCGCAGCCGCCGGACGCTCCGGCGCCTACGATGAGATGTTCGCCCCCGGCCAGCTGGCCAGAAAGTCCTACGGGCAGGTCGCCGGGGCACTGCGGGAACTCTCGCTGGCCGACGTCACCGCCCGCGCCGACTCCATGGCCCGCACCTTCCTGGACCGGGGCGTCACCTTCGACTTCGCGGGGGAGGAACGGCCCTTCCCGCTGGACATCGTGCCCCGGGTCATCCCCGCCGACGAGTGGACCGTCCTGGAGAAGGGCGTCGCCCAGCGCGTCCGGGCCCTGGAGGCCTTCCTCAACGACGTCTACGACAAGATGACGGTGGTGGCCGACGGCGTCATCCCGCGCCAGCTCATCACCACGAGCGCCCACTTCCACCGCCAGGTGCACGGCTTCGAGCCCGCCGGCGGCGTCCGCGTCCACATCTCCGGCATCGACGTCGTCCGCGATGCCGAGGGCACTTTCCGCGTCCTCGAGGACAACGTGCGGGTGCCCTCGGGCGTCAGCTATGTCCTGGAAAACCGCCGGGCGATGGCCAAGGGCCTGCCCGAGGCTTTCGGCCAGCAACTCATCCGGCCGGTCGAAGAGTACCCCCGCCGGCTGCTGTCCGCCCTGCGCAAGACGGCCCCCTCCGGCGTCGACGACCCCACGGTGGTGGTCCTGACCCCGGGCGTGTTCAACAGCGCCTACTTCGAGCACACCCTGCTGGCCGGCCTGATGGGTGTGGAACTCGTCGAGGGCCGGGACCTCATCTGCCGCGGCAACCGCGTCTACATGCGCACCACCGCCGGTGAGCAGCGCGTCGATGTCATCTACAAACGGATCGACGACGAATTCCTGGACCCGCTGCAGTTCCGGGCCGACTCCATGCTCGGCTGCCCCGGCCTGGTCAACGCCGCCCGCGCCGGGGGAGTCACGATCGCCAACGCCGTGGGCAACGGCGTCGCCGACGACAAGCTCGTCTACAGCTACGTCCCGGACCTGATCCGCTACTACCTCGGCGAAGAGCCTGTGATCGCCAACGTGGACACCTACCGGCTGGAAGAGACGGCGGCCCGGGAATACGTCCTGGACAACCTGGCCGAGCTCGTGGTCAAGCCCGTGGACGGCTCCGGCGGCAAGGGCCTGGTGATCGGCCCGGATGCTTCCAGGGACGAGCTCGAGGCCCTGCGCCAGCGGGTCATCGCGGATCCCCGCGGCTGGATCGCGCAGCCGGTCCTGCAGCTCTCCACCGTTCCCACGCTCAGCGGCGACAAATTCGGCCCGCGGCACGTGGACCTGCGGCCGTTCGCGGTCAACGACGGCGACGACGTCTGGGTCCTGCCGGGCGGCCTGACCCGGGTGGCGCTCAAGGAGGGTTCGCTGATTGTGAACTCCAGCCAGGGCGGCGGTTCCAAGGACACGTGGGTACTGGCCGATTCGCCGCAGGTTCCCGTGGAGACCGTTCCGCGGCCTTCCATCGCTGTCCGCGAGCGGGTCTCGGTCTGGCCCGTGGAAAGCAACTGGCGTGACCGCCAGACGGAGCAGCAGCAGCAATGACGCGTGGCACCTTCACGTTCCCCTTTGAAATTCCTGATGCGCAGGAGGTAACCGCGGATGCTTAGCCGTATAGCCGAGTCACTTTTTTGGATCGGCCGCTACGTCGAACGGGCCGACGGCACCGCCCGGATCCTCGACGTCCACCTGGAGCGGCTCAACCACTTGCCCATGGAGGAGCAGCGCAGCGTTGCGCAGGAACTGCTCGCCGTCATGGGCGCGCGCGCACAGAACGATGAGTTCGGCCTGCCTGAGCTGCTGAACGCGCTGGCGTACGACAAGCACAGCGCAACCTCCATTGCCGGATCCCTCGGCGCCGCCCGGGAAAACGCCCGCCGGGCCCGGGAAACAGTGTCCTCTGGGTTGTGGGAAAGCCTGAACACCACGTATTACGGGCTGAACCAGCACCGCAAGGATGTGGTGGGCACCTATCGGTTCTGCAACTGGGTGCTCGAACGTACCGCCATGGTGAGCGGCCTCGCCGATACGACGGTCAGCCACGACGAAAGCTGGCTGTTCCTGGTCCTGGGCCGCTCGCTGGAACGCGCCGATATGACGGCGCGCATGCTCTCCACCCGCGATGTCCTCTCCGCCGGCATGTCCTGGGTCAACATGCTCCGCTGCGCCGGGGCGTACGAGTCCTTCCTGCGCACCCGCCGGGCCGCGTTCGGTGACCAGCACGCGGCCGAGTTCCTGCTCCTGGACCGGCTGTTCCCGCGCTCGATTGTGTATGCCCTGAGCGACGCCGACGAGTGCCTGGCCAAGCTGGACCCCTCGGCCCAGCGGGTCGGTTTCATCAACGACGCCCGCCGGATCGTGGGCCAGGCCCGCACGTTCCTCGAGTTCCACCGCACGGACGATCTGATGTCGGAACTGCCCGAGCACATGGAGCGCGTGCAGAAGGCCGTGTCGCAGGCCTCGGACGCCATTTCCCGTAAATACTTCAATCAGGCGGACGAACTGGCCTGGGTGGGAGAAGTTTCATGACCCGGCTGAGCATCATCCACAAGACCGCGTACAAGTACAACAAGCGCGTCACGCTCTCCTACAACGAGGCGCGCATGACCCCGCTGACGGATCCCCAGCAAGTGGTCCTGGAGTCCTCGATGAAGGTCTCGCCGTCGCAGGCTGCAGTCAGCAGCTACCGCGACTACTGGGGCACCCGCGTGACCGGCTTCGACATGCAGATGCCGCACGAGTACCTGGAGGTTGTCTCCACCACCACCGTCGAGGTGCACCGGGTGGAGAAGCTCCCGGCAGAGGCGGACATCGTCGGCTGGGACGTGCTGACCGCACCGGAAAACCTGAACAAGTACAGCGACTGGATCCCGCAGTCCCAGCTCACCGGCCCCGGCACCGAAGTGCTGGGCATCATTCCCGGCGTCGTCGGGGGCCTCAACCCGCACGAGGCCGCCCTGGCGGTCTTCGCCTGGATGCGCGGCGAAATGACGTACATGCGGGGTTCCACCGGCGTCACCACGAACGCCGAGCAGGCCTGGAGCCAGCGCCAGGGCGTCTGCCAGGACCTCGCGCACCTCGCGATCGGGGCGCTGCGCAGTTGCGGCATCCCGGCGCGGTATGTGTCCGGCTACCTGCACCCGCGGTCGACGGCGGAACTCGGCGAGAGTGTTGCCGGCCAGTCACACGCGTGGCTGGAATGGTGGGACGGCGAATGGCGGAGTTGGGATCCCACCAACCACAAACCCGCCGGCGACTTTCACGTCACCGTCGCCCGGGGCCGCGACTACCGGGACGTTCCGCCGCTCAAAGGCATCCTCTCCGGCGGAGGCGGATCCACGCTGAGCGTGAGCGTGGAAATCACCCGGCTCGCCTAAGCCCCACCGGGGCCTTCGGGGCTATTCCAATCCGGACCGGGTCGCGTCGTCGAGCGGCGTCCACCACGTCAGCGGCGGCACCACCTTGAAGCGCCGGCCGGTGAGAGTGTCCGGGGTGATCCGGACGAAGTGTTCCTTCGCGCCGGCCTGCCACGGGAACAGCAGCAGTCCCACGGTGTCGAGGACCTCCTGCTGGTCCTTCACGGGCGCCGCCTGGCCCTTGATCACAACGCTCCACGCGATGCCAGTGTCAGCGTCGACGCCGTCGGCCTCCACGGCCACGGGCGTGTCACCTGTCGCCGCCTGGAGTTTGGTGCCCACCGCGGTCCGGAAGACCAGCGACCCGTGGTCCACTTTGTAGTTGATCGGGAAGATGTCCGGATGGTCATCCACCCACACCGCCAGCCTGCCTACGCTGACGCTGCGCAGGAGCCGCCAGCATTCGTGATGCTCAAGGTTCTCCACGGCTGGCGGCTGGTGGTCTTTCGGCGCCGGGGCGCCCGGGTTTGGCTCGGTAGTCATGGCGCCGATCCTAGCCGGTCCCGGCGGCCGCGGTGTAGGGCCCAAGGTCACGTTGAGTCCGATCCCTTGCCTCTAGGGCCTTTCGGCCCGATACGGGGTATTCTGGCATCACGCCGTCAGTGCGGACGTTCGTCAGTGAATTGGGGCAATGCACATGCATTCAATGGGTGAGAGTCCGGATCATGCCACCGCCGAACCGCAGCCGACTATCGACGGGGTGCTGAAAGGATTTATCTCCCGTTCCGAGGAATTGCTCCAGTCACAGGAGCGAATGGCCGGCCTGTTGGAGGCCGTCGTCGCCGTCGCCGAGGACCTGAGCCTCGACGCTGTCCTGGAACGGGTAGTCGAGTCAGCGTGCACACTTTTGCATGCCCGGTTCGGAGCCCTCGGCGTCATCGGGGACCACCGGGAGCTCAGCCACTTCATCACGGTGGGCATTGACGCCGGGCTTTCCCACAAGATCGGTCCGCTGCCGACGGGCCACGGCGTCCTGGGCCTGCTGATCAGCGATCCGCGCCCGCTCCGGCTCCACGACCTGCGCCGGCATCCCGAGTCCTACGGCTTCCCCGCCCACCACCCGCCCATGCAGTCCTTCCTCGGTGTGCCCGTGCGGGTCCGGGACGTGATCTTCGGCAACCTGTACCTGACGGAAAAGGAGGACGGCACCGATTTCACGGCGGAGGACGAGGGCCTCGCTGTCGCCCTTGCTGCCGCCGCCGGCGTCGCGATCGAAAACGCCCGGCTCTACGATGACGCCCGGCGCCGGGCGCGCTGGCTGGAAGCGAGCATGGATGTCTCCGGGCTGATGCTAAGCAACGACCGTGACTACACCGCGGGCGGCCTGGACCCCATCGCCGGCCGCGCCCTGCAGGAGTCCGGATCGCAGCTGGCATTGCTCGTGGCGCCGGCCGTCACCGGTCCGGGCTACCTCGTCGCTGGTGTGGCCGGCGCACTCGGTTCCCGGTTCACGGGCCACACCCTGGCGCTGGACTCCCCGCTCCTCCAGGGTGTCCTGGACGGCGGCGAACCGGTGGTCCTCGAGGACGCCTCCGCCCTGTTCGGTGAGATCGACGCCGCGATAGATGGCCCCCTTCTGGCCGTGGCGCTGAGCACTCCGGGCGCCCATCACGGGCTCCTGCTCCTGGCGCGTGACCGGGACTCCGGCCACTTTTCCCGCACCGACATTGAGATGGGCGCCGTTTTCGGCTCCCATGTGGCCCTCGCCCTGGAACTTGCCCGCGTCCACCGGCTCCGCGAAGAGCTGCTCGTGTTTACGGACCGTGACCGGATCGCCAGGGACCTGCATGATCTCGTCATCCAGCGGATCTTCGCCGCGGGGCTCAGTGTCCAGAGCCTGACCCGCTTCACCCGGGACGAGCTGGCGACGGAGCGGATCCGAAACATCACCGGCGAACTCGACGAAGCGATCCGCAGCCTGCGGGACACGATCTACTCGCTCAAGAGCAGCAGTGACGGTGCCGAACTGCTCAGCGGCCGGATCCGGCGGGTGACCAGGAGTACGGCCAAGTCCATGCCGTTCGCGCCCCGGCTGACCCTCACGGGGCCGGTCGACGCCATCACGCCGGACAAGGCGGACAACGTCGTGGCCGTGGTCTCCGAGGGGCTCAGCAACGCCATCCGACATTCCGGCGCCGACACGATCTCGGTGTCGGTCGGCGTCATCAAGGGCCGGGTGACAGTTGTCATCACGGATAACGGCTCCGGGTTTGCCGAGCCGGAGAAACGCAACGGCCTGGTCAATCTGGAAGACAGGGCCAGAATGCTCGACGGCGAATGCGCCATCACCAGTGCGCCGGACGCCGGCACGAGCCTTGAATGGTCCGTCCCGTTCTAGCGGCGGCTGCCCTCGCCCGCTGCATGGCCTGCGGCCTGCACCGGCGGTGCGGGGCTCGCGATGAACACGGCCGCTTGGGTGCGCCGTTCGAAGCCGAGCTTGGCCAGCAGCGAAGAGACATAGTTCTTGACAGTTTTCTCGGCAAGGAACATTTCGGCCGCGATTTGGCGGTTGGTGAGGCCGCCGCCCACCAGTTCCAGCACGCGGCGTTCCTGCGGCGTCAGGGAAGAGGTCCGCGGGTCCACCTCCACGGTCTCGGCCAGGCTGTCGACGATCCGTGCCGCGGCGCCTTCGCCGAAGAGTGATTCGCCGGTGGCCGCCCGGCGGAGCGCCCCGATCAGGTCGGTTCCGCCGATTTCCTTCAGGACGTAACCACTCGCCCCGGCCAGCACGGCGCCCCGCAGCGCCTGTTCGTCGTCGAAACTGGTGAGGATGATGCAGTTCAACGAGGGGTCCACGGAACGTACGTCGCGGCACACCTCAATCCCGGTTCCGTCCGGCAGCCGGGCGTCCAGGACACAAACATCAGGATGCAGCGCAGGGATCCGGCGCGTCGCCTCGACGGCGGAACCCGAGCTCCCGACCACCAGGAAGCCTTCTCCTTCGAGAAGCTCCTGCAGCCCGCGCCGCACCAGTTCATGATCATCCAGGATGAAGACCCGGATAAGAGCCGCCGCCCCGTCGGGTGCAGCGAGACCTGCATCTGCCCAGGCAATCATGATTCTCCCTCCGGCCGCTGCTGCGGCCCCGTCGTTGCCGTGCTCCGCGGTCAGGCTCCCCAGCTTGCCGTGCAGCTTGTGTGTCAGCCGGTTTTTGCCGCCGACAGAGCAATTCTTCTACGAAGCCTAGTCCTGGGCTAGGGTCCTAGTGCCCACCGGGCGCCCGCGGCTCCTGCTTCCCGGCGGCCCGGGCGTGTCTTTAGGCCCTAGGCGCCCGCAGTCCGCTGCCGCATCCTTGGAATGACGGGCCGGTGGCATCGAAGGGACCAACCATGACAGACGCCAGGAATGTCCGGACCATCGTGGTGGGGGTCGACGGTTCCGATGCCTCCGTCGAAGCACTCCGGCAGGCCCAAAGCCTCGCGGTACCGCTCTCCGCCACGGTGGTTGCACTGGCAAGCTGGGACGTGCCTCCTGTGTACGACGGCTATGTCCCGACGGGCATCGACGACTTCGACGTCCGGGCCCGTGAAATCCTTCAGGAAACAGTCGCCACGGCCTTCGGCGCGGAGCAACCGGCGAACGTGGAAACCCGCCTCGTGCAGGGCCGTCCCCGCCACACCTTGATCGAGGCCAGCCGGGATGCTGACATGATCGTGGTGGGCCGGCGCGGGCACGGGGGATTCGGCGGTTTGCTCCTGGGTTCGGTGAGTTCCGCCGTGGTGGCCCACGCCCATTGCCCCGTCCTGGTGGTCCATACCCCGGACGCCATGTGAGGAACCGGCGGCCGGATTTCGCGGCCAGTCAGGACTATTCGAAGGACGCCCGCCGGGGGTCCGAAAGCCGGGTGGACCACAGATCGGGCTTGTTGACCTTGAAGCGCCGTCCGGTCAGCGCCTTGGGAGCCACCCGCACGTAGTAGGCCTTCTCGCCGGCCTGCCACGGTTCCAGGAGCAGTGCGTCCACGGCGTCCTTCTCGTCCTGGCTCTCGATGAGTTCGGCTTCGCCGCGCGCCATCACGCTCCACGCCGTCTCGTCGTGGGCGTCGTAGCCGTCGATCTCGAACGCGACCGGCTTGGCCGTGACAGCACCCCACAGCTTGGTGCCGCCGGCGGTGCGGAAGACAATGGCGCGGCGCTCCAGCACGAAGTTCACGGGGAAGATCTCCGGATGGCTGTCCACGATCAGCGCGATGCGCCCCACGGTTTCGGTATCGAGCAGGACCCAGCACTGGTCCATGGTGAGCGAGTAGTCCGGCGCAGGCGTCGTCTCTGAGTTCATAGCCCCACGGTACACGTACCGTCGGGCGGCCCCATCAGGGCCATAAGGCCCGCAGCGCAGCTCCGGCGCCCGGCCGGCCTTCCGGCGGACAACTACCAGGGGCTGGGCTTGTAATCCTTGAGGAAGACGCCGTACTGGTCCTCGCCTGACTCGCCCATGACGATCGGATCGTAGACGCGGGCCGCGCCGTCGACGAGGTCAAGCGGGGCGTGGAAGCCCTCCTCCATGAGGCGGACCTTCGTGTAGTGCGGGCGTTCATCCGTGATCCAGCCGGTATCGACGGCGGTCATCAGGATACCGTCCACGTCCAGCATTTCCTGGGCGCTGGTCCGGGTCATCATGTTCAGCGCAGCCTTGGCCATGTTGGTGTGCGGGTGGCCGGGACCCTTGTAGGCGCGGGAGAACTGGCCTTCCATGGCGCTGACGTTGACGATGTACTTCCGGCGGGCCGTGGAGCGCTTCATGGCCCCGCGGAGCCGGCTGACCAGCAGGAACGGTGCCGTGACGTTGCAGAGCTGGACCTCGAGCATCTCAAGGGGGTCCACCTCGTCCACCACCTGGGTCCAGCTGTTGATCGTGGCGAGGTCCGGAACCAGGCCGCCGGCGTCGATGGCCGTCCCCGAGGCGATGCGCTCCAGCGACGCGGATCCGGTGGAGAGCGCCAGCGAGGTGACGGCGTCGCCGGCGAGGACCGGGTGTTCCAGAACGCTGCTGGCCAGGGCCAGCGGGTGTTTGTCGTGGGCGTGGCCGAACGTGACGAGTTCGGGGCCGCCGTTGGCCGGCTGCAGGGCGGCGGGCAGCGGCTCGTCTTCGGCGTCGACGAGGGGCTTGTACGCATTCCCGGAGCGGCGCACGGTCTGGGCCGCGTTGTTGATGATGATGTCCAGCGGGCCGGCCGCATCCAGGGTGTCCGTCAGGGCCATCACCTGGGACGGGTCGCGGAGGTCAATGCCGACAATCCGGAGCCGGTGCAGCCAGTCCCCGCTATCCTCCATCGCGGCGAAACGGCGGGCAGCGTCCTTGGGGAACCGGGTGGTGATGGTGGTGTGGGCGCCGTCGCGCAGCAGGCGCAGCGCAATGTACATGCCGATCTTGGCGCGGCCCCCGGTGAGGAGCGCGCGGCGGCCGCCCAGGTCAGTGCGGGCATCGCGCTTGCTGTGGCTGAAGTCTGCGCAGTCCGGGCAGAGCTGGTGGTAGAACGCATCCACCTGCGTGAAGTGCTGTTTGCAGATGTAGCACGGCCTGGACTTGATCAGGTGACCCGCGATCTCGCCGGTGGCGGAGGGAGCGAGCTTGTTGCCCCGGGTCTCGTCGTCGATCCGGTCCGGAGCGGCCGTGGCGGTCTGGGCGATCACGGCCCGGTCCGCCTCCGCAATGAGATCCCGCTTGCTGACGCGGCGGTGGCGCTTGACGGCCTTGAACATTTTGCCGGTGGCACGGCGCACCGAGACGTAGTCCGGGTGCTCCTCGTCGTAGGCGTGGATACTGTTCAGGACCTTGAGGCAGGCCTGTATTTCCTCGGGGGTGAGATCGGACGGCAGATCGGGGGAGCTCATTGCCCTAATTTTACGCCCTGCCGGGAGCCCTGCCCGACGCCGGTGCCGGGCTCCCGGTGCAGCGGATCCGGCTCAGGGCGCCTCGGGTGACCGCGGAGCCGCGACGCCGACGGCGGCAGCCTGGACTTCGGCGACCTTGTCCACGGACTCCCGCAGGGCCGGCCAGTTTTCCGTGGCGGCCTTGACGGCGTCCGGCACCAGGATCAGGTTGGCGGCCGACAGGGCACGCTCGTGCTCGCCCGGTTCGGGCACCATCTGTCCCTTCGACAGGACGGTGATTCCTGACTCGGTGACCTTGAAGCCGCGGGCCCGGTCGAGGTCGTGGTCAAGCCCGATCGCTGCGCCCGCCGGCACTTTGACGTTCTTATCGATGATGGCGCGCTTGACGACGGCGCCTTCCCCGATGGAGACCTTGTCCATCAGCACTGAGTCGAGCACCCGGCTGGACGTACTGACGTAGACGTCGTTGGCGAGCACGGAGCCCTCCACGATCCCGCCGGAGATCACGACGCCGCTGGCAACGATCGAATCCAGCGCCGTGCCCACGGTGTTATTGTCGCCGCGGACAAACTTCGCCGGGGGCGAGATGCTCTGGCGGGTGTAGATGGGCCACTCGGAGTTGTACAGGTTGAACACCGGGACGGGGGAGATCAGGTCCATGTGTGCGTCGTAGAAGGAGTCGATGGTGCCGACGTCGCGCCAGTAGGTGCGGTCGCGCTCGGTGGAGCCGGGGATGTCATTGAGGGTGAAGTCGTAGACGCCGGCCTCGCCCCGGTTGACGAAGTAGGGAATGATGTCCCCGCCCATGTCGTGTTTGGTATCCAGGCGCTCGGCGTCGATGTGCAGGGCCTCGACCAGTGCGTCGGCGTCGAACACGTAGTTGCCCATGGAGGCCAGGAACTGGGTGGGGTCGGCGGCGAGTCCGGGCGTGGAGGACGGCTTCTCGACGAAGGCCGCGATCTTCCGCGGATCGTCATGGTCCACCTCGATCACACCGAACTGGTCGGCCATGTGCAGCGGCTGGCGGACGGCGGCGACGGTGGCCTTGGCGCCGCTGGCGACGTGCTGATCGACCATCTGGGCGAAGTCCATACGGTAGACGTGGTCTGCGCCTACCACCACCACGATGTCCGGATTGGAGTCGCGGATGAGGTTCAGGGACTGGTAGATGGCATTGGCGCTGCCGAGGAACCAGCTCTTGCCCACGCGCTGCTGCGCCGGAACGGAGGCGACGTAATTGCCCAGCTGGGTGGACATCCGCCAGGTTTCGGAGATGTGCCGGTCCAGGCTGTGCGATTTGTACTGCGTCAGGACGACGATCTGCAGGTACCGGGAATTGACCAGGTTGGACAGCGCAAAGTCGATGAGCCGGTAGCTTCCGGCAAACGGTACACCGGGCTTGGCCCGGTCGGCGGTCAACGGCATGAGCCGGTTTCCCTCGCCTCCGGCGAGGACAATGGCCAGAACTTTCTTATTCGGCATGGTGGTCGCTCCCTGTACGCCTTCGTAACTCCCCAACAGTCCGGCACGCCCGAACGTCTTCACACTAGATGAGTTCCACCGTACCGACTACCTTGGGGTTTGTGCGTATAGACATTGTGACCAAAGAATTCCCGCCCGAAATCTATGGCGGCGCCGGGGTGCATGTGGCCGAGCTCAGCAGAGTGCTCGCCCACCGCGTGGATCTGCGGGTTCGTGCCTTCGGCGCGCCCCGCGATGCCGAGTACCACGGAGCGACCGTCGCGAGCTATGCGGTCCCCGAGGATCTGGCCGGAGCGAACGCTGCCATCCAGACCCTCGGCGTGGACTTGCGGATTGTCCCGGACATCGCCGGCGCCGACCTTGTGCACTCGCACACCTGGTACGCCAACATGGCCGGCCATATCGCGTCGCTGCTGCACGGGATTCCCCATGTGCTGAGCGCCCACAGCCTGGAGCCCCTGCGCCCCTGGAAGGCCGAGCAGCTCGGCGGCGGCTACGCGGTGTCCTCCTGGGTTGAAAAAACGGCCTACGAGTCCGCAGCGGCCATCATCGCCGTCTCCGAGGGCATGCGGCAGGACATCCTGCGCAGCTACCCGGACGTGGACCCGGCGAAGGTCAGGGTGGTGCACAACGGCATCGACGTCGGCCTGTGGAACCGGGACGAAGGCGAGGACGTCGTCCGTGCCCTCGGGATCGATCCGGCACTGCCGAGCGTGGTCTTCGTGGGCCGCAACACCCGCCAGAAGGGTGTCCCGTACCTCTTGCGCGCAGCTGCCAAGCTTCCGGCGCACGTGCAGCTGGTCCTCTGCCTCGGCGCCGCCGACACTCCCGAGCTGGCAGCCGAAACCGCCCGCCTGATCGAGGAACTGCAGAGCCAGCGCGGCGGGGTCGTCGTGGTGGAGCGGATGCTGCCGCGCAACGAACTCATCCAGGTCCTGAGCCACGCGACCGCGTTCGCGTGCCCCTCGATCTACGAACCCCTCGGCATCGTGAACCTCGAGGCGATGGCCTGCGGCGCCGCCGTCGTGGCCAGCGCCACCGGCGGGATCCCCGAGGTCGTCCAGCACGGCGAGACAGGCCTGCTGGTGCCCATCGAGCAGGTCACGGACGGGACCGGCACCCCGCTGGATCCGGAGAAGTTCGTCACCGAGTTCGCCGCCGCCCTGACCGAAGTGGTGACCGATCCCGAACGGGCCCGCGCCATGGGCCAGGCCGGCCGGCGCCGGGCAGAGGAACACTTCTCCTGGGAGTCCATCACGGAAACCACCCTCGAGGTGTACCGGTCGGTGCTCCCGGATTCGGTTTCCTAACCGGAACCCGCCCCGGCCCGGCAAGGACAGCTGAACGCACGACGGCGCCGCCCCCGGCTCAGGGGGCGGCGCCGTCGCAGTTCGCAGCGGTGGATCAGCCCCGCTGGGACTTGCCCTTCTGGGACTTGCCGTTCTGGGCCTTGCCGCTCTGGGCCTTGCCCTCCCGCGCAGCCCGGGCCAGCAGGATCTTCTCATCCAGGGGTGCCTGGCCGCTGGCGCGCTTCTGGCGGAAGAACTCCCGGGCCTCGTCCTGCCGGGTCTTCTCCGCTCCGCCGGCGATCGAGGCGCGGAGGTGCTCCGGACCGTAGCCGAAGGCGTCCACAAGATCCAGGGCATGCGGCCGGATCTTCACGAGGAGCCGGTTGATGTACTCGCCCACGGTGCGGGCGCGCTGCATCGAGAGCCGGCCGTTCATCAGGTACCAGGACAGGTTCTTCTCGATCAGGGACAGGCCGAACAGGTCGCGCAGCCAGGTCAGGACCGCCTTGGTGCCGGCGTCCTCGACCTTGCCCAGCGCCTCCGTGAAGGCCTCCCACTGGAGCAGTTCGGCGTGCGCCTGGGCCGCATCGATGAGCTCGTTCTGGTGGCTGTTGAACAGCGCCGCGGACTGCTGCTGCGGCAGCTTGTTCGCGCCCTTGAGCGCCGAGCCGACCTCGGCCACCATGGCCTGGACGCGCTCCGTCAGCAGGGCCCGCTGGCCCGCCTCGTCCTTGATCGCAGTTGCGGCCTTCTGGACCGAGCCGGAGTCCGCCATGAACTGGGCAACGCCGCGCAGGCCGGTCCGGTGGATTGCAGCGCCGGTAGCCTGCCCGACGACGTAGCGGGCCAGCACGCCGAAGTCCACGTTGCGGAACTCCTTGGCGTAGTCGGCCAGCAGGCGCTTCGCGACGAGCTGCAGCAGCACAGTGTTGTCACCTTCGAACGTGGCGTAGACGTCGAGGTCTGCGCGCAGCGAGGCGAACCGGTTCTCGATCAGGAAGCCGGCGCCGCCGCAGGCCTCGCGGCACTCCTGCAGGGTGTCGAGGGCGTGCCAGGTGCTCAGCGGCTTGAGCGCGGCGGCCAGGGTCTCGAGGTCCTGGCGGTCCTCGTCGGTGTCGTGCCGGCCGGAGAAGACGTCGTCGAACTTCTGCAGCAGCTGCTCGCTGGCGAAGCTCGCGGCGTAGGTGGTGGCGAGCCTGGTGAACAGCCGGCGCTGGTGGCGCTGGTAGTCGAGCAGGACCTCCTCGTCCGTGGACGAGGAGGCGTTGAACTGGCGGCGTTCCGAGGCGTACTGGATGGCGGTCTTGAGGGCCAGCTTGGACGCGGTGACGGCGGCGCCGTCGAGCGAGACCCGGCCCTGGACCAGCGTGCCCAGCATCGTGAAGAAGCGGCGTCCGGGGCTGGCGATGGGCGAACTGTAGGTGCCGTCGGCGTCGACGTTGCCGTACCGGTTGAGCAGGTTCGTCCGCGGGATCCGGACCTGCGTGAAGTGCAGCCGGCCGTTGTCTATGCCGTTCAGGCCGCCCTTGATGCCGTCGTCCTCGCCGCCGATCCCGGGCAGGAACTCCTTGGTGACGGGGTCGCGCAGGTCAAGGTAGAAGGCATGCACGCCGTGGTTGACGCCGTTGGTGATCAGCTGGGCGAAGACGACGGCGGCCAGGCCGTCGTTGGCCGCGTTGCCGATGTAGTCCTTCCAGGCCGCACGGAAGGGGGTGTGCAGCACGAACTCCTCGGCGGCGGCATCGTAGGTGGCCGTCGTGGCGATGCTGGCGACGTCCGAGCCGTGGCCGGTCTCCGTCATGGCGAAGCAGCCCGGAATGTCCAGGCTCATGATGCCCGGCAGCCACTTCGTGTGGTGTTCCTCGGTGCCGAGGTGCATCACCGCGGAGCCGAAGAGGCCCCACTGCACGCCGGCCTTGATCTGCAGGGAGGGGTCGGCGATGACCAGCTCCTGGAAGCCGGCGATATTGCCGCCGTGTTCGTCCTCGCCGCCGAGCGCGACCGGGAAGGCGCGGTGCACGGCACCGTTGTCCACGAGGATTTTCAGCTGGCCGAAAACGCGCTGGCGGTGCTCCGTGTGGGTGAGCCCTTCGGTCTTGTGCAGCTCCGGCCGGCCGGCCAGCTCCCGGGCCTGCCGGCGGATCCCGGCCCATTTGCCCAGCAGCTGCTCGCCGAGGGCGGCGACGTCGACGGCGGGGCTTCCTGCCGTGCGCGCTGCTGGCGCAGCCGGTGAGTTCCTGGCCGCAGGGGCCTGGGAGGTGGTGTGGCCCGCGGCGCGGTCGGCTAGTTCAGTCATGTCGATTCCTTCTTTGGCACTGACATTGTGGCGCTTGTGCTGGTTCTGGGTTGTGTGGGGTTGGGGTGGAAACGCTAGGTTAGGGGGCCGGCGGCTCTGGGAGTTCGGGCGCGATGCCGAAACAAAGCCAGTCGGTGATCTGGCGGGCCATGGCTTCCTGGCCCGGCTTGGCAGGGGAGTCCGGGCTGGCCAGCCACTGCTCGCCTGCGTTGCGGACCAGCCCGATCGCGGCATTGGGCCAGTAGCCGATCACGGCCTCCTTGCCGGGAACGGCGTGCAGCTGGTGCCGCATGGGCAGTGCGATCATCTCGCTGATCGCATCGAAGAAATGGCCCAGCGCGCCGGCCGCGGCGACGGGGCCGTTGTGGCTCACGGCATCGCCCGGCGCGTAGCGGGTGACGAAGGTATAGACGTTGGGGCTGGTCTCAGCCATCTGCAGGTAGGCGGACACCATGGCGAAGAGCCCGTCGCGCGGGGTCTGGGCACTCTGCGCGGCCTCCCGGATCCTTCGCTGCATCTGGTTCAGGACCACTTCGCCCACGGCCTGCTGGAGGCCGGCCTTGTCGCCGAAGTAACGGTAGAACACGGACTTGGATGTTCCGGCTGCGGCGGCGATGTCCTCCATCGAGGCTTCGCTGCCGAGGGCGTGGACGGCCTTGCGCGCGGACTTGATCAGCTCGCGGCGCCGCTCCTCGCGGTGCGACTGCCAGCGGGAGGCCCGGCCGTCGACAGGCACGGCTGCGCCGGCGCTGCCGGCGGTACTGACCGGCCCGGAGGGTTCTGCCTGGAGGATGTTCACGATACCCAGCGTATCAGGTACGCTGGGTATCAGTAACCCGCTTTGATCAAAGGAGACAGCACATGCCTGACCACGGAACGTCCGCGACCGGACCCAAGGACACCGCGCCGGCCGCAGGATCAGCCGCAGCGCTGCCACAGCTCCGAAAGGCCGTCGTCGTCGGCGGCAACCGCATTCCCTTTGCCCGGACGGGCGGCGCCTACACGAAGTCTTCCAACCAGGACATGCTCACCGCGGCCCTGGACGGGCTGATTGCCCGATTCGGCCTGCAGGACGAGCGCATCGGCGAAGTTGCCGCCGGCGCCGTGCTCAAGCACTCCCGGGATTTCAACTTGACCCGCGAGGCTGTGCTGGGTTCCGCACTTGCCGCCGAGACGCCGGCCTATGACCTGCAGCAGGCCTGCGCCACCGGCCTGGAAACGGTGCTCGGCCTCGCCAACAAAATCAAGCTCGGCCAGATCGACTCGGCCATTGCGGGCGGTGTCGACTCCGCCTCGGACGCCCCCATCGCCGTGAGCGAGGGCCTGCGCGAGGTCTTGCTGGACCTCAACCGTGCCAAGACGCTGCCCCAGCGCCTGCAGGTCCTCAGCCGCCTGCGTCCCAAGGACCTGGCCCCGGATGCACCGAACACCGGGGAACCCCGCACCGGGCTGTCCATGGGCGAGCACCAGGCCCTCACCACCGCCCAGTGGAAGATCACCCGTGAGGCACAGGACGAGCTCGCCTTCAAGAGCCACCACAACCTCGCCGCCGCCTACGACGCCGGCTTCTTCGATGACCTCCTCACGCCGTACCGCGGCCTCACCAGGGACTCGAACCTCCGGGCCGAGACGAGCCTCGAGAAGCTGGCCACCCTCAAGCCGGTCTTCGGTAAGAGTCTCGGCACCGCCGCGACCATGACGGCCGGCAACTCCACGCCGCTCACCGACGGGGCCTCCACCGTGCTCTTGGCTTCCGAGGAATGGGCCGACTCCCACGACCTGCCCAAGCTCGCCACCGTCGTCGACGGCGAAGCGGCGGCCGTGGACTTCGTGCACGGCAAGGACGGGCTCCTGATGGCGCCCGCCTTCGCCGTGCCCCGGCTGCTGGCCCGCAACGGCCTCAGCCTGGAAGACATCGACTTCTTCGAGATCCACGAGGCCTTCGCCGGCACCGTGCTGAGCACTTTGGCCGCCTGGGAAGACGACGAATTCGGCCGCACCCGGCTCGGCCTGGACGGCGCCTTCGGCAGCATCGACAAGTCCAAGCTGAACGTCAACGGCTCCTCACTGGCCGCCGGGCACCCCTTCGCCGCCACCGGCGGCCGGATTGTGGCTTCCCTGGCCAAGATGCTGCATGCCAAGGGACAGGTGGACGGACGCCCGGCCCGTGGGCTGATCTCCATCTGCGCCGCCGGCGGCCAGGGCGTCGTCGCCATTCTCGAAGCACTCTAGGGGGATCCAATGACCGACACATACATCCAATGGGTGAGCAAGGGACTCGGCAAGGACATCGCGAAGAGGCTGGGGCTGCCCCAACCTGTGGTGCTCAGGCGCCACAAGCCGGGCCAGCCTCTCGTCGAGGGACCCGTCCTGGTCCAGGGTGCCGGCAGCGGGGCCGATGAGCTGGCCTCCACCCTCCTGTCCTGGCACCTCGACGTGCGCCGGCATGCGGTGCCGAAGGAGAAGCTCGGCGCCATCATCCTGGTGCTGGACGAGCTCACCACCCCGGAAGACCTCGAGAAACCGGTCCTCGCGGCTGCCGCCTCGCTGCGGGACCTGGCACGGAATGCCCGCGTCATCACCGTGTCCCGGGCCGCGGCGGCGGCCGCCGGACCGGCCGTTGCCGCGGCACGCCAGGGCGTCGACGGGCTGCTGCGTTCCCTGGCCAAGGAACTCCGTGCGGGCGCCACCGGCAACGGCATCGTGCTCGCCGACGGTGCCACCACCACCAGTCCGTCCACCCTGGGCGCCCTCCGGTTCTTCCTCTCCGGCCGCTCGGCGTTCGTTGACGGCCAGTTCCTGACTGTCACCGCGGATGCCGGCCGGTTGCCGGCCGACGCCGAGAAGCCGCTGGCGGGCAAGGTCGCCGTCGTGACCGGAGCCGCCCGCGGAATCGGTGCCGCGATTGCGCGCACCCTGTACCGCGACGGTGCGACGCTGATCGTCGTCGACATCCCCGCGGCCGGGGACCACCTCGCCACGGTGGCGAACGAGGTGCACGGCACCGCGCTGCAGCTGGACATCAGCCGCGAGGACGCCGGGCAGCGGATCATCGACCACGCAATCGAACGCCACGGCCGGCTCGACATCGTGATCCACAACGCCGGCATCACCCGGGACAAGCTGCTCGCCAACATGGACCGGGGCCGCTGGAACTCCGTGATCGCGGTCAACATTGCGGCGCAGCTGCGCATCAACGAGGCGCTGCTGGCCTCCGAGCACTTCCGCAGCTCCCCGCGGATCGTGTCTGTCGCCTCCACGAGCGGCATCGCGGGCAACCGCGGGCAGACCAACTACGCGGCCTCCAAGGGCGGCGTGATGGGCATGGTCCGGGCAACGGCACCGCTTATTGCCGCCCACGGAGGCTCCATTAACGCCGTCGCCCCTGGCTTCATCGAGACTGAGATGACGGCGAGGATCCCGTTCGCCACCCGCGAGGTGGCCCGCCGGCTCAACTCCCTGCAGCAGGGCGGCCGGCCAGGCGACGTCGCGGAGGCCATCGCGTTCCTGGCCAGCGACGCCGCCGGCGGAATCTCCGGCGAAGTGCTCCGCGTCTGCGGGCAGAACCTGGTGGGAGCGTGAGCCCTTCGCAGCCCCTCGTCCTGGCCGAGATGCCGTCCCTGTCCAAGCTGTACGTCAATGCGGCCGCCACGGCAGCCCGGCGCCGCGTCCTGGGCACCCACGCCGGGACCACGCTTCCGGCGGGAAGCCACGAGGTCCGCGGCGTGAAGGCGGGGGTCGGGAACCTCACCGCCTACCAGCACCTCGTCGGCGAAACCGCCAGCGATGTCCTGCCGGCAGGGTTCGTCCATGCGCTGGCGTTCCCACTGGCCATGAGCGTGATGAACCGCGATGACTTCCCGCTGCCCCTGCTCGGGATGATCCATCTGCAGAACCATGTGGTGCAGTCAGCGCCCATCCGCTTCACCGAGGCACTGGATATCCGGGCCTGGGCCGAGAACCTGCGCGGCCACCGCGCCGGCACCCAGCTGGACCTCGTCGCCGAGGCCCGCGGGGCGGGAGAGGCCACGGTCCGCTGGCGCGGCGTGTCCAGTTACCTGGCCAAGGGGGTGTTCCTGCCCGGAATCGACAAGACCACGGCCGCGCCGCCGCCGGACTTTTTGGCCCCCGATCCAACAGCGATCTGGCAGCTGGGGGTTGATTCGGGACGGGCCTACGCTGCTGTGTCGGGTGACTTCAACCCCATCCACCTGAGCGTCCTGTCGGCCAAGGCCCTCGGGATGCGCCGATCGATCGCGCACGGGATGTATCTGGCCTCGCGGGCGCTGGCCGACGTGGGCGCCGCCAAGGGTGAGGCGTTCAGCTGGGACGTGGCGTTCGACGCGCCGGTCTTCCTGCCGGCGCGGGTGTCCCTGGACATCAGCACCGTCCAGGACCCCCACGGCAGCTGGCAGTGCTCCGACTATGTCGCCTGGAATCCGCGGTCAGGGCGCAAGCACTTCAGCGGATCGGTTGCGGCGCTCTAGCGGCGCGGCGTTTTCCAGTCCGACGACGGCGGCCGCCCCTTCCCGGGGCGGCCGCCGTCGTGCTTCCCTTCCTATTCCCCGTCCTTGGTTTTGGCGTTCTTTACGACGCGCAGCATCCGGTGCAGGCTCAACAGGATCGATTCCACCGCGCTCGGCGCATCCGTGGCGGCCTCCTCCGCACCGATGCGCGCGGTAAGCTCCCTGACGCCGGCGTCGGCCGCCTCGACCAGCTCAAGCTGCCGCTCTTTGCCCTCTTCTTCAATGGAGCGCAACACGTTGCCCACGGCGGTCATCGCCTCAGCGAGCGGGGCAGCGTATTCGTCCGGCACCACGAAGGGCGTGTCGTCGGCCCAAATGACGTCCGAGAGCACCTGCGTCACGTCCTGGACATGGAACGTGATCCGTTCCAGGTCCCGGAGGTTGCGGTAGTCCTGTTCCACGTCCCGCGGGTGCAGCCGCCGGCGGGGATTGGCCCGCCGGCTGGCGTCCGCTTTTTCCACGGCGAGCCGGACGGAACGGGCCGAGGCCGCGAGCGAATCTGAGCGGCGCGACCAGTCCTCGTGCTCCGGCGGCCAGTTTTCCTGCAGGGCCTTGGCCATGTCTGTGAGCTGCTGCGAGAGGGCCAGGCGCAACTCCGCGATGCTGAGGGCCGCGGCCTTGAAATGGAGCGGTGGAAAGACCAGGAGGTTGACGAGGATCCCCACCGTCACTCCTGCGCCCATCTGGACCAGGTAGCCGAAGGAGAAACTGTCCGGATTGTTGCCGCCCACCAGCAGCACCAGCAGCGCCGCCGTCGGAATCCAGTCGCTGCCGGAGCCGATCCGGGGCAGCCCGGCAAGGATGACGCCCAGTCCCATGACGATGGCGACTGTCACCGGGCTCGGGTCCCCGATGCTGACGAGCATAAAAGCCAGCCCGATCCCTATCGCGAGGCCCACCAGTGTCTGCACGCCCTGGCGCATCGAGCCGGACACGTTCTCGTACATGGCCACGAGCGCGCCGAGCGGCGCGTAGTAGGGGTAGTCGGCCGCGGACCCTGGCATGTACGGGGCGATGAAGAAGGCGATGCCGGCGGCCAGTGCCGCCTTCATCGCCAGTTGCAGCCGTGTCCAGAGCAGTGCCGACGCCACGCTTCCGGTGACGGTCCGCCAGAGCCGCGGCAGGGCGGCGGGGAGCGGGGGGCTGGCTCTCTTGACGTTGCTCATCCGGCTTACCCTAAACCGGGAATGTTGGTGCAACAACTGGACGAATATTCAGCCGGCGGCGGCCTGCCGGACGGCGGCGGAAAGGCGCTGGGCGCGCCCGCGGGTCCGGCCCTCCTCGCTGCGCCGGGGAACGTATCCGAAGCCGAGCCCGTAGGCGGGGTCCGCGAAGCCGAGCGCTGCACTGGCCCCCTCATGGCCGAACGCGCGATGGCTGCCGAAGTTGCGGCCCGGCTGCGGTTTCATGAAAACGACGGCGAAGGCGTTGTCCTGGCCCGAGGCCCGGTCCAGGCCCCAGACCTGTTCTTCTGCCATGGCGTCGACGGTTCGAGGTCCCAGGAACGGCGCTGAGCCGTCGATCCCCGTCGTTGCGGCGGCATAGAGACTGGCCAGACCGTCAGCAGAGCCCACTCCGCCGGCACTGCTCATCCCGCCGGCCCGGATGACACGGTGGTTGGGCAGCTCCATGATGGTGCTCACCGGTGCGTTGCTGTTCATGCCGTCAAGGCCCTGCGGGTCAAGCCACGAGCGGTCGGGGCCGTCAGCGTGGAGCACGTCCCGGTAACGCGGTTCCTGGTCCTCGGGCAGCCCGAGGAAGAAATCGATGCCGAACGGCTGGCGGATGCGCGAGTCGTACAGCTCCTGCAGGGTCGCACCGGCCACCCTGCGGCACAGTTCCTCCATCAGGATTCCCATGGTCAGCGCGTGGTAGCCGAACGCCGTTCCCGGACGCCAGAGCGGCACGGCCGCGGCCAGCCTTCCTGCCGCCTCCGGCGTCGTGAATTCAGCAAGGGCGAACCCGCCCGCGACCCCGGGCACGCCCGCCTGGTGTGAGAGTGCCTGCCGGACGCTGATCCGGTCCTTGCCATGGGCGCCGAATTCCGGCCAGGAAGGAGTCGAACAGCGTCCGGACATCCGAGAATTCGGGCGTGGCAGACCCGCTCGAGAGCGACGTCGCCGAGGGCCCCACCGCTCAGACCGCCCCGTGTCCCGGGAGGACTTCTTCACCTGCGCGGACCGGTCCGGGCGGGGTGCCGTCGCCGAAGGGCCGGCCGCCGAGGGCCTCCCGGCCGTGTTCTGCGAGCCAGGGGGCCAGCTCCGGGCCCTTGGGAACGATTCCGGTGGGGTTGATGTCCTCGTGGACGAGGTAGTAGTGCTCCTTGATCTGCACGAAGTCGGTCGTGTCGCCGAAGCCCGGCGTCTGGAACAGGTCCCTTGCGTAGGCCCAGAGCACCGGCATTTCGCTGAGTTTCTGCCGGTTGCACTTGAAGTGCCCGTGGTAGACGGCGTCGAACCGGGCCAGGGTGGTGAAGAGGCGGACGTCGGCCTCGGTGATGGTGTCACCCACAAGGTAGCGCTGGCCGGCAAGCCGCTCCTCCAGCCAGTCCAGTGCCGTCCAGAGCCTGCCGTACGCAGCGTCATAGGCGGCCTGGGAGCCGGCGAAACCGCAACGGTAGACGCCGTTGTTGACCTCGGTGAAGATCCGCTTGTTGACGAGGTCAATCTCTTCCCGTAGCTGCTCCGGGTAGAGGTCCGGGGCACCCGGGCGGTGGTGGGCTGTCCACTCGGTGGAGAAGTCCAGGGTGATCTGCGGGAAGTTGTTCGTCACCACCTGGCCGGTGGGAACGTCGACGATCACGGGAACTGTGATGCCGCGTGGATAGCCGGGGAACCGGCGGAAGTAGGCGTCCTGGATGCGTTCTATGCCCAGCACGGGATCCTTGCCGCCGGGATCGAGGTCAAAAGTCCAGGAGCGCGCATCATGGGTGGGGCCGGGCTGGCCGAGGGAAATGACGTCCTCGAGGCCGAGCAGCCGCCGCACGATCACGGTCCGGTTGGCCCAGGGGCAGGCGCGGGCCGCGATCAGCCGGTAGCGGCCCGGTTCCACCGGCCACCCGGGTTCGCCGTTGCTGCCGGGGGTGGCGTCCCGCGTGATCCGGTCCTCGATGTAGTTGGTGTCCCGCGTGAACTCCTCGCCGCCGGTGACGTAGGCGCCCCTCGTGGTGAAAGCCGGGTCATCGGTGTGGGTCGTATTCATGGTCCCAGCCTATGCCGGGAAAATGCCCGGCGCCGGCACTGTGGCGAACACCTGCGCCATCGGCTGCCAGGCGAACCACCAGGCGGCCCCCACCACAGCGCCGAAGAGGACGATCCAGACGGCGGCGGGGACGCGCGTGGCCCGGTACAGCAGGAACGCGTCCGACGTCGGCAGCCGGTCACGGCGCCGCAGGTGCACGTTGGCGAGTTTTCCCAGATCACGGACGGCGGCGACCAGGAGCGCCAGTCCGAGCACGATCATGACGTGGCCGTTGAATTCCGGCGGAACAAACAGCACGAGCAGCGCGGCGGCCAGCACCGCCGCGGCAGTGATCAGCAGGCCCATCCCGTTGCGGATGAACAGGAAGGAGGCCAGCAGCACGAAGGTTCCCACCGACATCGCCGCCGGCCCCCAGCCGTTGAATCCGCTCCAGACCATCGCGGCGCCGACCACCGCAGGCACCGGGTAGCCCCAGAACGTGGACCAGACCGCTGCCAGCGGACGCCGGCTGTACGTAGTGGTGGTGCCGGAGTGGTCCAGGCCCAGCCGGATCCCGCCGAGGCGCTGGCCCGTGGTGACGGCGGCGAAGGCGTGGCCGAGTTCGTGGGTCACGGTGGCCATCAGCCCGAAGTACCGCCAGGTCACGCGGGGCAGGGAGAGCGCGACGGCGAGGAGGACCACCAGGGCGAGTTCGGTGCCCGTGACGTGCGGGACCGGGGCCTGGGTGAAGCCGGAGACGATCCGGTCCCACCAGGTTACTGCGGGGTTGTTCATGATTGGCTTCCTGAGGTGCCTGAGGTGCCTGAGCTGTGCCGGATGCAGAACGGCGTCGAGGGCCTGGCCTCCAGCCGGCCCTCGGCGATCTCCCCGCCGCACACCTGGCAGATGCCGTAGCTCCCGTCCCCGATGCGGCCCAGCGCCGCCTCGATCTGCGCCAGGGACGCCCTGCTGTGCTCCAGCAGCGCCGAGGCCTGCTGCAGCTCGAATGCGATCGTGGCACCCTCTGGATCGTGTTCGTCGTCGACGTTGGAGTCCTGGCGGGCGGCGTTCACGGACGTGATGTCCCGGCGGACGGCGGGCAGGAGGGCAAGCTTCCGGCGGCGCTCCTCGTGAAGGAGAATCCGGAACCGTTCGACGTCGACCATAGGCTCCAAGGCTAGCGCCGCGGGCCGGCCGCGCCTAAGGCGAGCCGACGCGGGACCGGCGGCCTTGCGTCTAGAGTTGCCCCATGGCGGACGGAACGTACCACGACAGCACCCACCAGGCGGACACCCTCCTGCACGAGCTCGCGGCGGCCCACGGCGTCGGGACCTCCTACTGGGGCTGGGACGGCACGCAGCGCTCCGTCCCGGAAAGCACCCTGCGCGGCGTCCTGGCTGCGCTGGGAGTCCCGGTGGAGGGCCCCGGGGAGCTGCAGCGTTCCCTGGACGAGACCAAGGTGGCGCCGTGGCGCCGCACCCTGCCCCCGGTAGTCGTCGGCCGGGAGGGCCAGGAGCACCTCGTCAACGTCCATGTGCCGCACGGCAGCCACGCCACTGTCCGGGTCATCGCCGAGGACGGCCGCCGGCACGAGGCGGAACAGCGCGAGAACTGGGACCCTCCCCTCGAGCTTGACGGCGTCCTCACCGGACGGGCGACCTTCGCCGTCCCGGACGATCTGCCCCTGGGCTGGCACACCCTGGTGGCGGAGACGGCCGGCGGGGTTGCCGAGTGCCCGCTGGTGGTCACGCCCCGGCGGCTGCAAACAACCGGGGCGCTCGCGGGCCGGCGGCACTGGGGACTGACCGCGCAGCTCTACTCCGTGCGCTCCCTCCGGTCCTGGGGAATCGGCGATTTCGCGGACCTCATGGACCTCGCCGCAATTTCCGGGCAGGCGGGGGCCGGCTTTGTCCTGGTCAACCCGTTGCACGCGGCCGAGCCCGGGCCCCCGGTGGAGGATTCCCCGTACCTGCCTTCCACCCGGCGTTTCTTCAACCCGCTCTACCTTAGGGTGGAGGAGATTCCCGAACACGGCTATCTGGACCCGGCGGAGCAAGCCCGGATCGCGCAGCTCGCCGGGCAGTTCGAGGACGCCAACCGTTCCGCGGACCACCTGGACCGCAACGCCAGTTTCGCCGCGAAGCTGGCCGCCCTGGAGCTCGTGTTCCGGGTCCGTCGGGGTCCGGCCCGCACGCAGCAGTTCGCGGACTTCTGTTCGGACCAGGGCCCGGGACTGGACGACTTCGCGCTCTGGTGTGCCCTGGCCGAGCAGCTGGCACCCGATGCCCCCGAATGGGCCGGCGCCGCCGCGGATCCCGGAACGCCGTACTGCGCCGAACAACGGGTCCGGCTCGCCGGCCGGATCGAGTTCCACCGCTGGCTGCAGTGGCTCTGTGACCAGCAGCTTGAGGCCGTCCAGCGGTCCGCTACGCAGGCTGGCATGGAGATCGGCGTCATCCACGACCTGGCGGTGGGCGTCAAGCGCGGCGGCTCCGATGCGTGGACCCTCGACGCTGTACTGGCCGGTGGTGTCACGGTCGGCGCCCCGCCGGACATGTTCAATCAGCAGGGCCAGGACTGGACCCAGCCGCCGTGGCACCCGGGACGGCTCGCGGAGTCCGGCTACACCGCCTACCGGGACATGCTCAGGACCGTGCTCCGGCATGCCGGCGGGATCCGCGTTGACCACATCCTGGGGCTGTTCCGCCTGTGGTGGATCCCGGCAGGGGCCGGACCGGGGGAGGGTACGTACGTCTATTACGACCATGAGGCGCTCATCGGAATCCTTGCCCTGGAGGCGCAACGCGCCGGGGCAGTCGTCATCGGGGAAGACCTGGGCGTGTTTGAGCCCTGGGTGCGTGACTATCTGGCCGAGCGCGGGATCTTCGGCACCTCGATCCTATGGTTCGAGCACGACGCCGGCGGCCCCCTTGCGCCGGAACGGTACCGCCAGCAATGCCTCACCAGCGTCAACACGCACGACCTGCCCCCGACGGCGGGTTACCTGGCCGGCGTACACGTCACCCTCCGTGAATCGCTGGGGCTCCTGCGGCGTCCGGTGGAAGAAGAACGCGCCGAGGCCGTCGCAGAACAGGAGGCGGTGCTCTCCCTCGTCCGGGAACGCGGCCTGCTCCCCGCTGACGTCTCCGCGGGCGCCGATGTCCAGCGCACGGTCGAGGCGCTGTACGCGTATACGGCTCTGACGCCGTCGTCGCTGCTGGGCGTGGCGCTGGTGGACGCCGTCGGCGAGACCCGGACCCAGAACCAGCCCGGGACCAGCACCCAATACCCGAACTGGTGCATACCGCTCGCCGGGCCGGGCGGGACTGTCCTCCTCGACAGCCTCGCCGAGGATCCCCGTTTCCGTTCGCTCCTCGACACCGTCGGGACGGCGCTGCACCCGGGGGAGTAACGGCAGCCGGACTGTCCGGGGCCAAGTTCGCAGGCTATGGCTGTGGCGGGCGCCTCCGGCTAGCATGTAGCGATGAGGCGATCCGTGAAACGCTCTCTTGCCGGATGTTTTGCGCTGAGCCTGCTCCTGGCCGGGTGCACATCTCCGCAGCCTGCCCCCACGCCGCCCCCCTCAAGCACCAGACCGTCCCCGACTGCCTCGGCGCCCTCAAGCGCCGGTCCCTCGAGCACCGGTCCCTCGAGCGCCCGTCCGTCCAGCTCCAGTCCCGCTCCGTCACCCACCGGGTCAACTCCGAGCAGCGGCGGGCTGGACCACGTGGTCATCATCCTCCTCGAGAACAAGCCCGTCTCGGAGATCCTGCAGTCCGCTGACGCGCCCTACCTCAACAAGCTGGCGAACGACTACGCGCTCGCCGCCAACTACCACGCCATCACGCATCCAAGCCTGCCGAACTACATCGCCCTGACCAGCGGCACGACGGCCGGCATTACAGACAACTGCCGCCCCAAGGACAAAGGCTGCAGGGCGGACGTTCGTAGCATCGCCGACTCCGTAGCGGAGTCAGGACGGAGCTGGAAGATGTATGCCGAGGGGATGCCCGGACCCTGCCAGGCGAACGACTCGGGAAAGTACGCCGTGAAACATAACCCGTTCATGTACTACCCCTCAGTGACCAGGGACCGGGCCTCGTGCGCAGCCCATGTGGTGCCCTTCAGCCAGCTGGACCAGGATCTGGGATCGGCCGCCAGCCTCCCGAACTACGTCTTCATCACCCCCGACATGTGCAGCGACACACACGACTGCCCCGTGCAGACCGGCGACGACTGGCTGGCGCGGGAGGCCGGCAAGATTCTCGACTCGCCGGCCTTCAGGACCCAGAACTCCCTCCTCGTAGTCACCTGGGACGAAGGCAGCAACGACAACAACCAGGTAGTCGCAGTCTTCGCCGGCCCCGCGGCCAAGCAGGGGTACACCTCCACCAACCGGTACACCCACTATTCCCTGCTGCACACCATCGAAGCCGCGTGGGGACTGCAGCCCCTCACGGGCAACGACAGGGATGCTCCGCTCATGAGTGACCTGCTGAAATAGTGTTTCTGCGTTGCGTGCACGTGGTACTTGACCGGCGGACCAGTAGTGGCTACTCGTTCCATCCAGGTGCCGTGCGGTTACTCTGATCGCCAAAAGCACCAGCAACAATCGTTGCGCAGGCATGTCCGATGCATAGCCGATGTTTACGGGGAGAAGACAGATGAAAAGTATCGTGCGGGTGGCTGGTGCCGGGCTGGCTCTGACAATGGGAATCACTGGAAGCGTCGTCGGCACCGCCGGCGCCGCCACGACCTACAGCTTTGCCGTCATCGGGGACACGCCCTACGGCAGCGCCCAATTGAGCCTCTTTCCGAAACGGATCGCGCAAATCAATGCGGATGCCAACGTGCGGATGGTCGGGCATCTCGGCGACATCGGCGCGGGAATCTGCTCCGACACCTACTACCAGAAGATCAAGGCGAACTTCGACAAGTTCGTCGACCCGCTGGTGTACACCCCGGGTGACAACGAGTGGGCGGACTGCCACCGGGCCAGCATCGGTAAGGCCAATCCGCTGGAGCGGCTCTCCGCCATCAGGTCGGTCTTCTTCCCGACCGCTGGCCGGACCCTGGGCCAGAACCCGATCTCCGTCACGGCCCAGTCCGGCTATAAGGAGAATGTGACCTTCGCCGCCGGCGGGCTGACCATCTCGTCCCTTCACATCGTCGGTTCGGAGAATGACCTCCGGCCGTGGAGCGGACTCGGCTTCACGAAGGCCACCGCGGAACAGGTGGCCGAGGAGAAGGCCCGGGTGAACGCCGCCGTCGCGCAGGTCCAAAGCGCCTTCGCCACCGCGAAGGCGAACAACAGCAGGGCTGTGGTCCTGATGACCCAGGCGGACATGTTCGCCCCAGGAACCCAGAACACCGGGTACCGCAACGCCTTCCAGAGCATCGTGCGGGCGATCGCCAGTGAAAGCAAGGCCTTCCAGAAGCCGGTCTTCCTGTTCAACGGCGACACCCACACCTACGCCAAGGACAAGCCGTTGACGAACTCGAAGTGGCTGTCCTTCTACGGTATTTCCGGCGCCGCGTCCAACCTCACCAGGGTCACTGTTGAGGGCGAGGCCTCCGTGAATGAGTACGTCAGGGTCAATGTCGTCTCCACCTCGGAGGTCCTGCAGATCCAGCGGGTGCTGTACAAGTAAAACGCCAGGTTCGGCGAAAGGCCCTGGAATCCCCGGATTCCAGGGCCTTTCGCCGCTGCTGTTGCCTGCCAGGGCGCTTACTTCGCGACGGGAGTTTCGGGGAAGTAGCTGTTGCACGCGGCGAGACCGTTGTCGTGGCCGTTGGTGAACGAGTTGGCCCGCTCCTGCAGGGCCGCAGGAGCCGGCGCAACCGGCGGCACCCCGGGTTCCGGCGTGTCGACGGCGATCGCGGCCAGGACGGCGTTGAGGTCACCGACGTCGCCAGGGTACTTCAGCTGGCCGGCCTTGGCCGCAAACCCGGCCCAGGCGCCGGCGATGCAATCCGCCTGGTTTTCCAGCAGGGTGTTCTGTTCTTCCGTTTCCGGGACTGGGACCCCCATCATGTTCTGGACGTGGTGTCCCCACTCATGGGCGTACCCGATGGCGGGAGCCGCGCCGCCGACGGTCTTGTACAGATTCCAGAGCTCGTCCTGACCGGCGTACATTGCCCGGTCTGCCGTGCAGTAGGAGTAGTCCTGGCTGCTGAACTGGTCCGGAGTGCCGTCGTCCTTGAGGCAGGCTATGGTGCCGGTCAATCCTGCTGCCACGTAGTTGAAGGCGGCCGGGCGGTCCGCTGCCCCGTACTGCTGGTCGAACATCGGCGCGACCACTGCGATCACGTGGGTCAGGTAGCTTTGCATTTCCTCATAGCTGTGGCAGCCTTTCGCGGAGTCAGGCAGGCAGTAGAGGCGGTCCGCGTTGGCGGCAAGCTCCCCGGCAGCCGCCGGGACCACGGCTACCAGTTGCGTCGGTGGCGGCAGGGGAGTGGGGCTGGCCGCTGTGGTCGTGGGGGCCGGCGAGGACTCCGCAGTGGCAGTTCCGGTGGTGCTTGCCGTGGCTCCTGCGCCCGGGGGTGTGCTGCCGGTGCTGCAGGAGGTCAACAGCACGGCGGCTGCGAGGACGGCAATCGGTACGGCTTGACGACTGTTCATGAGGCACTCCTTGGTCAACGATGAGACCAGGCCATGCCGTATCCGACGCGACTCGATTGAGTCATCCCCCCAGGGCTCAAGGATAGGAGCGCCGGCCCGCGGTGTCCACGGCTTGTGGCGCCGCCTTGTGGCGACGGCTCGCTGCAGGCGTCCCCCGGGCAACTGCCGGGGCTAGTAGCCTTCCGGAAACGTGTACGAGCCCGGCAGCGGATCAGGCGCCGGGCCGTGGAACACCACGATCTCGTCGCGGGCCTTCAGGACGATTGAGTTGAGGCTGCCGTCCCGCTTCTGCCCGTTCACGGCTGCGGACCAGCCCGTAATATCCGATTGCGGGGAGCCAGGGCTGGTACTCGTGCCGTTCAAGACGCCCCACTCCGTGAGGAACTGGCCAAGGGTGAAGGTATCGCCGGCTTTGGGCGCTTCGACGTGGATGATGCCGGAAGGGTCATGGCTGTGCAGGGCGGAGATGCCCACCGGCTTGTCGGCGGCGTCGACGGCGATGCCGATGTTGGCCGGAACGGTGATCGCCGTGCCGTCCGCGAAGACATCCAGGTGCGCGTGGAAGTGCTCGACGTGGCCCTCGGCGTCGAGCACTTCGAGCCCGGCGGCCGCGATGCGCCCTGCGCTTCCCGTCGGGCTCAGTTCCCAGCCGGTGGCGGGGGCGGACGTCGAAGGTGCTGAGCCTGGGGTGGCGGATTGGGGGGCTGCCGGTGTGCACGCCGCGACGGCCAGGACGATTCCGGCCAGGGACGCGGCAAGGACCAGGGGTTTCTTCACGGGCTGTCTCTCTCCGGGACTATCGCCGCAGTGCGGCGTTTGCACCGATCCTACCGGTGGCGGGCTGGACGGCAGGTTCGACGCCCGGTGTCAGGCGGAGCATCCTCGCTGCGTGCAAACACAAAAAACCCCCGGAATCCTTGGATTCCGGGGGTTTCCCTTGTGCGCGGAGGGGGACTTGAACCCCCACCCCCTTTCGAGGACTAGCACCTCAAGCTAGCGCGTCTGCCATTCCGCCACCCGCGCAGGTGGTAATCCGGTGGACCTTTTCGCCTTTCAGCGTTTCGGTTCTCTCCGAAGCAGCGAGAAAGACTCTAGCATGACTTTTCCGCAAACAAATAATCGGGGCTTGTGGGTAGGCTGAAGCCAGCAATTGAGCCGCCGCCACGAGGAGTGAACCATGACTGAAATACGCCCCGAGGACGAAGTCGTCAGCATCTGCCAGGATCTGATCCGGATCGACACTTCCAACTACGGTGACGGCAGCGGACCGGGGGAGCGGGCGGCGGCCGAATACACGGCCGGGCTCATGACCGAGGTCGGCCTGGACGCCGAGATCTTCGAGGCAGCCCCGGGCCGGGCCAGCGTCGTGACAAGGCTCGCCGGGCAGGACCAGTCCGCCAGTGCCCTCGTGGTCCACGGGCACCTGGACGTCGTCCCGGCCCTCCGTGAACAATGGTCGATGGACCCCTTCGGCGCCGAACTCAAGGACGGCATGATCTGGGGCCGCGGTGCGGTGGACATGAAGGACATGGACGCCATGATCCTCGCCGTGCTGCGCAACTTCGCCCGCACGGGCCGCAAACCCAAGCGGGACCTGATCTTCGCGTTTTTCGCCGACGAGGAAGCCGGCGGCACCTATGGCGCCCGCTACGCGGTCGAAAAGCGGCCCGAACTCTTTGACGGCGCCACCGAGGCGATCTCCGAGGTTGGCGGCTTCTCCGCCACCATCGGCGGCCAGCGCACCTACCTGCTCCAGACCGCCGAGAAGGGCATCTCCTGGCTCCGCCTCGTCGCCCACGGCCGCGCAGGCCACGGCTCCCAGATCAACACGGACAACGCCGTCACGCGGCTTGCCAGTGCAGTGTCCCGGATCGGGGAATACCGGTGGCCCATCGAGCTCACGCCCACCACCCGGCAGTTCCTCGACGGCGTGACGGAACTCACGGGCGTCGAATTCGATCCGGACGATCCCGAGAAGATCCTGAAGAAACTCGGCACGGTGGCCCGCTTCGTCGGAGCGACCCTGCAGAACACCGCCAACCCCACCCTGCTCAAGGGCGGCTACAAGCACAACGTCATCCCCGAATCGGCCGAGGCCCTCATCGACTGCCGGACGCTTCCCGGCCAGGAGGAGCACGTCCTGGAGGTCGTCCGGGAACTCGCCGGCACGGGCGTGGACGTCAGCTACGTCCACAACGACGTCTCCCTGGAAGTTCCATTCGCCGGCAACCTCGTGGACTCCATGATCGACGCGCTCCACTCCGAGGACCCGGGCGCCAAGGTCCTGCCGTACACGCTCTCCGGCGGCACGGACAACAAGTCCCTGAGCCGGCTCGGCATCACCGGTTACGGCTTCGCCCCGCTCCAGCTTCCGGACGAACTGGACTTCACCGGCATGTTCCACGGCGTGGATGAACGCGTCCCGGCCGAATCCCTGAAATTCGGCGCGCGGGTGCTGGACACCCTGCTCACCAACTACTGAGGCCGCCATGACAACGCCACTGACACCCGGGGACGTCCTGCCCGATGCCCTGCTGGAACGGATCCGGGGCCGCGCCGCAGGCTACGACCGTGACAACGCCTTCTTCCACGAGGACCTCGCGGAACTGACGGCGGCCGGCTACCTGAAGATCTTCGTTCCGGCCTCCGACGGCGGCCTGGGGCTTGGGCTGGCGTCCGCGGCGCAGCTGCAGAGGCGGCTGGCGACGGCGGCCCCGGCCACCGCGCTGGCGATCAACATGCACCTCGTGTGGACCGGCGTCGCGCATGTCCTGGCCGCCCGGGGCGACTCCTCGCTCGACTTCGTCCTGAAGGAAGCCGCGCAGGGGGAAATCTTCGCATTCGGCAACTCCGAGGCGGGCAACGATTCGGTGCTTTTCGACTCCCGCACCGCTGCCGTCCCGCAGGCCGGCGGCGGTTACGCCTTCACTGGCCGGAAGATTTTCACGAGCCTGTCACCGGCGTGGACCCGGCTGGGGATTTTCGGCAAGGACGGCTCGGCCCGGGACGGGGAGGGCGAACTGGTTCATGGCTTCATCACCCGGGACACCCCCGGCTACGCGATCCTTGCGGACTGGGACACCCTGGGCATGCGGGCCAGCCAGTCCAACACGACGGTGCTGGACGGCGCCGTCGTGCCGGCGGGCCGCATCTTCCGCAAACTGCCGGTCGGACCCAACCCGGATCCGCTGATCTTCGCTATCTTCGCCTGCTTCGAGACCCTGCTCGCGGCCGTGTACACGGGCATCGGCGAACGGGCGCTCGGACTCGGGGTCGAGGCCGTCAAGCGACGGACCTCGTTCAAGAACGGGGGCCGCAGCTACGCCCAGGATCCGGACATCCGCTGGAAGGTGGCGGAAGCGGCGATGGCCATGGACGCGCTGTACCCCCAGTTGTCGGCAGTGGCAGGGGACGTTGACGCACTGGCCGAGCACGGCAGCCAGTGGTTCCCCAGGCTCGTGGGCCTCAAGGTCCGGGCGACGGAGACTGCCCGCACGGTGGTGGACCTGGCGATCCGGGTGTCCGGAGGATCCAGCTACTTCCGCGGGTCCGAGTTGGAGCGGCTGTACCGGGACGTGCTGGCAGGAATGTTCCATCCCTCGGACGACGAGTCGGCGCACAACACCGTCGCGAATGCCTGGCTCGGGCCGCTGGAGTAAACCACACCGGCTAAACGGTCCGCTGGACCTGGATGACTTTGCGGCGGAGCCAGAAGCGGCGGCCGCCGCCTAAGTACAGCACGCTGCGTTCCAGTTCCCACTTGCCGTATTCGGAATGTTCCACCAGCCGACGCCGGGCCTCGGGCAGGGAATCTTCAGCGCTGACCGTCAGTACGAGGTACTCGTACTGCCTCAGGTAGTCCCGCTCCCGCCGGACTGAGCTGCTCAGAAAATGTTCCTTCATTGCTCTCCGTTTTCGTCTTTTTCCCGCTAACGTGAAGTCATGAGCATCGATCCGCGTGTCGCGCTTCAGTCCCTCACCGCCGCCCTCGAAGAGCACCTCTCCACCGTTGTCGCACGCCGCGGGGACGGGGACCCGGCAGTTGAGGCAGCCTTCTTCGCCGTTGCCGATGCCTTTGAAGTCTACGACGACTCACTCTATGAAGCGTATGGGGAAGTGACACCGCTCGAAGTGATCGAGGACGACAGCGAAGACGACGAGGACGAGGACGTCGACGACGAGGAAGACCTCGAGATCCTCCAGGACTAATCGCGCCGTGGCCGGTGGTAGCCTGACAGACCTGCGCCGAAAGAGCGGCGAAAACATGCATCAGAGGACTATCACGTGGTTTCGTTCGGACTTTTTCCAATGCGCGGTGATCGCTGCCCGTGGTGACGCCAGTAGGCACCGCGGCCACCCGTGTCCGGGCCGTCGTAGGCCTTCTCTGGCGCGAGGCCGCAAAGTTCGGTCTCGTAGGGGGCCTGGGATGGCTCATCGATAACGGCATCTACACCTACCTGTGGCACGGTCCGATGTCAGAGAGCACCATCAAAGCGCGCGTGGTGTCCACAGTCGTAGCCACTCGGCATCGTCCTGGCCTGCCAGATCATCTCCCGCTACGTCCTCGGCTTCACCTCGTTCACCGCGGACTTCATCGCCGGAGGCCTCGTAGGCCTCGTCCTGAGCACTTCGTTCCGCTTCCTGGCCTATAGGTTCTTTGTCTTCAATGAGGAACTGGACCAGGAGCCCGACTTCGAACACGACATCGAAGCCCTTCATTCATCCCGCACGATGCGTCGTTCCCATTGGACCCCAGCGCGAGCAGAATCCTCCGGCCACGCGGCCAGCAGGGAGCTAACCCTGCTCAGGCGGGGGCGGAAACGTCCTCCAGCGCCTGGGCAATCTCCGGCGGCAGCGGCGCCAGCGTCGAATCCAGGACTTCCTTGAGCTGGACGGCCGTCCGTACGCCCACGATCGCAGTGGCCACGCCGTGCTGGGACAGCAGCCAGCTCAGCGAGACGTCCAGGGCAGAGCGCCCGAGCCCCTTCGCTGCCATCGCAACAGCCTCGACAGTGCTGGACGCCTTGCCCTCCAGGAAGGGTTCCACGTAGCTGGCCAGCCGCGACTGGGCCGCCCGTGAATCCGCCGGGATGTGCCCGCGGTACTTGCCGGTCAGCACTCCGCGGCCCAGGGGCCCCCAGGCCATCAGGCCCAGTCCCGCGTCTTCGACGGCGGGAATCAGTTCGGCCTCGGCCGAGCGGTTCACCAGGGAGTACTCGGACTGGCTGGCGACGAGCGGGAAACCTGCGGTCGCGGCGGCCTTGGCGGTCTGCCAGCCGTTGAAGTTGGAGACACCCGCGTAGCGGGCCCGTCCGGAGCGGACGGCGTATTCCAGCGCGGAAAGTGTTTCCTCCAGCGGCACGTTGGCGTCCCAGGCATGGGCCAACCAGAGGTCCACGTAGTCGGTACCGAGCCGGGCCAGGCTCGCGTCAAGGCCGGTGAGCATTCCGTTGCGGGAGGTGTCCACGCTCCGGCGGCCGTCCGACGTCGTCAGCCCGGCTTTCGTGGAAATCACCACTTCGGAGCGGGCGACGACGTCGCCGAGCATCCCGCCGAGCACGGCCTCGGCCTGGCCGTCCGCGTAGGACGCCGCGGTATCGATCAGGGTCCCGCCGCCGTCCACGAACGTGCGCAGCAGCACGGAGGCATCCTGCTCATCGATTTCCCGGGCCCAGGACATCGTGCCAAGGGAAAGGGCGGACACACGCAACCCACTGTTGCCGACATATCGCTGCTGCATGTCAGCAAGCTTACGGGGGTTCGGCAGGCTTCATGACGTAGGGTCTATGAACGTGAACTGGTTAGAAGCGGCCCTGCTGGGCCTTGTGCAGGGACTGACAGAATTCCTCCCGATATCCTCAAGCGCGCATCTGCGGATCGTCGGCGCGCTGCTGCCGGCGGCGGCCGACCCCGGGGCCGCCTTCACGGCCATCACGCAGCTCGGCACCGAATCCGCGGTCATCCTCTACTTCTGGCGCGACATCGTGCGGATCGTCAGGGCGTGGGCGGGTTCGCTCACGGGCAGGGTCCCGCGGCAGAACCCGGACGCGAGGATGGGCTGGCTCGTGATCCTGGGCAGCCTGCCGATCATCGTGCTCGGGCTGCTCTTCCAGGACCAGATCGAGTCCGTGCTGCGCAGCCTGTGGATCGTGGCCACCACCCTCATCGTCTTCGGTGTGGTCCTGGCGGTCGCTGACGCCGTCGGGCGCCAGGACCGCGAACTCAGCCAGCTCACCTACAAACACGGCCTCTACTACGGTCTGGCCCAGGCCATGGCCCTCATTCCCGGGGTGTCCCGCTCCGGCGGCACCATCACCGCCGGACTGCTGATGGGCTACACCCGTGAAGCCGCCGCCCGCTACTCCTTCCTGCTGGCGATCCCCGCGGTCTTCGGCAGCGGGCTGTACCAGCTGTACAAGGTGCTCTCCAAGGAAGGCATCACGGGCCCCTACGGCCTGCCGGAAACCGCCCTCGCCACCGCCATCGCCTTCGTGGTGGGCTACATCATCATCGGCTGGTTCCTGAAGTACGTCTCCACCCGCGGCTACAGCCTGTTCGTCTGGTACCGGATCATCCTTGGCCTGGCCCTCTACCTTCTGCTCGGTTTCAATGTCATCAGCGCCTAGCACTAGGCTTGGGTTGTGAAATCCTGGACCTCCCGCCCCGTTCCCCAGCTCCCCGGCAGCATGCCTGCCCTCCGGCTCTTCGACACCGTCAAGGGCGAGGTCGTGGCGCTCGAGGCAACGGGCCAGCAGTCCATGTACGTCTGCGGAATCACCCCCTATGACGCCACGCACATGGGTCACGCGGCCAGCTACGTCGCCTTTGACCTGCTCAACCGCGCCTGGCGCGACGGCAAGCAGCAGGTCGCCTACGTGCAGAACGTGACCGACGTCGACGATCCCCTGCTGGAGCGGGCGACCGCGACCGGCGTGGACTGGCGCGAGCTCGCCGCGAGCCAGATCACGCTCTTCCAGACGGACATGGAAGCGCTCAACGTGCTGGCCCCGGACCGGTACGTCGGCGCCGTCGAAGCCATCCCGAGGATTGTGCCGGCCATTGAGCAGCTTGTTCACCGGGGCCTGGCCTACCGCGTGGACGGCGCCGCCGGGGAGCCCGACGGCGATGTGTACTACGACGTCGAAGCCGCCGGCAAGCACTCGGCCGAGGCGGCCGGCGCGTGGACCCTGGGCTCCGTCTCCGGACTGTCCGACGCCGAGATGCTGGAGCTATTCGCAGAACGCGGCGGGGACCCGGGCCGTGCAGGCAAACGCCAGGCGCTGGATCCGCTGCTCTGGCGGGTTGCCCGCGAGGGGGAGCCGAGCTGGCCCGGCGGCGAGCTGGGGGAGGGACGCCCCGGCTGGCACATCGAATGTACCGTCATCGCCCACACGTACCTGCCCGCGCCGTTTACCGTGCAGGGCGGCGGCTCGGACCTGATCTTCCCCCATCACGAGATGGGCGCCGGCCACGCGTATTCGCTGGCCGGTGTGCCGCTGGCCCGCCATTTCGCCCACGCGGGCATGGTGGGGCTGGACGGCGAGAAGATGAGCAAGTCCAAGGGAAACCTTGTCCTGGTTTCAAGGCTGCGGGCCGCCGGCGAGGATCCGGCTGCTATCCGGCTGGCCATCCTGGCCCACCACTACCGCACCGACTGGTCCTGGACCGACGCGGGGTTCGCCGCGGCCAAGGACCGGCTGCGTGCCTGGCGTGAGGCCCTGGCCGTAGCCCCGGAAGGCTCGGCCGCTCCGCTCGTGGCCTTGATGCGCGCGGAGCTCTCGAGCGACCTCAACGCCCCGGGCGCGCTGGCCGCCGTCGACGCCTGGGCCACCGCCGCGCTGGCGCGCCACGACGCCCACGCCGCGGCGGCGGACGACGCCCACGCCGCGGCGGCGGACGCGGCCCTCGTGAGCGACGCCGTCGACGCGATCCTGGGCGTCCGGCTCTAGGGTTTCTCCTTGCCGCGGCGTTTGAGGTAGCGCTCGAACTCGCGGGCGATCGACTCGCCGCTGGCCTCGGGGAGGTCCGCGGTGTCCTTCGCTTCCTCCAACTGGCGCACGTACGCCGCAATTTCCGGGTCCTCGGTGGCGAGCTCGTCGACGCCGCGCTCCCAGGCGTCCGATTCCTCAACGAGGTCCTGGCTGTCCAGCGGAAGCTGCAGCAGCTCCTCGATCCGGTGCAGCAGCGCCAACTGGGCCTTCGGGGAGGGGGCCTGTGCCACATAGTGCGGAACGGCGGCCCAGAGCGAGACCGTGGGCAGCCCGGCCAGCAGGGCGACTTCCGCGAGGACACCCACAATTCCGACCGGCCCCTCGTACTGCGAGGCCTCCAGGTCCATCCGCTCGCGCAGGGCGGAATCGTCCGTGGAGGCACTCACCGGGATAGGCCTGCTGTGCGGCACATCCGCCAGCAGGGCACCGACCAGGATCACGTAGTCCACGTGCAGCGCGGCCGCGTGGACCAGCAGTTCGGCGGTGTAGGCGCGCCACTTGTAGGACGGCTCCGTGCCCTGGACAAAGATGACGTCCACCTTTGAGTCCGGCACGCTGGCCTTGAAGATGCGGGTGGACGGCCACTTGATTTTCCGTTCACCGGAGGAAGTGCGCCGGATCGTGGGCCGGGTGAACTGGAAGTCGTAGTACTCGTCGGCGTCGATCGCAGCGACCTTCTTGCCGCCCCAGAGCTTGTTCAGGTAGCGCAGGGCATCGCTCGCTGCCTCCCCGGCGTCGTTCCAGCCCTCGAAGGCGGCGAGCATCACGGTGATGCGCTGGCCCTCGGGCACGGGCTGCAGCAGCCGTTCCGGCTCGGGCACGGCGCCCGTTTCCGTGGGGTCTACCTCGAAGCTGTTCATCTCTTCACCCTACGTCCAACAACCGGCCCCCCGCAGGCAATGAAGCGCCGGAAACGTTCGATGCGTGACCGATATTCGCCGTAGGCGTAGTATCCGGCGTCCCCTCAGGGCCGCACCGTAGACTGGAGGGCATGCGATCCTCTGTATCCCAGCCACTTCTCAAAGCCGCGCTATGGGACATGGATGGAACCATCGTCGACACCGAGCCGTACTGGATCGAAGCCGAGCATGCCCTGGTTTCCGCCCACGGCGGGCAGTGGACCCATGGGAAGGCCATGCAGCTCGTGGGGCAGTCGCTGGTGTACTCCGCCGGCGTGCTGCAGGAGGCCGGCGTGAACCTGGGGCGCCGGGAAATCATCGACATCCTGACAAACCACGTCATCAGCCTGGTCCGCATTTCGGTGCCGTGGCGGCCAGGTGCCCGCGAGCTGCTGGACGAACTCCACATCGCCGGCATCCGCTGCGCCCTCGTGACCATGTCCGAGGCCCCGCTGGCGCGGGAAATCGTTGCCAGCCTGCCCGAGCCCTATTTCGATTTCCTGGTCACCGGCGACACCGTCACCCACGGCAAGCCGCACCCCGAGGCCTATCTCAAGGCCGTGGAACTGCTCCAGCAGCAGGATCCTGAGCTGGGCATCCACCACTGCGTGGCGCTGGAGGACTCCATCCCGGGGGTGGCCTCCGCGGTGGCCTCCGGAGTCGTGACCGTGGCCATCCCGCACATCATGGAGCTGCCGCACGATCCGCGCCACGCCACCTGGCACACCCTCGAGGGACGCACCGTGGCCGACCTCGAAGAGCTCGTAGCACTGCGGCACGAGTTCCCGGATGCCACGTTCGGCCTGGATACCAGCCTGGATACCAGCCTGGCAGGCGCTGTAGGGGGCGTGGCCCATGACTGACACCGACACGCAGGGCCGCCGCGGGGAAGGCCCGCAGGAACAGGCACGCAAAGAGGGAATCCCGCTGGGGCGCATCGCCGGCGTCCGGGTGGTCCTGGCCTACTCGTGGTTCATCATCGCGGCGTTCACCGTCATCGTGTACGGGCCCGTGCTGGCGTCAAACAACCCTGAACTGGGCCTGACAGCCTATGTCGTGGCCTTCGCCTACGCGGTCCTGCTGCTGATCTCGGTGCTGGTGCACGAGCTCGCGCACGCCCTGACCGCCAAGATCTACCGCTGGCCCACGCAGAAGATCGTGCTTAACCTGTGGGGCGGCCACACCCAGTTCGAGAGTTTCACCGCGTCCCCTGGCCGTTCCGTGCTCGTGGCCCTCGCCGGTCCGGCCGCGAACTTCGTCCTGGCCGGCGGCGGCTGGCTCCTGCTGACCGGCGGCGGGCTGACTGGCGTCGCGGGCATCCTTACGAACATCTTCGTGTGGGCCAACCTGCTGATCGGCATCTTCAACGTGCTGCCCGGGCTGCCGCTCGACGGCGGCCGGCTGGTGGAATCCGCCGTCTGGAAGGCCACCGGCAGCCAGGAGAAGGGCACCATCGCCGCCGGCTGGAGCGGGCGGATCATCGTCGTCGCCCTGGTGGGCTGGTTCGTGGCCCTGCCGCTGCTCAGCGGCAGACGCCCCGAATTCTCACTCATGCTCATCACCCTCCTGGTCTGCAGTTTCCTCTGGATGGGGGCGACGGCGTCGATCCGGCAGGCGCGGCTGCGCGGCCGCCTGTACCTCGTGGACGCCGCCGGCCTCGCAGAACCTGCAGTCGGCCTGCCGGAATCCGCCACGGTGGCCGACGTGCTGCGCCTGCCGCGGGACGGCAGCACGGGCGCCATCCCCGCCGTCGTGCTCTACCGCCCGGACGGGCGCCCCGCCGCGCTGGTGGATGCCGGCGCCGTCGCTGCGGTCCCGGATTCCGCGGCGGGCACCACCCCTGTCACGGCCGTCGCCTACCCCCTCGGCGAGGGCGCCTACGTGCCCGAAGGGTCCAGAGGCCAGGAGTTGCTCCAGTACCTCGCCCAGCTGGAAGGACAGGACTATGCCGTCGTGGACCGCGACGGAACTGTCACGGGGCTGCTGCGCCAGTCCACCGTCCTGAACGCCATCACCGGCAAAAATCCCGCCGGCCGGAATCCCGCCGGCAGGCGGATGAACGGCCAAAGCCGGTAGAGTTACCTGCCGGTCGTGTAGTACCGGCCCGGGGCGCAACGCCCCGGGCACAAGCAGCCGGACCGCCGGCAGATCCGCGGCCCCACAGCTTACAGGAGCGAGGAATATTCTCATGAGCAGCGACACCGCCGCCAACCCCAGCCCGGCCGACGTCACGCCCGGCAGCAGCACGGCTGCCGTCCCGGAAACCGTCCCCGGCACCGCCGTCCC
This sequence comes from Arthrobacter sp. SO5, assembly GCF_020532805.1. Taxonomy (GTDB): domain Bacteria; phylum Actinomycetota; class Actinomycetes; order Actinomycetales; family Micrococcaceae; genus Arthrobacter. Next base: position 26,328 of record NZ_MQTQ01000065.1, on the reverse strand, counting down.
GGTCGGCGCTGCACGCCGCCGCGGCGCCTTCCGCGAAGGTGAGCGCGTTCAGCTCACCGACGAACGCGGCCGGATGAACACCATCAGCCTGGAGGCGGGCGGGGCCTTCCACACCCACCGCGGCTTCCTGAACCACGACGAGATCATCGGCAGGCCCGACGGCTCGGTCGTGGTCAACAACGTCGGCCAGCAGTACCAGACCCTGCGCCCGCTGCTCTCCGACTTCGTGCTTTCCATGCCCCGCGGCGCGGCCGTGGTCTACCCCAAGGATGCGGGCCAGATCGTCACGATGGCGGACATCTTCCCCGGCGCGCGCGTCGTGGAAGCTGGCGTCGGTTCCGGTGCCCTGTCCATCTCGCTGCTGCGCGCGGTGGGGGACAACGGCTACCTGCACTCCTTCGAACGCCGGGAAGAGTTCGCGGACATCGCACGCGGCAACGTCGAGACCATTTTCGGCGGCCCGCACCCGGCCTGGCAGATCTCCCTCGGGGACTTCCAGGAGGAAGTGGTCCGCACCGAGGAGCCCGGCTCCGTGGACCGCGTGGTCCTGGACATGCTCGCACCCTGGGAATGCCTCGACGCCGTCGCCACCGTCCTCGCACCGGGCGGTGTGTGGATCAATTATGTCGCGACTGTGACGCAGCTGTCCCGGACGGCCGAAGCCATCCGCGCCGACGGCCGCTTCACTGAACCCGATGCCTGGGAATCCATGGTCCGCGGCTGGCACCTTGAGGGACTGGCCGTGCGCCCGGACCACCGCATGGTGGCTCACACGGGCTTCCTGCTGGTCACCCGCCGGCTGGCCGACGGCGTCACGGGCATCTCCGTCAAGCGGCGTCCGTCCAAGACCGGCTTCAACGAAGAGGACGTCAACGCCTGGACCCCCGGCGCCGTGGGGGAGCGTGCGGTCTCGGACAAGAAGCTGCGCCGGGCCGCGCGGGACGCCATCGCGGGGACCAACGTCAAGGACGAACCCGAGGTTACGAACTAGTCCGTATTTCGGAAGTCTCCAGCGGGACCCGGCTTCTTGGGGCTACTGTCTTAAGAGAAGCGCAGGAAGGGGCTGATGCACGATGGAGACTCCGAACACTGACCCGGGCCGTACCCCGGCGAATGAGGCAGCAGCAGAGGCGGCACTGGCCGCCGGAGAGTCCGCGGCCACCGATGGTGACCGCTACGCAGCCAACGAACTGACCGTGGTCGAGCGGCAGGTCAATATCCTCCGGGACAAACTCCGGCATATTGACCGCCAGCTCGCCGCGGCGACCCAGAATAACTCCAAGCTGGTGAGCATGCTGGAAACCGCCAAGGCGGAAATCCTCCGACTGAAGAACGCCCTCGACCAGGAGGGCCAGCCGCCGTACAGCTTCGGCACCGTGCTGCAGCTGAACCCGAAGCGCCTGCCCTCGGCGGGAAACAGCGGCCAGGCCGCCACTGAGGAGTCCGTGGACATCTTCAACGCCGGCCGCAAGATGCGCGTGGGGATCAGCCCGTTGGTGAACATGAACCAGCTGGCGGTCGGCCAGGAGGTGCTGCTGAACGAGGCCCTGCTGGTCGTCGCCGGCCTCGGCTACGAACGGGCCGGTGACCTGGTGACCCTCAAGGAGCTGCTGGGACCGGACCGGGCCCTGGTGGTGGGCCGCGCGGACGAGGAACGCGTCATCCGGCTCTCCGGGGCCCTGCTGGGGGAAAAGCTGCGCGTCGGCGACGCGCTCTCGATCGATTCCCGCACCGGCTACGCGCTGGAGAAGGTCCCGCGCTCCGAGGTGGAGAACCTGGTCCTCGAGGAAGTCCCGGACATCACCTACCAGGACATCGGCGGCCTCGGCCCGCAGATCGAACAGATCCGCGACGCCGTGGAACTGCCGTTCCTGCACCCGGACCTGTACCGCGAGCATGGGCTCAAGGCCCCCAAGGGCATACTGCTCTACGGTCCGCCAGGCTGCGGCAAGACGCTGATCGCCAAGGCAGTGGCGAATTCCCTGGCGGCCCGGGCCGCCGAGCGCACCGGCAAGACGGACATGAAGAGCTACTTCCTGAACATCAAGGGCCCGGAACTGCTGGATAAGTACGTCGGTGAAACCGAACGCCACATCCGGCTGATCTTCGCCCGCGCCCGGGAGAAGGCCTCCGAGGGCAGCCCGGTGGTGGTGTTCTTTGACGAGATGGACTCGCTGTTCCGCACCCGCGGCACCGGCATCTCCTCCGACGTCGAAACCACCATCGTCCCGCAGCTCCTCAGCGAAATCGACGGCGTGGAACGCCTGGACAACGTGATCGTGATCGGCGCCTCCAACCGCGAGGACATGATCGACCCGGCGATCCTGCGGCCCGGCCGGCTGGACGTGAAGGTCAAGATCCAGCGCCCCGACGCCGAGGCCGCAGCGGATATCTTCCAGAAGTACATCACCGCCGATCTGCCGTTCCACGAATCGGACCTGGCCGAGCACGACGGCGATGTGCAGGCCACCGTGGACGCGATGGTCCAGCGCACCGTCGAGGCCATGTACTCCACGGACAAATCCAACGAATACCTCGAGGTGACCTACGCCAACGGGGACACCGAGATGCTCTACTTCAAGGACTTCAATTCCGGCGCCGTCGTGCAGAACGTGGTGGACCGCGCCAAGAAGTACGCCATCAAGGACCTCCTCACCGTCGGCCAGAAGGGCATCCGGATCGACCACCTGCTCCGCGCCGTCATCGACGAGTTTCGCGAGCATGAGGACATGCCCAACACCACCAACCCGGACGACTGGGCACGTATCTCGGGCAAGAAGGGCGAGCGCATCACCTACATCCGCACCATCGTCCAGGGCAAAGCCGGCCAGGAACCCGGCAAGTCCATCGAGACGATGCCCAGCACAGGCCAGTACCTGTGACAGGGCCGGCTGCGGGGCCCGCGTCCAGCCGGGCTCCGGAGGTCTCCGGCGGCCTGCCCGCAGGTGGCGCCATGCGCGTGATGGGTTCGGAAACCGAATACGGCATCCACGCGCCCACCGCACCGGGCGCCAACGCCACCATGATGTCTGCCCGCGTCATCCAGGCCTACGCGCAGCTCACCCGGCAGCGCGCCGCCGGTGGGGCGGAAACCCGCTGGGACTACACCGACGAGGAGCCCCTGCATGACGCCCGGGGCTGGACCCTGGAGCGTGGCACGGCCGACCCCGAGCAGCTGACGGACCAGCCGCCAGTCCTCGACGCGGAGGCGGTGGCCCTGGCCTACGGCCGGGAAGAGCTGGAGCACGACGGCGAGGACGAGTCCGGCACGCTGCTCATGAACATGGTGCTGGGCAACGGCGCACGGCTCTACGTCGACCACGCCCACCCGGAGTACTCCAGCCCGGAAATCACGAATCCGCGCGACGCGGTCGCCTGGGACGCCGCCGGCGACCTGGTGGCCCTCGCCGCCGTCCGGAGGCTCGCCGCGGACCCGGACCTGCCGCCCATCAACCTCTACAAGAACAACACCGACAACAAGTCCGTCTCCTACGGCTCCCATGAGAACTACCTCATGCCCCGCTCCGTCCCGTTCGGCGACATCGTCCGCGGGCTGACGCCGTTCTTCGTCACCCGCCAGATCATCTGCGGCTCCGGACGCGTCGGCCTGGCCCAGGACGCGTCCCGCCCCGGCTACCAGATCAGCCAGCGCGCAGATTTCTTCGAGACGGAAGTGGGCCTCGAAACCACCATCCGCCGTCCCATCATCAACACCCGCGACGAGCCGCACGCCACCGCCGACAAGTACCGCCGGCTCCACGTCATTATCGGCGACGCGAACCTGAGCCAGGCGTCCAACTACCTCAAGTTCGGCACCACGGCCATGGTGCTGAGCCTGATCGAGGCGGGGCTCGCGCCCAGGCTGGAAGTCCACGAACCGGTCGCGGCACTGCAGGCCGTCAGCCATGACACCTCCCTGACCGCCACCCTGCGGCTGTTGGACGGACGCCGGATCAAGGCCCTGGACCTGCAGTGGATCTACTTCGAGGCCGCGGCCAAGCACGCCCAGGACACCGGTGTGGCCGACGCCGTGGACGGCGACGGCCACACCCACGCCGTGCTGGAACGCTGGTCCGCGACGTTGACCCAGCTGGGCAGCGACCGGGCCGCGGCCGCCTCCTCGGTGGAGTGGCTGGCCAAGCTCTCGCTCCTGGACGGCTACCGCGAGCGCGACGGGCTGGAGTGGGGCCATGCCCGCCTGGGCCTGGTGGACCTGCAGTGGGCGGATATCCGGCCCGAGAAGGGCCTCTACTACCGGTTGCTGGCCCGCGACCGCATGCAACGGATCGTCGACGACGCCGCGATCCAGCGGGCCGTGACCGAACCGCCGTCGGACACCCGGGCCTATTTCCGCGGCCGCTGCGTCAGCCGCTTCGGGACCGACGTGGTAGGCGCCAGCTGGGACTCCGTGATCTTCGATGTGCCTGGCCGCGGCAAGCTTCAGCGGGTCCCCACCCGTGAGCCGCTGCGCGGCACGGAGGCGCTGACGGGGGCCTTGTTTGCCCGGCACCGGGAGGCCGGAACGTTCCTGTCCGAACTCCTGGGACTCAGTCCCGGTTCCTAGGGACAAAGCATCCCGCCGGCGCCCCCGGCGTGGCAATATGGCTTACAGGATGTCCCTCACACGAGGGGGGACGGACAGAAGGAGAGAACCATGGCAGGCCAGGAGCAGCAGCAACCGCAGTCGCGCGGCACCGAGGTTGAAGAGGACGTTCCCGCCGCCCCGCCGGCACCTGCCGAGGGTCAGGCATCGGCCGCCACCCAGGGCGTCGACGACCTGCTCGATGAGATCGACGGCGTCCTCGAATCCAACGCCGAGGAGTTCGTCCGCGCGTTTGTCCAAAAGGGCGGCCAGTAGGGCCGCGGCCGCGCCGCCGGAGGTAGTCCACGCGTGGGACCGCCCGTGGCTGAGATCCGGAAGCCGTTGATCCACTACGTTGAGGGAGTGCACCAGTGCAGGAAACCACAGCCAACCAGGTAGCGGCGAACGCGACGTCCTCATTCACCGAGCACCTCCAGCGCGAACGGCCCGGCTTAATGCCTCTCGGGTTAATGCCTCTCGGGTTAATGCCGCTCGGGTTCATGCCTCCCGGCCACATGCCGTACGGGCAGGTCCCGGCAGCCGCCCAGACCGCAGCCGGAGCACTCCAGGTGCCGCACGGGACCACGATCGTGGCCCTGACCTACGCCGGCGGGGTCCTGATGGCGGGGGACCGCCGCGCCACCATGGGCAATGTGATCGCCAGCCGGCACATCGAAAAGGTCTTCCCGGCGGACCAGTACTCCGTGCTCGGCATCGCCGGGACGGCCGGCATCGCCCTCGACATCACCCGCCTGTTCCAGGTTGAGCTTGAGCACTACGAAAAAATCGAGGGAACCCTGCTGAGCCTGGACGGCAAGGCCAACCGGCTTGGCGCCATGATCCGCGGCAACCTCCCGATGGCCATGCAGGGACTCGCGGTGGTGCCGCTGTTTGCCGGCTTCGACCGGCCAGCCGGGCTCGGCCGGCTCTTCTCCTACGACGTCACCGGCGGCCGCTACGAGGAGCAGGAACACCACACGGTGGGCTCCGGCTCCATGTTTGCCCGGGGCGCCCTGAAGAAGCTCTGGCGGCCCAACCTGTCCGAGCAGGACGCCGTCGCGGTCGCCGTCGAGGCACTGTACGACGCCGCCGACGACGACTCCGCCACGGGCGGCCCCGACCCCGTCCGGCAGCTCTGGCCGGTGGTGTACATCGTCAACCGGTCCGGTGCCGTGCGCGTCCCGGAACGCGAACTCGCGGCCGTGGCCGGCACCATCATCGAATCCAGGGCCGTTGCCCAGCGGGAGGCCTGAAATGACCCAGCAGTTCTACGTATCGCCCGAACAGCTAATGAAGGACCGTGCGGATTTCGCACGGAAAGGCATCGCGCGGGGACGGTCGGTGGTGGTCATCAGCTGCCGGGACGGGATAGCCCTCGTGGCGGAAAACCCCTCGCCGTCACTGCACAAGATCGGCGAGATCTACGACAAGATCGCCTTCGCCGCCGTCGGCAAGTACAACGAGTTCGAAAGCCTGCGCCAGGCGGGCGTGCGCTACGCGGACGTGCGCGGCTACTCGTACGACCGCGAGGACGTCACGGCCCGGGGACTGGCCAGCGTCTACGCCCAAAGCCTGGGCGCCGTGTTCACTGCGGAACAGAAACCGTTCGAAGTGGAGCTGGCCGTGGCCGAGGTCGGGCCGGCGCCGGACGCGGACCACCTGTACCGGCTGACCTTCGACGGGTCCATCGCCGACGAGAACGGCTTCATCGTGATGGGCGGCCAGGCGGACAAGGTGTCCGGGGCTGTCGCGGCCGGCTGGCATAGCGAACTCGACTTCGCCGGCGCCATCAAGCTCGCCCTGGCCGGCCTCGTCGCGGACAAGGAAACCACCACCCTGCCGGCGTCGGCCGTGGAGGTGGCGGTGCTGGACCGCGGCTCGGAGAGCGCCCGCGGGATACGCCGTGCCTTCCGGCGGCTTGAGGACTCCGACATCGTGGCACTGCTGGCTGAGGAGAACTGAGATGGACAAGCGCATTTTCGGCATCGAAACCGAGTTCGGGATTTCCTATTCGAGCCCGGAGTCCCGGCCTCTGGCCCCGGAGGAGGTGGCCCGCTACCTCTTCCGCAAGGTGGTCAGCTGGGGCCGGTCCTCCAACGTCTTCCTGACCAACGGCTCCCGCCTGTACCTCGACGTCGGGTCACACCCCGAGTACGCCACGGCCGAATGTGACGACCTCATCCAGCTGATTTCACACGACAAAGCCGGGGAGCTGATCCTGGATGACCTTGTAGACGAGGCACAGGAGCGGCTTGCGGCCGAGGGATTCAACGGCACGGTGTATCTGTTCAAGAACAACACCGATTCCGCCGGAAACTCCTACGGCAGCCACGAGAACTACCTGATCCCGCGCCGGGGGGAGTTCTCCCGGCTGGCAGAAATCCTGATCCCGTTCCTCGTGACGCGCCAGCTCATCGCCGGGGCCGGCAAGATCCTGAAGACTCCCCACGGCGCCACGTTCGCCTTCTCCCAGCGCGCAGACCACATCTGGGAGGGCGTCTCCTCCGCGACGACCCGGTCCCGGCCCATCATCAACACCCGGGACGAGCCGCACGCCGACGCCGAGTTCTACCGACGGCTGCACGTGATCGTAGGCGACTCCAACATGTCCGAGACCACGGCACTGCTGAAGGTCGGCACGGTGGACCTGATCCTGCGGATGATCGAAGCCGGCGTCATCATGCGCGACATGCGGATGGAGAACCCCATCCGGAGCATCCGGGAAATCTCCCACGACCTGACCGGCCGCGCCCTGGTCCGGCTTGCCAACGGCCGGCAGCTCACAGCCCTGGAGATCCAGCGCGAGTACCTCAACAAGGTCACCGCGTTCGTGGCCGAGAACGGTGCCCACAACGCGCACGTGCCGCTGATCCTTGACCTGTGGGAACGCACCCTGGACGCGATCGAAAGCGGCGACACCAGCACCATCGACACCGAAGTGGACTGGGCCATCAAGAAGAAGCTGATGGACAACTACCGCGAACGGCACGGGCTGGGCCTGGACGCGCCCCGGATCGCACAGCTTGACCTGACGTACCACGATATTTCCCGCACCCGCGGGTTGTACTACCTGCTCCAGAACCGCGGAGCCGTGCGCCGGCTGGTGGATGACACCGCGGTCAAGGATGCGGTGGACGCCCCGCCGCAGACCACCCGCGCCAAACTCCGGGGGGACTTCGTCCGGCGGGCGCAGGAACTGGGCCGCGACTACACCGTGGACTGGGTCCACCTGAAGCTCAACGACCGCGCCCACCAGACGCTGCTGTGCAAGGATCCGTTCCGCAGCGTGGACGAGCGGGTGGATGCCTTGCTGGACTCTATGGGCTGATACCCAGCTTTCCGCGTTATTCTGGTAGCGGCCGCCATGCGGCCACTGCTTCCTTTGCCGCGGGACACCGTGCGGCATTGCGTCCATCCTGCCTCGACGAAAGTTTCCAAGTGCGCCGACTACTAGCAATTCTTCTTCCCGGGCTGCTGCTGCTGACCGCCTGCGGAGGCGGCGAACCCGCCGCCCCGGAGCCCACCAGCCAGTCCGCCGGAGAGACCGCCAAGCTGGACTCCCTGAAACTGACGGAGAACGGCGACAAGAAGGCACCCGGTGTTGAGTTCACCAAGCCGCTCGAGGTCAAGGAACCCACCATCAAGGTGGTCACCGAAGGCGGCGGGGACCGGGTCAAGGCCAACCAGATCGCGTCGATCTCCGTCGTGGCCTTCAACGGTGCGGACGGCACCCAGATCCAGGACACCTTCCCGAACGATGCGGAACAGCTTGAGCTGAACGACGAGCTCAAGACGTCCAGTGCCGTCATCTACAACGCCTTCGTGGGCGCCAAGATCGGCTCCCACATTGCCCTGGCCGTCCCGGGCAAGGCCGCGGCCGAAGGCGCCGAAGCGCAGCCGGCCCAGCTGCTCGTGGTGAAGGTGCTCTCCGCCAAGGATGCCCCGCCGGTCCTGGACAAGCCCGAGGGCGACGCCGTCACCCCGCCGGCAGGCCTGCCCACCGTGAAGGAAAACGATAAGGGGATCCCCGAGATCTCCGTCGAAGGCGTACCCGCCCCGACCGCGCTGATCTCCCAGGACCTCATCAAGGGCAACGGTCCCGAGGTCAAGGCAACCGACACCCTCACCGTGAACTACGTAGGCGTGGCACTTGCCGGCGGCAAGGTCTTCGACTCCAGCTTCGACCGCGGCGAGAAGGCCACCTTCCCGCTCACCGGCGTCATCAAGGGCTGGACCCAGGGACTGACCGGCAAGACGGTCGGGTCCCGCGTCCTCCTGGTCATCCCCAAGGACCTTGCCTACGGTGATGCAGGCCAGGGCGACGCCAAGGGCGACCTCGCCTTCGTCGTCGACATCCTCGGCGCCAAGTAACCCCCCACCACGCAAGAACCTGACTTCCAACACCCACGCACTAAGGAGCAACCATGTCATTTGGACAGCGAGACCTTGACCGCCAGAAGCCGGAAATTGACTTCCCCCAGGGCGAGGTTCCCACCGAACTGGTCATCACCGACCTGATTGAGGGCGACGGCGCCGAGGCCACGGCCGGCGACACCGTCTCCACCCACTACGTCGGCGTGGCCTGGTCCACCGGCGAAGAGTTCGACGCCTCCTGGGGCCGCGGAGCCCCGCTGGACTTCAGGGTCGGCGTCGGCCAGGTCATCCAGGGCTGGGACCAGGGCCTCCTGGGCATGAAGGTCGGCGGCCGCCGCCGGCTGGAGATCCCCTCCGAGCTCGCCTACGGATCCCGCGGCGCCGGCGGAGCGATCGGCCCGAACGAGGCCCTGATCTTCGTCGTCGACCTCGTCGCCGTCCGCTAAGAGGCGGTGCACCGGCCGCTTGACACGGAGCGCGGTAACAATCGGAGAGCACTTTCCGGCTGTTACCGCGCTTTTGTCGTTTTCCTGCAGGACTTTAGTACCCTTGCGGGGTGTCCGCCTCACGTACAGAACGCCTCCTGAATCTGCTCATCGCCCTGCTCAACACCAAGTACGGCCTGCGCCGCGCCGAGCTGCGCGACAAGGTCTACCATGACACCACCAGCACCGAGGTCGCCTTCGGGCGGATGTTCGAACGCGACAAGGGCGAGCTGCGCCACTTCGGCTTCGACGTCGAAACGGTGACGGACACGGGCTGGGGCTCGGATGACCCCGCCACCACCCGCTACCGGATCGGCAAGGAATCCAACCGGCTGCCCGAGGTCAGCCTAACCCCCGAGGAATGCACCGTCCTGATCCTGGCCGCCCAGCTCTGGGAGCACGCGGCCCTGGGCTCCGCCGCCGTCAACGCGATGCGCAAACTGCAGGCGGCCGGCGGCCTCGTCGATGCCGAGCTCCCGGCCGGCGTCCAGCCCCGCATCCGCCCGGCCGGCCAAGCCTTTGAGGACCTCGTCGGCGCCATGCACGCCCAGCACCCGGTCAGCTTCAGCTACCTCGCCGGCAGCACCGGCAAGGAGGAGGAGCGGCTGGTGGAACCCTGGGGCCTCGGCAGCCGCTTCGGGCAGTGGTACCTCGTGGGCCACGACCGGACCCGCGGCGAGCAGCGCTTCTTCCGGCTCTCCCGCATCACCTCGGCCGTGACCGTGCTCCAGAAGCAAAGCTTCAGCCCGCCCGCGGCATTCAACGTCCGCGCCGAGCTGGCGGGCCTGGCGGAGCTGCCCGTCCAGGCCGCCGTCGTCGACGTCGCGCACGGCCGCCTGCTGGGACTGCGGAAACGCGCCCTTGCCGGCACCTACCCGGAACCCGGGGCCGCCGCGCCCCGCGCGGGCCGGGAGCGGCTCAGCGTCCCGTACCGGGACGCAGAGACTCTGGGCGAGGAACTCGCCTCCTACGGCCCACACGTCGCCGTCGTGTCCCCGCCTGAGCTGGCAACGGCCGTCCGGCGCCGGCTTGCCGCCGCAGCAAAGTTTGCCGCCACGCCCGCCCCGCCGGTGGCCTTCCCGGCCGGCGGCGCCGGCAACGCCAAGCTCCGGCGCAAACGTACCTCGGAGGATCAGCTCAAGCGGATGCTCCAGCTGGTCCCGTTCCTGGTCCACCACCAGGGCCTCCACATCCGTGACGTTGCCGCGAAGTTCGGCATCACCCGCACGGAGCTCGAGGAAGATCTGCGGATCCTGATCTGCTCGGGGCTGCCCGAAGGCTACCCGGATGACCTCCTGGACATCCAGTGGGACGACGATCACGTTTACATCATCCAGGACCTTGAGCTGAACCGGCCCGTCCGTTTCGCCGTGGATGAGGCGTGCGCCCTGCTGACCGGGCTGGAGACCCTCAACGGGCTGCCGGAACTGGCCGAGGGCAATGCGCTGGAGTCGGTGACGCTCAAACTCATGGCCGCGGCCGGGGAACAGGGGCTCCAGGCCGCGCAGCTGTCCGGCCCCGCGGTGGCCCCGAGCAACACCGTGACCCTGGAAACGGCCCGCGCCGCGATTTCAGCGGGAGCCCAGCTGCGGCTCAGGTACTTCTCCCCGCAGCGGGACACCGTCTCCGAACGCAACGTCGACCCGCTCCGGCTCTACTCGCTGGACAACACCTGGTACCTCGAGGCGTACTGCCACTCAGCGCAGGGGCTGCGCAACTTCCGCCTGGACCGGATCGAGGAGC
>NZ_MQTQ01000065.1:0-15117 GCF_020532805.1 Arthrobacter sp. SO5 | reverse complement strand
ACGCCGAACGCACCGCACCGCTGCCAGACGGCGGGATGCTGGCCGAGATCCGCTTCGGCAGCACGGACTGGCTGCCGATGTTCGTCGCGCAGCACGGCGGGACCGCCCGGCTGGTGCAGCCGGAATCCCTGGCAGCGGACTCCCGGACCTGGCTCGCCGAGGCCCTGGCCCAATATGAAGACTGAGCGGTACCCCCGCTAGACTACTCAGCATGCCTTGGTGGTCCTGGATCGTAATCTGGATAGCGCTCGTCGCGCTGTCACTGTTGTTCTTCGTCGTGCTCGGAGTCAGGCTTTTCCGGCAATTCATGGCCACGGTCAAGGAACTCGGCGAGGCGGGGGAGCGGTTCGGCCATCTGCCGACCGGACCCGTAGCCCCCGGTTCAGCCGGCGTTCATGTAGGCCCGTTAGACTCCAACGGCGCCGGCGGCACCGCAGCAGCGGATCCGCCCGGCTCGGCCGTTTTCGCCCCGCCTGCCCGGATGCGGCATGAGTATCACGCGTTCAAGCTGGCCCGGCAGGAGGCCCGCCGGCTCCGGCGGATCCAGCGAAAGCGGGACCGCGGCCAGCCCCAGGCACTGCGCGACATCGAATTCAGTTAGACATAGGATGTATTCAAACGAAAGGACCTCCCGTCATGAGGCTTGAAGGCTGGCATCTCATCATCATCATCGTTCTGGCATTGGTGCTCTTTGCTGCGCCGAAGCTTCCCGGCATGGCCCGGAGCCTTGGCCAGTCGATGCGCATTTTCAAGTCGGAAGTCCGGGAAATGAAAAAGGACGGCGGCACCGACACCCCGGACGCCTCCGAACCCGTCGAGGGCCGCGTCGTGAACCACCCGAAATCCGCCGGTGCGGACACCCGCGCCGGTGAGGGAACCGACGTTCCGCCCCCGAACCGCGTCTAAGACCACATGGCAGTTAGCATGGGCCGTCGATCGAACCCCGAGGGGAGGATGGCGCTCCTCGACCACCTGAAAGAACTGCGCAACCGCCTCTTCAAGTCCGCGATCGCGGTCCTGGTGGGAACCGTCGTCGGCTTCCTCGCCTATCAGCCGATGCTGACGGCTCTGATTAAACCGATCCGCGATCTGAACGAGCACGAGGGCCGGCAGGCAACGCTGAACTTCGACGGCGTGGCAAGCTCCTTCGACCTGATGATCCAGGTGTCCGTCTTCCTGGGCCTGATCGTCGCCAGCCCGGTCTGGCTCTACCAGCTGTGGGCATTCATCGTCCCCGGACTGCACAAGAAGGAACGCCGGCTCGCCCTGTCCTTCGTCGCCGCCGCGGTGCCGCTGTTCATTGGCGGGGTGCTCCTCGCCTGGCTCGTGCTTCCCAACGCTGTGCGCGTGCTGACGGATTTCACGCCCTCGGGCGGCTCAAACTTCATCAGCGCCCAGATTTACCTCTCCTTCGTGCTGCGCCTGCTGCTGGCGTTCGGCATCGCTTTCCTGCTCCCGGTGGTGCTGGTCGGGCTCAACCTGGCCGGTCTGATCAAGGGCGCCCAGCTCCTCAAGAGCTGGCGCATCACGGTCTTCCTGGTCTGCCTGTTCGCCGCCATGGCGGCGCCGGGCGCGGACGCCATGAGCATGTTCTACCTCGCCGGCCCCATGCTGGTCCTCTTCTTCGCCGCCATCGGGCTGTGCCTGCTCAACGACCGCCGCCGCGAGCGGCGTGCCGTCAAACGGGCCGCGGAAACCGAGGCCACCGCGGACGTGCCAACTCCCAGCTCCGAGCTGGAGAATCTCTAGCCGTTCGCGCACTAGGCTGGAAGCATGTCCTCACTACCCGTGCCGGAGTCTCCGTCCGAACGCTACCGTGCCAGTGCCGAGCGGACCGCCGAAGCCAAAACGTACCTGGGCGGCTTCATCCGTACGCTCGAATTCGAACTCGATGACTTCCAGCGCGAGGCGTGCCTCTCGCTGCAGGCCGGCCGCGGCGTGCTCGTGGCCGCCCCTACGGGTGCGGGCAAGACCATCGTGGGGGAGTTCGCCATCTACCTGGCCCTGCAGCGTGGACTCAAGGCGTTCTACACCACCCCGATCAAGGCCCTGAGCAACCAGAAGTACTCCGAACTGGCGGAAAAGTACGGTGCCGCCCAGGTGGGCCTGCTGACCGGCGACACCAGCATTAACGGTGACGCCCCCGTCGTCGTGATGACCACCGAGGTGCTCCGCAACATGCTCTACGCGGACTCGGACACACTGGATGACCTCGGCTTCGTCGTGATGGACGAGGTCCACTACCTCGCCGACCGTTTCCGCGGTGCCGTCTGGGAAGAGGTCATCATCCACCTGCCCAGCGAGGTGCAGGTCGCCTCGCTGAGCGCCACGGTCTCGAACGCCGAGGAATTCGGTGCCTGGCTGGACACGGTGCGGGGACAAACCGACGTCATCGTCTCCGAACACCGCCCGGTGCCTCTCTGGCAGCACGTCATGGTGGGCAGGAAGATCGTGGACCTCTTCGCCGGTGACACGAGCTTCGATGAGATCGCCCCCGCGGGCGACGCCGATGTGTCCGTGACTGCGGCCACGGCCGATCTCAGCGCCCTCCCGGGCTTCGAGGTCAACCCGGAACTGCTCTCGATGGCCCGCGCCGAAAGCCAGATGAACTTCCGCGGCAGGTTCGGCCATGGTGGGCGCAACCAGCGGCGTCAGCGGAACCAACACGCTCAGCACGACGAACCCCAAGGCGGCCCGCGCAGCCCGGTCCGCAAGGCCAGCCGCCCCCAGGTCATCGCGAGCCTGGACCGGCAGGACCTCCTGCCGGCAATCACGTTCATTTTCTCCCGCGCCGGCTGCGACGCCGCCGTCGCCCAGTGCGTCTCCGCCGGGCTGTGGCTGACCACCGAGAAGGAACAGCTCATCATCGCCCGTCGGGTCGACGAGGCCGCGCAGGACATCCCCTCCGACGACCTCGACGTCCTCGGGTTCTGGACCTGGCGGGACGGACTGCTCCGCGGCCTCGCCGCGCACCACGCCGGCATGCTGCCCACCTTCAAGGAAGTCGTGGAAAAGCTTTTCGTCGACGGACTGGTCAAGGCCGTCTTCGCCACCGAAACCCTCGCACTGGGGGTCAACATGCCCGCCCGCTGCGTGGTGCTCGAGAAGCTGGAGAAGTTCAACGGCGAGGCGCACGTGAACATCACCGCGGGGGAATACACCCAGCTGACCGGCCGCGCCGGCCGCCGCGGGATCGACGTCGAGGGCCACGCCGTGGTCCTGTGGCAGCCGGGCACCGATCCGGCCGCCGTCGCAGGCCTCGCTTCGCGCCGCACATATCCGCTGAACTCCAGCTTCCGGCCCACCTACAACATGTCCATCAACCTGCTGGCCCAGTTCGGCCGCCCGCGGGCCCGCGAGATCCTCGAATCCTCCTTTGCCCAGTTCCAGGCCGACCGATCCGTCGTCGGGCTGGCCAGGCAGGTCAGGAGCCGGGAGGAATCCCTCGCCGGCTTCAGCAAGTCGATGACCTGCCACCTTGGCGATTTCACCGAATACTCCCGGCTGCGCCGGAACCTCGCCGACGCCGAAAGGAACGCCTCCAAGACCACGTCGCGGGCCCGCAAGTCCCTCACCGAGGATTCCCTGAGCCGGCTGCTGCCGGGGGACGTTGTGGACGTGCCCACCGGAAGGGCACCGGGCCTCGCCGTAGTCCTCAGCTCCGACCACCACTCCCGCGAACCGCGCCCCGCTGTGATGACCCTGGACAACCAGTTGCGCCGGATCAGCACCCAGGACGTGGAAGGCCCGCTCGCGCCGATCACCCGGATCCGGATCCCCAAGTCCTTCAACGCCAAGGTGCCTAAATCACGGCGGGATCTGGCGTCCTCCGTCCGCAACGCCATCCGGGACAACCGGCCGCCGGCGCCGCCAGGCCGGGACGAGGACTTCGGCCGCGCCGCCGCGCTCCCGGACCAGGAAAAGCGGATCGCCGAGCTGCGGCGTGAGCTCCGGGCCCACCCCTGCCATGGCTGCAGCGAACGCGAGGACCACGCCCGCTGGTCCGAGCGCTGGTGGAAGCTCCGCCAGGAGACCGACGGCCTAGTCCGGCAGATCCAGGGCCGCACCAACACCATCGCGAAGACCTTCGACCGGGTGTGCGGTGTGCTGGGCAGCTACGGGTACCTGGAGACGTCCGACGCCGGCGTGCTCACCATCAGCCCCGACGGTCAACGGCTGCGCCGGATCTATGGGGAGAAGGACCTGCTCATTTCCCAGTCCCTGCGGATGGGGGCCTTCACGGACCTGGACGCCGCCGAAATCGCCGCCCTGGCCAGCATCCTGGTGTACCAGGCCAAGCGGGAGGATCGCGGGCTGCGGCCCAAGATGCCCAGCGTCGCACTCGAATCCGCCGTCGATACCGTCGTGCGGGAATGGTCAGCCCTGGAGGACGTCGAGGAAGCCGCCAAGCTTCCGCTGACCGGTGAACCCGAGCTCGGCCTGGTCTGGCCGATCTTCAAATGGGCCAAGGGCCGGCACCTCCAGGAAGTGCTCAGCGGCACGGACCTCGCCGCCGGCGACTTCGTCCGCTGGGTGAAACAGGTGATAGACCTGCTGGACCAGCTGGCCAAGATCCCGTCGCTGGACCCGCGCGTATCGCGGCTGTGCGGGGAGGCCATCAGCCTCCTCAAGCGCGGCGTCGTCGCCTATTCCTCGGTGGCCTGACCGCCGCCGGCCGCACGGGGCCGCCCCCGGACTTTCCGCCTCTTCAACCAGGCACGGCACCCCGCCGGCCACCAGCAACAAGGAGTTCCTGCCCCATGACCGATTCCCCGGCCGCCGCCGCCCGCAAGGTGACGCTCTACCGCAACGGTTCCGTCTACACGGCCGCCGATCCCTTTGCGACGGCGATGCTGGTCGACGGCGATACTGTCGCGTGGGTCGGCTCCGAACACGCAGCCACGTCGATTGCCGATTCCTCCATGCAGGTCATCGACCTGCGCGGAGCACTCCTGGCACCGGGCTTCGTCGACTCCCACGTGCATTTGACGGAGACGGGGATCGCACTGGACTCACTGCGGCTCGGCGGAGTCCGCTCCGCCCGGGACCTGCTCGAGGCCGTCGCTGCCGCACCGGCCCGCGGCACCGTCCTGGGCCACGGCTGGGACGAGACCCTGTGGGCCGATCCGGCCCTGCCCTCGGCGGCAGAACTCGACCGCGCCGCCGACGGCCGAAAAGTCTACCTGTCCCGGGTTGACGTGCACTCGGCCCTGATCTCCTCACCGCTGGCAGCGGCCGCCGGCATTGAAGGCCTGGACGGCGCTTCCGCCGGCAGCCAGGTCAAGCGCGCCGCGCACACCGCCGCCCGGCTGGCGGCCCGCCGGCTGCCCGCCGCCTCGCTCCGCGGCTACCAGCAGCGGGCCCTGGCCGAGGCGGCCGCCAACGGCTACGTGGCACTGGCCGAGATGGCCGCCCCGCACATCGGCAGCATCGAGGACCTGCAGCTCGCGGCCGCCTGGAACACGGGCGCCGACGCCGTCCCCGAAATCCTGCCGTACTGGGGCCAGCTTGCCACCTCGTCGGAACATGCCCAGTCCATCCTCGCGGGCCTGGGCGTGTCCGTGCTCGGCCTCGCCGGCGACCTGAACATCGACGGCTCCATCGGTTCGCGGACCGCGGCGCTGCGGGCGGACTACAGCGACGCACCGGGGGAGCGGGGCAGCCTGTACCTTTCGGTCGCGGAAGCGGCCGCGCATCTGGCGGCCTGCTCGCGGCTGGGCATCCAGGCAGGCTTCCACGTCATCGGTGACGCCGGCCTCGACGCTGCGCTGGATGCGCTGGAGCTGGCGGCCGCGGAAGTCGGCGAGCAGAAGATCCGCGCCGCCGGCCACCGCTTCGAGCACGTCGAGCTGGCCGACGCGGACGCCATCAGCCGGCTCGCCAAATACGCCGTGACAGTCAGCGCGCAGCCGTGCTTCGACTCAGCCTGGGGCGGCGATGGCCGCCTCTACCAGCAGCGCCTGGGCGGCCGGCGCGCCGGGATGAACCGTTTCGGATCCCTCTACGCCGCCGGGG
The DNA here is from genome assembly GCF_020532805.1 of Arthrobacter sp. SO5. Lineage (GTDB taxonomy): Bacteria > Actinomycetota > Actinomycetes > Actinomycetales > Micrococcaceae > Arthrobacter. Next base: position 9,102 of record NZ_MQTQ01000065.1, on the reverse strand, counting down.
TGCCCGTTTGCTTCGGCAGCGACTCCCCGGTGACGCCGCTCCGCCCCTGGTCCAGTGTCCGGGCCTGCCTGCAGCACAACAACCCGGCCGAACAGATCTCGGCCCGCGCAGCTTTTCTTGGCCACACCCGCGCCGGCTGGCGGGCCGCCCGGTACCGGAACCCGATGGCCGGGCAGCTGGTTCCCGGCGCGCCCGCCAGCTTCGCCGTCTGGGACGTCGAGGAACTCATGGTCCAGGTCTCAGACGGCCGGGTCCAGTCCTGGAGCACCGATCCCCGTGCCCGGACCCCACTGTTGCCCGCCCTGGATACCGGTACCGATCCTGCCTGCCTGCTGACCGTGCGGGACGGGCGCGAATTGTTCTCCGACGGTGCGCTCGGCGCCTGACTCGGCCCCGGCGCGCCGCACCGCACCGAAAGTTGGTCTCCCAAAACGTGCCCCTGGCCTGCGGCGATGGACGAAACGGCAGGTCACGCTCCGGTTGACAGATTTGGGCCGGTCCGTAGCATTGAGGGTCACGGAGGGTTGCGCACACAGCGCAGACTCCGGGCATCCCCGGTCAGTTCCAGGCTGCCGCAACCGCGGCAACCGCCTTGGTCATGACCATGGGCACTCCAGGGGCGGGTCCACTTTGCAGCAGAAAACGGTTCCGGCGGCACTTTCGTGCCTTGCCGGTACTGGCCCGAAGCGGGTGGACCTGCCCCGGGAACCCACATGCGGCCCTGAAGGGCCCTGCGACTCCCTATAATAGAGAGTTGCGCCTGGTGTCCGCTAGCATCGGACCGGCCGGCGCGCTGACCGCTCCCTTCAAGGAAAGGCCTCGCTGTGCGTGTCCTCACGATCATCCCGACCTATAACGAGCTGGAATCGTTGCCCAAGACCCTCGGACGCCTTCGTGCGGCGGTGCCCGGCTCCGACGTCCTGGTCGTCGACGACAACAGCCCCGACGGCACAGGGCAGCTCGCGGACCGGATCGCCGCCGAAGACAGCCAGGTCCATGTCCTGCACCGCGAAGGCAAGGCCGGCCTCGGTGCCGCCTACATCGCCGGCTTCCGGTGGGGCCTCGACGCCGGTTACGACGTCCTCGTTGAAATGGACGCCGACGGATCCCATCAGCCCGAACAGCTCCCGCAGCTGCTCGAGGCAGTGGAACAAGGTGCCGACCTGGCGATGGGATCCCGCTGGGTGCCCGGGGGGAGCGTCGTCAACTGGCCGCTGTACCGGCAGGCCATTTCCCGGGTCGGCAGCACGTATGCACGGATCATGCTCGGCGTCAGCATCAAGGATGTCACGGGCGGTTTCCGCGCCTTCCGGCGGACCACCCTCGAGAAGCTGAACCTCGACGCCGTAGACTCCGTCGGCTACGGCTTCCAGGTGGACCTCGCCTGGCGCGTCGCGAAGCTCGGGCTGAATATCGTGGAACGCCCCATTACCTTCGTGGAGCGCGAACTCGGCGCCTCGAAGATGAGCGGAAACATCGTGGTCGAAGCCATGATCAACGTCACCAAGTGGGGCCTCACGGCGCGCTGGAACACACTCTCGGGCAAGGTGGCCGGCAAAGTGGCGGGCAGGAAGCCCGGCAAGACCGCCCGCTAGCGGCTTCCGCGGGGGGACGCTGCCGGAATTTCGGTCAGGCAAACATCGGTTGGCAGCGACGACGTCAGTTTCAACCGGCAGTTTGTTCAGGGAACCCAGCCCGGGTGCGTCCGGTAGGGCCTTTCGGTGCCTCTATCGGTCGTTTTTCGCCCGACGTCGACGAAGAACATCAATGAGGCTGATTGAGGATACGATCGCCCATACGCCCTCAAGGAGAAGGAATCCCCACTGCTGCTCGAAGAGGGCGTTAACTGCCAGCGTCGCCGATCCGATAACGTTCAGGATGAGGTAGCGGGTTGATTTCTGGTCGAGGAAGCCCCATTGGGCGAGGGCGAATCCGGCGAGAACAAGAAGCGATCCGAAGACTTGCACGTACTGCCCCATGACGACCTTCCACAAACGTTGCCTTGTCAGAATCGGGTTGACACAGCACTCGTCCGAGGATCATGAAGTGCTCACTACCCGGACAAAAGCCTAGCCGACCTCTTTTTCCTACGGTACCGGAGAGACTGTTCTGAGCCAGCAGCGCAGGACTCTTTTCCGTTTTTGTATGCGACCCCAGCAGCGCTGCCGGCGTCAAGCAGAAGGGCCGGGCCCACCGTCAGGAATGACGCGTGGGCCCGGCTTTTCTTGCTATCGTGCGCTTGCTATGGCGTGCGCTCCGGCTCAGGCCGAACGGCGTTCGCCGCGGCGTTCGCGCAGGATCGTGAGGCGGTCTTCGAGGATCTGCTCGAGCTCAGGAAGGGAGCGCCGTTCCAGGAGCATGTCCCAGTGCGTGCGGACGGCTTTCTCGTTGCTGTTGACGGGCCGTTCGCCGTTGACCAGCAAGGCTTCCTTGCCCGTCTTCGAAACCCATACGGGGGGGATCTCCGCTTCGGAGGAGAAGGTCACGAATACCTGCTCGCCGTCCTCGCAGCGGTATTCAACCCGCTGGCGCGGAGCCGGTTCGACGCCGGATTCGGTCTCCATGCTCTGTGCGCCAAGGCGCATACCCCGCAGGCTGCGATCGCTCATCTTTTCTCCCTCTATTCGGTCCGCAGGGTCAAGCCCTGCGCTGGCCGGGGGCTGTGAGGCCTCGCCGGACTCCTGTTTGCGTTGCGCTTAATCCCTGGAAAGCCGGAGCAATACCGGCCAAGTCATCACTGGATTAAACGCTTCGCGAAGCGTAATTGTTCCACTGGGATGAACCAGCCGGACAAATATTCAAGTATACGGGAACACCGCGCCCCTGGTAAAGCCTCCGGCGCCGAATTTCGTCCGCACCCGGCCGGGGGCCTCCGCCAGGACACCCGGGAACGAACACCCGGGCAAGGGAAAGGGGAGGCACCCGCGTGTGCGGTGTGCCTCCCCTTGGTGACCAGGTGAGGGCCAGGACAGCGGCCGGGCCTGCCGGGCCCGGTTTAGGCCTCCGGCTTGGCCAGGAACGCGGCGGTGCCGGCAACAGGGGCAACAGGGGCTGCGGCCTGCGCTGCCGGGCTGGTTGCGCCATTGGCTGGAGCAGCCGGTCCGGCGGCCGAATCCGGTCCGAACAGTCCTTCGGCGGACTGGCCGGGCTTGCTGCCGCCGATGGCGCTGCCAATGCCCTTCAGCGCTTCGCCCACCTCGCTCGGAATGATCCAAAGCTTGTTGGATGTCCCCTCGGCGATCTTTGGGAGGACCTGCAGGTACTGGTAGGCGAGCAGCTTCTGGTCCGGGTTGCCCTTATGGATGGCGTCGAACACCTTCTGAATGGCCTGGGCCTCGCCGTCGGCACGAAGGATCGCGGCCTTGGCGTCGCCTTCGGCCTTCAGGATCGAAGACTGCCGCTGTCCTTCGGCCGTGAGGATGGCGGACTGCTTGGTCCCTTCCGCGGTCAGGATGGCGGCGCGGCGGTCACGCTCGGCGCGCATCTGCTTCTCCATAGAGTCCTGGATGGAGTGGGGCGGATCGATCGCCTTGAGCTCAACCCTGGAAACGCGGATACCCCAGCGGCCGGTCGCTTCGTCCAGCACACCGCGGAGCTGGCCGTTGATCTGGTCGCGGGAGGTGAGCGCCTCCTCGAGGTTCAGGCCGCCGACGACGTTACGCAGCGTGGTCGTGGTCAGCTGCTCGACGGCCTGGATGTAGTTGGCAATCTCATACGTTGCGGCCCGGGCGTCAGTGACCTGGAAGTAGACCACGGTGTCGATCGAGACCACAAGGTTGTCTTCGGTAATCACCGGCTGCGGGGGGAAGGAGACCACCTGTTCGCGCAGATCCAGCAACGGCAGCAGCCTGTCCACGAACGGGATCAGGATCGTGAGGCCGGGGTTCAGGGTGCGCTGGTATTTGCCCAGCCGTTCCACGACGCCTGCCCGCGCCTGCGGAACAATGCGCACCGAACGGACCAGCACGATTATGACGAACGCAACGAGAACCAGCAGCACGATTGCGACTGCGATATCCATACATCACCTTTTCCCCAGATTTTGCCCTGCTATGGTGTGCGGCACTGTTTCGCCGCGTGCCCGGCGCCGGTGGCGGCAGCCGGAATACTTGTACCAGTCATTGAATGGCGCTTTCAGGCTGCGGTGCTACGACGGCGGTGGCGCCATCGATCGCGCTCACCACGGCGTACTCGCCGGGCGCGAGGACTCCGGTTTCCGACCGGGCACTCCAGACGTCGCCGCCAATCTTCACGAGTCCGCCGCTTGCGCTGACCAGTTCCATGACGAGGGCGGATTCGCCGATCAGCCGCTCGATGTTGCTGCGCTGGTCGGCCGGACCCTTGTGAAGATGCTTGAGGGCGACGGGCCGGACAAAGCCGATCATGAGCAGCGAGACCACGCAGAAGGCAATAATCTGGAGCCAGAAGTCCGCGCCGGCGAAATCTGCCAGGAGCCCGGCGATGGCCCCACCCCCGAGCATGATGAAGAAGAGGTCAAGGGTGAGCATTTCCACCACAGCGAACACCAGGAAGACCGTGAGCCACAATGACCACAGGTTTTCGGCCAGCCATTCATTCATCTTGTCCCCCTTCGCTGCCGGGAGCTGCGGGCGCAGACCCTCAGTAACTGTGGTTCCATCCTAAACCGAAGGGCAAGGCCTGCCGAGGGCCGCAGGCAATAGGGCGCCAGTGTGGCCAAGTCGTTATCTCGCTGGGCCGGTCCCGCTTAGGGCCGGGGCACGAAGACGCTGAGCCGGAACCGGGCCGAGACCCGGGTCAGCGGTGGAAAGCCCGCCGTGAGGGAGGCCAGTGCCCCACGGTCCAGGTGGTGGCCTGCGGGTCCCATGAGGGCCAGCCGGACGGCGTCGTCCGGGGTCAGTGAGAGCTGCAGATCCAGGTCGCGGGCAGCGAGCAGAGCGAAGTGCCCCTCGAGCGAGGCCGCGAGGCGCTCGTCCTTGGCCGGTTCGATCCCCAGCATGCCGGTCTGACCGGCGATCTCCGCAAGGTGGCCCGGCCTCGGCGTGACCACAATGAGGCGTCCGCCGGGACGGAGCACTCGGGCGAAGTCCGCCGCGTTGCGCGGCGCAAAGACCACGGTGACGGCGTCGACTGCGTCGTCGCCAACCGGCAGCGGCTGCCAGACGTCACCGGCAAGGTTCACCGCCTCGGGGTTGAGTTTTGCTGCCCGGCGCAGAGCGAACTTCGAGATGTCCAGTCCGATTGCCTCCACCGGTGCACCCTCCACGAGCGCCCGGTCCAGCACAGCCCGCAGGTAGTGTCCGGTGCCCGTTCCGGCGTCGAGCACCGTGGCCGCTGCGCCGGGGGAACGGCCCTGGAGGGCCGGGGCTACCAGCTCCGCCGCGGCCTCGGCGAGCTTGGAGTAGTGGCCGGCCGAGAGGAAGTCGAAGCGCGCCGCCACCATATCCGCTGTGTCCGCTTCGAACACGGTCCCTTTGCCGACCAGGAAGTTGAAGTAGCCCTGCCGGGCGGCGTCGAAGCTGTGGCCCGCAGCGCAGGCAAGGGTACGGCGTTCGCCGTCGCTGAACCCGAGGCTGGTCCGGCAGACCGGGCACAGAAGGGAGGCAGCAAAAGCGGGGAACATACCGTCCATCCTAGGGCGTGCTGCGGGTCCGGATGCGGGACCCGGCTCGGGGCCCGGGCGCGGCCGGAGGATGTGAGCTATTTCACGGACAGCGGATCTAGGGTTAGGCTCGCAAGCGTGAAATCCGAACATCTTCCGCTGCTGAAGTCCGTCTCCGCCCCCGCTGTGCATCCGGACGGGTCCAGGGCCGTCGTGTCGGTGGTCCGTCCCGACTTCGACGCCGACGCCTACGTTGGCCAGTTATGGAATGTTCCGCTGGACCCCGGCAAGCGTCCGCGCCGGCTGACCCGGGGATTCCGGGACACGGCACCGGACTTCTCCCCGGATGGCCTGGTGCTGGCATTCCTGCGCGCCGCCGCCGGCGGAAAGCCCCAGCTCCACGTCGTGGAGTCGGCCGGCGGCGAACCCCAGCCGGTCACAGGGGCCCCGCTGGGGGTTTCCTCTTTTGCGTGGTCGCCGGATTCGCGCAGCATTCTCTTCAGCGCGAGGACTCCGGCGCCCGGCCGGTACGGCAGCGTCGAGGGCATCTCCGCCGGCAGCGAAGATGCCCGGTTGATCACCGACTACCAATACCGGATGAACGGCGTCGGCTATACGGCGGACAAGCCGCTCCAGCTCTTCCTCGTGGAGCTTCCGGCACTGGACGCGGAACCGAAGGTGGTGCCGACGGGCCGGGCGCTCTCGGCACGGACCGCCGCGGGCCCCGGTGGAACCAGCGGGGCCCAGGCCGGGGCCACCGGGTTGCTGCCGGCCGCGATCCAGTTGACCTCGGCTGCCACGGACCACAACGGCGCCAGCTTCAGCACTGACGGACGTTGCGTCTACTTCACCGCGGCGCTGCACGAGGGCAGCGACGCCGATCTGGCCAGCGGCATCTACAGCATCCCTATCGGGGGAGGACCTGCCGGGGGAGGACCTGCCGGGGACGGAGCCGGCTCAAGGGAACCAAAGCCCGTCGCACCCGCCAACACGGGGCGCCAGACCGTCAGCGCGGTCCGCCAGTCCCGGGACGGCAACTGGCTGTTCTTCCTCGCCCAGGAGCTCGGCGCGTCGGGCCAGGACTTCGTGGCGCGGAACACCGCGCTCTACGTGATGCCGGCTGCGGGCGGCGACGCCACGGTGCTGAGCGACGTTGAAGCCTTGGACCTCGGCTGCGCCGGCCTGATCGAACTCCGCGGACCCAGCAGTGCCCTGCTCCTGAACACTGCGCACGGGACGGTTGAACTCCTCGAGTTCGATGCAGCCGGGGACTCTGCCCTGCTGGTCCACGGCGACCGCGAGGTCACCGGAGCCGCCGCGGCCGGACCTTCCGTGGTGGTCAGTTTCAGCGACTCCACGACCGCCGGAGACCTCGCGGTGCTCGACGGCGGCGAGCTCCGGCTCCTGACCGATTTCTCCGCGCCGCTGCGTTCGGAGGCCGGCATCATCGAGCCGGAGCAAGTGACCTTTCCGTCCGCCGACGGCTACCCGGTCCATGGCTGGCTCGTGCGGCCGGCAGGCAAGGGCCCGCATCCGGTGCTGCTGAACATCCACGGCGGCCCGTTTGCCCAGTTCACCGGGGCCCTCTTCGACGAGGCACAGGTCTATGCCGGCGCGGGCTACGCGGTGCTGATGTGCAACCCGCGCGGTTCCGCCGGCTACGGCCAGGCGCACGGGCGGGCCATCAAGGAGCACATGGGCACCCTGGATATGCAGGACGTCACTGCGTTCCTGGACGGCGCCCTCGGGAAGTTCGAGGACCTCGACGCCGGGGCCCTCGGCATCATGGGCGGCTCCTACGGCGGCTACCTCACCGCCTGGACCATCAGCCACGATCACCGTTTCAAGGCAGCCATCGTGGAACGCGGTTTCCTGGACCCGGTCAGCTTCACCGGTTCGTCCGACATCGGCTGGTTTTTCGGCGGCGAATACACCGGCCGCACGCCGGAGCAGATGACAGCCCAGAGCCCGATGGCGCGCGTGGACCGGGTCCGCACACCGGCCCTTGTCATTCACAGCGAGGAGGACCTGCGGTGCCCGGTAGAGCAGGGCCAGCGGTACTTCACGGCCCTCAAGCTGCTGGGGATAGAGGCTGCGTTCCTGGTCTTCCCGGGGGAAAACCATGAGCTCTCACGGTCCGGAACACCGCACCACCGCAAGCAGCGTTTCGACCAGATCCTGCAGTGGTGGTCCCGCTACCTGCCGACCGCAGCGAACCCGGCAGCCGGCCCTGCAGCCGACCCTGCAGCGGACCCTGCGGCCAACCCTGCAGTGAACCCTGCAGCGGACCCGAGGGAGTGACACCGCCGGGGCGTGCTACGCGGCCGGGCCTTCGGGCAGGAACCCGAGTTCCTTGCGGGCGAGGCTGATGTCCGGCTGGGCCCACCGGGCGGAGTACTCGGCGTTGGAGCTGAGCGACCGCAGCTCGGCCCGGTCCAGGTAGAGGATCCCGTGCAGATGGTCCGTCTCGTGCTGGACGATTCGTGCCTGCCAGCCGCTGAAGTCACGCTGCGTCCGGGTGCCGTCCGGGGTGGTGTAGTCGAGCCGGATGGACTCGGACCGGCCGACGGCGGCCTGCAGGCCGTTCACGGACAGGCAGCCCTCGTAAAACGCCACCGCCCGCCCGCCGAGGGGCCGGTAGCTTGGGTTCAGCATGGCGAAAAACTCCAGCGGTTCCCGGCCGCGGACGGCGGCAACGTCGGCGTCGACCTCGAACAGGTCCTCCAGGACGGCGAGCTGCAGGGGTATCCCCAGCTGCGGGGCGGCCAGGCCGACGCCTGGCGCCTTGTGCATGACACTGTGCATCAGGTCGATCAGTTGCCCGAGTTCCGCGCCGCTCAACTGGCCTTCAAAGGGCGCGGCAACGTGCCGAAGGACCGGATGGCCGGCCTGGACAATCTGCGGAAGCACCCCGGCGGTGAGGATCTGCTGGACAGTCTCCTGAATCCGGGCTGCGCTGAAGTCGGTGGGTTTGGTGGCAGGCGGCATGGAAACAGACTACTGGCGTCCGCATGCTGCGGTGACGAAGTCGTAGATATGTCCGCGTAACACCGGCCCGGCGTCAATCTTCAGCACCCCTTCCCGCCCGCCGGCGTGCACACGGAGCGGCAGCAGCGTCCCCACTTTGTCCTCCGCGACGGCGTGCGGATCGCAGCGCGCGGGCCGGATGCCCAGTCTCAGCTCCTGGTTTGGGCCGCCGGCGCTGACCGTCACGGAGCGGGGCCACGGGACGGCCTGGACTTCTTCCAGCAAGGTGGTGCCGTCGATCCGGTCAATGGTCAGGGTGCCCGCCGAACCCGGGTTCACTGCGCCGGGGGTGCTCCGCGGTGTGATCATGAGCCGCACGACGGCGGTTTTGGTGTCAGCGGACACCTCGAGTTCCGGCGCCAACCGGATTCCGGTGACTGCGGCTGCCGCCTGGGCGAGGCACATTTCCGCATTGTTCCGGCTAAGCACTCCGTACGGGTCTGTCGCGGGGACGCTGGTCACGGGAAGGGGCGTGGCGGGAAGGGGCGTGGCGG
>NZ_MQTQ01000064.1 GCF_020532805.1 Arthrobacter sp. SO5 | reverse complement strand
GATTCCTACGTCCTTCTTCGGCTCCTAATGCCAAGGCATCCACCGTGTGCTCTTAAAAACTTGACCACAAAAGATCAATAAAACGCTATCTTCGAGAGAACCATGAAAACCAACCCACACACCCCAAAAGGCGCCCGGGTCAGATCCAGGTTCATATTCTTGGAAATTGCTTCTTATAAAAGATGCTCGCGTCCACTATGTAGTTCTCAAACAACAAC
>NZ_MQTQ01000063.1 GCF_020532805.1 Arthrobacter sp. SO5 | reverse complement strand
GGGCGGGGCCGGGGGCTCTTGTGCTGCGTGTCACGCTGCTGTAGCGTTCTATATGGGAACTATGAGTTCGATTATAGAACACCCATGCGCACCGCAACAGCACCCGCCACCCACGCAAGGGATCGAAGATGATTGCCAAGCCCCGCACCGAGCCGGTTCCGGTCGTTCCGGTGGTTCCGGGCCGCACGTCCGCGCAGCGGGCCCATCACTACCGCGGCAGCCTCGGACGGTTCGCCACCGGCGTCGCGATCGTGACATTTGACGGCGTCACCAAGCGCCACGGCATCACCGTCAATTCCTTCACCTCCGTATCCATGGACCCGCCCCTGGTCCTGGTCAGCATCGCCCGGACAACGAAGGCCCACGACGAACTCGCCAACAGGCCCTTCACGGTCAACATCCTCGGCGCCGAGCAGCGGCAGTTGGCCACGCACTTCGCCGGCCGGCCGGGGCCAGAGCCGCGGTGGGTCGAGGGAGAAACGGCACCGCGGCTTTGGAACGTGCTTGCCTTCTTCGAATGCAAGCCCTGGGCAGCGTACGACGGCGGCGACCACACCCTATACATCGGCGAAGTGGTGGACTTCAACTACCGCAGCGGCGACGCCCTGGGGTACGCCAACAGCAGCTTCACCACCATCCCGGAAAGCCAACTCGGGATGGAAGACCTGCTCTAGCTCCCGCAGAACACGTTCAAGACCGCGCAGGTCAACGACGACTGGAGAAACAACCATGGGTATCCGTACCGGACAGCAGTATCTGGACAAGCTCAATGGGATGAACCCGCACGTGGTGATTGACGGCGAGGTGGTCAGCGCGAAGATCGCTGAGCACCCCGCGTTCCGCAACGTGGCCCGCTCGTACGCCAAGCTCTTCGATATGCAGCACGACCCCAAGTACCAGGAAGGCCTGACCTACACCTCGCCCACCACCGGCGACCTCGTGAACGCGTCCTTCCTGGTGCCGAAAACCGTGGAGGACCTCGAGCGCCGCCGCCGCGCCATCTCCACCTGGGCCGAGTCCTCCAACGGCTTCCTGGGCCGCTCCGGCGACTACATGAACTCCGCCTTGACCGCCCTCAGCACGGCCCAGAAGTGGTTCGCCCAGGCCGACCCCAAGTTCGCCGGGAATGTCCGCAATTACTACGAGTGGGCCCGCGAAAACGACGTCCTCGCCACGCACACCCTCATCCCGCCCCAGGTCAACCGCTCGGTGTCCGGTTCCGAACAGCTCGGCGGCCAGCTCGCCGCGCGGATCGTCGAGGAACGCGGGGACGGCATCGTCATCCACGGCGCCCGCATGCTCGCCACGATCGCACCGATTGCCGACGAACTGCTGGTCTTCCCCTCCACGGTGCTCCGCGGGACGCCCGAGGACGCCCCCTACTCCTACGCTTTCGCCATCCCGAATGACGCGCCGGGCCTCCGCTACCTCTGCCGCACCTCGCTGTACCACGGCGGCAGCACGCACGACGAGCCGCTTGCCTCCCGCTATGAGGAAATGGACGCCGTCGCAGTCTTCGACAACGTGTTTGTGCCCAGCGAGCGCATCTTCATGCTCGGCAACCCCCAGCTCTGCAACAGTTTCTATACAGAGACCGGCGCGGGCGCGCTGATGACCCACCAAGTGGTCACCCGGACCATTGCCAAGAGCGAGTTCTTCCTGGGGCTGGCCTCCGAACTGGCCGATTCCATCGGCATCGACGGCTTCCAGCACATCCAGGAGGACATCGCGGAGCTGATCGTCGACGTCGAAATAGGCCGCGCGCTGGTCCGCGCCTCGGAGGCCGACGCCCAGCTGAACGAGGCCGGAGTGATGCTGCCGAAGTGGTCCACCCTGAACGCGGCCCGCAACTGGTACCCGAAGATCGCCCAGCGGTTCCCGCAAATCATCCGGAAGTTCTCCGCGTCCGGACTGATGGCGCTTCCCGGCGAGGCGGATGTGAACAGCGAGGCCCGGGCCGACATCGAGATGTACCTGCAGGGCAAGACGCTCACCGGGCCCGAGCGTGTCCGGCTGTTCAAGCTGGCCTTTGATGCCTCCATTTCCGGATTCTCCGGCCGCCAGTCACTGTACGAGTACTTCTTCTTCGGCGATCCCGTGCGCATGGCCGGCGCCCTGGTGAAGAGCTATGACCGCGAGCCCGTCCGGGCCAGGGTGCGCGAGCTGCTCAACCGCCCGGACTGAGCCGGGCCGCCGGCGCCGTCATTTCCGGCGCCGTCATTTACCGGAAGCCGCGAAGCTTTTTCGGGAATCTGTGTGTTTTATCACACTTTTCATAGTATGATCCATATTACTAACTGACCGTTCGATCAGTAATTCAAGAGGCATTCAGTTATCCACTTCGCACCCACCCCGGGCAGTACCTCTGCCCCCAGCAACGGAGTTCCAATGACCGCAACTTCAATCGTCGATTCCGAGGCGGGACCCAGCAGCAAGCATGAGGAACGCAAGGTCCTCGCCGGGACGCTGGTCGGGACCACCATCGAGTGGTACGACTTCTTCATCTTCGCCCAGCTGACGGCAACGCTGCTGTCTCCGCTGTTCCTGGCGCCGCTGAACGCTTCCAACCCCGGCCTGGCGCAGATCCTGTCCTTCGCCCTCATCGGCATCAGCTTCCTCTTCCGCCCGCTCGGCGCCATCGTCGCCGGACACCTCGGGGACCGGCTCGGACGCAAGGCCATGTTGGTCTTCACCCTGGTCATGATGGGTGCGGCGACAGCGCTGATCGGTATGCTGCCCACCTACGCCCAGATTGGCGTCTGGGCTCCGATCCTGCTGATCCTGCTCCGTGTCATCCAGGGCTTCTCCGCCGGTGGCGAATGGGGCGGTGCGGCCCTGATGGCCGTCGAGCACGCCCCCATGAGCAAGCGCGGGCTGTTCGGCGCCTACCCGCAGATCGGTGTCCCTGTCGGCATGATCCTCGCCACCGGCCTGCTGTACTTCCTCAACACGTCCATGTCCAAGGAGGACTTCGCGTCCTGGGGCTGGCGTGTGCCGTTCCTGCTTTCCATCGTGCTGATCGTCGTCGGTTACCTGATCCGCCGCGCGGTTGCCGAGAGCCCCGTGTTCAAGGAGATGCAGGAGCGCAAGGAAGAAAGCAAGGCGCCTCTCGGGGAACTCATCCGCAAGCACAAGAAGGCCGTCCTCTACTCGACGATGATCTTCATGGGCAACAACGCTGCCGGCTACCTGCTGATCGCGTTCTTCATCTCCTACGCCACCAAGTCCCTGAAGATGCCCACCCCGCAGATCCTGCTGGCCACCACGCTGGCCTCCTTCGGCTGGCTGATCTTCACCCTCGTGGGCGGCTGGCTGTCGGACAAGATCGGCCGCGTCAAGACCTTCCTGATCGGCTACGGCATCGTCTTCGCATGGATGATCCCGATGTTTGCGCTCATCGACACCAAGAACATCGTGCTGTACGGCGTCGCGCTGTTCGTCCTTACCATCGGCCTGGGCCTGTCCTACGGCCCGATGTCCGCCATGTACGCCGAGATGTTCCCGGCGAACGTGCGCTACTCGGGCATTTCGATCGGCTATGCCTTCGGCGCCATCCTCGGCGGGGCCTTCGCGGCCACCATCGCCGAAGTTCTGCTGCAGGGCACCAAGTGGACCGGCTCCATCGGCATCTACATCATGATCCTCTGCGTCATCTCCGCAGTCGGCGTCATCCTGACCGGGGAAACCAAGGGCCGCCCGCTCGGCGTCACCCACCACGAGCCGGCTAAAGCGGCAAAGCACTAAGAAGCAGGCGAACGGAGGGGTACGGGCCGAAAGGTCCGTGCCCCTCTTTCCTTAAAGCAACGCGGGGTCACTTGCCGCCCATCCGAACGGCGCGGATGGGCCGTAAGTGACCCCGCGTTGCTTCTTAAGGCGGCCGGGAAACTAGACGCCCAGGAAGCCGATGGCCCCCTGCTTGAACGCGCGGCTGGTGATGGCGTTGGTGTGGTTCCGGCCGGGCAACAGAAGCTGTTCGACCAGGGCGCCGGATTTCGCGGCCAGCGCGGCAAGTTCCGGCATCGACGCCGCACGGTCGTCCTTCTCCCCGGCCACGAGCAGCATCGGCATGTGCGGGACAGCCTCGGCGGGATCAAACGGCTCGCCCTTGACCGCCTCGACGAGCGAGAGCAGCGAGAAGATGTTGTTGCTGGGCAGCAGCTGGGCCATCTTCAGCAGCCCGGCGGTTGACTCATCCGCGATCGGAGTGCCGTCGGCAAGGTAGCGCTGCGCGGCAACCACGTCAAAGTCGGCCAGCGGATCGGAGACATTGGGTCCGCCCAGCACCAGCCGGTGGACCAGCTCATGCTGGGTGGCGCCGAATTCCCAGGCGAGCCGGGAGCCCAGTGAGTAGCCGATCACGTCCAGCCCGCTGGAGGGATCGCCGTCGCGCAGGGGGCGGGCGCCGGCGTCGGACGCGATCTGCAGCAGGTCCGCCCGGATCCGGCTGGGGGCGTAGGCGTCCATGTCCTCGGGGGCTCCGCTGCGGCCGTGGCCCGGCAGGTCCACTGTGATGACGCGGCGGCCGGCTTCCAGGAGCGCCGTCAGCCAGCCGGTGTCCTCCCAGTTGAGTTTGGTGGAGGAGGAGAAGCCGTGCAGCAGCAGCACCGGTCGCAGCCCGGCGTCGTCCTGGGGCTCGTGCACCCCCACATACAGCTGGGGGTCCGTGCCCTCGACGGTGTGGGAATGCTGTTCGCCGGTGTGCCTGCCGCTCATGGTGTCAGTCCTCATCAAGTACGGCGCTCAGGCGGACCCGGCGCTTCGGTGCCTCTTCCTTCGGGACCGTGCCCACGATGCCGGCGGTGTTGTCCGGAACCTCGAACACGATCAGGGGCTCGCCGACGTTGATCTTGTCGCCGGGCCCGCCGTGGATACGCACCACCTTACCTGCCTGCGGGCTGGGCAATTCCACGGCCGACTTGGTGGTTTCAACCTCCACGAGCGGCTGGTTCCGCTCCACCTGGTCGCCCGGGGACACCAGCCATTCCAGCACGGTCGCCTCGATCAGGCCCTCGCCGAGGTCAGGCAGCGGGAAGGAAATTTCAGCCACGTTTGTACTCCAATACTCGCTGGATGCCGAAAAGGATCCGGTCAATGTTCGGGATGTATTCGTCTTCCAGATCGCCCGAGGGATACGGTACGTCGAAGCCGGTCACCCGCTCAACCGGCGCCCTGAGCGTATCGAAGCAGCTCTGCGTGATCAGCTGTGCCACCTCGGCGCCCAGCCCGGAAGTCAGCGGCGCTTCATGGACGACGACGGCGCGGCGCGTCTTGCGCACGGAGGCGGCCAGCGCCTCGGCATCGATCGGCTTGAGCCAGCGCAGGTCCAGGACCTCGATGTCGATTCCGTCTTCGGCGGCGAGTTCGGCCACCTGCAGGCAGCGGGCCACCATGGCGCCCCACGCGACGAGCGTCAGGTGGCGGCCCTCGCGCATGACCTTCGCGCCGGTGGGGGAGCCGGCGCCGGCCTCACCGTGGGCGAGGTTGACTTCACCCTTCTGCCAGTAGCGCGATTTCGGCTCCATGAAAATCACCGGGTCCGGCCGCGTGGCGGCGTACTTGAGCAGGTGGTAGGCCTCATGGGGGTTCGACGGCGAGACCACCTTGAGCCCGGGCACGTGCGCGAAGAGCGCCTCGAGGCTTTCCCCGTGGTGTTCGGGCGCGCGGATGCCGCCGAAGCTGGGCACGCGCAGGGTGATCGGCATCGGCAGGGTGCCGCGGCTGCGGTAGTTCATCCGCGCGATCTGGCAGACGATCTGGTTGATGGCGGGGTAGGCGAAGCCGTCGAACTGGACCTCGGGGATCGGGTGGAAGCCGGCCATGGCCAAGCCCACGGACATGCCGAGGATGCCGGATTCCGCGAGCGGGGTGTCGAAGACGCGCTGTGCTCCGTGTTTGGCCTGCAGCCCGTCGGTGATGCGGAAGACGCCGCCAAGCTGGCCGCAGTCCTCGCCGAAGATGACGGCCTTCGGGTTCTCGGCGAGCACCTCGTCGAGGGCCCGGTTCAGCGCCTGCTGCATGGACATCACGATGGTGGAAGCGGGCGTGCCTGCGCTGGTGCCAGTCCTCCCGGGAGTGCTGTCGCCTGCGGCGTCTACGCTTTCGAGAATCGAGTTAGACATGTTCGGACTCCTCGCGCCAGTTAGCGGCCTGGGCCTGCAGGGCAGGGGTGGTTTCCTGGAAGACCAGGTCAAACATTTCGGTGCCCGGCCGGGAGGCGAGCGCCTGGATGCCGGTGCGGATCTGCTCCTCTTCGGCCTTGGCCGCGGCCAGGGCTTCGGCGAAGAACGCCTCGTCCGCGATGCCGTCGGCGAGCAGCCGCTGCCGGAAGCGCTCCAGCGGGTCCGCGCCCGCGCCGTCGCGCTCCTCGTCCAGGGTGCGGTAACGGCCCGGGTCATCGGAGGTCGAGTGCGGGCCGCGGCGGTAGGTCATGGCCTCGATGAGCACGGGGCCGTTGCCGGCGCGGGCGTGCGCGAAGGCGCGGCGGGTCGCCCCGAGAACGGCGACGACGTCGTCGCCGTCGATCTGCAGTGCCGGCATGCCGTAGCCGGCGGCGCGGGCGGCGACGGAGCCGCCGGCAACCTGGCGTTCGGTGGGGACGGAGATGGCCCAGCCGTTGTTCTGGACGAAGAACACCACGGGCGCCTTCATCACGGCCGCGAAGTTGAGCGCCTCGTGGACGTCCCCCTGGGAGGAGGCGCCGTCGCCGAAGTAGGTCATCGCGACGCCGTCTTTTTGGTCAAGCGTCTGGCCGTGGGCCCAGCCGACGGCGTGCAGCACCGAACCCGCCACTACGGCCTGGATCGGGGCGAGGCGGGACTTCAGCGGGTCGTAGAGACCGCCGTGCCAGGTGGCCTTGTGGGTGGACATGTAGGCCACCATGTCCACCCCCATGGTCCGGGCGACGCCCATTTCGCGGTAGGTGGGGAAGACGAAGTCCCGGGTGGTGTCCACGGCATAGCCGCTGCCCACCTGGGCCGCTTCCTGGCCGAGCTCCGGAGCGTAGCCCGGAATGATGCCCTGGCGCTGCCAGGCGATGGCAGAGCGGTCGAGGTGGCGGACGGCCACCATCAGCGAATAGAGCTCGCGGAGCTGGGCGGGAGTGAGCGGATCGGCGGCGCCGCCGGAAGCCACGGGAAGTGTGTCCATGTCTGTGACCCTAGTCACCGGCGGCGGGGTGGGCAAACAGCCTAGGAAGGGCTGCCCAGACTGCACACTTCTGCCGCCACAGCTGCCGTTGAGCAAGGCAATTTGTCTAGCGCCGGGATCGGGCCGAGGACCGCCCCGATCCCAACTGACTCGCAGCAGGGGCCGTTATGGCCGCTCAAAACGGCCCCTGCTGCTAGCTAGTTGGGCGCCCGCGTTCCGGAGCCGGTGACCCGGCCGCCGACCCAGCAGGCGGCGGCGATGGCCGCCACAAGGGCCATCGTGCTCAATAGCTGCTTGCTGCTGTCCGGGCTGCTGAAACCGACGGCGAAGATCAGCGCCAGGAGCACGAGTCCGAAGATGGTCAGCGCCGGGAAGCCCCTCATCCGCAAGGGTAGGGGAGTGCCGTCGCGGTCTGCCCGGCGGCGCAGGATCAGCTGGGATACGAGGGCCGAGCTCCACACCACGAGGCAGGTGGAGCCGACAAGCTGGAACAGGGCCGGCAGGATCTGGTCCGGGAACAGCAGTTCCAGCACGGCGGCCAGGAAGCCGAACGCCACGGAAAGGCTCACCGCCACCACCGGGACCCGGGCGGCGTTGAGCTTCGAAAGGAACCGCGGGGCTTCGCCGCGCTCAGAGAGCGAATACACCATGCGGGAGGCGCCGTACAGGTTGGCATTCAGGGCCGAGAGCAGCGCGACGACGGCCACCAGGGTGATCGCGGCGCCGGCTCCCGGGATCCGGGCGGCGTCGAGCACTCCGGCGAAGGGTGACTTCAGGGCCCCGGACGTGGAAGGCAGGACAGCGGCGATGACGAACACCGAGCCGATGTAGAACACCAGGATCCGCCAGACCACCGTGCGGATCGCCTGCGCCACGCTGTGCTCGGGGTTCTCGGTCTCGGCGGCGGCGACGCTGACAATCTCGGTGCCGCCGAACGCGAAGATCACCACGAACAGGGCGGTGGCGATGCCGCCCAGACCCGCGGGGGCGAAGTCGGACGTGAAGTTGCTCAGGCCCGGGGACGGGACGTCCGGCAGCCAGCCCAGCAGCAGGGCCGCCCCGATGGCGAGGAACATCAGGATGGCGGCCACTTTGAGGATGGCGAACCAGAACTCGAACTCGCCGAAGTTCTTCACGCCGGCGAGGTTGACCGCAGTGAACAGGGCCATGAAGATCAGGGACAGTGCCCAGACGGGGATCACCGGCCACACGGTGAACAGGAGTGCGGAGGCGCCCAGGGCCTCGGCCGCGATGACGACCACAAGCTGCAGCCACCAGAGCCAGCCGACGGTCGCCCCGGCGGTCTTGCCCATGGCTTTTTGCGCGTAGACGGAGAATGCGCCGCTGTTGGGGTTGGCCGCGGCCATCTCGCCGAGCGCCCACATCACCAGGATGATCAGTGTTCCGGCAACAAGGTAGGAGATCAGCACTGCCGGTCCCGCCGCCTGGATTCCTGCCCCCGAGCCGAGGAACAGTCCGGCGCCGATCGCGCTGCCCAGTCCCATCATGGTCAGCTGGCGTGGCTTCATGCTGTGCCCCAGGCTCGGGGCGGAGACCGCGGTGGGTAGCGTCGCGGTGGACTTCGTTGTCATGGCGAACCTTCGTGTGGTTTGGATCTGTGCGTCCTTCTGGGACCTATTGAATTTACCGTCTTTGGGCTGGCGCTACGGATAGCCGGGGTGCCCCCGCCGTGAGAGCATGGTGGCAGTTTGCTAACTGAATCGGGGCATTGGCGGCGGTTTGTCCCACCCGGGCCGCTTGGGAAGGAAAAATCGATGGACGTTGATCCTTTGGATGCGAAGATTGTCCGATTCTTCACGGATTCTCCCAGGGCCTCGGTCCTGGAAGCCTCCCGGGTGCTGAAGGTGGCCCGCGCCACGGTGCAGTCGCGGCTGGACCGGATGCAGGACGCCGGTGTGATCGGCTCGTGGGTGCCGCAGCCGGACCCGGCGCACTTCGGCTTCCCGGTGGTGGCGTTCTGCTCCCTGACGATCAACCAGGACCTCGGGCACGACGCCGTCGTCGAGGCCCTGGCGCGGATCCCTGAGCTGATCGAGATCCATACCGTTTCCGGGAGTTCGGACCTCATGGCCCGCATCGCCGCCCGCTCCAATCCGGATCTCCAGCGCGTCCTCGATGCCATGATCGCCACCAGGACGGTCCTGCGTTCCTCCTCCGTGATCGTCCTCAATACCCATTTCCAGGGGCGCACCCTGCCGTTGCTGGAAGCCGCGGCCACAGGCAAGTGACAGGCCAGGCCGGTGAGCCGCACCGGCCCGGCAGGCCAGCCGGGTGAACCGGCCGCGGGCTAGACGACGCTCAGGTTTCGGGGCAGGCCGGTCCGTCCGGTGAGCATTAGCAGCAACTCACCGGCGGCCGGCAACCGGGAGCCGATGGCACCGGCGAGCTCCAGGGAGGCCGCGACCGCCGGGGCCAGGGAGGCGGGCGGCGGGAGCCCGAGGGCGCGCGCCAGGTCCAGGGTATGTACGGCCAGCTCGAAGGTCCGGGTGGGCAGGTAGTCGATGAGCGTCATTGGCCCTGCGGGGGTGGCCGCTAGGGCATTGTCCGGCGTATTCCTCACCAGAGCCGTGACGCGTTGGACAATTTCCCGCACCGCTGCGGCCGGGTCCTCGCCCAGGGCTTCCCCGGTTTCCTTGCCTCGCTGCGCGATTGCGTCCGGCGACGCGGCGCTCCGGACGGCCAGGAAGTATTCCACCGGGCCGGCCACACGTTCCCCGGTGGCCGGGGTGGCGAGGTAGGTCTCGACGGTTGTCAGGGCGCGGCTCGTGTGGCCAGTCAGTGCCCGGACATCCCATTCACCCAGTGCGGGCCACGACCAGGCGTCCTGCGGTACCCGTCCGGCGAGCTCCAGGAATGCCCGGGCCGCTCCCGCGTAACGGGCCCTGACTGCTTGTGCGTCCAAACCCTCCGGGCCTATATCCTTTGAGTCCATAGCCCCGATATATACCGCTGCCGGACCCGCGGACAAGCCCGGACCAAACGCCGGACTGTTCCGCGCGTCCGACCCCGGCTCCGGCCATGTGACCCGAAACATTTTGCGCCCGGCCGGCACGGTCGTATCATTAGTTCTAGTCAACTTGACTATAACTAATCCGGCAGTCGGGCCGGAGCCGTCCCGGGCCGTCAGTGCCAGTCCGGAACCTCAGGTCGCGGGGTGAACCACCATCTACACAGCAGCAGACAACGTCGCCGAGCGCCGGCTCGCACCGCCGTCGCTGGCCATCTCCACCGTGATCTTCGCCCTGCGGCCCAGTGAGCGCTCGGGGCGCCCCACGCTTTGGATCCCGCTGGTGCGACGGATCCGGGAACCGTTCAAGGACCAGTGGGCGCTCCCCGGCGGCCCGCTGACCCACTCCGAGTCCCTCCAGGACGCCGCGTCCCGGAACCTTCGTGAAACGTCGGGGCTGGCCCCGAAATACCTCGAACAGCTCTACGCCTTCGGCGGGCTGCACCGCTCACCCACGCAGCGCGTCGTGTCGATCGTGTACTGGGCACTCGTCCAGCCCACCGAGGCCGCGCTCGCCGACGAATCCGAGAATGTCCGCTGGTTCCGGGCTGACCGGCTCGGGGAACTGGCCTTCGACCACAACGCGATCATCGACTACGCGCTCGGGCGGCTGCGTAACAAGATGGCCTACGGGTCCATCGCGTACCACCTGCTGGGCGAATACTTCACCCTCGCCCAGGTCCGGGAGGTCTACGAGGCCGTCCTGGACCGCGAACTGGATCCGGCCAATTTCCGCCGCCAGATCAAAGCCACGCCGGATATCGAAGACACCGGCGAATACCTTCAGGGCGGCAAACACCGCCCGCCCCGGCTCTACCGTTTCACCGGCCGCCCGGGCCTTGACCCAGACAACAGGAGCACACCATGAGCAGCGTCAACACAGCCATCCAGCTGATCACGCGCGAGCAGGCCACCAGCCGCGCCGCGGGCATTGCAACGGCCGCCTCCACGTGCAGCCCGGCGCTCGCCCGCGGCCCGTGGGACTTTGACCTGGCCGAGGCCCTCGCGGGGGTGCCGGCCTACGGTCCGGGCGCCTCCGTCGCCGATGCCGCCCCGGCGTCCACTCCGCGTCAGGTCCAGCTGCCGGAGGAGTACAAACTGGCCGGCGACGCCGAACTTGACGCGCGGATCCGGGCCGCCAAAGCGGCGCTGGGGGACCGCGCCGTCGTGCTGGGGCACTTCTACCAGCGCGATGAGGTGGTCGCCTACGCGGACTTCGTGGGTGACTCCTTCCAGCTCGCCAATGCCGCCCTGACCCGCCCGGACGCCGAGGCCATCATCTTCTGCGGCGTGCACTTCATGGCCGAAACCGCGGACATCCTGTCCCGGCCGGAGCAGGCCGTGATCCTGCCGAACCTGGCCGCGGGCTGCTCCATGGCGGACATGGCGGACATCGACTCCGTCACCGAATGCTGGGAAGCGCTGGCGGAGCTCTTCGGCACCGGGCCCGACGCCGACGGCCGGGTCCCGGTCATTCCGGTCACCTACATGAACTCCTCCGCTGCCCTCAAGGGCTTCTGCGGCGAGCACGGCGGGATCGTCTGCACCTCCTCGAACGCCGCCACGGTGCTGGAATGGGCGTTCGAACGCGGCCAGCGCGTGCTGTTCTTCCCCGACCAGCACCTGGGCCGCAACACCGCCAAGGCCATGGGCGTTCCGCTGGAGCAGATGCCGATGTGGAACCCGCGCAAGGACCTGGGCGGCAACGATGAACAGGTGCTGCAGGACTCCCGCGTGATCCTCTGGCACGGCTTCTGCTCGGTCCACAAGCGCTTCAACGTGGCCCAGATCGAGAAGGCCCGCGCCGAGTTCCCCGGCGTCCAGGTGATCGTGCACCCCGAGTGCCCGATGGAAGTGGTGGACGCTGCGGACTCCGCCGGCTCCACCGATTTCATCCGCAAGGCCATCGCCGCCGCCACGGAGCCCGCCGCTTTCGCCGTCGGCACCGAGATCAACCTCGTCAACCGGCTGGCCGCGGAATACCCGCAGCACACCATCTTCTGCCTCGACCCGGTGATCTGCCCGTGCTCCACGATGTACCGCATCCACCCGGGCTACCTCGCCTGGGTCCTGGAGGCGCTGGTCCGCGGCGAGGTGGTCAACCGCATCACCGTGGAAGAGGACGTCGCGGCGCCGGCCAGGGTCGCCCTGGAACGCATGCTGGCGGCCCGGCCGTGACCAGGCCCCTGCGCCTGGTGGTCGTCGGCAGCGGCATCGCCGGGCTCTACGCCGCGCTGCTCGCCTCCGACCCGGCAGCTGTCCCGGCGGGCGGCCAGGCCGCCGACGTCGTGCTGCTGAGCAAAGGCGCCCTCGAACAGAGCAACACCTTCTACGCCCAGGGCGGCGTCTCGGCAGTGCTCCCGGCGGGGGAGGCGGCCCCGGGTGATTCCGTGGCTGCCCACATCGCCGACACCCTGGCCGCCGGTGCCGGGCTGAACGACCCCGACGCCGTGCGGATCCTGTGCACCGAAGCCGGCCGGGACATTGCCGGGCTCCGGCGCTTCGGCGTGGACTTCGATGCGGGCCCCGGCGGCGGCCCCGTACTGGGGCTCGAGGCTGCGCACTCCGCCGCCCGCATCCTGCATGCCGGCGGCGACGCGACCGGCGCCTGCATCGCCCGCGCGCTCGCGGCCGCCGTCCTCGAACGAGCTGTTCAGGGCAGGCTGCGCCTCGAGACCGGCGCCTTCGTCACTGAACTCCTGACCGGGACGGCCGACCGGAGGGTAACCGGCGTCGCCTATCTCGCCAACGGACAGTCCAGGCGTCTGGACGCCGACGCCGTGCTGCTCGCCACCGGGGGTGCCGGCAGGCTCTTCGCCCGGACCAGCAACCCGTCCGTCGCCACGGCCGACGGCGTTGCGCTCGCCTGGCGTGCGGGGGCCGCCATGCGGGACCTCGAGTTCTTCCAGTTCCACCCCACCACCCTCGCAGCCGAGGAGATTCCCGGCGGACCGCCGTCGCTGCTCATCTCCGAGGCGGTCCGCGGCGAGGGAGCGGTGCTGCTCGACGCCGCCGGCTACCGCTTTATGACCGGCTACCATCCGGACGCGGAGCTGGCCCCGCGCGACGTCGTCTCCCGCAGCATCGCCCTGCACCTCGCCGCGACGGGGGCGCCGGCGGACACCCCGGTCTTTCTGGACGCCCGCGGGATCGAGGCGGCCCGTGGTCCGGGGTTCCTGGCGCGGCGTTTCCCCACGATCACCGCGGCCACCCGCGCCGCCGGCTATGACTGGACCAGCGAACCGCTGCCGGTGTCGCCGGCGGCCCACTACTGGATGGGCGGCGTGGCGACCGACCTCTGGGGACGCACGTCCGTCGAGGGCCTGTTTGCCGCCGGCGAGGTGGCATGCACCGGTGCGCAGGGAGCCAACCGGCTGGCGAGTAACTCGCTGCTGGAGGGTCTTGTGTTCGGCCGGCGCGCCGTGGAGGCATTCCTCGCTGACGTACCGCCGCACGACCGCACTGCTCCGCGTGCTGTCTCGGCCGCGGACGGCCTCCCCTTGACGCACGCTTCCGCAGTGCCGTCGCGCGACGTCGTGTGGGGGGAGGGAACTCCACCTGCGGCCGCCGAACTTGGTGTGAAGTCGGCGACTGATCCCGGGGGTTTCTCGCGCGACGCCCTGCGGCGGTTGATGACCGCGTACGCCGGGGTGTTGCGCAGCGGCGAGCAACTGCGGGAGGCGGAGGCCACCCTTGCTGTCTGGGCCGCCGTTGTACGTCCCGAGATCGTGACGGACGCGGTGGACCCGTCCGGGCACGAGGACCGGAACCTGCTGCTGGCCGCGCAGCTGCTCGTGGCAGCGGCGCGGCAGCGGAGTGGTTCCGTCGGCGCCCACTACCGTTCCGATACCGATACCGATACCGATGCCGCAGCCGTCCTCCCGGCCGTGCTCGTTGCCCCCGCCCGCCAGGCTTCCGCTGCCGGGAAGTCCGGCCACCGGCATGCCGCCGCGTCCCGTCCCAAGCAAAGGATCTCTTCATGACAGCACCCGCAGCAGCACGCCCGGCCGCCCTCCCGGTGACGGGGCTCGCCGGGACCCTGCCCGCAGCCGCCGTCGACGCCGTGCTGCGGGCCGCCCTGGCCGAGGACGCACCGTATGGCGACATCACGTCCCAGACGCTCATCCCGGCCGACGCGCGGGCGACGGCGGTCCTGGCCGCCCGGGTGCCGGGTGTGTTCAGCGGCGGTGAGGTGTTCGCTGCCGCGATGAAGCTCGCCGACCCCCGGGCCGACGTCGTGCTGCTGGCGGCGGACGGTGCCGCGTTCTCCGCCGGAACGCTCCTGGCACGGGTCAGCGGAAACGCCCGTGCGGTGCTGCTGGCCGAACGCGTGGCCCTGAACCTGGTCCAGCGGATGAGTGCCATCGCCACGAAGACGGCGGAATTCGTCGCCCTCGTGGACGGCACCGGCGCCCGGATCACTGACACCCGGAAGACGACGCCCGGGCTGCGGGTACTGGAACGCTATGCTGTCCGCTGCGGCGGAGGCGCAAACCACCGCTTTGGCCTTTCGGACGCCGTGCTGGCCAAGGACAACCATCTGGCCGTCCTCACCGGCGGGGACCCCTCGAGACTCACGGCCGTGCTGCGGGAGGCCAAGACGCGTCTGGGGCACACCACACACTTCGAGGTGGAGGTGGACAGCATGGAGCAGATCGAACCGGTGCTGGCCGCCGGCGTTGACACGATCATGCTGGACAACTTCACCCTGGCCGGGCTCGCCGCCGGCGTGGCGCTGATCGGCGGACGCGCCCGGGTCGAGGCCAGCGGGAACGTCAGCCTGGCCACGGTGGCCGGCATCGCCGCGACCGGCGTGGACGTCATCTCGATCGGCGGGCTCACGCACAGCGTCACCGCCCTGGACCTGGGGCTTGACATCGAACTGGCGCCCGACATCGAACTCGGGATCGAACCGGCCGGCCGGCCGGCTGGCCGCTAAGAGGACGCCGTGATCTTCCTGGATGCTGCTGCCACTACGCCGGTCCGCCGCGAGGTGCTCGAGGCCATGTGGCCCTATCTCACGGGGGAGTTCGGCAATCCGTCAAGCCACCATTCCCTCGGGGACGCGGCCGCCTCGGCGCTCGCGGGGGCGCGCGCCGCCGCGGCGAAGGCCCTGGGCTGCCGGCCGGGCGAGGTCATCTTCACGTCCGGCGGCACGGAAGCGGACAACCTGGCCGTCAAGGGAATTGCCCTGGCCCGGCGCGCTGCGGACCCGGGGCTGGACCGGGTGGTGATCAGCGCCGTCGAACATCCCGCCGTGGAGGAATCGGCGCGCTACCTGGAACGGGTCCATGGCTTCGCCGTCGACGTCGTCCCGGTGGATGCCTTCGGCCGCGTCACCGAAGAGGCCCTTGCCGCCGTGCTCGGCCCGGAGACCGCCCTGGTCAGCATCATGTACGCCAACAACGAGGTGGGGACCGTGCAGCCCGTGGCCCGGCTCGCCGCCCTGGCCCGCGCGCGGGGCATCCCGTTCCATACCGACGCCGTCCAGGCAGCGGGGTGGCTGCCGCTGGACACCGCAGCCCTGGGCGTGGATGCGCTGAGTATTTCCGGGCACAAGCTGGGGGCGCCGAAGGGAAACGGGGCCTTGTTCGTCAAGGGCAGGATCCGGCTGGAGCCCGTGATCCATGGCGGGGGGCAGGAACGCGGCCGACGCTCGGGCACCGAGAACGTGGCCGGTGCCGTGGCCCTCGCCACGGCGCTGACTCTGGCCCGGACTTCCCGGCCTGAGTCCGCGGCACGCATTGCCGCCCTGCGCGATGACTTCATCCGGGCCGTGCTGGCCGAAGTCCCCGGCGCCGTCCTGACCGGCCACCCCAGTCAGCGGCTTCCGTCGGTGGCGTCCTTCTGCTTCCCGGGGACCAGCGGCGAGTCCGTGCTGCTCGAACTCGAACGCCAGGGTGTCATCTGCTCCAGCGGCTCCGCCTGCGCGGCAGGATCAGATGAGCCGTCCCCGGTGCTGCGGGCGATGGGGATCGACGCCGAAGTCGCCCAGACGGCGGTGCGGTTCAGCTTCGATTCAACGATTACCCCAGCACAGCTGCACGAAGCGGCGGCCGCGGTCCGCACCGCGGTCGGCAGCGTCCGTGCCCTGGGCCAGCGCTAGCGGTGCCGGGCGCGGCGGAAAATCCAGTGCCGCAGCAGGCTGAAGCGCACCGCCGTGGCAACGAAGCCGGAGAGCGTTGTGGTCCACAGCTCGTCGGCAACGGTGGCATCCGGGTTGATCCAGTGCAGGACGCCCAGGCTGCCGCCGGTGAGCAGCAGTGCAATCAGGATCACGACCAGCCCGCTGAGATGGTCGCGCTTCATCCGCCGCCGCTCGGTGATCTTGAACGTCAGGCGCCGGTTCAGGGCCGTGTTCATCAGCGAGGTGAGGATGAGGGCCGCCGCGTTGGCCGGCTGGGGGCCGAGCCAGGGGCGGAAAAAGGCATACAGGGCCAGTGACGTCACCGTGCACACAATCCCGACGCCGGTGAACCGGATGAGCTGCCGGACCAGCGGATAGCGGAGGAGCCCGCGGTGGCGGCGGTGGGCCAAGGGGCGGCGTGCCGTGGTTGGAGGGGACAGCTGCTCAAGCTCGGGGGC
>NZ_MQTQ01000062.1 GCF_020532805.1 Arthrobacter sp. SO5 | reverse complement strand
GGGAGAGTAGGTCACCGCCGGAACACCATTCAGGTCGAGAGCCTCCAACCACCAGGTTGGAGGCTCTCCCACTTTAACCACCACCCAAGCCCGGCAGGACACGCCGCCGGGCAGGACAAAGCCGGAACGGACAGGACCCCCGGCCAGCTGCCGCCAGCCGGCCACCCTCACCGGGGGAACTTCCGGGCATGGGCGCGGGCCAACACCTCGATGGCAACGCCGCCCCCGGCCGCCGAAATGGCCGCCGCCACCAGCAGTTCCTGAGGGGGCCACGACAGGTCGAAGAAATCCTGGGCCAGCGGCACGCTGAACAGGACCACCAGGCTCGCACACATTGTGAGAACCACTGCGAGTTTCTTCCCGTCGAGGGGTCTGGCCACTACCGCCAGAATCCATAGGCCCAGCACCGACAGGGTGAGCACCGATGCCGACCCCAGTGCCGGCGATTCCGTCGCCACGCCCACGCCGTTGGACCGTGCATACACATTCAACGCCAGCAGGGCCGTCGCGACGATGAGGCCGGCGGGCACGGAAAAGGACAGCGCCCTTTTGAGGAATCCGGGGCGGTAGCGGCTGGTATTGGGCATCAGCGCCAGGAAAAACGCCGGAATGCCGATGGTCAACCCATCGACGAAGGAGAGTTGGCGCGGCAGGAAGGGAAACGGAAATTGCAAAAGCCCGAAACTCACCGCGATAGCGATCGAATAGACGGTTTTGCTCAGAAAAACATTGGAAACCCGTTCGATGTTGGCGATGACCCTGCGGCCCTCGGCGACCACTGCCGGTAACCGGTCGAAGCGGCCGTCCAGGAGCACCAGTCGTGCGACCGCCTTCGTGGCCGCTGCTGCGGAGTCCATCGCGATGCCGAGATCTGCCACCTTTAATGCCATCGCATCGTTGACGCCGTCGCCGGTCATTGCGACGGTATGTCCACGGCGCTGGAGTGCCGCCACCATGTCCTTTTTCTGTGCCGGGGTGACGCGTCCGAAAACGATGTTTCCCGCCATCGCACTTTCCAACCGGGCAGGGTCCTCGGGCAATGCCCGGGCGTCGTAGCCGGACTCGGCGTCGAGTCCCACGAGCCGTGCAATCGCGGCGACAGTCCGGGGGTCGTCGCCGGATATGATCTTCACCTCAACGCCCTGGTCACGGAAGTAATCGAGGGTTTGCCTGGCGTCGGGGCGGATTTGCTCCCTGAAGGTCAACACCACTACCGGGTTCAGGCCGGCCGGAAGGGAGGCAGCTTCGCCGGACATGCTGGCCCCGCCGGCATAGGCCAGCAGCACTGTCCGCAGCCCCGTCGAGGCAAGGCGTCCCGCCTGATTCAGCGCAGCTTCCCGTTCTGTCTCGGCAGGATCCTCCCGCGCGCCACCGACGCGTGTACCGCCGGCCCCATTGGCGAGTACCACCTCAGGTGCGCCAAGAATCCAGGACCGGGTTCCCGCGCTGCCGCCGTCGAACGTCACCGAACTCCATTTCCGGGCAGAGGAGAAGGGCACGGTGCTGACCGCTGGGGTGCCGCCGTCGTTCTCGAAAGAGGCCGCCATGCACCGAGCCGTCGCGTTAGCCTCGGGATCCGACGCGAACCAGCCCAACGCCTGCTCCCACCCTGGTGCTGCGGCACCTGCCACTTCGTGCACGCCGTCGAAGACTATTCCGCCCTCGGTCAGGGTTCCGGTCTTGTCCAGGCACAGTACGTCCACACGCGCGAGGCCCTCGACTGCCGCCAGTTCCTGGATGAGGACGTTTTCCTGAGCAAGCCGGAGGCCGCCGACGGCGAACGCCACACTCGTCAGCAGGACCAGGCCCAAGGGGACCATGGCGATGACACTGGCGATCACGCCGACGAGTGCGGAAGTCCACGAACCGCTGTTGATCGCCTGCTCCCAACCGCCGAGGGCCTGCATCTCCCCGTTGGCGACGATGAGGGCTACGGGTAGGAGCGCCCAGGTCAGCCAGCCCAGAATCCGGTTGAGGCTGTTGCGGATCTCGGAGTTCACCAGGGTGAACCGCTTTGCCTCAACCGTGAGCTTGCTGGCGAACGACTCGGCCCCCACCCGGACAACCCGGGCCGTGCCCCGACCGGACACAATGAGGGAGCCGGACAGGACCTCGGTGCCGGCATCCTTGTCCACCGGATCCGATTCTCCGGTGAGCAGCGATTCGTCCGCTTCCAGGCTGCCGCTCTCGATCACGTCCGCGTCCGCTGTGACCTGGTCCCCGGGGCGTAGCACCAAGACGTCATCACGCACTACGCCGGCGGTGGCGATGTCCTGGACGACGCCGTCGCGCAGGACCCGGGCCCGGGGGGCCTCCAGCACTGCGAGCCGGTCCAGGGATCGTTTCGCGCGGTATTCCTGCACGACGCCGATCACAGCGTTCCCGAGGGCAGCGAGCCCGAAGAGCGCGTCCTGCCAGCTGCCGATCAGCAACAGGATGACAAAACTTGTTCCCACGATCGCGTTGAAGAGCGTCAGGACATTCGCGCGGATGATTTCCCACAGGCTGCGGCTGGTGGTGTCCGGCATTTTATTTGACAGGCCACGCTCGACGCGGGAGGCAACATCAGCTCCCGTCAGCCCGCCCGCGGCGGGATCGGGGACATGGCGCTGCAGCGGGAGTGGTCTGTGGCGCCGCTCGTGTGCCATCACCCCACGATCGTAACCGGCGAATCAGCCCACGGGAGTGATGGACCGCACAACTTAGCTTTGCGACGCCGGGCCGCAGCGGGGGCGGCCGATCGGACCGTGCGGCCAGCGCTGGCGCGCCCTGCAGGGCCCGCAGGGCCCGCCTTCGGGTCGAGTTGCGGTGGGGGTTGGGTGGGTGTATTGTTTTCTAAGTCGCCGCGAGGGAGACCAGCGGAAATGCTGGGAACCGGAGGCGGCCAAATCCCCTAAATTTCAAGGCCAGGATCTGGTTGGCGTTTTGTGCGCTGCGGGTTCGGGTGGGGCGGTTTGTGTGGGGCTGGGTGTCGCGGAAACGCTGATTTGCTTAGTTTCCCGGGACCGGGTAAGTTTGAAAAGTTGCTCCGGAGCGATCCACGGCTGAGGTTGTGGTGGTGCCGGGTGTGTCTGTTGTTTGAGA
>NZ_MQTQ01000061.1:88090-111258 GCF_020532805.1 Arthrobacter sp. SO5 | reverse complement strand
TCTCAAACAACAGACACACCCGGCACCACCACAACCTCAGCCGTGGATCGCTCCGGAGCAACTTTTCAAACTTACCCGCATTCAAGAAACTTTGCAAATCAGCATTTCCGCGATTTACATTTCCAGAATTGGATTCCCACCCGAATTTAGCGCGTAAATATCCGCGCCATTTCCAGGCTGTTTATCAGGGGGTCGGTCGCTATCTTTCCGCATCAGCGGCGGCGACTCGAATTACTTTACACGCCCGGAGGACCCGGCACAAATCGGCTCAGGGAAGCTTCTCCGGCACCCCAGAACGCCGCAACCACACGGAAAGCAGTCATGTCAGGGGCCGTCAGCAGACCCAATAACCCGATCCTGCTTTTGTGGACTGCGTCACCTACCCTGGCCGGGCTCACCCAACGCGTCGGGTGCCGACACCCCGCAGCGCATTACTCCACGGCTACCTGGGGATCGGGTGTTAATGGAGCCGGGCAATAGGGGACGTCGCCCGGGAGCAGCCAACAATATTGCTGTTCCGCGTTATGGGCCGCAGCCGAGACCTCCCCCGCGGGACGCGGGAGTGCCGCGGATCGGACCACGGCCCACCAAGTGTTGATTTTCAGCACTGCCGATCCTTTCGGTCGTTGTTCCGCCACGATGGGGTTCGGGGGCCGGAACAGCCGGCCGTGCAGACCCTCCCCCGGTTCGGCCGGCCCCGGGATGCCGGCTCAGAACTATCTGCGTTGGGCACGCAGCTCCAGCCCTCGTGTGAATCCGGTGAGGAGCGCGTCACGGAGAGTGCCTCGCTTTTCCCGGCCGTGCGGCAGCTCCCCGCGCGTTTCTTGGCCGGGCGCCGCCTGTCCGGCTGGGACCGAGGCCATCGCGGCGAGCCAGTCGCCGTACCGGGTGATGTCCGTGCCGTTCGTGGCGGCTACCGCGTCGCAGGCAAAGCCGACGGCGCTGGAACCGTCGCTCAGGCGCACGGATCCAAGCAGCATCGGCTCGGGCAACTCCGCCAGGAACTGCCCCAGCGCCGCTTCCGAAAGAAGCCAGCGCTCGGCCAGTAGTTCTGCCCCGTCCTCGGAGCGGTACACCCCGGGTTTCGGCGGCTGGGTGTCCAGCGCCACCATGCGGTAGCGGGCCGCGGTTCGTATGTGCCCGTCCCAATACGCTCCCAAGGATTCGAGTTGGTGAGCCAGCGGCTGGCCCCTGCGATGCGCCCCCACCACAACCAGGGGCACCGAGGACGCACCGGCCCGAACGGGCCACGGCTCCCTTCCCCCGGACTGCGGCGCCCGGAACTGCTGTGCCGGAGCGGCACCGGGTGCGAACAGCGCCGGGGGCAGCGGCGGGTTTTCGATGGTGCGGGCGATGTCGGCCACCACGGCGTCGTCGAAGGTGCGCCCCACAATGGTGAGCCCGAACTGGGACCCTTCCACCTCTCCGGCGGGCACGGCTACGGCACACAGATCGAACAGGTTGCAGAAATTGGTATAGGTGCCCAGCCTGGCGTTCACGCCCACGGGGTCGGCAGCGACGTCCGCAAGACTCGGATGGAACGGCGCAGTGGGGACTATCAGGGCATCGAACCCCTCCAGCCGCGCCATCGCCTGCCGTTTCAGTCCGTCCAACCGGGCGGTGTCCGCAACATACCTGTGCGCAGGCACCTGGCCGGCACCGCGAACGATTCCGGCAACCGTCGGATCCAGCCCGGCGGGATTTTCGGAGCCGCCGCCGGCGGCGTCAACGAATTCCCCGACCGCGGCATAGCGCTCAGCCACCAGGCCGCCGTCGTACAGCAGACGTGCCCCCTGCAGGAACACGTCGAACTCAATCGGCTCACAATCGATGCCGGCGGCCCGGAGCCTGGCGATCTGGCGGCCGAACTCCTCAGCCCAGGCCTCAGGAAGCTCCGGAAGGCTGGAGGGGTAGGCAACGCGCGGCCGGGCAGGCGCCGCCAGGCGGACATCGGAGGGCCAGGGGCGCCCGCCGCCGGCCATGATGCCCATGGCCAGCTCCGCCGTGCCCAGGTCCCGCGCGAAAATGGTCACGGCGTCCCAGGAGCGGCAGGCCGGAACCACGCCGGCGGTGGACACCACGTGCAGCGTGGGCTTGATGCCCACGATGCCCTGGAACCCGGCCGGAACGCGGCCCGATCCGGCGGTGTCCGTGCCGATCGCGATGTCCACCAGCCCCAGGGCCACGGCCACCGCCGAACCGGAGCTGGACCCGCCGGAGATGAAGTCCGGCCGGCGCGCGTCGCGGACCGCGCCGTGCGGGCTGCGGGTCCCCACCAGCCCGGTCGCGAACTGGTCCAGGTTGGTTGCCCCCACCACCACCGCGCCCGCTGCCCGCAGCCGGGCCACCGCCTCGGCGTCCTGCTCCGGCCGGTAGGCAAAGCCGGGGCATGCGGCCGTGGTGTCGATCCCTGCCACGTCCACGTTGTTCTTCGCGGCGAGGACCAGCCCGGCCAGGGGCAGGTCCTCACCGGCGGCCACGGCTTCGTCAACTGCCGCCGCCTCGGCCAGGAGTTCGTCCGCGGCCCGCACGGTGATCCAGATTTCCGGCCGGCCGGAGGCTTCGATGGCGGCGAGCGCCGCCCGTACCCGGGCTGTGGCACCGGCATTGACTGTCCTCATGCTGCCGCACCTTCCAGTTCCTTGGTCCCGGATTGTTCGGGTTGTTCGGTGGGGTCGTCCGCGGGAAGCCCGAGGACCACCAGGGCGTCGCCTCCCACCACCTGGGACCCGGCCACCGGGAGGACCTGCTGCACCACGCCGTCGCACGGGGCGGCCAGCACCGTTTCCATCTTCATCGCCTCCAGCGACACCAGCGGCTGGCCCTTCACCACGTGGTCCCCCGCGCTGACGTCCACCTTCCACACGCTGGCGGCGAAGGGTGCGGAGACCAGGGTGGCGCCGTCGGGCACCACCAGCTCGTCGGCGTCGGGCACGACGGCGGCTGCCGCGTCCGCGCGGTCGAACTCGCCGGCGTCGGCCCATTTCTGGCGTTCGACGGCAAACGCGGCCGCCTGCTGTTCGCGGAACGCCGCGATGGACTCGCTGTTCCGGGCCAGGAAGTCCTCATGCTCGGCCAGGGAGAAGGTGCCCTCTTCAATCTCGACGCCGCGTCCCCGCCCGGCGGCCATGTCGGCCCGCAGGTCCAGAAGTTCCTCCGGGCTGACCGGGTACCAGGAGATGCGGTCGAAGAACCGCAGCAGCCAGGGCGAACCCGGTTCGAACGGCGCGGAATCGGCATAACGGGACCACACCTGGGTGGTCCGGCCCACGAACTGGTAGCCGCCGGGCCCTTCCATACCGTAGATGCACATGTAGGCTCCGCCGATGCCCACGGCATTTTCCGGCGTCCAGGTCCGGGCCGGGTTGTACTTGGTGGTGACCAGGCGGTGGCGCGGGTCCAGCGGCGTGGCCACCGGGGCACCCAGGTACACGTCGCCGAGACCCAGGACCAGGTATTCGGCGTCGAAGACGGTGTCGAAGACGTCGTTCACGGAGTCCAGGCCGTTGATGCGGCGGATGAACTCGATGTTCCACGGGCACCACGGAGCGTCGTCCCGGACGCCGGCCATGTAACGCTGGATGGCTTCGCGGGTGGCCGGATCATCCCAGGACAGCGGCAGGCGCACGGTGCGGCTGGGCACCACCAGTTCCGAACTGGCCGGCAGTGCGGCCTCGATTTCCTGCACCAGACCCAGCAGTCGCGGGGCGGGGAGCACTGAGGGATCCACCTTGATCTGCAGGGACCGGATCCCGGGCGTGAGGTCCACGATCCCCGGCATGCGGAGCTGCTCGAGGTGCTGGTGCAGGGCGTGCACACGGGCCCGCAGGCTGAGGTCCAGGACCATGTCGCCGTATTCGACCAGGAGGTTGTCATCTCCCGAGCGGCGGTAGGTGACCGCGGGCCGCCCGGGGCCCTCGGGCACCCGGCCCAGCACGCCGTCGTCGCCGTCCCCGCGGCGGATCCCGGCGGACGTCTGGCTGGCACCGGACCAGCCTGGCTCCCCCGGCAGCACCAACTGCCGACCCGGGCCCAGGTCCCTGGCCGACGGCGCCCGGCTGGCTTTCACCGGCACGAAGCGGACGGTGTCGCCGGGGCGGAGCTGGCCGAGCTTCCAGCGGTCGGCCGTCACGACGGTGACTGGGCAGACGAAGCCGCCCAGGCTGGGGCCGTCCGGGCCGAGCAGGATGGGGGTGTCGCCGGTGAAGTCCAGGGCCCCTACCGAATAGGCGGTGTCGTGGATGTTGGACGGGTGCAGTCCTGCCTCGCCGCCGTCGGTGCGGGCCCACCGCGGTTTGGGGCCGATGAGCCGGACGCCGGTGCGGGCGGAGTTGAAGTGCACCTCGTAGCTGGCAGCGTAGAGGTCCTCGATGTCTTCGCGCTGGAAGAACTCGGGGGCGCCGTGGGGGCCCTCCACCACCGTCAGCTCCCACGCGGAGGTCAGCTCGGGCCTGCTGTCCAGGGGCACGGGACCGGCCAGGCCCGGAGCCGCCGTCGGGATGGCTGGCTGCGCTGCCGGCGTCTCGCCCGGCGTCGTGACGGCAGCATCCGGGGCCACAGCCCGGAGCACATCGCCGGACCGGAGGACCCGGCCGCCGTGGCCGCCGAACTGGCCCAGGGTGAAGGTGGACGCGCTGCCCAGGTACTGCGGCACATCCAGCCCGCCCCGGAACAGGATGTAGCCGCGGAGGCCGGAGCCGTCGGCGCTGCCGACGTCGAGCGTGCCGCCTGCGGGGACCGTCACCGGTTCCCAGGCCGGCACGTCCGTGCCGTTCACGGTGAGCGTGGTGGGGGCGCCGGACACGCACACGGTGGTGGCGTGGGTGAAGTGCAGGCTGGGTCCGGTCATGGTGAATTCGAGGCCGGGGGCACCTTCCGGGTTGCCGAGGGCCTGGTTGCCGAGCCGGAAGGAAAGGTCGTCCATGGGACCGCTGGGCGGGACACCCACCTGCCACAGGCCGGTCCGGCCCGGCCAGTCCTGGACGGAGCTCTGCAGTCCGGGCCGTTCCACGGTGATCCGGGGTTCCGGGTCGCCCAGATCGTTCAGGGTGCCGGTGGAGTGGGCGGCGTCGCGGACCACGTCCAGGGCGGTCACGGCCCGGAGCATGCCGAGGTTGGTTTCAATGCCGTCGATCCGGGTGGCTGTCAGCGCGGCGCCGAGCCGGTCGAAGGCCTGGTTGCGGTCCGTGCCGGTGGCGATGATTTTGGCCAGGAGGGGATCGTAGTTGGTGGACACCTCGCTGCCGGTTTCCACCCAGGCGTCCACGCGCACGCTGACGTCGGAGGGGTAGACGGCGTTGGTGACGGTCCCGGAGCTGGGCTGGAAGTTGCGGGCCGGGTCCTCGGCATAGAGGCGGGCTTCGACGGCGTAACCGGAGACGGGGAGGCCGTCCGGGAGACCGGCCAGCACGCCGGCTGCTTCGGTGCCGCCCTGGGCCAGCCGGAGCATCCACTCCACGAGGTCGACGCCGGTGACAGCTTCCGTGACGGGGTGTTCCACCTGCAGCCGGGCGTTGACTTCCAGGAAGGAGGCCTCCTGGCGGACGGGGTCGTAGACGAACTCCACCGTCCCGGCGGAGCGGTAGTCCAGGGACGCGCAGAGGGCCCGCGAGCTGCGGTGCAGCTCGTCCCGGAGTGCCTCGGGCAGGTCCGGGGCGGGTGCTTCCTCGAGCACTTTCTGGTGCCGGCGCTGCAGCGAGCAGTCCCGGTCCCCCAGGCTCACCACCCGCCCCTTCCCGTCGCCGAAGATCTGCACTTCCACGTGCCGGGCGTGCTCGACGTACCGTTCGGCGAAGACGCCGGCGGTGCTGAAGCTGGCACCGGCCAGGCGCGCCACCCGGGGGTAGCTCTCGGTGAGCTCGTCCTCGGTGCGGCATACGGTCATCCCGATTCCGCCGCCGCCGCCGGTGGCCTTGAGCATCAGCGGGAAGCCGATCTCCCGGGCGGCCAGCACGGCAGCGTCGACGTCCGGGAGCAGGCCCGAGCCGGCGATCATGGGCACGCCGGCGGCCCGGGCGGCGTCGCGGGCGGTGTGCTTGGTGCCGAAAATCCGCAGCTGGTCCGGCGTGGGCCCCACAAAGACCAGCCCGGCGGCCTCGACGGCCTCCGCGAAGCGGGCGTCCTCGGAGAGGAACCCGTAGCCGGGGTGGATGGCGCCGGCGCCGGTGGCCGCGGCCGCTGCCAGCAGGGCCTCGACCTTCAGGTAGGAATCCTTGGCCGGGGCGGGGCCTAGGAGCACGGCCTCATCCGCCAGCCGGACGTGGCGGGCGCCCCGGTCCGCCTCGGAGAACACCGCCACCGTGCGCAGTCCGATCTTCCGGGCGGATTCGATGATGCGGCAGGCGATTTCGCCGCGGTTGGCGACCAGCAGTGTGTCGAACAGCAGGGTGTCGAACAGTGACGTGTCGAAGCGGTTCTGCGTTTCAAAAGTGTTCACAGGGCAGCCTCCTGGCGGGTGACGATCATGCGGACGGGCGTGGGGTTGAAGCCGTTGCACGGGTTGTTGATCTGCGGGCAGTTGGAGACCAGCACCAGGGTGTCCACCTCGGCCCGGAGGGCCACCCGCTTGCCCGGCGCGGAGAGCCCATCGACGATGCCGAGGGCCCCGTCCGGGTCAACGGGGACATTCATGAACCAGTTGATGTTGGAGACGAGGTCGCGCTTGCCCAGGCCCCAGCGGGATCCTTCGATGAGAAAGTTCTCCACGCAGGCGTGCTGTTCGCGGGTGTGCTGGCCGTAGCGCAGAGTGTTGGATTCCTGCGAGCAGGCCCCGCCGATGGTGTCGTGCACGCCCACCTCGTCGGCCACCACGGTCATGATCGGGATGCCGGCCTCGGACCGCAGCACGGAGCCGGTGGTCAGCACGATGGAGCGCTGCGCGGCGAGGGTGACGGCGGCGGAGTAGCGCACGTCCGTGTCGCCCGCCGCGTACAGCAGGCAGTCCACGGCCTGGTTGCCCTCCAGGTCCACGATGGTCAGCACGTCGCCGGCGGCCACGACGCCGGACCAGGGTCCGCGCGCTTGAACGTATTCGTCCAGGACGACGGCGCCGTCCGCGAGCGCTGTCCGGCGGGCAGACGCGCTGGCGGTGGCGGCCGGGGCTGTCAGGGTGTCAGTGGCGGTGTTCATCGGGCGGTCCTTGCCAGGAGATCGTGTTCGGTGTTGTCCAGTGCCTGGCGGTGTTCAGGGGTCAGGGGCCCGGTCAGGCGCCCCTCCGCGAGCAGGCCGAGGTCTTCGGCGGCCTGCCAGGCGACGACGTCGACGGCGGTTCCGGTGAAGTCCGGCCGCGGGTCCAGCGGGTGGGCGGTGTTCGCTAGGAGCACCACGGCGTCCATGTGCAGGAGGATGTCGACGGCGGTACCCGCGCCGGCGGACCCGGTAAACCGGATGCTGCCGTCCGGGTCAACCCGGATGCCCTTGAACAAGGAGAGCGGCGGCGCCACGTCCCGCGCTTCCAGCCCCTGCTTCAGGGCGGCCAGGGTCAGCAGTTCACGCCCCGCGGGCGAGCCGCTGTGGACGGTCCCGGCGCCGTAGCGGGCGGTGTTTCCGGCCAGCGTGGTGGTGCCGGTGAGGGCGTCGTGGCGGGCGGACGTGTCGGCCACGATCGTGCCCATCAGCCGGCCGGCGTCGGAGAGCAGCGGGTGTCCCGCGGTGGGGTACGCCTGCCACGGGACCTTGACGGTGTCCGCCATATTGATCCGTTCATGCAGCGCCCCGCTCCGGTAGAGCAGCACGTGGACGCAGGCGTCGCCGCCGGCGTCCGTGAGCCGGATCCGGGTGCCGCGGGCCAGCGGCAGGGCGGTGTAGCGGCCGAACGCCACGGACTCGGCCCAGCTCAGGCGTTCCCTGGCGGTGTCCGGCAGGCCGGCGGTGAGCCGTGCCGGCGCGGAGGCTGCCGGGACGTACCGCATGGTGTCCGCGGTGCGGCCGTGCTGTTCCCGGGCGTGCGCCCGGGCTCCGGCGGTGGTGGCGGTGGCAGGTGTTTCGGTGGCAGGTGTTTCGGTGGCTGGTGTTTCGGTGGTCTGGGTCATATCAATCCTGGCGTGGGCGTGAAGTTGCGCGGGCGGATGGTCAGCAGGGCCTGAGGTCATGCTCCGGTCAGGCTGCGGTGCGGGCGGCCGTCCGGGCGATGGAGCGCCGGACCCAGAGGCCGAGGAGGAGCACGATGCCCACCATGAGCGGAGCGGAATAGAGCAGGATCCCGTTTTCCCCGGACGGGTCGTAGACCTCGGGGCGGGGCCAGGCGAGGTTGACCACCATCACGGCGCCGTACAGCACCGCGAGGATGTTGACCGGCAGGCCCCAGCGTCCCAGCGAGAACAGCCCGGCCGGCATGGTCTGGCCCACCCGGTCCCACTCGCCGCGGAGCCGGTTGAGCAGTTGCGGGACCGTGACCAGGAGGTACGCGATGTAAACCATGACGATGCAGACGCTGCTGAGGGTGGTGAAGAGTGCGGCGTTGCCGACGTTGATGGCCAGGACACCCACGGCCAGGGCGCCAATGGCGATGGAAGGCCACATCGGGGTGCCGCGGGTGGGGTGGACGGCGGAGAGCAGGGCCGATGCGGGCAGTTTGCCGTCCCGCGCCATCGAGAACACCAGGCGCGAACCGGCCGTCTGGATGGCCAGGGTGCAGACGAAGATGGCCACGGCCACGTCCACCAGGAGAACTTTGCCCCAGAACGTGCCCAGGACGGCGGTCAGCACATAGGGCAGGCCCTCGGTGGCGAGCCGGCCGTCGTCGAGGCTGGGAGCAGCCATCAGCGCCGTCACGATCATCAGCGCCCCGCCGATGCCGGAGATGATCAGGGCCGAGAGGATGGTGCGGGGTGCCGTGTGCCGCGGGGACACGGTCTCTTCGGAGAGCTCACCGGCGGAGTTGAAGCCCACCATGACGTACGCGGCCATCAGGCCCGAGACCATAAACGCACCGACCGCTCCGAGATCGGATCCGGCCAGGACAGTGGTGTCCATGACGACGTCGGGGCCGCGCTGGGCGGCGGTGATGAGCGCCAGGATCACGGCGACGACGCCGACGATTTCGCAGGTCACCCCCACCGAGTTCACGTGGGCCATCAGCCTGACGCCCAGGGAGTTGATCACGGTGGTGACCACCAGCAGGATGGCCCCGAGGACGACGGCGTTCGCGGCGCCACTGGTGGTGTTCAGTGCCGGGTCGCCGCCCACCAGCTGGAATCCGTCCCACAGCTGGGGCAGCACCACCTGCATGGCGATGGCCGCCGCGGCGGCCGTGACCACCTGCGCCAGGGCCATGAACCACCCCGCGAACCAGCCCACCGTTTCCCCGCCGACCCGCCGGGCCCACTGGTAGACCGCCCCGGAGAGCGGGTAGCGGGCTGCCAGCTCGGCGAAATTCAGGGCCACCAGCAGCTGGCCCAGGAGCACCACCGGCCACGTCCAGAAGAAGGCCGGGCCCGCGAAGGAGTAGCCGAACGCGAAGAGCTGGAAGATGGTGGTCAGGATGGACACAAAGGAGAAGCCTGCCGCGAAGGAGGCGTAACGGCCCAGCTTGCGGTGCAGGGACGGCTCGTAGCCAAGCGACGTGAGGTCTGCATCATCCGTCTGCGCGGATGAGGGAAGAACTGTGGATGTCATCGGAATCTCCGGGGCTGGAACGGCGGGGGGTCTGTTGCGTTCCGGCAAAAGCAGCGCTGGGCCCAACACTGCGGAATACCGGTCACTTGATAGTTTTCCAGCCGGAGATCCCGAACTCGTTTCGTCCGTGTAAAAGGTAGATTGACGGATTATTTCCGTGATGTTTCCCCGATCTCACCGGGCTGCGGGTGGCAGCTGGCGGCGCAGACAGCCGCCGACGGAGTGCAAGAATGATGCCGTGACCACAACCGGCCCGGGGCGCCCCCGCAAGCAGCAACCCTCCCGTCCGGGGGCCACCGCACGGGACGAGATCCTCGACGCGGCCGCCGAACTCTTCACCACACAGGGGTACGCCAACACCTCAACGCGCTCCATCGCGGAGGCCGTGGGGATCCGCCAGTCCTCGCTCTACCACCACTTCCGGCACAAAGACGACATCCTGGAAGTCCTGCTGGCGGGAACGGTGGCCGGCGGTCTCGCGTTCGCCCGCAGAGTGTCCGGCGGGGATGACAGCGACCACACTCCCCTGGCGGCGGCGGCGCGCCTGCACGCCGTCGCGCTCTATGACGGAATCCAGCTGTGCGATGCCCGCTGGAACCTCGGGGTGCTCTACAACCTGCCGGAGGCGCGCAGCGCGCGGTTCCGGAGCTTTATGGCCGACCGGCAGGAACTCCGCGGGCTGTATCAGCGCCTGGGCGCGGACCTGCCTGGGAACGGGTGGGCCGGCACCGGACAGAACGGGGATCTGGCCTTCCGGCTCGTGGAGTCCCTGGTCAATCTCCGCGCCGACGGACTGTCCACGCCGGACTCCCCCCTGCAGGCGGCCGACGCCGGCATTGTCCTGTGCGGGTTGGCGGACAGCCTCGCGGTGGTCCGGGCCCAGAGTGCGCAGCTGCTGGCGAGCCTCGGTTAAGCGCCTTTGTCCGCACCTAAAAGGACGGCCCGAATGAACGTCCGCGGATTCCGTGGTCATGGCCCGGAGGAAACAGGACGCCGGACGACTGTCACACGCCGTCGAGCAGGCCTTGAACCTGGAGCAGGAACTTCCGGCCGCCGTCGGTCAGGTTCGCCGTTTCACCGAACGTGCGTTCCGCAACCTTGAGCTGCAGGCAGTCCAGCGTCCAGCGCACGTCCGAGTAGAGACCACGGGCGGCCTCGACCGGCACCGGCTTTCCGCTCTCCGTCCGGAAGCCTGCCCCGGTCAAGGCATTCGCGATGATCCGTCCGCGTTCGTCCCACGACGGCGTGGAACCCTCGAGCAGCCAGTGGACCACCATCCGGGTCACAACGGCCGTGGCCTGATCCGCCGGCACGGCCACCGCCGCGGCGAGGTAGTCCCAGAGCGGACGGCCGCCGTCGCTCATTTTGCGGCCGCCGGGTGAGCGAACCAGCCGGCCCTTGCTCTTCCGGAGCAGTTTCCAGGCCTGCAGCTGCTGCCGGAGCATCAGAACGGGCAGGGTCTGGCTTTCGCGGTTCGCTTTTCCGGGCCAGCGGTAAGCCCACCCCAGGTCGCGGACGGCCTGGCTGACCACGGCAGGTTTGAGGTAGCCGTCCTGGGTCAAGGGCAGCCCGTCGGGTCCCGCCTGGTCCAGCAGCCACTGCACGGGGCGCACGACGGCGTCGATCTCCCCGTCCGCGGGCGGCTCCGGCCACAGGTGTTTCGCCAGGTCCGCCAGGCGGCTGTTGAGCGCGGCGACGTCGAATGCATAGGGCTCGAACGTGCCGGCGCCCTGGCCCGTCGCGAACTCGTACCAGTCGGAGAGCTCTTTGTGTTCCTCATGCGCGGGATCCGCCAGCGCTTCAATGAGCCGGGAGTAACCGTGCGGTCCGCCGGAATCCTCTACCGGCCCGCGGTTGGCCCCGTCAACGCACTGCACGGTTCCGGCAGGCATTTCGGCGGGCCCCATCACCTTCACGACGTGCGTCCAGGCATCGCCGAAGTCGTATTCGTATTCGAACATCACAGGCGCAGTCTCCTGGGCGTCCAGAAGTTCAAAGAGTACGACGCCGGAAGCCGGCTCGTCGCCCATCTCCTCCGCCGCGCCGTCGGGGCCGACGATGACGCGTGGCTGGCCGAGCCGGTCCACACAGCGGATGCCGAAGAGGTGGCGGTTTTCCCAGCCGAACGCCGTCTGGAGGACCCGGTGCAGTTCCGGGACAGTGATGGTTTCCGGCACCAGCAGGCGCCGCCAGATCTCTGGTTCGGCGCCCTGGATGTTGACGCGCAAATCGTAGGCGGGGACAGTTGCGGCTGGTTGCATAGTGGCAATCCAGCCAGAAACACCGCCCCGGACGGCGCCAGCGCAGGGCCGGACCCAGGCGGGGTTCGGTGCGCTCGTTGCGCCGGGCCCGCCAGACTGGCTAGGGTTGATGCTAAGCATGCTTAGCATGTGCGTGGCGTGCAAGTCGTCCGCAGTGAGACCCACCATCCGGAGGAGAACCATGACTGACCAGTACACGTTCAGGAACCCCGTCACCGCCTACGAGCAGATCCAGCCGCCCGAGCAGAGCCAGCCCGAACCCGGCCTGGACTCCCGGCTGACGCCCAAGGCGGACCTGGGCGAGGACACGTACCGCGGCACCGGCCGCCTGGAGGGCCGCAAGGCACTCATCACCGGTGCGGATTCCGGCATCGGCGCCGCCACGGCCATCGCCTTCGCCCGCGAAGGCGCCGACGTCGTCATGTCCTACCTCCCGGAGGAAGAAGAAGACGCCACCAAAATCGCGGAACTGATCGAGAAGGCCGGGCGCAAAGCCGTCAAGGTTCCCGGCGACCTCAAGGACTCGGCCGTCTGCCGGGACCTCGTCGAAACGGCTGTGCGTGAGCTCGGCGGCCTGGACATCCTGGTGAACAACGCCGGAAAGCAGGTGGCGCAGAAGGCGCTCGGCGACATCACCGACGTCGAGTTCGACCACACCTACAAGACCAACGTGTACGCCATGTTCTGGCTGACCAAGGAAGCGCTGCCGCACCTGCCGGCCGGCTCGAGCATCATCAACACCACCTCCATCCAGGCCTACAGCCCCTCGGAAACGCTCGTGGACTATGCCTCCACGAAGGCTGCGATCAACAACTTCACCAAGGGCCTGGCCCAGCAGCTGGCGCCCAAGGGCATCCGCGTCAACGCAGTGGCGCCCGGCCCCATCTGGACCCCGCTCCAGGCCAGCGGCGGCCAGCCCACTGAGGACCTGCCGGAATTCGGCAAGGAAACCCCGATGGGCCGCGCCGGACAGCCGGCCGAGCTCGCCCCGGCCTACGTGTTCCTGGCCTCGTCCGAGTCCAGCTACGTGATCGGTGAGACCCTGAACGTCAACGGCGGCCTGCCGACGCCGTAATTACCGGGCCGCCCCGGTGAAGCGCCCCGGCGGAGCACACCGGGTTTACCGCTCCGGCTGCAGCGCCTTGCTCCAGAGCACCGCGCCGTTGGCGTCCCGCAGGCTCACGGTGAAGACGTCGCCCTCGCCCAGATCCACGTGCCCGAAGTACTGGCTCTCGCCGCTGCGCGGGGACTGGTTCGCGTAAGCGCCGGCCTTGAAGAACGCGACCTCGGGTCCGAAGGTCCCGTCCAGCTTGTTCGGCCCGAAGCTGCCGGCGTTGATGGGGCCGGCCACGAATTCCCAGAAAGGGTCGAAGTCCTGGAAGGCCGCACGCTCCGGCGAGTAGTGGTGTGCCGCGCAGTAGTGCACGTCGGCCGTTACCCACACCACGTTCTTCACGCGGTTCCGTTTGAAGGCGGCGAGCACCCCGGCGAGCTCAAGCTCCTTGCCCAAGGGGGCGCCGTCGTCGCGGTTGGAAAGGGACTCCTGGTTCACCGGACCGTCGGGCACCACCAGGCCTAGCGGGAGGTCGTTGGCGATGACCTTCCAGGTGGCCTTGGACCGGCTCACCTCGCGGATCAGCCAGTCGGTCTGCTCCTGGCCCAGGATGTGCATGAGCTGCGTTTCCTTGCCGTCCGTGTTGGGGTCCTTGAAGCTGCGCATGTCCAGGCAGAAGATGTCCAGCTGCGGGCCGCGGGAGATCTTGCGGTAGATCCGGGCGGGCTCGAAGCCGGTAGAGCCGTCGCTGGGGCCGGCGATGGGCTGGTATTCCTGCCAGGCCTGGCGGCCGCGGGCGGCGAGGACGTCCACGCGGCGTTCGGTGTAGCGGTCATCGCTGAGAATCTGGCCCGGGTACCAGTTGTTGTGGGTTTCGTGGTCATCCCACTGTGCGATCACCGGGACCTCGGCGTAGAAAGCGCGGATGTTCTTGTCCATCAGGTTGTAGCGGTGCCGGCCGCGGAACTCGTTGAGCGTCTCAGCCACCTTGGCCACCTCCGCGGTGACGAGGTTGCGCCAGATCTGCCCGTCGGGCTCGGTGACCTGCGCCGGGATGGGTCCGTCGGCGTAGATGGTGTCGCCGGAATGGATAAAGAAGTCCGGGCGGGTGGCGTGCATCGCGGCATAGCCGCGCATGCCGCCGATCTCCTCGTTGATGCCCCAGCCCTGGCCCGCGGTGTCGCCGGTCCAGACGAAGCTCTGCCGGCGCGGGGCGCCGCCGCCCCTGGTCCCGCCGCCTTCGGTCCCGCCGCCCCCGATCCCGTCGCCCCTGGTCCGGC
The DNA here is from genome assembly GCF_020532805.1 of Arthrobacter sp. SO5. Taxonomy (GTDB): domain Bacteria; phylum Actinomycetota; class Actinomycetes; order Actinomycetales; family Micrococcaceae; genus Arthrobacter. The sequence continues at coordinate 97,048 of NZ_MQTQ01000061.1, read as the reverse complement.
CGCCCCGTGGGGCGGCAGAGCCCGGCGCCGTGCTGAACGAGCCCTGCGCGGTTTCGCCGGCATTGCCGTCGGCGTCCTCGAAGTGCATGCTGACGGCAAAGCGGGTTCCGGCCGGGAGATGCTGCGCAGTGATTTTGGCGGTGAAGTCCGTCGCCTCGGACGCGGCGCTCCCCCGCAGCACGCGCTGGAAGGCACGGCCGTTGCGGAGCGGGGACCCGTCGTCGTCGACGGCCAGCAGGCTGGCCACCAGCTGCCCGGCGCCCGAGGCGCGGGACCACAGAATGCCGGAATCGACGGTGACGTCCCCCGTGGCGATGCCGGACGGCAGGGTCAGTCGGTTCCGGACCAGCGCCACGCCGGACGGCGGGGCCGCGATGGCGGAGGCGGGGACGACGGCGGCAGTACCGGCGGCAGCCAGGGCCCCTTTGAGGACGGTTCGGCGGGTATAAGAAGTCATGCCCCCAGCCTTGACTGCCCGGGTGAACCGAGGGTGGAGATGATGTGAACGCCGGCATGTGCCGGCGTGGCTATGCCGGTCAGCGGGAGGGCACGTCGTCCACGAAGGCTACCGGGGCCACATACTGCTGAAACAGCTTCAGGGCCTCGTCAGTGTCAATGTGGCCAAAGCTCAACGTGTCCTGCAGCCCTTCCAGCTGGGCGTTGACTGTCTCTGCTGCGCTGACCCTGTCCGCCAAGGAATGTGAATTGGCGAAGTTGGTGGCCAGCGCCGCAGCGACGGAGAGCAGCATGGCCCCGAGACACAGGACACGCCACACCACCGAATCGTCGGGCAGCGAGAAGATTTCCTGGACCGCACTGGTGAAGCCGGTGCCCCCGAAGGCCGGGCCGGCGGTGAGCATGGCGGCCAGGGCGCTGCCCACGACGCTGATGTTGGAGAGCTTGTTCCGTCGTGGGCGTTCCCGTCCCAGATAGGACCGGACGGCCCGTTGTTTCTGCTCGATCCGGGCGGACAGCAATTTCCGGGTATCCGGTGTTTCTTCCATGACCTGCTACCAGCCTCCCTCGCTGATGGTGCCTGCCTCAGAATCCCACCGCCCCGCTTTCGTGTCCAGACTGTACCGCGGCGGCCGGCGCGCCTACCGCAGCCTCAAGGTGGTGGGGTTCCGGCTCGTGGCCACGGCGTACGGTTCGCTGGGCAGATTGCCGGCCGTCCAGGACGCAGTCGACCGGACCTGGGGCGTGTGGCCGCGGCCGTCGCTGAGGACAGCGCGGACGGTCGCGGTGCCGGCGAGGAGCACGATGCCAAGGAGCAGGATCAGGAGAAGTTCCATTGTGGATTCACCTCGTGTGTTGGGCGGATTGGATAACTCCAGTGTGTTCAGCCGGCGTGTGAGCAACCGTGTGAGGCTCCCGGGACGCCGCCCGTCCCCCGGCGTAACATGGCTCGTATGGCCGAGACCTGGATTCGGCTCCTCGGACCGCCCCGGATCGAGTCCGCTGGCACCACTCCCCCTCAGCCCCGGGGCCGCAAGGCCTGGGCGGTGCTGGCCTACCTCGCCCTGCAGCCGGACGGCGCCGGCCGTTCCCGCACGGCCTTCCTGCTTTTTCCTGATGCCGCCGATCCCCTCGGTGCCCTGCGCTGGAATCTGTCCGAGCTGCGGCGGGCCCTGGGCGGCGTCTCCATCACCGGGGACCCCTTGCACATGGCGCTCCTGCCGCCGTGGCGCTGCGACGCCTTGGAGCTGGTAGGCCCGGGCAGCATCGCGGGCATCGATCCGCGGAAGCTCGATGGCCAGTTGCTGGAGGGCCAGTCCTTTGCGGACAGCCCGGTCTTCGACTCCTGGCTGGCCGATCAGCGCTACCGGCTCGAGAACTCCGTCCAGTCGCTGCTCTATGAAGCATCGCTGGCGGCCCTGGCGGCGGGCGCGCCCGCCGAGGCCGTCGAGCTGACCTCCCAGGCGCTGCGCCGGGACCCGTTCAACACGGACTGCACCGCCGTCCTGGTGAAGGCGCTCGTGGCACTCGGCGAGCACCGCCAGGCGCACGAGCAGGTCACCAAGTCCGCGGACCTCTACCGCCGGGAGCTGGGCCTGCCGTTGCCCGCGGAAGTCCGGCGCGCCCTCGCCGGGTCCGGCCCCGCCGCGGATCCGGCGCTCCCCGCGAATCCGGCTACCGTCCGGTCCTACCTCGACGCCGGCAGCGCCTCACTCTCGGCGGGCGCCGTCGACCGTGGGCTCGAGCAGCTCCGGCTCGCCGTCGTACTGGCCCAACGCACCGCTGACCGGCACCTGATTGCCGAATCGCTGGTGACGCTGGCCGGGGCGCTGATCCATCAGGCCGGCGGCCGCGGCGCCGAGGTGGCCGACTTCCTGCACCGTGCGCTGTCTGCCGAAGCGGCCGACGGCGGCTCCCGGACTGCCGCCACGGCCTACCGCGAGCTGGGCTACCTGACAGTACAGCGCGGGGTCCCGGACCGGGCGGCCGGCTGGCTGGAGCGGGCCATGCGGGCGGCCGCGGCAATGCCGGCCGAACAAGGACGGATCCTGGCGATTCAGGGCATGCTGGCCTCGGACACCGCTCACTACGAGGACGCCGTGGCTGCCTTCACCGAATCCGGTCGGCTCGCCACGGCGGTCCGGAACCGCCGGCAGCAGGCATTCAGCGAGGCGTTGTTGGGGCGCGTTCATCTGCTCCGCGGGGACGTGGAACGGGCGGCGGCCTGCCTGGACCAGGCCTTGGAATGGATTGCGGAGGAACACTGGACGGCGTTCGAGCCGTTCGTCACCGGGCTCCGGGGCGAAACATACCTTGCCGCCGGCCGGCTGGAAGAGGCCGCGGCGCTGATCGACCGGTCCTGGGTGATGGCCGAGCTCGCCGGCGACCACTGCTACATGGCCCTGGCCGCGGGCGCCGAAGCCCGGCTGTTCCTGGCCCACGGGGACCTTGCCGCGGCAGAGCACTGGATCGCCCGGGGCCTCGAACCCACGCCGTGGTATCTCTGGTACTCGGCCCGGCTGCTGGACACCGCGGCGGAAGTCGCCATCGCCGCGGGCTCGCCGCGGGCCACCGAGTTCGCGGACCGCCTGGCTGCACTGGCTAGCCGCAGCGGCCTGCGCGAGTTTGTGGTCCGGGCGCAGTCACACCGGGCCGTCCTCGGGGACGACGCCGCAGCCCAGGCGGTGCCGTGGCTGGCGAAGGAAATCGACAATCCGGCGCTGACCGCGTTCCTGGCCCGGCGCCACGGCTGGTGACGAGGTCCGGAAGGGATTCCTGGTGGGTGAGCCGGCGCGGGAGCCACCATGGCGGTGCCATACTCGAACTATGACGGCCTCGTATTCGTTCCGCGGCGAGCTGTGGCACTATCCCGAGGCAGCCGGGTGGCATTTCATCACGCTGCCGCCGGACCTGGCTGACGAGCTCCAGGACGACGCCGCGCCACTTCGCAAGGCGTTCGGTTCGCTGAAAGTGAGCGCTTCAATCGCCGGGCAGCGTTGGTCCACCTCGCTGTTCCCGGACAGCAAGAGCCGCTCGTACCTGCTGCCCGTCAAAAAGGAAGTCAGGGCGGCCGCCGGCATCAGCGCCGGAGACGAGGTCGACGTCGAACTGGACCTGGAGCCGGGTGGCTGAGCCTGCCGAAAACCGAAAACCCGGCCGGGCCCCATCCAGCACATGCGGGTTAAACAAAAGCAGGGCCCGTCAATGACGGACCCTGCTCGAAACCTGTAAGGTTCCGGACTCGTGAAGAGTTAGCTGGAAGCTAAGTCTTAGAGAGCCTGGATGTTTACGGCCTGGGGACCCTTGGGGCCCTGCTCGGTTTCGAAGGAGACCTTCTGGTTCTCTTCGAGGGAGCGGAAGCCGGAAGAGGCGATCGCGGAGTAGTGTGCGAAGACGTCCTGTGAGGAGTCATCGGGGGAAATGAAGCCGAAGCCCTTTTCAGCGTTAAACCATTTGACGGTACCAGTAGCCATTATTTTCTGTCCTTCGTGAAGGTGGAGGAAAAGTCCCGACTTTCGGGTCCTCCGGTGTGGGGTGCTCAAAACCGCTGCTTCAGAAGAACAAGGTCTTTCAACCATGCGTACTGCCTGAACTACGAACTGCATAAACACAACAACAGGATCAACAGTACAGGAGATTTCCGGGACGGTTTACCAAACCATCTCTGGGCCTGCACAAATCCGTCGAAGAGCCGGCCACCAGCCATCGTCGCGGAGGGTCATTTTTTCGCTGCTCCACAGAGGTTGGTGGGGAGAGCGTAGCCCTGCGGCCACTGAGTTGAGCTGTCGTAGCAGGGATCGTCTGGCTGAAACTGCCAAAATTTCATGTCCGTTCCACGAACGTAGACCCGGGAGAACTCGGCACCGTCCAACTTCGCGTCATCGAGAACGGCGCCGTCAAGGATCGTGTAGCGAAACGTTGCACCGCTAAGATCGGCGCCGCGGAGTACGGCACCCGTCAGGTCGGAGTCGGTGAAGTCCGCATTCCTCATGTCCAGGCCGGACAGATTCAATCCTCGGAGGTCCATGTCTCGGTATGGAAGAACTGATTTGATCGCTGTCCCGTTCGGACCAATCCGCGGCGACGCCTCGGCGGCACGCTCCCTAATAAATCGAAGGTTCTCCTGACGGGATTCCCTGCCTTCCCGCTGAAGGTCGATTCTGTGTTGCCCAAACAACAACAACCCGCCGATGATCCCCGCCACCAGCACGTCGCGAACCCACCACGGCGGCTCTTTCGCAAACCAGCGGCCGCGGCGCGCGTCAGTGGGAGGAACGGGCCTCGTCGCTGCTGAACTCGGAACCATGCGCGAAGTGTATACCCGACGGGTTGGGACGCTCCGGGGACAAAGTTGATCCGGGATTGGTGGAACCGCGGACGCCAATCCGGTTAGGGAAAGGCGTTAGTGGGGCAATTCAGCCCGACCGCGCCCACCGTGCGGTTAGCCGTCGTTCCATGGGAGCATGCTCGCGACGAGGGTGAGGGGTATGCATCCGTTGCAGAGTGGCGGGCCGAACATGAACGCTTCCGGGACGGTGCGACCATGCGGAATTACCTCGGCGACTGGACGTTAGTGGTTGACGCCGACTCTGAGTCGAAACGCCGTCGCCCTGGACGGGGTTGCCCCGCGACTGGCCAATGCGGTCACGGTTGATTACTCGCCTATCCTTCAGAGTGGGGTTCATCCCCACGTCCGGCCCCAGAGAAGGAGCCCACCGCCATGCAGTGGATGTTCAGTGCGCTCGGATTCGTGCTCATCGCCGTCGGGCTTCATGATGTCTTCCACACGTTGTTGCATCCGACCGGGCAGGGCCGGGTGGGCCGATCCATCATCAACCTGGTGTGGCGGGTGTCCCAGGCGCTGGGCCCCAAGGCCCTATCGCTCGCCGGACCGTTGGCGCTGGTTGGCGTCACGCTTCTCTGGGCCGCGTTGCAGACCGTCGGCTGGGCCCTCGTCTACTATCCGCACGTGCCGGGCGGGTTTGTCTACGTGGCCGGCCTCGATGAGGCCCGCTACGGAAACTTTGCCGAGTCCCTCTATTTCTCCCTTTCCACGCTCACCACAGTCGGGTACGGCGACGTGATCGTGTCGGACCCGTGGATCAGGCTGCTCTCCCCGGTCGAAGCGCTCATCGGGTTCGGCCTGCTGACCGCAGCCGTGACGTGGTTCATGCAGGTTTATCCGGCGCTGGCGCGACGGCGGGCGCTGGCCGTCCGCCTCACCGTCCTGGGCGAGGCGGACTACGCCAGCCACCTCGGCGCCCGGGACACGGGGGCCGCGGCCTGGACGCTGGAGACCCTGGCGATCGACGTCGTCCAGATCCGGATTGACCTCACCCAATCTCCCGAGTCCTTCTACTTCCGCGAATCGACGTCCGCAATCTCCCTGGGCGTATCCCTGACCCAAGCTTTGAACCTGAGTACCAGGGCGGCAGATTCCCAGGATCCGGGCGTCAGGGTGAGCGGCCTGGTACTCCGGAAGGCGCTCGAGGACCTCGCCGGGGTCTTGGCCACGGACTTCCGCTTGCCCGGGTCTGCCCCGGAAGAGGTCTTCCAACAATTCGCCGCAGCCCATCTGCACGAGCACTGACGTCAGCCAGCACCACGGCGTCGTTCCGGATCGACGACGGCGGTGCCCCCGGAGCTTCATCCGGGACCCCCACGGGGACCTTCACAGTTCTAGAATGGCGGCATGACACCGCAGGAGTTGGCCAACCTGGCGCACCTGCGCCGGGCCCGGGACCTGATCGACCGCGAGTTCGCGCAGCCTCTGGATGTGCCAACCATGGCCGCCGGTGCCCTCATGTCCCCGGCGCATTTTTCCCGCCAGTTCAAAGCGGCCTACGGCGAGGCACCTTACAGCTACCTCATGACCCGGCGGATCGAACGCGCCATGGCGTTGCTGCGGGCCGGCGCCAGCGTGACGGACGCGTGCATGGAGGTGGGCTGTACGTCCCTGGGATCGTTCAGTTCACGGTTCACGGAGATCATCGGCATGCCGCCGAGTGAGTACCGGTCCCGGCAGCACGACGCGGTCAAAGCCATGCCGTCGTGCATTGCCCGGGTGCGCACGCGTCCCGGGCGCACACCGAGCAGGATTGAAGAAGCGCCCCCGCAGCCGCTGCCATAGCGTGGAAGACATGAACATTTCATTGCAGTACGCACAAATTACCGTCAACGACCTCGACGAGTCGCTCGCGTTCTACCGGGACGTGCTCGGCCTGGAGGTGCGCAACGACGTCGGCTCGGACGGTCAGCGCTGGGTCACCCTCGGCAGCTCGGCCCAGCCGGATCTGGAACTGGTGCTGTCCGTCCCGCACGCCGGCCGCTCCCAAGGCGACGGCGACGCCCTCCAGCAACTCCTCGTCAAGGGCGCCCTCCCCATCCTCGTGTTCCGCACGGACAATCTGGACGCCACCTTCGAGAAGGTCCGGGCTTCCGGGGCGGAGGTGCTCCAGGAACCCATCGTCCAGTCCTGGGGCCCGCGCGACTGCGCCTTCCGCGACCCGTCCGGGAACACGGTCCGCTTCAACCAGGCTGCCTGACCCCTCAGCCGGCGGATTCGGGCGCCTACCCCCAGGGGTGCGCCGGCACGGCTTCTCCCCCGGTCATGCCGGCCAGCATGGTGCGGTTCCGCGCGCCGGTCTTGCGCAGGATCGAACCCACGTGTTTCTCGATGGTCTTCACGGAGATGCCGAGCTCACGGGCGATCTGCTTGTCCGCCATGCCGCGGACCACCATGTCGTGGACTTCCTTTTCGCGGGCCGTGAAGGCATCCGCCCCCGACTCGGGCTCCGTGGCAGAGGAGCCCAGGAGTCGGTCGAAGATGTCGCCCTCGACGAGCGCCTGGCCCTGCCCGGCAGCGACGAGGACGCGGGCAATCGTGTCCCCGCTGGCCCTCCGGTTGATGAAGCCGCGAACGCCGGCCTGCCGGGCCGAGCGCACCTGCTCCACGGTGGGGTTGTCTGTCAGCACCACGATCGCTATGCCGGGGTCCAGCGCGCGGATCCGGGCCAGCACGCCGGTGGTGTTCTGGTGAACCATATCCAAGTCCACCAACAGCACGTCCGGACGCAGCAGTTCGAACGCGTCAAACAGCTGCTCCGCGGACCTGACCTCGGCCGTCACCTGGATCGCCGGCTCGGCGATGCTGAGCAGCCGCACCAGGCCGGCGCTGGTAACGGGGTGGTCGTTGGCGATCAGGACCTTCCATTGCGGCTGCCCGGACGCCTCCGGCTCCCGTGCGCGGTCCGGCAGGGTGGCGCGGACCTTGGTGCCCCAGCCCGGAGTGGTGTCAATGTGCAGTTCCCCGCCGAGGTGGATGGCCCGGGAGCTCATGCCGTGCAGTCCCAGGCAGCCCGCGGGCAGGGTCGCGTGGTCACCGTGGGCGGCCGCGAGGTCAAAGCCCTGCCCGTTGTCCTCGACGACGACGGCGAGCGTGCCGGCGTCGTAAATCAACCCAACGCGCACTGTCGTCGCCCGCGCGTGGGTCACCACGTTGTTGAGCGCCTCCTGAACGATCTTAAACGCATGGTGCGCGATCTCCGGGGCGTGCGGGCGGGCCTCCCCGATCACGGTCAGCCGGGTCGCGGCGTCGCACATCGATTCGACCCAGGCCAGTTCGCCGGCGACCGCCTCGTCCAGGGTCCGCCCGGCGAGCGCCGCCGGGCCCATGCCGAGGACGGTCCGGCGCGTCTCGGTGAGCGCATCGTGGGCGATGGTCCGGGCCTTGCTCAGGTGCGGCGTCACCGTGTGCTCGCCGCCGTCGAGCCGGCTGGCCTTGTCCGCGTCGTCGAGGCTGAGCAGCAGCGCGGCCAGGGAGCGACCCACCGTTTCGTGCACGTCCCGGACGGCCCGTTCGCGTTCGGCGGCGACGGCCGCCTCGCGTTCCCGAATCGAAGCCGTCGCATGAAGTTCGGAGTTGGCCAGGGCGATGGCGGCGTGGCTGGCAAAGAGTTCGGCCAGCTGGGCCTCCTCGGGGGTGAACACTCGGCCCTGGTCCGGGCTGAAGACGATGAAGGCCCCGATGATCTGTTCGCCCCAACGGATGGGCACCCCGATCACGGCGCAGTTCCAGCGCGGATCCGTCGGCGGGATGTGTCCGCGTTCGATCCTGCCGTAAGCATCCTGGATGACGGTGGAACGGCTGCGCACGATCTGCCCGGTGAAGCCTTCCTTCAACGAGAAGGTCTGCCCTTCCTGGCAGCCGACGCCGATGTCAACCTTCTTCGTGTAGGTGCCGCTGGATTCATTGACCAGGGCGATTGAGCCGGACTCGCAGCCCAGCAGGCTGGTCGCGTGGCCCAGGATCCGGCCCAGCAGCGGCTGCAGCTCGAACCGTCCGGCGAGGTCACGGGCCAGCGCGGCGACAGAATCAAGCTTGTGCTGGGCTCCCTCGGCGTCGCTCAGGCTGCGGACCAGCGTGTCGAATTCCGGCTCTGCTTCTGTCATTGTTCGTCCTCCTTGACGAAACGCAGGCCGCAGCTCAGGCCGGTCTGCTGA